>NZ_VZPL01000314.1 GCF_008801575.1 Xanthomonas cissicola | reverse complement strand
GGCCTGGCACAGCACCGGCAACAGCCGCTGCACCGTCTCCAGCGCCTGCTTGCCACCAATATTGCTGGCGATGGCCACCACCTGGTCCGGGGTCAGGCCATGGGCCTGGCACAGCACCGGCAACAGCGCCTGCACCGTCTCCAGCGCCTGCTTGCCACCGCCATTGCTGGCGATGGCCACCACCTGGTCCGGGGTCAGGCCATGGGCCTGGC
>NZ_VZPL01000313.1 GCF_008801575.1 Xanthomonas cissicola | reverse complement strand
GGCCTGGCACAGCACCGGCAACAGCCGCTGCACCGTCTCCAGCGCCTGCTTGCCACCGCTATTGCTGGCGATGGCCACCACCTGCTGCGGGGTCAGGCCATGGGCCTGGCACAGCACCGGCAACAGCGCCTGCACCGTCTCCAGCGCCTGCTTGCCACCAATATTGCTGGCGATGGCCACCACCTGCCCCGGGGTCAGGTTCAGGGGGGCACCC
>NZ_VZPL01000312.1 GCF_008801575.1 Xanthomonas cissicola | reverse complement strand
GGCCTGGCACAGCACCGGCAACAGCGCCTGCACCGTCTCCAGCGCCTGCTTGCCGCCATCGTGGCTGGCGATGGCCACCACCTGCTCCGGGGTCAGGCCATGGGCCTGGCACAGCACCGGCAACAGCCGCTGCACCGTCTCCAGCGCCTGCTTGCCACCGCCATTGCTGGCGATGGCCACCACCTGGTCCGGGGTCAGGCCATGGGCCTGGCAC
>NZ_VZPL01000311.1 GCF_008801575.1 Xanthomonas cissicola | reverse complement strand
CAACTTCTCAAGATTGCAAAACGTGGCGGCGTGACCGCAGTGGAGGCAGTGCATGCATGGCGCAATGCACTGACGGGTGCCCCCCTGAACCTGACCCCGGAGCAGGTGGTGGCCATCGCCAGCAATAGCGGTGGCAAGCAGGCGCTGGAGACGGTGCAGGCGCTGTTGCCGGTGCTGTGCCAGGCCCATGGCCTGACCCCGGAGCAGGTGGTGGCC
>NZ_VZPL01000310.1 GCF_008801575.1 Xanthomonas cissicola | reverse complement strand
GCAGGTGGTGGCCATCGCCAGCCACGATGGCGGCAAGCAGGCGCTGGAGACGGTGCAGCGGCTGTTGCCGGTGCTGTGCCAGGCCCATGGCCTGACCCCGGAGCAGGTGGTGGCCATCGCCAGCAATAGCGGTGGCAAGCAGGCGCTGGAGACGGTGCAGCGGCTGTTGCCGGTGCTGTGCCAGGCCCATGGCCTGACCCCGGAGCAGGTGGTGGCC
>NZ_VZPL01000309.1 GCF_008801575.1 Xanthomonas cissicola | reverse complement strand
TCCGTCGCTTGAAAGGCTACCGCCGGATTTTCTCGCGCTTCGAGAAGCTGGATGTCATGTTCCTTGGATTCCTCAGCTTCGTCCTAGTCGTTGATGGGCTTCGGATGTGTTAACAGGCCCTAATCAGCAGTAAGACTGGAATCAATGCCGCAGCCCAAAGTGATCGCGTGATTAACGCGGCCATGCCGGGGAAATAAAAGCTCATCGCAAGACTTGCCAGCGTCAACCCGCCC
>NZ_VZPL01000308.1 GCF_008801575.1 Xanthomonas cissicola | reverse complement strand
GCGCCGGGTCTGCTTGCGCTTGCCCAGGCCCTCAGCGTCACCGAACGTCAGCTGCATAGATGATCCTCTACATGATGAGGCGGGTAGTGTCGCGTATCTGTGGTGCGTTGTTCAGAGCTTCCCTAAGAACCTGTTCACGATCTTCGCTGATCAGTGCAGACTATGCGGATGCGCCAAAAGACCTATCCGAGCGACATGAGCCGGGAGCAGTTCGCACACGTGCTGCCGATCCTGGAACAAGCGCGCA
>NZ_VZPL01000307.1 GCF_008801575.1 Xanthomonas cissicola | reverse complement strand
GCCGGGTCTGCTTGCGCTTGCCCAGGCCCTCAGCGTCACCGAACGTCAGCTGCATAGATGATCCTCTACATGATGAGGCGGGTAGTGTCGCGTATCTGTGGTGCGTTGTTCAGAGCTTCCCTAAAGAAGTTGCTGGCCGAGCAGTTGTTCGAGAACGACCTGATCAAGGATGCGTTGCGAAAAAAGTGGTGAGCGCACCGGCGCGTCGTGCGCTGGTGCGCGAGTGGATCGGGCGTGGTGCTAGCGA
>NZ_VZPL01000306.1 GCF_008801575.1 Xanthomonas cissicola | reverse complement strand
CTTGCGCGCTTGTTCCAGGATCGGCAGCACGTGTGCGAACTGCTCCCGGCTCATGTCGCTCGGATAGGTCTTTTGGCGCATCCGCATAGTCTGCACTGATCAGCGAAGATCGTGAACAGGTTCTTAGACATCTCAAGGCCATGGAAAATGGCTGATTCGGAGGTGTCCATGAGCAGTAAGCGGTATACGGATGAGTTCAAGATCGAGGCGGTCCGGCAAGTGACCGATCGTGGGTTCAAGGTGGCAG
>NZ_VZPL01000305.1 GCF_008801575.1 Xanthomonas cissicola | reverse complement strand
TCCTCAACCGCATCGGCACGCGCAACGCCGAGGCGTGGCTGCTGCGGCTGAAGTTCGCCGACTATCAAGCGCAGATCATGGAGCGGTTCGCCGCGCTCACCAATACCCTCGCCTCGGTGCTGCGCAACGCCGAGGCGTGGCTGCTGCGGCTGAAGTTCGCCGACTATCAAGCGCAGATCATGGAGCGGTTCGCCGCGCTCACCAATACCCTCGCCTCGGTGCTGCGCAAGGCCAAGGCCCGGATGGGG
>NZ_VZPL01000304.1 GCF_008801575.1 Xanthomonas cissicola | reverse complement strand
TTCCGTCGCTTGAAAGGCTACCGCCGGATTTTCTCGCGCTTCGAGAAGCTGGATGTCATGTTCCTTGGATTCCTCAGCTTCGTCCTAGTCGTTGATGGGCTTCGGATGTGTTAACAGGCCCTAGTTCACGATGCGCCCTTCCTGTCGCAGTTTGAGATAGATCATCCCCACGCCATAGCGACGATGGCGATGCGCCAGCGCAACAATGCGCTCGCGCAGTTCGCCATTGCGATCTTGGCGCGGGCAAT
>NZ_VZPL01000303.1 GCF_008801575.1 Xanthomonas cissicola | reverse complement strand
GAACAGGCCCAGCAAGAGCGCCCTGGGCCAGGCATGGACACTTCTACTGATGAGACTTCGGTGGCGAAGATGCCTGTCATGCCGGCATCCGTTGGCAGACTCAGTTCAAATAGGGACGACGAAGCTCTGTCAACAATGCAAGCAGATCGAAGCGGCCATCAAGATACGCATTGAGGGCGTCGGTCATGTGCTGATCAATGCCAAAGCCAGCCGCGGTTTGTTGGGCGATCCAGCCTTCGACATGGGTC
>NZ_VZPL01000302.1 GCF_008801575.1 Xanthomonas cissicola | reverse complement strand
CGACCACACCTGGTTGGCCTGCGATGGCCGCAGCAGCGGCTGACGCTCGCCTATTGGCACTTTTTTGCGTTTGCGCCGTCGGACCTGTAGCTGCTGCTCGCGGTACAACCGCTCCACGCGTTTGTAGGGCCTGTTAACACTAATGGCCCGAGCGATTAAACTATTGGGCATGGAGATCACGCCAGCACAATTTTCTCTGATCGAACACTGCCTGCCGGCGCAGCGCGGCAATGTCAGCATGACCAACC
>NZ_VZPL01000301.1 GCF_008801575.1 Xanthomonas cissicola | reverse complement strand
CGCCGGGTCTGCTTGCGCTTGCCCAGGCCCTCAGCGTCACCGAACGTCAGCTGCATAGATGATCCTCTACATGATGAGGCGGGTAGTGTCGCGTATCTGTGGTGCGTTGTTCAGAGCTTCCTTAATGATATCGGTGTTTGCCAGATGTTGGGCATAAGCGGACGGCGTCATGCCGCCAATTGCTTTCTTGGGTCGGTCCTCGTTGTATTCGCGTCGCCAGCGTTCGATCTCGGTGCGCGCGTGCAGCA
>NZ_VZPL01000300.1 GCF_008801575.1 Xanthomonas cissicola | reverse complement strand
GTGTACGCATGGGCGAAAACTGCCAGAAACCAGTTCGTAGAGTAACGAAAACTGGCAATTCCAGCACACCTAAAACGCAGGTTAAGCCTTGCAATGGATGCAGCCTGGGGGTTTTTCAGGGGCGACTTTTTAGGATGTCGCGCTCCTCCGTCACCCGGCGCAACTCGATCTTCAGCCGCCGGACTTCGGCGCTCTGGTCCGCCTCAGCGCGCTGTACTACGCCGGGCTTGCCGAACTTGCGCAGCCAAG
>NZ_VZPL01000299.1 GCF_008801575.1 Xanthomonas cissicola | reverse complement strand
CTTTCGGCTTCGCGCAGAAAGCCGATGACCTGCTCGTCAGTAAAACGTTTCTTCACGTCCAATCTCCTCGGGGTAGGGAATTGGACTCCAAACTGAGGCGCTACTCAAAATTGGGTGGACGTCGCCCGATGCCAAACGGCTCAAGGACCTTGAGGCCGAGAACACGCGATTGAAGAAGTTGCTGGCCGAGCAGGTGTTCGAGAACGACCTGATCAAGGATGCGTTGCGAAAAAAGTGGTGAGCGCACCGG
>NZ_VZPL01000298.1 GCF_008801575.1 Xanthomonas cissicola | reverse complement strand
TACGCATGGGCGAAAACTGCCAGAAACCAGTTCGTAGAGTAACGAAAACTGGCAATTCCAGCACACCTAAAACGCAGGTTAAGCCTTGCAATGGATGCAGCCTGGGGGTTTTTCAGGGGCGACTAATGATATCGGTGTTTGCCAGATGTTGGGCATAAGCAGCCGGGGTCATGCCGCCGATCGCCTTCTTGGGTCGGTCCTCGTTGTATTCGCGTCGCCAGCGTTCGATTTCGGTGCGCGCGTGCAGCAG
>NZ_VZPL01000297.1 GCF_008801575.1 Xanthomonas cissicola | reverse complement strand
CAAGAGCGGATGTGTTTGACTACATCGAGCGACGCCACAACCCAAGGATGCGGCGAAGGGCGGCCAAGCAGGATCAGAAGGTTGCAGCTCTTTTACAACCGTCCGTGATATCGGGGTAGAACCCAACCAGGTTGGAATCCCAAACGCATCTATCGCGTTTACAAGGCCATGAAGCTCAACCTACGCCGCGCTGCAAAGCGTCGCCTTCCCAAGCGTGAGCGGGTGCCGCTCTACGTGCCGAGGCTGCCAG
>NZ_VZPL01000296.1 GCF_008801575.1 Xanthomonas cissicola | reverse complement strand
CACATCGCGTTACTGATGAACACCCGTCCTCGCCAGACACTGGGCTGGAAAACGCCTAGCGAAGCAATGGAAGCGGAAATCGCCGCCTTCAAATCATCTGTTGCACTTGAATCTTGAGACCGCCCTGATACAGCTGATGAAGCGTGAACTGCTGTCTGGCTTCTAATAAATCAACACTGTCGACATCTGATATTTTTTTTAGCCGTACTTTTCTGCGAAAATCTTTCGGCAGGTGTTCGAAGGCACGCAG
>NZ_VZPL01000295.1 GCF_008801575.1 Xanthomonas cissicola | reverse complement strand
GATCTTCAGCCGCCGGACTTCGGCGCTCTGGTCCGCCTCAGCGCGCTGTACTACGCCGGGCTTGCCGAACTTGCGCAGCCAAGCGTACAGGCTGTGCGTGGTGACACCCAGTCGCTCGGCGACCTCTCGTAAGCTCCCCCGATCCGCAGACACCGCATAAGTAGATCTTTCTGGCATCGTTCCCAAGTCAGGAGGTTCCATGCGCACATCGAAGTTCACCGAGACACAGATCATCGCCACGCTGAAGCAG
>NZ_VZPL01000294.1 GCF_008801575.1 Xanthomonas cissicola | reverse complement strand
GCAGATGCTCGAACAGCCATCACCTTTGGATTGACGCCTGGCAACGTGCATGACGCACCTGCAGGCCGCGCGTTGCTTGAACACCTGGGGCCAGTGGAGCGGCCGATTCATTTGTTGATGGACCGTGCTTACGAAGGCAACGAAACCCGCCAGTTGGCGCTCGATCTTGGCTTCGTGCCGGTGGTCCCGCCGAAATCCAATCGGGTCGAGCCTTGGGAATACAACCGGGAGATGTACAAGCGGCGCAACG
>NZ_VZPL01000293.1 GCF_008801575.1 Xanthomonas cissicola | reverse complement strand
AGGACCGACCCAAGAAGGCGATCGGCGGCATGACCCCGGCTGCTTATGCCCAACATCTGGCAAACACCGATATCATTACCCCCGGACTCTAAACCAAACCACTACTCAGGGTGGGGGGACGTCGCACCGGCGACATTGGTAAACCGAATTACTTCAGCGGCTGGATCCGCCTCATGCCGTAGCCCAGCTCTGCGGCAACTGGCCCCTACCGCATGTAGACCGGCCCGCCGCACAGGATCGTTTGCGACATC
>NZ_VZPL01000292.1 GCF_008801575.1 Xanthomonas cissicola | reverse complement strand
GATCGGTCACTTGCCGGACCGCCTCGATCTTGAACTCATCCGTATACCGCTTACTGCTCATGGACACCTCCGAATCAGCCATTTTCCATGGCCTTGAGATGTCTAAGAAATCCTGGGCGTATCAGGTTGCATCGTCCACGATCACCAGACACTTGATCACTCGGCCTTCGGCGGTGCGGTCGAACACGAAATCCATCGACCACACCTGGTTGGCCTGCGATGGCCGCAGCAGCGGCTGACGCTCGCCTATT
>NZ_VZPL01000291.1 GCF_008801575.1 Xanthomonas cissicola | reverse complement strand
CGGCGCGTAAACGCGAGGCGGTGCGGTTCCTTATCGAGGTCCACGCGCGGCCGTTGCGCCGGTCCTGTGCATGCGTCGGGCTGTCGCGTGCCGCTTGGTACGCACCGCCTCTGGACTGGACGGTGCGGGGTTCACCCCCGTTTTCACGGACACTTACAAGAAGGCCGATCAAGGCCATGAGGAGTGTTCATGTCAAAGCGCAGGAAGTTCACTGCCGAGTTCAAGCGTGGCGCGGTTGAGCAGGCCAGCCA
>NZ_VZPL01000290.1 GCF_008801575.1 Xanthomonas cissicola | reverse complement strand
CGTGATGCGGGAACAAGATGAGGACCCCTTCGCAGGGGCAGCGGATGATTTCCCGGCATTCAACGAAGAGGAGCTCGCATGGTTGATGGAGCTATTGCCTCAGTGAGGCTCAGTCGGTGACTACCTGTGATACGCCCAGGGTTCCGTAGACACTCAAGACCCTCGTTGCGCGTAGCGCCGTTCAAACTCTACAGGGGACAGGTCGCCAGTTGAACCATGACGGCGTTGTGGGTTGTAGAACATCTCGATGT
>NZ_VZPL01000289.1 GCF_008801575.1 Xanthomonas cissicola | reverse complement strand
CGAGAACGCCAAGCTCAAACGGATGTATGCCGAGTTGGCGCTCGACAACGCGGCAATGAAGGACCTGATCGCAAAAAAACTCTAGGGCCGGCGCGTAAACGCGAGGCGGTGCGGTTCCTTATCGAGGGGTTCTACCCCGATATCACGGACGGTTGTAAAAGAGCTGCAACCTTCTGATCCTGCTTGGCCGCCCTTCGCCGCATCCTTGGGTTGTGGCGTCGCTCGATGTAGTCAAACACATCCGCTCTTGC
>NZ_VZPL01000288.1 GCF_008801575.1 Xanthomonas cissicola | reverse complement strand
GACCCATGTCGAAGGCTGGATCGCCCAACAAACCGCGGCTGGCTTTGGCATTGATCAGCACATGACCGACGCCCTCAATGCGTATCTTGATGGCCGCTTCGATCTGCTTGCATTGTTGACAGAGCTTAGACTCAACTTCCAAGCGCAACACCCTCTCAGCAAGTAGGGTGTATGCATGTCAAAGAGCTACGTTCACCTCAGCGCAGAAGAACGCGCAGTTCTCCAGATTGAAACGCGACGAGGCCAGAGCT
>NZ_VZPL01000287.1 GCF_008801575.1 Xanthomonas cissicola | reverse complement strand
GCTGGCTGGCCTGCTCAACCGCGCCACGCTTGAACTCGGCAGTGAACTTCCTGCGCTTTGACATGAACACTCCTCATGGCCTTGATCGGCCTTCTTGTAAGTGTCCGTGAAAACGGGGGTGAACCCCTATTACCAGTGGAAGAGCAAGTACGGCGGCTTGGAGGCGTCCGAGCTGCGGCGGGTCAAGGAGCTCGAGTCCGAGAACGCCAAGCTCAAACGGATGTATGCCGAGTTGGCGCTCGACAACGCGGC
>NZ_VZPL01000286.1 GCF_008801575.1 Xanthomonas cissicola | reverse complement strand
GAGCCCCTTCGCGCGGTGATCGGACACGAGCTGACGCATCGAATGCAGATTGAGCGTCCCGACCTATATCGCGAGCTGGCCACGGCGATCGCTGCCGCCGGCGTGGACCAAGAACGTTGGCAAGCTTTGATACGCCCAGGGTTCCGTAGACACTCAAGACCCTCGTTGCGCGTAGCGCCGTTCAAACTCTACAGGGGACAGGTCGCCAGTTGAACCATGACGGCGTTGTGGGTTGTAGAACATCTCGATGTA
>NZ_VZPL01000285.1 GCF_008801575.1 Xanthomonas cissicola | reverse complement strand
TGGATGATCGACTACAACCAAGCAAGATCCCATGATTCGCTCGGCGGAATGACCCCGGTCGAGTACCGCAACAAGTACGCCGAAAGCTCTACTTTTAAAGTGCCTGCTTGACGGGGGAGCTTACGCTCTGCCACCTTGAACCCACGATCGGTCACTTGCCGGACCGCCTCGATCTTGAACTCATCCGTATACCGCTTACTGCTCATGGACACCTCCGAATCAGCCATTTTCCATGGCCTTGAGATGTCTAAG
>NZ_VZPL01000284.1 GCF_008801575.1 Xanthomonas cissicola | reverse complement strand
TGTGCGGCGGCAGTCTCTGAAATCGCGGCGTGGCAGCCAGCACGCGATTACGGCGCGCAACATCCACTTTGACTTCCGGGTTTCGCAACGGAACTCCTGTTCCATTGCGCCCTAACAGCTCATCCTGCTTAGACTCAACTTCCAAGCGCAACACCCTCTCAGCAAGTAGGGTGTATGCATGTCAAAGAGCTACGTTCACCTCAGCGCAGAAGAACGCGCAGTTCTCCAGATTGAAACGCGACGAGGCCAGAGCT
>NZ_VZPL01000283.1 GCF_008801575.1 Xanthomonas cissicola | reverse complement strand
AACGCGAACGAAACAACTCATCGGCAGGCAACTGCTCGGCGGCAGGACGGCGTGTACGCATGGGCGAAAACTGCCAGAAACCAGTTCGTAGAGTAACGAAAACTGGCAATTCCAGCACACCTAAAACCTTAGACTCAACTTCCAAGCGCAACACCCTCTCAGCAAGTAGGGTGTATGCATGTCAAAGAGCTACGTTCACCTCAGCGCAGAAGAACGCGCAGTTCTCCAGATTGAAACGCGACGAGGCCAGAGCT
>NZ_VZPL01000282.1 GCF_008801575.1 Xanthomonas cissicola | reverse complement strand
GAACAGGCCCAGCAAGAGCGCCCTGGGCCAGGCATGGACACTTCTACTGATGAGACTTCGGTGGCGAAGATGCCTGTCATGCCGGCATCCGTTGGCAGACTCAGTTCAAATAGGGACGACGAAGCTCGGCGGTCTCAAGATTCAAGTGCAACAGATGATTTGAAGGCGGCGATTTCCGCTTCCATTGCTTCGCTAGGCGTTTTCCAGCCCAGTGTCTGGCGAGGACGGGTGTTCATCAGTAACGCGATGTGATT
>NZ_VZPL01000281.1 GCF_008801575.1 Xanthomonas cissicola | reverse complement strand
TTGCTGGCGATGGCCACCACCTGCTGCGGGGTCAGGCCATGGGCCTGGCACAGCACCGGCAACAGCCGCTGCACCGTCTCCAGCGCCTGCTTGCCGCCATCGTGGCTGGCGATGGCCACCACCTGCTCCGGGGTCAGGCCATGGGCCTGGCACAGCACCGGCAACAGCCGCTGCACCGTCTCCAGCGCCTGCTTGCCGCCAACATTGCTGGCGATGGCCACCACCTGCTCCGGGGTCAGGCCATGGGCCTGGCAC
>NZ_VZPL01000280.1 GCF_008801575.1 Xanthomonas cissicola | reverse complement strand
GCAGGTGGTGGCCATCGCCAGCAATGGCGGTGGCAAGCAGGCGCTGGAGACGGTGCAGCGGCTGTTGCCGGTGCTGTGCCAGGCCCATGGCCTGACCCCGGAGCAGGTGGTGGCCATCGCCAGCAATAGCGGTGGCAAGCAGGCGCTGGAGACGGTGCAGCGGCTGTTGCCGGTGCTGTGCCAGGCCCATGGCCTGACCCCGGAGCAGGTGGTGGCCATCGCCAGCAATGGCGGTGGCAAGCAGGCGCTGGAGAC
>NZ_VZPL01000279.1 GCF_008801575.1 Xanthomonas cissicola | reverse complement strand
ACGATCGGTCACTTGCCGGACCGCCTCGATCTTGAACTCATCCGTATACCGCTTACTGCTCATGGACACCTCCGAATCAGCCATTTTCCATGGCCTTGAGATGTCTAAGAAATCCTGGGCGTATCAAAGCGCGATAGATGCGTTTGGGATTCCAACCTGGTTGCTGCTTGCGAAGGTAGTCGCTGCACTTCCAGAAGCCACGACTGGGGTGCGCTTCAACGTAACGCGCGATCTCGGCAATCAGCTCGGCATCGCG
>NZ_VZPL01000278.1 GCF_008801575.1 Xanthomonas cissicola | reverse complement strand
CAAGCAGGCGCTGGAGACGGTGCAGCGGCTGTTGCCGGTGCTGTGCCAGGCCCATGGCCTGACCCCGGAGCAGGTGGTGGCCATCGCCAGCAATATTGGTGGCAAGCAGGCGCTGGAGACGGTGCAGCGGCTGTTGCCGGTGCTGTGCCAGGCCCATGGCCTGACCCCGGAGCAGGTGGTGGCCATCGCCAGCAATATTGGTGGCAAGCAGGCGCTGGAGACGGTGCAGGCGCTGTTGCCGGTGCTGTGCCAGGCC
>NZ_VZPL01000277.1 GCF_008801575.1 Xanthomonas cissicola | reverse complement strand
GCAGGTGGTGGCCATCGCCAGCAATGGCGGTGGCAAGCAGGCGCTGGAGACGGTGCAGGCGCTGTTGCCGGTGCTGTGCCAGGCCCATGGCCTGACCCCGGAGCAGGTGGTGGCCATCGCCAGCAATGGCGGTGGCAAGCAGGCGCTGGAGACGGTGCAGCGGCTGTTGCCGGTGCTGTGCCAGGCCCATGGCCTGACCCCGGAGCAGGTGGTGGCCATCGCCAGCCACGATGGCGGCAAGCAGGCGCTGGAGACGG
>NZ_VZPL01000276.1 GCF_008801575.1 Xanthomonas cissicola | reverse complement strand
TCCGTCGCTTGAAAGGCTACCGCCGGATTTTCTCGCGCTTCGAGAAGCTGGATGTCATGTTCCTTGGATTCCTCAGCTTCGTCCTAGTCGTTGATGGGCTTCGGATGTGTTAACAGGCCCTAATCAGTAGTGCGTGCGACGTCCCCCCACCCTGAGTAGTGGTTTGGTTTAGAGTCCGGGGGTAATGATATCGGTGTTTGCCAGATGTTGGGCATAAGCAGCCGGGGTCATGCCGCCGATCGCCTTCTTGGGTCGGTCCT
>NZ_VZPL01000275.1 GCF_008801575.1 Xanthomonas cissicola | reverse complement strand
TCGCTCAACGCATACCACTGCTGCAGCAGATGAATCCGCAACATCGTCGCCAGGGCGTACGGCTGCCGCCCTGGCCGCCCCGACACCGGATAGCGCGGCGCGATCAGCCCGAGCAGTTGCTGCCACGACGTCCACCCAATTTTGAGTAGCGCCTCAGTTTGGAGTCCAATTCCCTACCCCGAGGAGATTGGACGTGAAGAAACGTTTTACTGACGAGCAGGTCATCGGCTTTCTGCGCGAAGCCGAAAGCGGCGTGGCGAT
>NZ_VZPL01000274.1 GCF_008801575.1 Xanthomonas cissicola | reverse complement strand
TTGCGGGAGCGCGTACAGCGACGGCGCTAGCCGCACATCGGGGATCACTCAACAAGTCATTTGCACTACTCATCTTCATCACTGCAGGCTATGTGCTCTGGAGGGTGCTCTGAGACCGAAGCGGCCCGACGTCCACCCAATTTTGAGTAGCGCCTCAGTTTGGAGTCCAATTCCCTACCCCGAGGAGATTGGACGTGAAGAAACGTTTTACTGACGAGCAGGTCATCGGCTTTCTGCGCGAAGCCGAAAGCGGCGTGGCGAT
>NZ_VZPL01000273.1 GCF_008801575.1 Xanthomonas cissicola | reverse complement strand
CGTGCTTACGAAGGCAACGAAACCCGCCAGTTGGCGCTCGATCTTGGCTTCGTGCCGGTGGTCCCGCCGAAATCCAATCGGGTCGAGCCTTGGGAATACAACCGGGAGATGTACAAGCGGCGCAACGAAGTGGAGAGACTGTTCCGTCGCTTGAAAGGCTACCGCCGGATTTTCTCGCGCTTCGAGAAGCTGGATGTCATGTTCCTTGGATTCCTCAGCTTCGTCCTAGTCGTTGATGGGCTTCGGATGTGTTAACAGGCCCTA
>NZ_VZPL01000272.1 GCF_008801575.1 Xanthomonas cissicola | reverse complement strand
ATCGGTCACTTGCCGGACCGCCTCGATCTTGAACTCATCCGTATACCGCTTACTGCTCATGGACACCTCCGAATCAGCCATTTTCCATGGCCTTGAGATGTCTAAGAAATCCTGGGCGTATCAGTTTCAATCCTTCGTGCGCGACGTCCCCCCACCCTGAGTAGTGGTTTGGTTTAGAGTCCGGGGGTAATGATATCGGTGTTTGCCAGATGTTGGGCATAAGCAGCCGGGGTCATGCCGCCGATCGCCTTCTTGGGTCGGTCCTCG
>NZ_VZPL01000271.1 GCF_008801575.1 Xanthomonas cissicola | reverse complement strand
TGGCGTCGCACTACAGTACATCCAGCCGGGAAAGCCAAATCAGAATGCCTTCATTGAGCGCTTCAATCGTACGTTCCGCGAGGAAGTGCTCGACCTGAATCTCTTCGCCTGCCTCGACGAGGTGCGCGAAGCCGCGACGTCCACCCAATTTTGAGTAGCGCCTCAGTTTGGAGTCCAATTCCCTACCCCGAGGAGATTGGACGTGAAGAAACGTTTTACTGACGAGCAGGTCATCGGCTTTCTGCGCGAAGCCGAAAGCGGCGTGGCGAT
>NZ_VZPL01000270.1 GCF_008801575.1 Xanthomonas cissicola | reverse complement strand
TTGCGGGAGCGCGTACAGCGACGGCGCTAGCCGCACATCGGGGATCACTCAACAAGTCATTTGCACTACTCATCTTCATCACTGCAGGCTATGTGCTCTGGAGGGTGCTCTGAGACCGAAGCGGCCCTTGCAAAGACAGGTCCACGCGTAAGCTCCCCCGATCCGCAGACACCGCATAAGTAGATCTTTCTGGCATCGTTCCCAAGTCAGGAGGTTCCATGCGCACATCGAAGTTCACCGAGACACAGATCATCGCCACGCTGAAGCAGGC
>NZ_VZPL01000269.1 GCF_008801575.1 Xanthomonas cissicola | reverse complement strand
AACGGTTCATGCGTGTGTAGACCGTATGCCAGTTGCCAAAGCGCTTGGGTAGGCCGCGCCATTTGCAGCCATGCTCGGCAACGTAAAGGATGGCGTTGACCACTTGCAGGTTGGTCATGCTGACATTGCCGCGCTGCGCCGGCAGGCAGGGCGGTCTCAAGATTCAAGTGCAACAGATGATTTGAAGGCGGCGATTTCCGCTTCCATTGCTTCGCTAGGCGTTTTCCAGCCCAGTGTCTGGCGAGGACGGGTGTTCATCAGTAACGCGATGTGATT
>NZ_VZPL01000268.1 GCF_008801575.1 Xanthomonas cissicola | reverse complement strand
CCTGTAAACCAGGAAATTCCCACGGAAAGCGCCAGAAATGGCGAAATTCCAAAGATTCAAACGCCACTCTTCGGAACGACGCGACATCCCGCACTCTCAGGCCTCGTTATTCAGACCTTCCCTAGAAAAGTCCAAGGAGTTCTCTTCATAGATATGATACGCCCAGGATTTCTTAGACATCTCAAGGCCATGGAAAATGGCTGATTCGGAGGTGTCCATGAGCAGTAAGCGGTATACGGATGAGTTCAAGATCGAGGCGGTCCGGCAAGTGACCGATCG
>NZ_VZPL01000267.1 GCF_008801575.1 Xanthomonas cissicola | reverse complement strand
CGAGGACCGACCCAAGAAGGCGATCGGCGGCATGACCCCGGCTGCTTATGCCCAACATCTGGCAAACACCGATATCATTACCCCCGGACTCTAAACCAAACCACTACTCAGGGTGGGGGGACGTCGGTACCATCCCAATTGCAAGAGTAGATTCTGCTGACTAGGGCCTGTTAACACATCCGAAGCCCATCAACGACTAGGACGAAGCTGAGGAATCCAAGGAACATGACATCCAGCTTCTCGAAGCGCGAGAAAATCCGGCGGTAGCCTTTCAAGCGACGGAAC
>NZ_VZPL01000266.1 GCF_008801575.1 Xanthomonas cissicola | reverse complement strand
GGCTGGCTGGCCTGCTCAACCGCGCCACGCTTGAACTCGGCAGTGAACTTCCTGCGCTTTGACATGAACACTCCTCATGGCCTTGATCGGCCTTCTTGTAAGTGTCCGTGAAAACGGGGGTGAACCCCCAGCACAATTTTCTCTGATCGAACACTGCCTGCCGGCGCAGCGCGGCAATGTCAGCATGACCAACCTGCAAGTGGTCAACGCCATCCTTTACGTTGCCGAGCATGGCTGCAAATGGCGCGGCCTACCCAAGCGCTTTGGCAACTGGCATACGGTCTACACACGCATGAACCGTT
>NZ_VZPL01000265.1 GCF_008801575.1 Xanthomonas cissicola | reverse complement strand
AACGCGAACGAAACAACTCATCGGCAGGCAACTGCTCGGCGGCAGGACGGCGTGTACGCATGGGCGAAAACTGCCAGAAACCAGTTCGTAGAGTAACGAAAACTGGCAATTCCAGCACACCTAAAACGCAGGTTAAGCCTTGCAATGGATGCAGCCTGGGGGTTTTTCAGGGGCGACTAGGGCCTGTTAACACATCCGAAGCCCATCAACGACTAGGACGAAGCTGAGGAATCCAAGGAACATGACATCCAGCTTCTCGAAGCGCGAGAAAATCCGGCGGTAGCCTTTCAAGCGACGGAACAGT
>NZ_VZPL01000264.1 GCF_008801575.1 Xanthomonas cissicola | reverse complement strand
CGAACTTGCGCAGCCAAGCGTACAGGCTGTGCGTGGTGACACCCAGTCGCTCGGCGACCTCTGCCACCTTGAACCCACGATCGGTCACTTGCCGGACCGCCTCGATCTTGAACTCATCCGTATACCGTTTACTGCTCATGGACACCTCCGAATCAGCCATTTTCCATGGCCTTGAGATGTCTAAGGAAGCTCTGAACAACGCACCACAGATACGCGACACTACCCGCCTCATCATGTAGAGGATCATCTATGCAGCTGACGTTCGGTGACGCTGAGGGCCTGGGCAAGCGCAAGCAGACCCGGCGCG
>NZ_VZPL01000263.1 GCF_008801575.1 Xanthomonas cissicola | reverse complement strand
GCCTGCTTCAGCGTGGCGATGATCTGTGTCTCGGTGAACTTCGATGTGCGCATGGAACCTCCTGACTTGGGAACGATGCCAGAAAGATCTACTTATGCGGTGTCTGCGGATCGGGGGAGCTTACGCGCGAGCATCGATAACATAATATTTTTCAAGCTAACCAGGTCGAGCAGTTTGCAGTATTTAGTCGTCCCTGAAAAACCCCTGTCAAACCTCCATTGCCATGTTTGCGAGCCGCATAGTGCTTGAGCACGTTGAGGAACGCTCCCGCACCACCTGCAACCAGGCACGCAAAAAGGCGATCCAG
>NZ_VZPL01000262.1 GCF_008801575.1 Xanthomonas cissicola | reverse complement strand
CAAGCAGGCGCTGGAGACGGTGCAGGCGCTGTTGCCGGTGCTGTGCCAGGCCCATGGCCTGACCCCGGAGCAGGTGGTGGCCATCGCCAGCAATATTGGTGGCAAGCAGGCGCTGGAGACGGTGCAGGCGCTGTTGCCGGTGCTGTGCCAGGCCCATGGCCTGACCCCGGAGCAGGTGGTGGCCATCGCCAGCAATATTGGTGGCAAGCAGGCGCTGGAGACGGTGCAGGCGCTGTTGCCGGTGCTGTGCCAGGCCCATGGCCTGACCCCGGAGCAGGTGGTGGCCATCGCCAGCAATATTGGTGGCAAGCAGGCGCTGGAGAC
>NZ_VZPL01000261.1 GCF_008801575.1 Xanthomonas cissicola | reverse complement strand
GGTGGATGATCGACTACAACCAAGCAAGATCCCATGATTCGCTCGGCGGAATGACCCCGGTCGAGTACCGCAACAAGCACACCGGAATCTCTACTTTTGAAGTGTTTGCTTGACGGGGGAGCTTACGATGAAGATCAACTCCCGGCCGTGCTACTACAGTTACTCTGGCTTCTTTTTCTCTCATTCTGCTTACCTGTAGGTGCTCTAGGGAAGCTCTGAACAACGCACCACAGATACGCGACACTACCCGCCTCATCATGTAGAGGATCATCTATGCAGCTGACGTTCGGTGACGCTGAGGGCCTGGGCAAGCGCAAGCAGACCCGGC
>NZ_VZPL01000260.1 GCF_008801575.1 Xanthomonas cissicola | reverse complement strand
GCGCTTGCGCGCTTGTTCCAGGATCGGCAGCACGTGTGCGAACTGCTCCCGGCTCATGTCGCTCGGATAGGTCTTTTGGCGCATCCGCATAGTCTGCACTGATCAGCGAAGATCGTGAACAGGTTCTAAGGAAGGTCTGAATAACGAGGCCTGAGAGTGCGGGATGTCGCGTCGTTCCGAAGAGTGGCGTTTGAATCTTTGGAATTTCGCCATTTCTGGCGCTTTCCGTGGGAATTTCCTGGTTTACAGGCGCACGCTCCCCATAGCCGGCAGCAACTGCTTTCGCTTCATCCACAGATTGGAGAGCGCAAACAAGGTCAGCACGTGTGCGGTGTTTTTGGCCAGGCCG
>NZ_VZPL01000259.1 GCF_008801575.1 Xanthomonas cissicola | reverse complement strand
TCTCGCCTGCTGCTGCTTTGTCAGTTGTCGCAGGGGGAGTTCACTGTAAGTAGTTTGGAAGCGACGACGGGCATAGCTCAGCCCGCCCTGTCCCAGCAATTGGCGGATCTGCGGCAGCGGAATTTAGGGCCTGTTAACACTAATGGCCCGAGCGATTAAACTATTGGGCATGGAGATCACGCCAGCACAATTTTCTCTGATCGAACACTGCCTGCCGGCGCAGCGCGGCAATGTCAGCATGACCAACCTGCAAGTGGTCAACGCCATCCTTTACGTTGCCGAGCATGGCTGCAAATGGCGCGGCCTACCCAAGCGCTTTGGCAACTGGCATACGGTCTACACACGCATGAACCGTT
>NZ_VZPL01000258.1 GCF_008801575.1 Xanthomonas cissicola | reverse complement strand
CGCCGGGTCTGCTTGCGCTTGCCCAGGCCCTCAGCGTCACCGAACGTCAGCTGCATAGATGATCCTCTACATGATGAGGCGGGTAGTGTCGCGTATCTGTGGTGCGTTGTTCAGAGCTTCCCTAGGGAAATTGACTCTAAAATTCCTGGGTGCGGTTAAGGTATAATTCATAAAATGCTAATTTTAGGCAATTTTCTACCGAAAGCAGTCGAAATATCTCTATTTAAACTTGTATAAATAGTCGCCCCTGAAAAACCCCCAGGCTGCATCCATTGCAAGGCTTAACCTGCGTTTTAGGTGTGCTGGAATTGCCAGTTTTCGTTACTCTACGAACTGGTTTCTGGCAGTTTTCGCCCATGCG
>NZ_VZPL01000257.1 GCF_008801575.1 Xanthomonas cissicola | reverse complement strand
GCTTCTGGCAATGCTGCTTTTTCTGGTGCGCAAGAAGGCGACCACGGGCGAGTTCAACGAGCTGGTTCTCGCTTGCGAGAACGTCGGCGTGCCGGCCGACGTGCTGGCCGTTTCCATGCCCGAGCTGGCTGCACTGCTAACCCGCTTTACGGAGGATTCGTAATGCCACAGACCACCGGCCAGATCGAGGTCGAAATCAATGCCGTGATCGAGCACTGGCGACGAGGCGCTGGCTTGAGGGGGCGATCACCGATGCGCTGCACCGCGATTGCGTTGATGCGGCCCACGCTGCTGGCCGACCTGTTGGGTCGCCGCTGCGATTCCAGGAGGGTGTAAGCAATGCAGAAGCACGAAGTCGAAAGCGCAACCTTGC
>NZ_VZPL01000256.1 GCF_008801575.1 Xanthomonas cissicola | reverse complement strand
CCTGTAAACCAGGAAATTCCCACGGAAAGCGCCAGAAATGGCGAAATTCCAAAGATTCAAACGCCACTCTTCGGAACGACGCGACATCCCGCACTCTCAGGCCTCGTTATTCAGACCTTCCCTAGAAGGGGTGGTCTGCTCTGTGGCGTTGTTTGGATAATGCTCAGGCGAAGTTGCTATAGGTGAGCCTGCCACCGAGCCTGCCACGCTCTTTGAATTGCATAGTCCCATGGTGATCTCCTGCAGTAACTGTAGGATGCAAGTTTGGTGACTAGGGCCTGTTAACACTAATGGCCCGAGCGATTAAACTATTGGGCATGGAGATCACGCCAGCACAATTTTCTCTGATCGAACACTGCCTGCCGGCGCAGCGCGGCAATGTCAGCATGACCAA
>NZ_VZPL01000255.1 GCF_008801575.1 Xanthomonas cissicola | reverse complement strand
CGGGGTCAGGCCATGGGCCTGGCACAGCACCGGCAACAGCGCCTGCACCGTCTCCAGCGCCTGCTTGCCACCAATATTGCTGGCGATGGCCACCACCTGGTCCGGGGTCAGGCCATGGGCCTGGCACAGCACCGGCAACAGCGCCTGCACCGTCTCCAGCGCCTGCTTGCCACCGCCATTGCTGGCGATGGCCACCACCTGGTCCGGGGTCAGGCCATGGGCCTGGCACAGCACCGGCAACAGCGCCTGCACCGTCTCCAGCGCCTGCTTGCCACCGCTATTGCTGGCGATGGCCACCACCTGCTCCGGGGTCAGGTTCAGGGGGGCACCCGTCAGTGCATTGCGCCATGCATGCACTGCCTCCACTGCGGTCACGCCGCCACGTTTTGCAATCTTGAGAAGTTG
>NZ_VZPL01000254.1 GCF_008801575.1 Xanthomonas cissicola | reverse complement strand
GCTGCGCTGGATCGCCTTTTTGCGTGCCTGGTTGCAGGTGGTGCGGGAGCGTTCCTCAACGTGCTCAAGCACTATGCGGCTCGCAAACATGGCAATGGAGGTTTGACAGGGGTTTTTCAGGGACGACTTTTTAGGATGTCGCGCTCCTCCGTCACCCGGCGCAACTCGATCTTCAGCCGCCGGACTTCGGCGCTCTGGTCCGCCTCAGCGCGCTGTACTACGCCGGGCTTGCCGAACTTGCGCAGCCAAGCGTACAGGCTGTGCGTGGTGACGACGTCCACCCAATTTTGAGTA
Organism: Xanthomonas cissicola; assembly: GCF_008801575.1. GTDB lineage: Bacteria > Pseudomonadota > Gammaproteobacteria > Xanthomonadales > Xanthomonadaceae > Xanthomonas > Xanthomonas cissicola. The sequence continues at coordinate 113 of NZ_VZPL01000254.1, read as the reverse complement.
GCGCCTCAGTTTGGAGTCCAATTCCCTACCCCGAGGAGATTGGACGTGAAGAAACGTTTTACTGACGAGCAGGTCATCGGCTTTCTGCGCGAAGCCGAAAGCGGCGTGGCGAT
>NZ_VZPL01000253.1 GCF_008801575.1 Xanthomonas cissicola | reverse complement strand
ATCGCCACGCCGCTTTCGGCTTCGCGCAGAAAGCCGATGACCTGCTCGTCAGTAAAACGTTTCTTCACGTCCAATCTCCTCGGGGTAGGGAATTGGACTCCAAACTGAGGCGCTACTCAAAATTGGGTGGACGTCGCAACGTCAAGACCAATGCTTCTCGTTCGTGGCCTTCCTCGGCCAAATTTTTAGGGAAGGTCTGAATAACGAGGCCTGAGAGTGCGGGATGTCGCGTCGTTCCGAAGAGTGGCGTTTGAATCTTTGGAATTTCGCCATTTCTGGCGCTTTCCGTGGGAATTTCCTGGTTTACAGGCGCACGCTCCCCATAGCCGGCAGCAACTGCTTTCGCTTCATCCACAGATTGGAGAGCGCAAACAAGGTCAGCACGTGTGCGGTGTTTTTGGCCAGGCCG
>NZ_VZPL01000252.1 GCF_008801575.1 Xanthomonas cissicola | reverse complement strand
CTGGATCGCCTTTTTGCGTGCCTGGTTGCAGGTGGTGCGGGAGCGTTCCTCAACGTGCTCAAGCACTATGCGGCTCGCAAACATGGCAATGGAGGTTTGACAGGGGTTTTTCAGGGACGACTCATTACCCCCGGACTCTAAACCAAACCACTACTCAGGGTGGGGGGACGTCGCACTCACGCTGATCGTTCCCTCATGCTTCGAGCGGTGCCAATGCTTATCCCATGAGCGAATATCCGAGAACTGATAAGTCTTCGAAGAGCTGCCGGCTTTAAATTTAATGGATGAGCGAGCAGTAGAGATTGATACGCCCAGGATTTCTTAGACATCTCAAGGCCATGGAAAATGGCTGATTCGGAGGTGTCCATGAGCAGTAAGCGGTATACGGATGAGTTCAAGATCGAGGCGGTCCGGCAAGTGACCGATCG
>NZ_VZPL01000251.1 GCF_008801575.1 Xanthomonas cissicola | reverse complement strand
CCTGTAAACCAGGAAATTCCCACGGAAAGCGCCAGAAATGGCGAAATTCCAAAGATTCAAACGCCACTCTTCGGAACGACGCGACATCCCGCACTCTCAGGCCTCGTTATTCAGACCTTCCCTAGTCTTCAAGCCATCGCCGCCCGGCGGTACAGACGGGCACAACTTGTCGGTTTCGCTCATAAGCAAATGTGGGTACTGCCTCCTGACTATTTATAATCCTCAGCACTTAGTTGGGCGGCGATCAATTTCGACCCACCCATATGATTCCGCCAAGGAATGAGCGGTTACTCACTAAAGACAGCTAGGGAAGCTCTGAACAACGCACCACAGATACGCGACACTACCCGCCTCATCATGTAGAGGATCATCTATGCAGCTGACGTTCGGTGACGCTGAGGGCCTGGGCAAGCGCAAGCAGACCCGGCG
>NZ_VZPL01000250.1 GCF_008801575.1 Xanthomonas cissicola | reverse complement strand
TTTTGCTTGGCTGGAGAAGAACCGAAGGCTATGGAAGAACTGCGAGCGCAAACTCAACACCAGCCTGCAGTTCATCCATTTGGCCTTCTTGGCGCTATTACTCAGAAGATCGTGAACAGGTTCTAAGGGAAAAGTCACCAAACATCATACATAGAGTTAAGTTTAACGTGGTTTAGTTAAGCTTAATGCGTAACGCTTTTGCCGATGCAGAAGCGCACAATGAAACCAGGACGCCCAGTGGGCGCCACCACCTATGAAGCCGAGCCGGCGATAGCTTTCGGCAAGGCAGTACGTGCCGCACGTGTTGCGCGTCAGATATCGCAAGAAGAGCTTGCTACTCGCGCCGGCATTGAGCGCTCTCACATGGGAAAGATCGAGCGGGGGCAACACATGCCTACACTAGCGTTGATTTTGCGGGTATCCATCGCATTGA
>NZ_VZPL01000249.1 GCF_008801575.1 Xanthomonas cissicola | reverse complement strand
CAATTAACGGTGAATAAGTTTTTTGGGATTGGCTTGCCAGTCGTTTTAGGTTGTGCCATTCAAGCAGTTGCGCCTTTAATCATGATTGGTACGAACAAAGGGGTTGGTGCAATTTACGGTTCAATTATTGCTTCGGGCATTTTTGTCGTTCTTATTGCAGGATTTTTCTCAAAAATTAAGCGTCTATTTCCGCCTTTAGTCACCGGCACAGTCATTACAGTTATTGGTTTGACCTTAATTCCTGTTGCTGTTGAAAAAATGGGTGGCGGCTTAGCAACGGACAAAAGTTTTGGTGATCCTAAAAACTTGCTCCTCGCATTTGTAACAATTGCCTTAATCATTGTTGTGCAAGTTTGGGGACGTGGCTTTATCAAGTCAATTGCCGTGTTAATCGGCCTAGTCGGTGGCACAATTTTAGCTGCGTTTCTGGGATT
>NZ_VZPL01000248.1 GCF_008801575.1 Xanthomonas cissicola | reverse complement strand
CTGTAAACCAGGAAATTCCCACGGAAAGCGCCAGAAATGGCGAAATTCCAAAGATTCAAACGCCACTCTTCGGAACGACGCGACATCCCGCACTCTCAGGCCTCGTTATTCAGACCTTCCCTAGCAAGTGAATTCGGCAGCAACTGGATCGGTGCGTTTCGCATCGAAGAGGAACGCTATGCGCTGGCAGCCGTTGTGGATGGCAGCATTGTTCCGAGTGCTGACCGAATTGGTACGCTGTCAGAAATCCGCGAGGAGCTAGGCGCCAACTTTAGTCACTTAGCTGGTTCCGGCGTGCTCTTTGAGCATGTGATTGCCCCGACGTCCACCCAATTTTGAGTAGCGCCTCAGTTTGGAGTCCAATTCCCTACCCCGAGGAGATTGGACGTGAAGAAACGTTTTACTGACGAGCAGGTCATCGGCTTTCTGCGCGAAGCCGAAAGC
>NZ_VZPL01000247.1 GCF_008801575.1 Xanthomonas cissicola | reverse complement strand
CGAAATCTCGGCACACCGTGCTGTTGTGCCGTCGCTCCGCCGCTTCTGCAGCCGCCCAAAGCGCCTGTGGGTCATAGGCCCATGCCGGTGAGCCAGTTGGCGCCATGCAACGCGATTGGATGATGCCCGCCCTACCCCGGTAGTCGTGGCGAGCACCTGATCGGGGATCGGTGAGCAGATAACCACCTCGATAGGCTGCTGCGGCAATTGCGGAATGGCCTTTTGCTCGGCTGTAAGTTTTGATGCGGGTGTGATGGATGGCCATGTGTGTTTCCTGAGTCAGATTTCATCAGTTCTGACTCAAGATTTCGCAAAGATCAATAGTCGTCCCTGAAAAACCCCTGTCAAACCTCCATTGCCATGTTTGCGAGCCGCATAGTGCTTGAGCACGTTGAGGAACGCTCCCGCACCACCTGCAACCAGGCACGCAAAAAGGCGATCCAGCGCAGC
>NZ_VZPL01000246.1 GCF_008801575.1 Xanthomonas cissicola | reverse complement strand
GGCCATGCGCATACGCGCTGCCGCCAATCGCCGTGCCGGTGATGTGGTTGGCCACTGCTGCCGTACCGACTGCCGTGGACGTGGCCGCCGGCGTGATGCTGCCGTCCATTGCGGCGGTGGGCGTGCCTTGGACCGCAGTGCTTGCGGAAAGCCCAATTGCAGTGGCCGTCGCTGCAGACGACAGGGCGCTGTCGGCTGTTGCGTCGGTTGCCAGCGCTGCCGACTGCAAGCCATCGGCTGTTGCGTCAACCCGTGCAGTGCGCGCTGTTGCCAGGCGTGCGACAGATGCACGTGATGCAGCTGGTGCCGCGCCACCTCGTGCATCCAGTTCGCTCACCTTGCTGTCCAACGCCGTCAGTGCCGCACCGACGTTGTTGTAGCTGGCGCCCTGGATCACATAGGTCGGCGCCACGAACACGCCTTGCGCACCGATCGCCGCACCGCCGCCAAGGAAGCTGGCCG
>NZ_VZPL01000245.1 GCF_008801575.1 Xanthomonas cissicola | reverse complement strand
AACGCGAACGAAACAACTCATCGGCAGGCAACTGCTCGGCGGCAGGACGGCGTGTACGCATGGGCGAAAACTGCCAGAAACCAGTTCGTAGAGTAACGAAAACTGGCAATTCCAGCACACCTAAAACGCAGGTTAAGCCTTGCAATGGATGCAGCCTGGGGGTTTTTCAGGGGCGACTAAAAAAGGCCGCCGCGTACTTTGCCAAGGGGTAAAGGCAAAGTACCTCTTCATGCAAGTCCACCGCGAAGAATTCAGGGTGTGCGCGATGTGCCGGGTTTTGCGGGTGAACCGGGCTGGATACTACGCGTGGCTAAAGTCGCCCGACAGTGAACGCGCCAAGGAAGACGAACGCCTGCTGGGGCTGATCAAGCACCACTGGTTGGCCAGCGGCAGTGTCTATGGGCATCGCAAGATTGCCAAGGATCTACGCGATCTGGGTGAGCGTTGCAGTCGCCATCGGGTGCA
>NZ_VZPL01000244.1 GCF_008801575.1 Xanthomonas cissicola | reverse complement strand
AGCGCGGCTTGCGGCCATAGCCCACCTGGGCACGCAGTCCCTCGGTGCGCATCAATCGATGCACCCGATGGCGACTGCAACGCTCACCCAGATCGCGTAGATCCTTGGCAATCTTGCGATGCCCATACACGCTGCCGCTAGCCAGCCAGTGGTGCTTGATCAGTCCCAACAAGCGCTCATCATCCTTGGCGCGCTCACTGTCAGGCGAGCGTAACCAGGCGGAATAACCCGCCCGGTTGACGCGCAATACCCGGCACATCGCGCACACCCTGAATTCCCTGCAATGGTCTTGCATGAACGCGTACTTTGCCCTTACCCCTTGGCAAAGTACGCGGCGGCCTTTTTAGTCGTCCCTGAAAAACCCCTGTCAAACCTCCATTGCCATGTTTGCGAGCCGCATAGTGCTTGAGCACGTTGAGGAACGCTCCCGCACCACCTGCAACCAGGCACGCAAAAAGGCGATCCAGCG
>NZ_VZPL01000243.1 GCF_008801575.1 Xanthomonas cissicola | reverse complement strand
ACCCTCGACGACCAGGGTGAGGCGCAGACATGAAGGCGATCACGGACCCGCATGGAGGATCGGCAGAAGGTTGTGAAAAATTTCTGTGCTGACAGCGAGTTAGCTCACTTTTGGCTGTTTTTTACACGAATCCCTGCCGACCCTCTTCTTTACGTGTTGACGTTGCTGCCCATGCCGGACTTCATGAAGGGCCAGAGCATCGGCGGCATGCTCGGTAACGCCGGCAGCACAATTTTGTGGTTCGCTGATGTGTTCAAGGTCGGGCCTGCGCTGGTGATGATCGGCGCGGCCATGGTGTTCTATCTGTTACGTCGCGTGCTGACGGTCGGGATTTGGTGACATGCTAGGGCCTGTTAACACATCCGAAGCCCATCAACGACTAGGACGAAGCTGAGGAATCCAAGGAACATGACATCCAGCTTCTCGAAGCGCGAGAAAATCCGGCGGTAGCCTTTCAAGCGACGGAACAGT
>NZ_VZPL01000242.1 GCF_008801575.1 Xanthomonas cissicola | reverse complement strand
CGACCACACCTGGTTGGCCTGCGATGGCCGCAGCAGCGGCTGACGCTCGCCTATTGGCACTTTTTTGCGTTTGCGCCGTCGGACCTGTAGCTGCTGCTCGCGGTACAACCGCTCCACGCGTTTGTAGTTCACGATGCGCCCTTCCTGTCGCAGTTTGAGATAGATCATCCCCACGCCATAGCGACGATGGCGATGCGCCAGCGCAACAATGCGCTCGCGCAGTTCGCCATTGCGATCTTGGCGCGGGCAATAGCGCAGCGCACTGGCGCTCATGCCGATCGCTGCCAAGGCGCGGCGCTCGCTGGCACCGCATCCGATCCACTCGCGCACCAGCGCACGACGCGCCGGTGCGCTCACCACTTTTTTCGCAACGCATCCTTGATCAGGTCGTTCTCGAACACCTGCTCGGCCAGCAACTTCTTCAATCGCGTGTTCTCGGCCTCAAGGTCCTTGAGCCGTTTGGCATCGGGC
>NZ_VZPL01000241.1 GCF_008801575.1 Xanthomonas cissicola | reverse complement strand
ACATCGCGTTACTGATGAACACCCGTCCTCGCCAGACACTGGGCTGGAAAACGCCTAGCGAAGCAATGGAAGCGGAAATCGCCGCCTTCAAATCATCTGTTGCACTTGAATCTTGAGACCGCCCTGTGTGTAACACCTGTAATGCGCTGCACGGGACACAAGGCGAGATTAGTCGATTCGTAAGCGGCAACATGCAGAACGTCAGTGGGCCAGATCTCGCCGGTGAGTCGAGCAGCGACGCGAATCGGACTGGACAGCAGCGTCACTGGACTGACCAGGGCTGTTTCCGCCGCGCAACCGCAATCGACCCGAAGCAGTCCCTACGGCGGGGGCAAATATGTCAACCTGGAGCTAGGGAAGCTCTGAACAACGCACCACAGATACGCGACACTACCCGCCTCATCATGTAGAGGATCATCTATGCAGCTGACGTTCGGTGACGCTGAGGGCCTGGGCAAGCGCAAGCAGACCCGGCG
>NZ_VZPL01000240.1 GCF_008801575.1 Xanthomonas cissicola | reverse complement strand
CGGCCTGGCCAAAAACACCGCACACGTGCTGACCTTGTTTGCGCTCTCCAATCTGTGGATGAAGCGAAAGCAGTTGCTGCCGGCTATGGGGAGCGTGCGCCTGTAAACCAGGAAATTCCCACGGAAAGCGCCAGAAATGGCGAAATTCCAAAGATTCAAACGCCACTCTTCGGAACGACGCGACATCCCGCACTCTCAGGCCTCGTTATTCAGACCTTCCTAAGCTCCCCCGTCAAGCAGGCACTTTAAAAGTAGAGCTTTCGGCGTACTTGTTGCGGTACTCGACCGGGGTCATTCCGCCGAGCGAATCATGGGATCTTGCTTGGTTGTAGTCGATCATCCACCAGTGGGCGGCTTCGCGCACCTCGTCGAGGCAGGCGAAGAGATTCAGGTCGAGCACTTCCTCGCGGAACGTACGATTGAAGCGCTCAATGAAGGCATTCTGATTTGGCTTTCCCGGCTGGATGTACTGTAGTGCGACGCCA
>NZ_VZPL01000239.1 GCF_008801575.1 Xanthomonas cissicola | reverse complement strand
CGGCCTGGCCAAAAACACCGCACACGTGCTGACCTTGTTTGCGCTCTCCAATCTGTGGATGAAGCGAAAGCAGTTGCTGCCGGCTATGGGGAGCGTGCGCCTGTAAACCAGGAAATTCCCACGGAAAGCGCCAGAAATGGCGAAATTCCAAAGATTCAAACGCCACTCTTCGGAACGACGCGACATCCCGCACTCTCAGGCCTCGTTATTCAGACCTTCCTTAGAGCAAGTTGCATGAACTCAGGCGGAAAATCTTGCGCCTCATCGACTAGGGCCTGTTAACACTAATGGCCCGAGCGATTAAACTATTGGGCATGGAGATCACGCCAGCACAATTTTCTCTGATCGAACACTGCCTGCCGGCGCAGCGCGGCAATGTCAGCATGACCAACCTGCAAGTGGTCAACGCCATCCTTTACGTTGCCGAGCATGGCTGCAAATGGCGCGGCCTACCCAAGCGCTTTGGCAACTGGCATACGGTCTACACACGCATGAACCGTT
>NZ_VZPL01000238.1 GCF_008801575.1 Xanthomonas cissicola | reverse complement strand
GGTGTTCCTCGGCAGCGTCGATTTCGATTGAGGATACGGCGATGAAGCGTCCTGAACTGATGAATCTCTCTACCAAGGCACGCCGCCTGCTGCGCACCACGGCGCTGGCCGGCGCGCTTGCCCTGGGTTGCGGCCTCGCATGGGCGCAGAACGGCTTCCAGGCCAGCGGCCCCGTCATCGGCGATGAGGTCATGTATTCGATTGGTGGTGGCAGCGCGGTGTCCATGGGCCGCGCGGCAGGCATGCGTTGGATCGGAGTCGGTGCGGGCTGGAACAGCAACCTGATCTGCGGCGACATGAGCCTCCAGACCACGCTGAAGAACCAGCTCAACGGTGTCACGAACGGCTTTCAGCAGATCATGAGCAACGTGATCCAGAGTGCCACCAGCGCCGTGGCGTCCCTGCCTGCGCTGATCATCCAGCGCGCCGATCCAGGCTTGTACAACCTGCTCACAAATGGCGTGCTGCAGGCGCGGCTGGACTTCGACCGCTCGAAGCTGACGTGCCGCG
>NZ_VZPL01000237.1 GCF_008801575.1 Xanthomonas cissicola | reverse complement strand
AACGCGAACGAAACAACTCATCGGCAGGCAACTGCTCGGCGGCAGGACGGCGTGTACGCATGGGCGAAAACTGCCAGAAACCAGTTCGTAGAGTAACGAAAACTGGCAATTCCAGCACACCTAAAACGCAGGTTAAGCCTTGCAATGGATGCAGCCTGGGGGTTTTTCAGGGGCGACTAATTCGTCGCCTCCATCGCCTGTCAGCATGTGACTGACGTGACGGCGAGCGGAGCCTGCTGCAAGCAGCGTCGCAATCTGGGACGAGTCAGCAAAAGGTTCGCAAAACGCCTCCGATATCTCCGGCAGAATGGCCATGGCCTGCTCATCGCTGATGCGTTGTTGGAATGCCGCGTACTGATACGCCCAGGGTTCCGTAGACACTCAAGACCCTCGTTGCGCGTAGCGCCGTTCAAACTCTACAGGGGACAGGTCGCCAGTTGAACCATGACGGCGTTGTGGGTTGTAGAACATCTCGATGTAGTCGAACACCTCGGCGCGTGCGGCGTCCTTGGTGGG
>NZ_VZPL01000236.1 GCF_008801575.1 Xanthomonas cissicola | reverse complement strand
AACGCGAACGAAACAACTCATCGGCAGGCAACTGCTCGGCGGCAGGACGGCGTGTACGCATGGGCGAAAACTGCCAGAAACCAGTTCGTAGAGTAACGAAAACTGGCAATTCCAGCACACCTAAAACGCAGGTTAAGCCTTGCAATGGATGCAGCCTGGGGGTTTTTCAGGGGCGACTAAATAGTCATCTTCCTGCACATCTGTTGGTGAGATTCCTATTGCGATCCTAGGGGGCGCTACCTGGCGTCGAGTGTGGAAGCCCAACCCCGTGGATGGTGAACGAGTGAGCTTTGGTTCAAGCTTAAAATGAGAAATAAGTTCGTCTCTTAGTTCGATGGCACTCTCTAGGGCCTGTTAACACTAATGGCCCGAGCGATTAAACTATTGGGCATGGAGATCACGCCAGGGTTCTACCCCGATATCACGGACGGTTGTAAAAGAGCTGCAACCTTCTGATCCTGCTTGGCCGCCCTTCGCCGCATCCTTGGGTTGTGGCGTCGCTCGATGTAGTCAAACACATCCGCTCTTGCTC
>NZ_VZPL01000235.1 GCF_008801575.1 Xanthomonas cissicola | reverse complement strand
GGATGATCGACTACAACCAAGCAAGATCCCATGATTCGCTCGGCGGAATGACCCCGGTCGAGTACCGCAACAAGTACGCCGAAAGCTCTACTTTTAAAGTGCCTGCTTGACGGGGGAGCTTACGGCCGCACGGCGCAGCAAAGACAGTGCACCCATCGTTTCGAAGGGCAGCCAAAAAATCGTATGCAGGTCTCGGCATAGAGAGCCACGCAGGTGCGTTCCTCAAGCACCTGATCCCAGTGCCGAGCTGACGGCACGCGTAAACGTGCATCGGCGCCAGTGGACGAGACTTGCTGGCTCTTGCACACGCATCAACGACCGTTGATGCAGTTGCTGTAGATCGGACGTGTCCCACACTACGGTAATCGCGCTATACCGCCCGTTCCTGCACCCAAGTGCAAAGAGGTATTGAACGCAATGCTAGGGAAGGTCTGAATAACGAGGCCTGAGAGTGCGGGATGTCGCGTCGTTCCGAAGAGTGGCGTTTGAATCTTTGGAATTTCGCCATTTCTGGCGCTTTCCGTGGGAATTTCCTGGTTTACAGG
>NZ_VZPL01000234.1 GCF_008801575.1 Xanthomonas cissicola | reverse complement strand
GGTTGGTCATGCTGACATTGCCGCGCTGCGCCGGCAGGCAGTGTTCGATCAGAGAAAATTGTGCTGGCGTGATCTCCATGCCCAATAGTTTAATCGCTCGGGCCATTAGTGTTAACAGGCCCTAGAAAACTAACCACCAGCGCATGGCGGCGGCGAAACATACCGCCATGCGCCTTGAGACGAGCGCGAAGTTCCGCCTCGGCATCAGGCGACTCACGGCGGAGCGAATCTACTACCGAAGTGTCGGCAAACACTCTCATTACGACGCCCTGCGCACCTATACCGCGCCAAGCGCGCGCATGGATGAAATGCTTGTCCGCAACAGGAAGAAGTTCCATGGTGTTGAGCACACAACGATAAGCAGCCAGCTGCAAGCCAAGTGACAGCAGCTGGCAATCGCCCTGCAGGAGACAAGTGACTTTAGGGCCTGTTAACACTAATGGCCCGAGCGATTAAACTATTGGGCATGGAGATCACGCCAGCACAATTTTCTCTGATCGAACACTGCCTGCCGGCGCAGCGCGGCAATGTCAGCATGACCAACCT
>NZ_VZPL01000233.1 GCF_008801575.1 Xanthomonas cissicola | reverse complement strand
GCGCCGGGTCTGCTTGCGCTTGCCCAGGCCCTCAGCGTCACCGAACGTCAGCTGCATAGATGATCCTCTACATGATGAGGCGGGTAGTGTCGCGTATCTGTGGTGCGTTGTTCAGAGCTTCCCTAGCAATGCTGGCCCAGTTCTACGGCAATGACTGCGGGCTTCCTGCCCTCAGGCGTCGCTACAGCTCCACGCTGAAGGGGATGTCGCTTAACCAGGTTATCGAGGTTGCAGATGACATGGGCTTCGATTGCAGGGCGTTGCGCGCGGAGCTGGATTATCTGAGGGAAGTGCAAGCGCCCGTTATTTTGCATTGGAACATGAATCACTTCGTGGTACTGGCTGGTACCAAGGGCAGCAAGCTGGTAATCATTGACCCGGCCCAAGGGCGGCGCCTGATGCCTATGGGTGAGGTCAGCAAATACTTCACCGGAGTGCTGCTGGAATTAGGGAAGCTCTGAACAACGCACCACAGATACGCGACACTACCCGCCTCATCATGTAGAGGATCATCTATGCAGCTGACGTTCGGTGACGCTGAGGGCCTGGGCAAGCGCAAGCAGACCCGGCGC
>NZ_VZPL01000232.1 GCF_008801575.1 Xanthomonas cissicola | reverse complement strand
CGGCCTGCTTCAGCGTGGCGATGATCTGTGTCTCGGTGAACTTCGATGTGCGCATGGAACCTCCTGACTTGGGAAAGATGCCAGAAAGATCTACTTATGCGGTGTCTGCGGATCGGGGGAGCTTACGGCCCGGAGTTTGTCGCATTGGCCTTGGCCGAGTGGGCCGAGCGCAAGGGCATCGCCTTGGACTTCATCGAGCCGGGGCGTCCAATGCAAAACGGTTTTATCGAACGCTTCAACGGCAGCTATCGGCGCGGCGTGCTTGACATGCATATCTTCCGCACGCTGAGCGAGGTTCGCGAACAAACCGAATACTGGCTGGCCGACTACAACCAGCAGATCCCCCACGACAGCCTGGGCGGGCTAACGCCCGCCGAGTTCCGTGATCAACATCAACCGCAGACCTCTAGTTTTGGCTGGCACTGAATTAAGTGGAGTCGACACTGTGGATGAAGCGAAAGCAGTTACTGCCTGCTATGGGGAGCGTGCGCCTGTGATCCGTGGAACGGGTTCACCCCCGTTTTCACGGACACTTACAAGAAGGCCGATCAAGGCCATGAGGAGTGTTCATGTCAAAGCGCAGGAAGTTCACTGCCGAGTTCAAGCGTGGCGCGGTTGAGCAGGCCAGCCAGC
>NZ_VZPL01000231.1 GCF_008801575.1 Xanthomonas cissicola | reverse complement strand
AATCACATCGCGTTACTGATGAACACCCGTCCTCGCCAGACACTGGGCTGGAAAACGCCTAGCGAAGCAATGGAAGCGGAAATCGCCGCCTTCAAATCATCTGTTGCACTTGAATCTTGAGACCGCCCAGCGCTCTCAGGCTCTCTTGACGCTGTTGTATCGCTCGACGGATCGCCTCTGTCGTAGTGGCGCTCCCGTGTAGAACCTGGCCATCGTGCTTCCTTCCATTCGAGGGAAAATAGTGCACCATCAAAGCCTGGGATCAAACAGCTAGGGCATCGGTGGCTACCGGCCAACCGATGCCTAGATCGTAGGTTCCTCCGAGGATGCTAGTCGTGAGCACGTCCTGGGTGACCTCTTGCAATAGCACAGGTGTTTCAGGCTCTTCTGTTCGCTGAAGCGCAAGGAGATCAGCCAACTCTGGGGACAGCACTGCTGGAGCGGCGGCAACTCTGATCAATCGCGAGCAACAATTCTGGTTCATGGTCTGCCCCTCCGGACTATATAAGAACCTGTTCACGATCTTCGCTGATCAGTGCAGACTATGCGGATGCGCCAAAAGACCTATCCGAGCGACATGAGCCGGGAGCAGTTCGCACACGTGCTGCCGATCCTGGAACAAGCGCGCAAGCGC
>NZ_VZPL01000230.1 GCF_008801575.1 Xanthomonas cissicola | reverse complement strand
GTGCCAGGCCCATGGCCTGACCCCGGAGCAGGTGGTGGCCATCGCCAGCCACGATGGCGGCAAGCAGGCGCTGGAGACGGTGCAGCGGCTGTTGCCGGTGCTGTGCCAGGCCCATGGCCTGACCCCGCAGCAGGTGGTGGCCATCGCCAGCAATGGCGGTGGCAAGCAGGCGCTGGAGACGGTGCAGCGGCTGTTGCCGGTGCTGTGCCAGGCCCATGGCCTGACCCCGGAGCAGGTGGTGGCCATCGCCAGCCACGATGGCGGCAAGCAGGCGCTGGAGACGGTGCAGCGGCTGTTGCCGGTGCTGTGCCAGGCCCATGGCCTGACCCCGGAGCAGGTGGTGGCCATCGCCAGCAATATTGGTGGCAAGCAGGCGCTGGAGACGGTGCAGCGGCTGTTGCCGGTGCTGTGCCAGGCCCATGGCCTGACCCCGGAGCAGGTGGTGGCCATCGCCAGCAATGGCGGTGGCAAGCAGGCGCTGGAGACGGTGCAGCGGCTGTTGCCGGTGCTGTGCCAGGCCCATGGCCTGACCCCGGAGCAGGTGGTGGCCATCGCCAGCAATAGCGGTGGCAAGCAGGCGCTGGAGACGGTGCAGCGGCTGTTGCCGGTGCTGTGCCAGGCCCATGGCCTGACCCCGGAGCAGGTGGTGGCCATCGCCAGCAA
>NZ_VZPL01000229.1 GCF_008801575.1 Xanthomonas cissicola | reverse complement strand
TCTCGCCTGCTGCTGCTTTGTCAGTTGTCGCAGGGGGAGTTCACTGTAAGTAGTTTGGAAGCGACGACGGGCATAGCTCAGCCCGCCCTGTCCCAGCAATTGGCGGATCTGCGGCAGCGGAATTTAGTTCTCACCCGACGTGAGTCCAGATCCATAATCTATAGCATGGCCGATCCCAAAATTGCTGCTTTGCTAAGCGCCATGCATGCAATCTTCTGCGCAAACATAGATTAGTAGAGTCATTGCTTTGGAAAATCGTAATTCAGTATTTAGAGTGCGAGAGGCAGCTTCTAATTTTAGCAACCTGAGGCAGGCCGTTACTTTGAGAGAAGGCACTGTTCGCGAAGTTATTATTGACGGGTTTTTCTAAAGCCACAGTAAACCCCAAGGCCCAATGGTGTGGCGTTATAGAGATTGGGTAGATAGTTTTTTAAAATGGATTTTGCTAGGGAAGGTCTGAATAACGAGGCCTGAGAGTGCGGGATGTCGCGTCGTTCCGAAGAGTGGCGTTTGAATCTTTGGAATTTCGCCATTTCTGGCGCTTTCCGTGGGAATTTCCTGGTTTACAGGCGCACGCTCCCCATAGCCGGCAGCAACTGCTTTCGCTTCATCCACAGATTGGAGAGCGCAAACAAGGTCAGCACGTGTGCGGTGTTTTTGGCCAGGCCG
>NZ_VZPL01000228.1 GCF_008801575.1 Xanthomonas cissicola | reverse complement strand
GGGCCACCACGGCACCAGCCTTGTGGTCGTCCGTCTGGTGCAGGAAGCCGCCGCGCGGATAGACGTTGCCCCAGAGGTTCGACGTCGAGCGCGCGCCGATCTCGCGCATGCCCGGGGTCAGCGCCTCTGGGTAAGCCATCTCGGGCACGTTGTAGCGCCAGGCCAGTGTGTCCAGGGTGCTGAGCAGATACGGCATGAATGCCATGCCAGCGCCCTCGCAGAAATAGCCCGAGGACGACGCGAACTGTTTGAACACCTCGCCGCCGGGATGGCCGATGACATCGGCGTTCTTGAATCGCACGAGATTGTTCTCGTGGTCGTCGTTAGTGGTGCCGTCGCCACCCGCGCGAGCTGTCGCGTTGGAGGCGCTCATCGCACGCACCTCGGTCCAAGGATTTTCGCCAGTGTTGCTGTAGCTGGAGACGACTGCATCGGGGATGTAGTGGCGCACTTTGACGGACGTGCGCACCGTGCAGCCGCTTACAGTGCAGTAGAGCCAGTAGCAGATGCCTACCACCCGGTACTCCAGACAATCTGGCGATGCCACTGAACCGACGACGTCCACCCAATTTTGAGTAGCGCCTCAGTTTGGAGTCCAATTCCCTACCCCGAGGAGATTGGACGTGAAGAAACGTTTTACTGACGAGCAGGTCATCGGCTTTCTGCGCGAAGCCGAAAGC
>NZ_VZPL01000227.1 GCF_008801575.1 Xanthomonas cissicola | reverse complement strand
GAGGTGCCATTCGACTCGTCCCTGGATGGTGGGGTACTGGTCGACATTGGATTTTTTTTCGCTGGGACGGACTCGCTCACCTGGTGTAGCTTTCCGGGAGCTCCAGGCGTTGGCTGAAACGATGAGTTTTCTTGGTCATCGGCCTTCGGTTGATCTGGTGCCCCAATCATTGCCAGCAGTTCATCCATCATATCCGGCGAGTTTTTCGCTACGGGTTGTGTGCTCAAAGAAGGCTTCGATTCCAACGGCGGATTGGCTCGATCAAGGGCGGTGTCCTGCATGGAAGAGTCAAGCAAGTCCGGCGCACTCTCGCCGGTTGCCTCGGCACCTTGGCCTGCGTCAACAAGCACCGTCCCCGCGTAGGCGGCCGGCCGCTCACCAACCTCCCAGATCAGGGCGGGCGAGAGCCGCAGTAACGTAAAGGCATGTGACCAGCCGCTCGAGCTGGTCACCGTTGCACGCCAGATCGCTTTGCCGTCCGGTGCGGGCTGGAGCATGCTGTGCTCTTGAAGAACGTTGAACACAGCCGAGTTGCTCGCTGGGATGCCGTCTATGCCTTGCGATAACAGGTGGGCACGCAACTTGTCCGAGACGGTCTTGCTGACGAGCCAGAGCGCATCGTGCGTCAGCCAGCCATCGGACGCCTGGGGCTGATTTAGTTTCAACTCTTCCTTGAGCAGATAGCGCAGGCCG
>NZ_VZPL01000226.1 GCF_008801575.1 Xanthomonas cissicola | reverse complement strand
GGCATCATCCAATCGCGTTGCATGGCGCCAACTGGCTCACCGGCATGGGCCTATGACCCACAGGCGCTTTGGGCGGCTGCAGAAGCGGCGGAGCGACGGCACAACAGCACGGTGTGCCGAGATTTCGCCATTGCGCTGCCGCATGAACTCGATGACCCCAAGCGCTGGGAGTTGGTGCTTGATATCGCGCATCGCCTGATTGAGCGCTTTGGCTTTGCGTTGCAAGCGAGCCACCACCGACCGACGAAGGACGATGTGCGCTACTTCTATTGCCATCTGCTTGCCACGACACGGCGTATGGAAGCCTCTGGTTTAACGCAGAAGACGCGCATTCTAGATGGGCGTATCAACGGCCTGGCTGAGATCCAGTGGATTCGCGCCATGATCGCTGATCGGATCAATGCACACCTTGAACAGGCTGGCATCGGCAAGGCGGTTGAGCATCGAAGCTTGACGGAACGCTTGGAAGCGATGAGAGGCAACGGGATCTTTGTCCACGGACGAGCAAGCTTTGAGCAGCTTCTGTCCCGCTACCGCCAAGAGGGGCGACTGTTGAGCGTGCCGGATGGCCACACGGCGGAACAGGCCCAGCAAGAGCGCCCTGGGCCAGGCATGGACACTTCTACTGATGAGACTTCGGTGGCGAAGATGCCTGTCATGCCGGCATCCGTTGGCAGACTCAGTTCAAATAGGGACGACGAAGCTC
>NZ_VZPL01000225.1 GCF_008801575.1 Xanthomonas cissicola | reverse complement strand
CTACGCCGCGCTTGTGCAGCAATTTCCCGCCTCAGAGAGCCACCACCATGCCTACCACGGCGGCATGCTCGACCATGGTCTTGAAATCGTTGCCTACGCGCTCAAGCTGCGGCAGTCCTATCTGCTGCCCGCTGGCGCAACACCCGAAGACCAGGCCGCACAAGCCGAAGCCTGGACCGCCGCCACCGCCTACGCCGCCCTGCTTCACGACATCGGCAAGATCGCTGTTGATCTGCATGTCGAGCAGGCCGACGGCAGTGTCTGGCACCCCTGGCATGGCCCGCTGAAGCAACCCTACCGATTCCGCTATCAAGAGGATCGCGAGTACCGCCTGCACAGTGCAGCTACCGGCCTGCTGTACCACCAGGTGATCGATCGCTTCATCCTTGACTGGCTCAGCGGCTTCCCATCGCTGTGGGCGGCGCTGCTGTACATCATGGCAGGACAGTACGAGCATGCCGGGGTGCTCGGGGAACTGGTGATCAAGGCTGACCGTGCGTCCGTCGCCCAAGAACTGGGAGGCGATCCGGCAAAGGCGATGGCCGCACCGAAGCATGCTCTGCAGCGCAAGCTGCTTGACGGCCTGCGCTATCTGCTCAAGGAAGAGTTGAAACTAAATCAGCCCCAGGCGTCCGATGGCTGGCTGACGCACGATGCGCTCTGGCTCGTCAGCAAGACCGTCTCGGACAAGTTGCGTGCCCACCTG
>NZ_VZPL01000224.1 GCF_008801575.1 Xanthomonas cissicola | reverse complement strand
CAGGATGAGCTGTTAGGGCGCAATGGAACAGGAGTTCCGTTGCGAAACCCGGAAGTCAAAGTGGATGTTGCGCGCCGTAATCGCGTGCTGGCTGCCACGCCGCGATTTCAGAGACTGCCGCCGCACAAAACCGACAAGGTCGGGAATTGCAATACCGGTGCATCATCCCTCCTTCAACGCGCTGTTGATAGATATGCAGATAAAAACAACTTGCCTTCCAAGAAAGTCTCTGCTGCAAGTTTTTTTGGTATCGGGTCAACCCATCGCCTTGCAATTTGGGATCCCTTGGGAATGGACTCCAAAAAGGGGATTACACCCTGAGCATGTGTCCATAACCCCACGGCCCGCCACAATGATTGGCGCTGGGTTGAATGCAGAGCGAAGACCTGAGTTTGATTCCACATTACAGCACTCGAAAGGCCGCCCGCACGGTTGCTAACTCGCCCTGCTATCACTCAAGGGTCAAATCCGCTACTGGTGAGTTCCCAGCGGACCCGGAGCCATCTCCAACTGAAGACCTGCCTTACTTCACGGCGCTCTACTCCCGGTAATCATTTCCGTGACCTTACGCGCAGTGAGCGGCCCACACACGCTTGACGGTAGTGACGCTCGCGCCTGCCAGGCGCGCAGTGCTGGCGATGGTTTCCCCACGACTGCGCAAAGCGACGATACGAGCATGTACGGTAGGATCGGCCGGGCGGCCACGGTACTTGTGTCTGGCCTTCGCCAGCTCAATACCC
>NZ_VZPL01000223.1 GCF_008801575.1 Xanthomonas cissicola | reverse complement strand
ACTGTTCCGTCGCTTGAAAGGCTACCGCCGGATTTTCTCGCGCTTCGAGAAGCTGGATGTCATGTTCCTTGGATTCCTCAGCTTCGTCCTAGTCGTTGATGGGCTTCGGATGTGTTAACAGGCCCTAATAAATATTATTTATATTCATTTTAATGCCATGTCGCAACGTTCCCGATTTTGAGCGGTGCATCAGTTTAAAATCCAATTCCTTGTCAGTTTCAACACCTGAGGCAATCTCCATCAGGAGCGCAATTGGGACTTCGTCGCAACGTGTCATGTCCGTAATTTGTCGCCGACGAGACAGTACTCAAGGTTTTTTGTTAGCCGCTCTTGATCAGCCAAGCCTCGACGGCAATGCCGAGCATGATTTTTCAGTGCCTCCATCAAGCAGCTGTTGGCCTGACCGAGGGCTAGCACCTCGCCGCGTCGTTGACCAGGTGGACTGCAGCACTTGGTCAACGACGGCCGTTGGCCCCGTGGACAAGCCGGGGGCGTCGCCCCGCAACGCACGGGCATGGCGACGGGTCGAAGAGTTCTTAGAGTGGCGCATCCAGTTCAATCAACTCGACGCAGCGGTGCCAGCGTTGCGGGCATCAAGTCCTGATCGCCGACACTTTTGGCGAGCCTTTACAGCCAGGGTTCACCCCCGTTTTCACGGACACTTACAAGAAGGCCGATCAAGGCCATGAGGAGTGTTCATGTCAAAGCGCAGGAAGTTCACTGCCGAGTTCAAGCGTGGCGCGGTTGAGCAGGCCAGCCAGCC
>NZ_VZPL01000222.1 GCF_008801575.1 Xanthomonas cissicola | reverse complement strand
CTGGCTGGCCTGCTCAACCGCGCCACGCTTGAACTCGGCAGTGAACTTCCTGCGCTTTGACATGAACACTCCTCATGGCCTTGATCGGCCTTCTTGTAAGTGTCCGTGAAAACGGGGGTGAACCCCATTGCAACATTACTCCGATGAGCCGTCTCACGCGCGAAGAGCAGGCGCTTATTGCCCACAAGCCTGCGGCAGGTAGGCGGTGGTGGTGGTGGTCTCGCATTCTTCCTTGGTCAGCATGCGCGCCGCTGAAAACAGACGAACTCGCAGAGATTGTGGAACTTGCGGCCGCAACGAGCACTGAGCATGTCGTCGGATTGTGGCTACAGCACGTGTCCGTCCTCACTGGAGACGAGCTTAGGGTTCTACGGGCTTTGGGATCGGCATTACCAGTTGTTCCGAGGCTCAATCTGTCTGACGAGGTAGTGCTGTTCGTTCTCAATGGATGGCGTGACGGAGCCGGAAAAGCAGAAGACTGGTGATAGAGCCACGTCAGACAGGTAAGCAATTAAGCAGATGTATCCAATTAATAGAGGATCACGAACATGTCTCTAATTTCCAGCGAAGTCGTAAAAGTATGGCAACTCTGTGATGCTGATGAACGCCTGGAGCCGATTGTTCCCAAGTTCCAACTGTTAGGGAAGCTCTGAACAACGCACCACAGATACGCGACACTACCCGCCTCATCATGTAGAGGATCATCTATGCAGCTGACGTTCGGTGACGCTGAGGGCCTGGGCAAGCGCAAGCAGACCCGGCGC
>NZ_VZPL01000221.1 GCF_008801575.1 Xanthomonas cissicola | reverse complement strand
CTGCTTCAGCGTGGCGATGATCTGTGTCTCGGTGAACTTCGATGTGCGCATGGAACCTCCTGACTTGGGAACGATGCCAGAAAGATCTACTTATGCGGTGTCTGCGGATCGGGGGAGCTTACGCACCGATGTCGGCCTGGGCGGTTGGCTGTTGTTGGGTGGGTTCAATGCGATCGCCTGGAGTGCGCTGCTTGGCATCAGCTTCTTGTACCGCCGGCCGATTGCGTTGTTGGTGCCGTGCCTGATCGGCTTTGGAGTGCTCGCCTGGGCGCATGCGACCGTCGATTTACGCGCCGATGCACAGTCGGCATTGGCGCTGATCTTCATTCCGGTTTACGCGTTGCTGCCAATCACATTGGGCGGCGTACTCGGCTATCTGCTGGACCGAAAGCTTCGGCGCAGCGCGATGCCCTGAGACTGCGCTCAAGTGCCGGCGTCAACATGCTTGCGGCACTGTTCGATGATGCGCATGCGCCCATGTGCAGCGCAGTGATCCGGGGATGTCATCGGATGTTCCCTGCGCACGATGGACGGCGCACGCCCCGCTAAAGCGCTGCTGTATCCGCAGTCGGGGCAACGCTGCGTCGTCGCGGGCGACCGCCATGCACGCGAGTCCCGCTTGCTCGCGTTCGCTTATTGCAAGACTAGGGCCTGTTAACACATCCGAAGCCCATCAACGACTAGGACGAAGCTGAGGAATCCAAGGAACATGACATCCAGCTTCTCGAAGCGCGAGAAAATCCGGCGGTAGCCTTTCAAGCGACGGA
>NZ_VZPL01000220.1 GCF_008801575.1 Xanthomonas cissicola | reverse complement strand
GCCGGGTCTGCTTGCGCTTGCCCAGGCCCTCAGCGTCACCGAACGTCAGCTGCATAGATGATCCTCTACATGATGAGGCGGGTAGTGTCGCGTATCTGTGGTGCGTTGTTCAGAGCTTCCTTAGCCACCGCTTCGATCGCGCAAGCAGCATGCGCATCTAAGCAATGTTCGTTACCAAGCCGCGATAGCACCCTGACGTGAGCGACGTTTACATGTCGCTCGCGCCCCAGGTCGTGTGGGTAGGCGTCGTGATGACGCTCGGTCGATATTCGCTTACCGGACGACGATTACGCCAAGCGGGGTTGCTCGGGATTGGTCGCATTGCAGAATGCGCCGCTAGTCACTGGAGCACGGTATGGAATCTCGTATCACCCCGACCTCTGGCGCAGCAAACTTGCCGCTTCCTGCAGCCGATGACGCGGCGTTACCACGCAGCTCTGCGACCGCCGACGATCGGCATCACGGCACTGATGCCCGATTGGCTGGACTAACGCCCCGCCGCAGCGCGACGCGGACCAGCGCAGCCACCGCGCTCGATGGCGTAACGCCGAACGCCGCGGGCAGCAGGAGCATCCGTGCGCCTGCCTCCGCTCCAGTCGTAAACCGGCCGGATAGACCTCTATTCTCGATCATTCGGCCTATCGCGTTTCTAGGGAAGCTCTGAACAACGCACCACAGATACGCGACACTACCCGCCTCATCATGTAGAGGATCATCTATGCAGCTGACGTTCGGTGACGCTGAGGGCCTGGGCAAGCGCAAGCAGACCCGGCG
>NZ_VZPL01000219.1 GCF_008801575.1 Xanthomonas cissicola | reverse complement strand
CGCCGGGTCTGCTTGCGCTTGCCCAGGCCCTCAGCGTCACCGAACGTCAGCTGCATAGATGATCCTCTACATGATGAGGCGGGTAGTGTCGCGTATCTGTGGTGCGTTGTTCAGAGCTTCCTTAGCTTTCTATCCATATTGGTCTACTTAAGCGTGGTATGACATGATCCTCATCAACTTCCTGCCCGCCGTCAATCGCCACGCGCAGCTGGGCCACGCCGCCTGGTGGTAGCTGGCGAAATTAGAGGCCGCTTATGCTCGGCCGTCTATGCGGTGCTGCCCTCCCGACTCGGTTCGCGGAAGATATCTCTTAATACTTATCCGGCCGGCTTATCTCCTGAAGTGAATCTGACCCCGCTTCTCGCCCGTCGGTTGCAACCACAGAATCTGCAGGCAAAAAACCACCGGTTCGACGGAGGTGAGGACCACGGCTAGAGGAGTTTCTACGCTCCTTGAGGTAGAGATTGCTAGGGGTGCGCTGGGGTGCCAACTGCTGTGGTGGCACACCGAGAGTGCACGCCTGCCGATGAGATACGCGCAAGATTTCTCTGAGTACCAGCCTGCCAATCTATCTCAACAAACAAGCTTGCCCACCCTTTCACAGTGAATGTCCGCGGAGCCCTGGCCGTCTCGCCGGCCGTACGAATTCAATGTCGTAAGCTCCCCCGATCCGCAGACACCGTATAAGTAGATCTTTCTGGCATCGTTCCCAAGTCAGGAGGTTCCATGCGCACATCGAAGTTCACCGAGACACAGATCATCGCCACGCTGAAGCAGGCCGACGCAGGCGTTCCAGTCAAAGACATCTGT
>NZ_VZPL01000218.1 GCF_008801575.1 Xanthomonas cissicola | reverse complement strand
CGGCCTGGCCAAAAACACCGCACACGTGCTGACCTTGTTTGCGCTCTCCAATCTGTGGATGAAGCGAAAGCAGTTGCTGCCGGCTATGGGGAGCGTGCGCCTGTAAACCAGGAAATTCCCACGGAAAGCGCCAGAAATGGCGAAATTCCAAAGATTCAAACGCCACTCTTCGGAACGACGCGACATCCCGCACTCTCAGGCCTCGTTATTCAGACCTTCCCTAAAGGCAACGCTGCAGATTCAACAGATGTCGATAGCTTTCGCTCACAGCACTTATCAGGACTCAGCGAAAAATCAGCATCCTGTGACGCAGGACATGATCGACAACCTGCAATCAAGCATTAACAAGTCGCCTTATCTAGCCGATGAAATAAAGAGGGCTGCGACTACCATTGATCAGTCAGATGCCAGTAATCCAAGGAGAGCCCAGCTCGAAGCCTTTGGATTTGTTGGGCCTGGCGTCGCTGCGGGTGGAACGTACGACGGCAGCCGCAAGATCATGAACTTGCCTCCGATTGGGTTGCAATCGCTGTCGCAATCCACTCCCGGCGGCAGCTTCAATGCACAGGACCTAACGTTTGTCCTAGGGCACGAGATACAACACAGCTTTAACCATGCAACCAAAACCCACGCGACTTCAAGCTTCCTTTCGGATGTTGACCGTCAATCCAAGATTCGTGGTCCGGTACATGACTACGTAAGCTCCCCCGATCCGCAGACACCGCATAAGTAGATCTTTCTGGCATCGTTCCCAAGTCAGGAGGTTCCATGCGCACATCGAAGTTCACCGAGACACAGATCATCGCCACGCTGAAGCAGGCCG
>NZ_VZPL01000217.1 GCF_008801575.1 Xanthomonas cissicola | reverse complement strand
AGAACCTGTTCACGATCTTCGCTGATCAGTGCAGACTATGCGGATGCGCCAAAAGACCTATCCGAGCGACATGAGCCGGGAGCAGTTCGCACACGTGCTGCCGATCCTGGAACAAGCGCGCAAGCGCACCAAGCCACGCCGTGTGGATTTGTATGAGGTGTGGTGCGCAGTGTTGTACGTGCTGCGAACCGGTTGCCAATGGCGAGCGCTACCCAGCGACTTTCCGAAGTGGCGGACCGTGCACTCGTACTTTGCCAAGTGGAGCGAGTGCGACGATGAGGGGGTGAGCCTGCTGGAGCGGGCGCTCAAAAAATCAGGTTGGCGTGGCCCGCGCGAGACAGGAGCGCAACGCTTGCACCAGGTTCTTGATCGTGGACGCGCAGAGCGTCAAGAACACGGACACAGCCGGGCAAAAGGGGTATGACGCAGGCAAGAAGGTGTCGGGCATCAAGCGGCATATCGCTGTTGATACTCATGGGTTGCCTCATGCAATCGCGGTGACGACGGCGGAGGTGACCGACCGCAAAGGTGCGCTGCAGGCATTGGAGCGCTGTCAGTCAAACTTGACGCTTGTACAAAGCTTACTGTGCGACAGCGGTTACACCGGAGTACCGTTTGCCGACGGCGTGCGAGAGATTTTAGGCGAGCAGCTCACGGTGCAGATTGCCAAGCGCAGCGAACTGCACACCTTCAAGGTCATGCCCAAGCGATGGATTGTCGAGCGTAGTTTTGCTTGGCTGGAGAAGAACCGAAGGCTATGGAAGAACTGCGAGCGCAAACTCAACACCAGCCTGCAGTTCATCCATTTGGCCTTCTTGGCGCTATTACTCAGAAGATCGTGAACAGGTTCT
>NZ_VZPL01000216.1 GCF_008801575.1 Xanthomonas cissicola | reverse complement strand
GGGTTCTACCCCGATATCACGGACGGTTGTAAAAGAGCTGCAACCTTCTGATCCTGCTTGGCCGCCCTTCGCCGCATCCTTGGGTTGTGGCGTCGCTCGATGTAGTCAAACACATCCGCTCTTGCTCCATCCAGTGTGGCGTAGCTCGTTCGATAGATCCGCTCACGCTTGAGTAGTCCAAAAAAGCCTTCGCAGGCCGCGTTGTCGCCGCAATGCCCCACAGCGCTCATTGAACAGATCAGCCCGTTAGCCGTCAGATACCTCTGGTAGTCACCGCTGCGGAACTGACTGCCACGATCCGAATGCACAATCACCTCATCGCTTCCTTGCCGCTGCCAGACCGCCATCTGCACAGCCCGGATCACCATCTGACGGTCCTGCCGAGCGTGCATTGACCAGCCAACAATGCGCTGGTCGTACAGATCCAATACGATGCACAGATACAGCTTGCCCTGCTGGGTCTTGATCTCGGTGATATCGGTCACCCACTTGGTTTCCGGCTCCAGCGCGAGAAAATCACGTTCAAGCAGGTTGACCACGCCCGGCGGCGTCACGGCCGGACTGCCACGCTGCCCGCGACGCTTGCGCCGGGGCCAGCCCTGCAGGCCGTCGGCCGCCATCAGGCGTGCTACCCGGTTCAGGCTGGCGGTCTCGCCCTCCTCAGCCAGGTCTTCGCGCATGCGGCCAGCCCCCAACGTACCGCGGCTGTCTTCGTGTAGTTCGCGCATCCGTACGACCAGGCGCTCATTGTCGAGCTGCCGGGCGCTCGCAGGACGCTTACTCCACTCGTAGTAGCCGCTGGCCGATACCTTCAGGCACCGGCACATCAGCCGAATCGGAAACTCATCGCGGCAACGTTCGATCACCTGATACCTCAGGGTGATCCCTTTGCGAA
>NZ_VZPL01000215.1 GCF_008801575.1 Xanthomonas cissicola | reverse complement strand
TTAATGATATCGGTGTTTGCCAGATGTTGGGCATAAGCGGACGGCGTCATGCCGCCAATTGCTTTCTTGGGTCGGTCCTCGTTGTATTCGCGTCGCCAGCGTTCGATCTCGGTGCGCGCGTGCAGCAGCGTTGGGAACCAGTGTTCGTTGAGGCATTCGTCGCGCAGCCGGCCGTTGAACGATTCGACGTAGGCGTTCTGGTTTGGTTTGCCCGGCTGGATGAGCCGTAGCTGCACACCCCGGTCATGCGCCCAGGCAACCATCGCTTTGCCGCAAAACTCCTTGCCGTTGTCGGTGCGGATCACCTGCGGCAGGCCGCGACTGTGTGCCAACCGATCCAGCACGCGCGCAACGCCGTGCCCGGAGATCGCGCGTTCCACCTCGATGGCGACCGCCTCGTGCGTTGCGTCGTCCACGATCACCAGACACTTGATCACTCGGCCGTCGGCGGAGCGGTCGAACACGAAGTCCATCGACCAGACCTGGTTGGCCTGCGCTGGCCGCAGCAGCGGCTGACGCTCGCCAACCGGTACCTTCTTGCGCTTGCGGTGCCGCACTTGTAGCTGCTGCTCGCGATACAACCGCTCCACGCGCTTGTAGTTCACCAGGCGTCCTTCCTGTCGCAGCTTGAGATAGATCATCCCCACGCCGTAGCGGCGATGGCGATGCGCCAACGCAAGAATGCGCTCGCGCAGTTCGCCATTGCGGTCTTGGCGTGGGCAATAGCGCAGCGCGCTGGCGCTCATGCCAATCGCCGCCAAGGCACGACGCTCGCTAGCACCACGCCCGATCCACTCGCGCACCAGCGCACGACGCGCCGGTGCGCTCACCACTTTTTTCGCAACGCATCCTTGATCAGGTCGTTCTCGAACAACTGCTCGGCCAGCAACTTCTTTAG
>NZ_VZPL01000214.1 GCF_008801575.1 Xanthomonas cissicola | reverse complement strand
AGCTCGGTCTTCAGGTTCTGGATCTCGCGGTCGAGCGTGTCGCTCTCGTGGTTCACGGCCTCCACCGCGAGTTCATTGGCGGCGACGTTGGGCTCCTTCTTGCCCGTCAGCAGGGTCCGCTGGAGCAGCAGAGCTTTCTCCAGCACGGACGACAGCGCCACCTCGGACGCCAGCCGCCGCGCCAGCAGGTCTTGATCGGGCTCGTCGCGTAGCGCCTCGATGACGCCGCGCGTGATGGGCAGCGAGGTGCTGCCAGCTACGCGCAGGTTATCGAACGTCGTGTTGCGCGTCCCCGAGATCAGCTCCTGCAAGGCTTCCAGCTTCGCCTCGTACTCCTCCTGGATCAGCGGCGTGAGCCCCACACCGGGCACTGTCTCGGTCTTGGTGCAGGCATCGCAGGTGCGCTGCTCTTTCTCGCCCAGGACCCGCGTCGCCCATTCGACCGCCTGTTGCGGCGAGGTCCAGGTCTGGCAGGACAGGCTTGCGCAACTCGCTTGGGCGATGGATGACGTGTCGGTCACGCTGCGGCCATTGACCAGGTTGTAGCCCACCCGAGTGACATCGCCGACCACTCGGATGGCCGGCTGGCCCGCGCCACCGGCATTGCTGCCGCCCACCCAGGGCACGCCGTCATTGCCGCGCTTGGTTTCCGCTTGCTCGATCGCCGACACGGCATCCGT
Organism: Xanthomonas cissicola; assembly: GCF_008801575.1. Classification (GTDB taxonomy): domain Bacteria; phylum Pseudomonadota; class Gammaproteobacteria; order Xanthomonadales; family Xanthomonadaceae; genus Xanthomonas; species Xanthomonas cissicola. The sequence continues at coordinate 219 of NZ_VZPL01000214.1, read as the reverse complement.
GCTAGACACCGCATCGCGCAGCGCCATGCCTTGTGCCATCTGGCTCCAGCCAAGCTGGCCGCCCGCCGTCTCGGCCATCTTCTCGGCCATGGCGCGGCACGTCAGCTTCGAGCGGTCGAAGTCCAGGCGCGCCTGCAGCACGCCATTTGTGAGCAGGTTGTACAAGCCTGGATCGGCGCGCTGGATGATCAGCGCAGGCAGGGACGCCACGGCGCTGGT
>NZ_VZPL01000213.1 GCF_008801575.1 Xanthomonas cissicola | reverse complement strand
ACCCTCGACGACCAGGGTGAGGCGCAGACATGAAGGCGATCACGGACCCGCATGGAGGATCGGCAGAAGGTTGTGAAAAATTTCTGTGCTGACAGCGAGTTAGCTCACTTTTGGCTGTTTTTTACACGAATCCCTGCCGACCCTCAACATCTGCGGGCTGACCCTCGACCAACCATTCGCCATGCGGTTGCCGTGACGCCGTTTGGTCATCGCTCTTAACAGAGGAAAAGAAATGAACCACCCAGCGAACTACCCGCGGCTTTATGCGCCGACCGGGCCGGCTGCCATGATCCTGCCCTGCGTCATCCTCGGGCCCTTGGGCATGCTGTTGTTTGGAGCAGGCCTCGACGCTGTCTTCAAGACCCAGCAGCTGATGGGCTTGGTCTACTGCGCAGGTGGGCTGCTGATCGCCGGCTTCCTGGTGTTCTGCCTGATGCTGCACATCCGCGCCCAGCAGGTCTGGGCTTGGCATGTCAGGACCGGTCGCATTCCCTACTTTCGCAAAGGCGGGTTCCTTAAAGGTGCGCTCGTGGGCGGCGGGTTGGGGCTTGCAGCGGTCTTCGGTTGCGCGGTGCTTGGCTGGAAGTTCGCAGAACATCGGGTCTACGGTGAGGTCGCTACGGCTGCCTTCTACCTCGCGTTCTTGTGGGGCAGCGTGATCGTGGTGGCTCCAGCGCTCATCGTTGGCTGGGCGCGGCGGGCATGGGATCGCACGGCCGTGCCACCAACCTGATTATCAGCTTTCGAACTCTTTCCAATATGGTTTCCAGCCGAAAACTGATACGCCCAGGATTTCTTAGACATCTCAAGGCCATGGAAAATGGCTGATTCGGAGGTGTCCATGAGCAGTAAGCGGTATACGGATGAGTTCAAGATCGAGGCGGTCCGGCAAGTGACCGATCGTG
>NZ_VZPL01000212.1 GCF_008801575.1 Xanthomonas cissicola | reverse complement strand
ACGTGCGCGAATTGATCTCGGACGAAGAGATCGAAGCCAAGCTTGATGAAGCGATTGCCAGACTTGACGCTACGAAGCAGCACAGAGAGCTTCAATCCAACGAGCGCAAGAGATTTGCGCAGAGCAATACGTCAAGTTCAATAGAGAAGCGACCAGCACGCGGCGCACGCTTGTAAGCGAGTGCTGTAGAAATACGCCTGGATGTCATCGGCATCCTCACTCCGTTGCTTACTTCTAAGGACCTGCTCTCCGTATCTCCCAATCGCCACGCGATAGGGTTCGGACCTGATGGAGGTCAGTGTCGTAGATGGCGATCAGGTCAGAGCTGCTGGCAATGATGTGGCCTCGGATCTTTCGCTCACCCTTTTCCCAGAGTTCTGAATCGCTTGTCGACACTGGTCCAAGGAGGCGTCGCCTCTCTTTGGTTGCTTTCTCTTTCCCGGCTCTCTCTCCGACCAAGCCTGGCATGATCGCAACAAGCAGGCCAACCAAGTAAAGCATCACTCCTAAATAAACGACAGATGCGGCCATGCCGGCTGAGGACACGATGCCGCTTAGCCATGGCCGTTCCCGAATGAATAAAGTGATGCGATTGTTGATTGCTGGCCTGGTAGGTAGACGGTAGAGCCAGATCGCGAACCAGAGCATGAGAAAAAACGTGATCGGAACGCGCCACGGGACAGATCCGAGAATGCCAACGCCTTGAAGCACAATGGCATAGTATCCATTCACAATTTTCCAATCGGTAGATTGCGGGAAGAGATCAGCTTGAACACCCCATGCATCGAGATAGGTGGTGTATGCGACATGACCGCAGCCATGAAGGACAACCCCAGCCAGAGTTGTCATGGCAGCGAGGCTGCCGACGAAACGGGTGATGGACCACGATCGCTTAGAGAGCAACTT
>NZ_VZPL01000211.1 GCF_008801575.1 Xanthomonas cissicola | reverse complement strand
TTTCCGTGGGAATTTCCTGGTTTACAGGCGCACGCTCCCCATAGCCGGCAGCAACTGCTTTCGCTTCATCCACAGATTGGAGAGCGCAAACAAGGTCAGCACGTGTGCGGTGTTTTTGGCCAGGCCGCGATAGCGGACCTTGGTGTAGCCGAACTGGCGCTTGATCACCCGGAACGGATGCTCCACCTTCGCGCGCACGCTGGCCTTGAAGTGTTCCCAACGCTGTTCCCGAGCACGCTCGCGCTTGTTGCCGATGGCCTGAATTCTCGAGGGCCTGGTGGCAATAAAGAATGCAGCTTTGCAGTCTTGGAGTTCATCGCGTTTTTCTGCGCCGGTATAGCCGCTGTCGCCGAACACGCTGTCTTCTTTGCCGTGTAGCAACGTGTGGGTTACCGTGACATCGGCAACATTGGCCGCTGTGCAATGCACATGGTGCACCAGCCCGGAAAACTCATCCACGCCGATGTGCGCCTTCATCCCGAAATACCACTGATTGCCCTTCTTGGTCTGATGCATCTCAGGGTCGCGTGCGTGATCGGCGTTCTTGGTCGAACTGGGTGCAGCGATCAGCGTCGCATCGACGATCGTGCCCGACCGCAGGCTCTGGCCCTTGCGCGCCAGATGCGCGTTGACCGCTTCCAGCATCCGCGCGGCAAGGCCATGGGTCTCCAGCAGGCGCCGAAAGTTGAGAATCGTGGTCTCGTCGGGAATGTCGTCCAACCCGCCGAGCTGGGCAAATCGCCGTAGGGTCGGAATCTCGTGCAGCGCTTCTTCCATCGCCGGATCGCTCAACGCATACCACTGCTGCAGCAGATGAATCCGCAACATCGTCGCCAGGGCGTACGGCTGCCGCCCTGGCCGCCCCGACACCGGATAGCGCGGCGCGATCAGCCCGAGCAGTTGCTGCCACG
>NZ_VZPL01000210.1 GCF_008801575.1 Xanthomonas cissicola | reverse complement strand
AATCACATCGCGTTACTGATGAACACCCGTCCTCGCCAGACACTGGGCTGGAAAACGCCTAGCGAAGCAATGGAAGCGGAAATCGCCGCCTTCAAATCATCTGTTGCACTTGAATCTTGAGACCGCCCTGTCAGTTGCCATCCGGCAAGTCATTGTTACCGAATAGGAATTGCCCCTTTACAGATATACGGGCTTAGTCGATACTTCGCACAACACCGCTTTTTGGCGGTCCAATAGTAGTTAGGCACCACATACATGATCGCAATTGAGTTTGAGCCGCCAGATGTTTCGCGATGCGAGTGCTGTGGCAAAGAGACCATTCGACTCACGCGCTTCGTCACAAAAGACGGTAACGCGCATGCTGTGTGTTACCTCTAGTACACGTCCGGGCACGACCCAAGCCATATGACCGGCTTGATCGGCCTCGGCGAGTGGGGAGAGTTTGCCTCACCGTCCAAGCGCCTCGCATTTCCGTTTAGGCTTTGGACAACTCAAGATTCCAACAACGTGGGGCTCACTGATGCTGCGGAATCACCTTGGGCTGAGTCAACGTTCTTGGGGCGCTTACTCAACCGAGACGAAGCCTTGGCACATCCGTGGTGCAAAGAGGCCTTCCACATCACAGATCACATCACTCTTGAGGATCCTGAGGCCATTGCATTCCTTGCTGAGGCACGCGAGGGTGGCGGCTAACAGTTCAGTCAAGCCGACGCCGCTTCGCGGCCCGGCTTAATTCAGGCGTTAGACACAGGAACTGTGATACGCCCAGGGTTCCGTAGACACTCAAGACTCTCGTTGCGCGTAGCGCCGTTCAAACTCTACAGGGGACAGGTCGCCAGTTGAACCATGACGGCGTTGTGGGTTGTAGAACATCTCGATGTAGTCGAACACCTCGGCGCGTGCGGCGTCCTTGGTGGG
>NZ_VZPL01000209.1 GCF_008801575.1 Xanthomonas cissicola | reverse complement strand
AACGGTTCATGCGTGTGTAGACCGTATGCCAGTTGCCAAAGCGCTTGGGTAGGCCGCGCCATTTGCAGCCATGCTCGGCAACGTAAAGGATGGCGTTGACCACTTGCAGGTTGGTCATGCTGACATTGCCGCGCTGCGCCGGCAGGCAGTGTTCGATCAGAGAAAATTGTGCTGGCGTGATCTCCATGCCCAATAGTTTAATCGCTCGGGCCATTAGTGTTAACAGGCCCTAGTTATTCAGAGCACGCGATGTCGATATCGATAACGTGGTGGCAAGCGTTCTATCACTGCATCGCTCGCCCCGCATGTTCCGCGTCACTATCAAGACGGCTGAGCCCGTCCAGCGGACCACATACCGCAGATGCTCGCGTCCCAGCCATCGCGCACTGCAATTTCGCCGCGAACTATGTCCATCGCCTTGCTCCGCAAGCGCAGGCATTCCAGCAACCGCATCCCGCTGACATACAGCAGCCCCGCCACCAGCCGACAATTCCCCTCCAGCATCGTCAGCAAGCGCGCGACCTCCTGCGTGCCGGCCGACACCTGGCCCCGCGTCGCCAATTCGGTGAGAAACGCCTCGCCCTCTACTTGTCCCATCTGTCCTGGATGCCGTTGGCCATTGGCCAGAATGAAGCGCGGGATCCAGTCCAAATACACCTGCTCAGTCCGCAGGCTGTAATGGCGGAGCCGCAGCCGACCACTGACCTGATGCAGCAGCTTGGGAGTCAGGCGCGTCATTACGCCTGCAGCTTCACGGGTGTAACTCATACGCCTGCTCGAACGGTGGATAACGCAAGCAGCATCGGCGCAGAGACTGCTTAGACTCAACTTCCAAGCGCAACACCCTCTCAGCAAGTAGGGTGTATGCATGTCAAAGAGCTACGTTCACCTCAGCGCAGAAGAACGCGCAGTTCTCCAGATTGAAACGCGACGAGGCCAGAGCT
>NZ_VZPL01000208.1 GCF_008801575.1 Xanthomonas cissicola | reverse complement strand
ATCTCGCGCCGGGTCTGCTTGCGCTTGCCCAGGCCCTCAGCGTCACCGAACGTCAGCTGCATAGATGATCCTCTACATGATGAGGCGGGTAGTGTCGCGTATCTGTGGTGCGTTGTTCAGAGCTTCCCTAAAGACCAAACGCTTACCGGGCGAAGTGCGCGCCCATGTCGCCAAAAGCTGTAACCGAGCAGCATCTCGAAGCGGCCCATGGCGCTTAGATGCATAATCTTTCGCAACAGATAGATGTTGGGCGGGTGATGCCCGCACTTCGCATAGCGCTTCTTCGATAGCGTTGAGTGAAAACTGCTGCGAAAGCGAAACCTGAGGCATTTCCGAACCCTGCTAATTATCGTGAACTCATCGCGGGGAGTGAGAAATTTGTCCCGTCGATGAAAAGAATCAAGACGAGCCTTTGGTGCCTGAACCTACTACCACTGTTGCAAGGAATTCAAGCAGCATACCCTGCGGTGGCCTTACATAAAAACCCCAATTCTATCGTCCAGAATTTGAATACAGCTCGTTTCGCACCTGCTCAGCTCTGGCCTTGGCTTCCTCGTAGCGAAGCTCCTGCAACATCATTACAGCCACTTCACCCAGCTCATCGGCCAATTCCTGCTCGCCAATGGCCCCCATCACTTGCTCCCAGAAGCTTGCCGCCCGCACGAAACCCAGACGCGGCCCAATGGCGGATCGTCGTCGCGAGGATGAAGAGGTGATGGTGGGGGCGACCGGCTGAGGTGCGGGCGCTGGATCCAAGATCTCGGCCAACGCTTCAAGCGGCATCTGGATCAATCCGTCGATCTTGCGAGCACCAGGATAGGGTTCACCCCCGTTTTCACGGACACTTACAAGAAGGCCGATCAAGGCCATGAGGAGTGTTCATGTCAAAGCGCAGGAAGTTCACTGCCGAGTTCAAGCGTGGCGCGGTTGAGCAGGCCAGCCAGCC
>NZ_VZPL01000207.1 GCF_008801575.1 Xanthomonas cissicola | reverse complement strand
ATCTCGCGCCGGGTCTGCTTGCGCTTGCCCAGGCCCTCAGCGTCACCGAACGTCAGCTGCATAGATGATCCTCTACATGATGAGGCGGGTAGTGTCGCGTATCTGTGGTGCGTTGTTCAGAGCTTCCCTAAGGCTAGCAGTGGAAGGTAAGATGGTCATAGCCTATGATGTCTTCCAGACCATTTTCGACGTCGAGACACCAACCGCGGCCAGCTTGTTCGGTACCGATGGTGTGAATCAACCTCACGTTGAGTTTGAGGAAGAGATCGTTCTCCACAAGTGCTATCGAAATCCTAGACAGATCCTTGTTTGCGCACATGCAATCGGATTTGGGATCTATGGGGATCGCGTAGTGCAGATGCTGGAGTCTAAGGAGCACTGGGAAGATTTTGGCTATGAGGTTAAGGGTGACGTTGCAGCGGGGCATTCGGTCACCGTGTATCGCCCCAAATCTAACTCGCCTCCGTCTATCGGCTCCGAATCCATCGATGAGCTTATATCGTGCACTGTTTTTGAGAAGCCGGCGGAGGAGGTTGAGTTCGTTCTTTCGCGGATCCAGGCGGATATCAATTCGGGCGGTGTTGCTCCCGAGGACATTTTGGTCATCTGCGCAGATGATCGAAATTCTTCCTTCTACTTTAATGGCATCGCCGAAGGATTGATGGCAAGGCGAATTCGCGTGAATAATATTCATGCGAAGTCATTTGGTGCCCCTGAGTTCCAGGAGGAGGGCGCCGTAACGCTTTCCACAATCTACAAAGCAAAAGGTAATGAGGCCTATTGCGTCTATATTGTGGGCATTGATGGTCTTTTTTGGCGTCCTTCTCCTAAGGATAGAAATGGGTTCACCCCCGTTTTCACGGACACTTACAAGAAGGCCGATCAAGGCCATGAGGAGTGTTCATGTCAAAGCGCAGGAAGTTCACTGCCGAGTTCAAGCGTGGCGCGGTTGAGCAGGCCAGCCAGCC
>NZ_VZPL01000206.1 GCF_008801575.1 Xanthomonas cissicola | reverse complement strand
ATGCATCGAGATAGGTGGTGTATGCGACATGACCGCAGCCATGAAGGACAACCCCAGCCAGAGTTGTCATGGCAGCGAGGCTGCCGACGAAACGGGTGATGGACCACGATCGCTTAGAGAGCAACTTTCCTTGCTCTTCCGGTGGCGTGATGGGACGGTTTGATTTGACGATTTCTGTATGACGCATGGTTCTCAAGGTCGATTAATTGCTGGACATGATACGCCCGGGGTTTCCTAGACATCTCAAGGCCATGGAAATGGTAGATTCGGAGGTATCCATGAGCAGTAAGCGGTATACGGATGAGTTCAAGATCGAGGCGGTCCGGCAAGTGATCGATCGTGGCTTCAAGGTGGCAGAAGTCGCCGAGCGGCTGAGTGTCACCATGCACAGCCTGTATGCCTGGCTGCACAAGTTCCGCAAGCATGGGGTGGTGCAGCGCGCCGAGGTTCGTTGGATGAAGGCAGAGTTGCGTCGAGTGATTGAGGAGTGCGACATCCTAAAGGATGACCGACGAAGTTTCCTGGCGTGCCATGGTTTGGTGTGCAGCATGAGTCGGCGTGGTAACTGCCACGACAACGCACCAGTGGAGAGCTTCTTCGGCCTGCTCAAGCGCGAGCGGATGAGGCGAGGGATCTATACCACCAAGGACGCCGCACGCGCCTAGGTATTCGACTACATCGAAATGTTCTACAACCCAAAACGCCGCCATGGTTAAACAAGCCACCTGTCGCCTCTAGAGTTCGAGCGGCGCTAGGGAAGGTCTGAATAACGAGGCCTGAGAGTGCGGGATGTCGCGTCGTTCCGAAGAGTGGCGTTTGAATCTTTGGAATTTCGCCATTTCTGGCGCTTTCCGTGGGAATTTCCTGGTTTACAGGCGCACGCTCCCCATAGCCGGCAGCAACTGCTTTCGCTTCATCCACAGATTGGAGAGCGCAAACAAGGTCAGCACGTGTGCGGTGTTTTTGGCCAGGCCG
>NZ_VZPL01000205.1 GCF_008801575.1 Xanthomonas cissicola | reverse complement strand
GCTGCGCTGGATCGCCTTTTTGCGTGCCTGGTTGCAGGTGGTGCGGGAGCGTTCCTCAACGTGCTCAAGCACTATGCGGCTCGCAAACATGGCAATGGAGGTTTGACAGGGGTTTTTCAGGGACGACTCATTATTGCGCGTGAGTCGTTTGATCTTTCCATTATTGGTCAGCGTGACTGGAACACGGTCTCGGCAATGGGGTCGACAAATGTAGTGAGCGAATATCGCGCGCTGCACTCCGCCAACAACCCGTCGAGGCCGCTAAATACGTACGGCAAGCTCCGTGCAATTCGCGTCAATATTTTGAGTATTACCTTGATTGGCGGCAACGGGAAGGCATATACCGGGGCAACCGTGCGCTTCCAGCGAACCGTTTATGACAAGAACTCCACGGTTTCGACGTTACTGGATAACAAGATCGCCACGATGGGGTTCGTCTACCAGGATAATCTTGAGATGAGCGATAGCCTGAGGGTGGAAAATCCTCTGGGCTTTCGGGTCACTGATTACCGCGTAGATAATGATTACTCCGCGCTGCCCGTTGCCCCAGCGGCTGGCGCGGTTATCAATGCTCAGCCTCAGGCAGCAGTGCAGCAGCAGGTCATGCAGCAGCCGATGCCTGGGATGGCCGATCCAAATGCAGCAGGTGCCGCCATTGCACCTCAAGCGGGCGTTCCGCTGCAACAAGGCATGCAGCAACAAGGTGGCGCGCCTCAGCAACAGGCGCAGCCAGCATTTCCTGATCAAATGCAGCCGGCCGGTCAGCTGCAAGCGCAGCCTGCAATGCAACCCCAAGGGATGCCCAAGAATGTCAATGGAGCAAGTGGTCGATGAAAATTTTTAACCGATATAGGGGGCGGTCTCAAGATTCAAGTGCAACAGATGATTTGAAGGCGGCGATTTCCGCTTCCATTGCTTCGCTAGGCGTTTTCCAGCCCAGTGTCTGGCGAGGACGGGTGTTCATCAGTAACGCGATGTGATT
>NZ_VZPL01000204.1 GCF_008801575.1 Xanthomonas cissicola | reverse complement strand
AACGGTTCATGCGTGTGTAGACCGTATGCCAGTTGCCAAAGCGCTTGGGTAGGCCGCGCCATTTGCAGCCATGCTCGGCAACGTAAAGGATGGCGTTGACCACTTGCAGGTTGGTCATGCTGACATTGCCGCGCTGCGCCGGCAGGCAGTGTTCGATCAGAGAAAATTGTGCTGGCGTGATCTCCATGCCCAATAGTTTAATCGCTCGGGCCATTAGTGTTAACAGGCCCTAGTAGTTTTCACACAGGACGCACAGTTCCTATGTCCGGCGCGCTGTAGGCTCCGTCCTCGTTGTGGAGCGTCAGTCCCTCATAGTCGTACGCTCGCCCGGCCACGGGTGGCTCCGGGCATTGGTCGAGGTCGACGTGAGTCGGTGCGGTAGAGTCGTCGACCTCACTCAGGCTTCCCAGGATCGCGCCCGTGTTCGTGTCGAAAGCAATCCCCTGCCCGTTGGCATCAATCCAGGCCGTGCTGTTTTCAATGCCATTGAAGTGATCAAAAGCCTCTGCAAGGCCAGGTTGGCGCAACAGCCAGCTGCGCCCTGCGCGCGTCAGCGCGAACATGGGCGACACTCCTCCCATTCCATTGGCGGTCTCGCCGCGGCGAACAACGAGTCCGGATACTGCTGCCGCATAAAGTGCTCTGCCGTAGCCATCTGCACAAAACCAATCCCCGTATGTTACTTGCACCGCCTGGCCAGGGTTCCTACTCCAGCGGTGCAATGGCGCCAGCGCTACTAATGAATGTGTACGCTTACGGTACTCAAGGACGTCAGCCATTGGCAAAGAGCCGAATGTGCGTTCAGTACCCTGCACCAAGTTAAGCCTTAGCTCCTGGCGGTGCGCTTCCAGTGAGACCGGAGGAAGCAGGGCGGTCTCAAGATTCAAGTGCAACAGATGATTTGAAGGCGGCGATTTCCGCTTCCATTGCTTCGCTAGGCGTTTTCCAGCCCAGTGTCTGGCGAGGACGGGTGTTCATCAGTAACGCGATGTGATT
>NZ_VZPL01000203.1 GCF_008801575.1 Xanthomonas cissicola | reverse complement strand
CGGCCTGGCCAAAAACACCGCACACGTGCTGACCTTGTTTGCGCTCTCCAATCTGTGGATGAAGCGAAAGCAGTTGCTGCCGGCTATGGGGAGCGTGCGCCTGTAAACCAGGAAATTCCCACGGAAAGCGCCAGAAATGGCGAAATTCCAAAGATTCAAACGCCACTCTTCGGAACGACGCGACATCCCGCACTCTCAGGCCTCGTTATTCAGACCTTCCCTAAGAAATCCTGGGCGTATCAAGGAGCGTCGAAACTCCTCAGAGAGCGGTACCCACCTCCGTCAAACCGGTGGGTTTTTTGTGTCTGCATGCTGCAGGTACAAGCCGACGCAACGCCTGCGTCGGGAGGGCGGCTAATACAACACCCGCAAGGGGAATACGCCCGCCGGCTCTCTGCGGTTTCGAACCTCCCGACATCCCGTCGTCGTTGGCGGCGGTTCTTGGGTTGTTCCAGGAGGGCGTTGCCATGTCTACCGCACCATCCATGCCGGCATCTGTGCCGGTTGATCTGTTGCCAGCCTCTGCTCACCGCCTGCGTTGGGATATGGGCGATGTGCTGCGCCGGCTCGATGCACGCGCGGCTGTCGAGCAGGTGAACGACTCTTCTACGCATCTATTGAGTCGCCAGCTCGCTGTATTGCCGCACACCTCGGGTTGCAGGTCAGCACGTAGTGCAGTGGGGTTGCAGCAGTGCGTTGCCGCATCCATCACCCGCCACCAGCCGGAGGCGCCATGACACGCCGCCGCCCAAACACGGCATCTGCCAGCGAACGGCCCACCCGCACAAGTACGCGCCCCGCGCCGCCCAAACGGGTGCAGTGGGTTGTTGTGGAACCCCGACGTCCCCCCACCCTGAGTAGTGGTTTGGTTTAGAGTCCGGGGGTAATGATATCGGTGTTTGCCAGATGTTGGGCATAAGCAGCCGGGGTCATGCCGCCGATCGCCTTCTTGGGTCGGTCCTCGTTGTATTCGCGTCGCCAGCGTTCGATTTCGGTG
>NZ_VZPL01000202.1 GCF_008801575.1 Xanthomonas cissicola | reverse complement strand
TGACGTCGCCCACCAGCGGGATCATGCCGATCACCGCATCCACCAGAATCTGCGACAGCGAGGCCTTGACGTTGAAGGCGCCTTGCACCGTGCCCCAGGTCCAACTGCCGACATCGGCCGCCATCGCGCGGAACTCGCTTAAACTGAGGCCGCCGGGGGGCGGGCGTGCGAACGCAGCGCTCCGTCCTTGGGCCACATCACTCGGTCGCCAATACCCATTGCACCTTGCGGCCCTGGTGCAAGGGCAGTTCATCGCCTTCGTTGAACTCCGCCGCAGCGGTCAGGTCGTCCATCACCAGCCAACGGCCGGCATGCGATGCGCGCTGACCGCTCATCGCAAATACCTGGCGATACCCTGACGGCGCGGGGGCGTCCACAGCGGCGGCAGGCCTGTCCGGCTGCATGAACACGTAGTCGGCTTCCTCCTCCGGAATGGTGCCGTCCTCGTAGCGGTCGTCGCGCCAGATCAGGCGCCAGACGACATCAATGTCGATGTTGGTGTCCCTCACAATTTGGCCGGCTTGTGGTGCAGGCGAACCATCATGAAGATAATTGAGTGCGCCTATATAAGGCAAAAAGCCAGTCGGTATATCCGGCTTGGAAAACAGGCTGAATTTCTTTGGCTTCGGCGCATCCACCGGCTCCCAGATGCCCGAGCAGGGGATACGACTACCGGTGGCAATCAACGTGTTCTCAACAGGGTCAGGTACGTCCGGGATGACCGGAGGAAAATGCATTTTTGCTACATTTTCCTGGAACCATCTGCCATAGATACTGGGTGCAGAATCTTCAAAGTAAGGACTTTCGATGATGTCTGACCAGGTTTCCGCTCTGAGATTCGCTATTTCTCTCAATCGAGTGCAAAACTCATTCCATTGCGGGGTAAATTCCTCTTTTATTGCATTCTCACCAATCTCGATTCGCCAAATCAGCTGAATGAAATGGCTGACGATTCGATGCCCCATGACGAATTCGCCATTGGCATCGAACTTGAAGACGCGCTTGTCGCCCTTGCGCAGCCTGCGCAC
>NZ_VZPL01000201.1 GCF_008801575.1 Xanthomonas cissicola | reverse complement strand
CGAAATCTCGGCACACCGTGCTGTTGTGCCGTCGCTCCGCCGCTTCTGCAGCCGCCCAAAGCGCCTGTGGGTCATAGGCCCATGCCGGTGAGCCAGTTGGCGCCATGCAACGCGATTGGATGATGCCTGCCCTACCCCGGTAGTCGTGGCGAGCACCTGAGTTGGGATCGGTGAGCAGATAACCACCGCGATATGCCGCTGCGGCAATTGCGGAATGGCCTTTTGCTCGGCTGTAAGTTTTGATGCGGGTGTGGTAGATGGCCATGCATTTCTCCTGATGTTGGAGAAACACTTTCTCTAGATTTCGAGAAGCGCAAGGCCTTTGGGATCACTATTTTTCGCTGCCTTCGTTGCCTAACTGATGGAACTAGCGAGCAGTTCGATCGACCTCAAAGATGCGTCCCAAGCTGACGAAAGGCCGAGATGGATGGAAGATCTCAGCGCTCCATGTAGCAAAGCGCTTGACCGCGCCAGGGGGATGGTCACCAAGGGGCTGTCCATCCATGCCAAACGCGATCTTGTCGCCGTCCCCCCATTGGTGGGGCATTTGACCAACCACCACCGGCCCATGTGGCGTAAGTGATAGTGACGCGGTATCCACCACGTCATGTGCTGGGAGCGCTACCTCTTTCACTGATGCGAACCATCCGAATGGCTCAGCCAGAGTCAGACATCGAGTCATGCCCTCTCCTACCTTGAAGAGCGAACCTGCGCGCTCGCCTTGGAGCATCAAGAAAGCGAGAACAGGGTCGCCTTCTTCCTGCTGATTGTTGACCAACATTGCCCAACTCTCTCGGAACAGAAAGATGCTGCCAGGTGATAGGTCATTGGTAAGCCGATCTGCAAAAGCTTGTGCGGGAATGCTCATCGATTTCTCCCGGTTGACGTCATGTTGGACGTCAGTTGATCCAGCGGCGGCGCAAGAGCACGACCAGGTCTTGGGTTCTACCCCGATATCACGGACGGTTGTAAAAGAGCTGCAACCTTCTGATCCTGCTTGGCCGCCCTTCGCCGCATCCTTGGGTTGTGGCGTCGCTCGATGTAGTCAAACACATCCGCTCTTGCTC
>NZ_VZPL01000200.1 GCF_008801575.1 Xanthomonas cissicola | reverse complement strand
GGCGGTCTCAAGATTCAAGTGCAACAGATGATTTGAAGGCGGCGATTTCCGCTTCCATTGCTTCGCTAGGCGTTTTCCAGCCCAGTGTCTGGCGAGGACGGGTGTTCATCAGTAACGCGATGTGATTGAGATATTCCTGACTGACGGTGGACAGGTCCGCTCCCTTGGGCAGGAACTGGCGAAGCAGACCGTTGGTGTTCTCGTTGCTTCCGCGCTGCCATGGTGCATGCGGATCAGCGAACCACACATCGATGTTCAGACCCTTCATCAGTTCGGCATAACACGTCATTTCGGTACCGCGATCGTAGGTCAAGCTGCTTCGCATCGAGGCGGGAAGTTTCTTCATCTGACGGGTAAACCCTTCCAGCGCATCTGCGGCGGTACAGCCATCCATCCGGCAAAGCACGACAAAGCGCGTTTTGCGCTCCACCAGCGTGCCGACGCAAGAACGATTGAACGCTCCCTTGATCAGATCGCCTTCCCAATGGCCTGGAACCAACCGTTGCTGGACCTGTTCGGGTCGGTGCACGATCCGCAGTTCCTCCGGTACCCAGGTGCGCTTGGCGGCAGTCTTACGCCGTAATCCCCGGGACGGCTTGCGCTGGCGTAGCGCCTCAACCAGTTCCTTTTTCAGGCCGCCGCGCGGGTGCGCATAGATGCTAGCGTAGATGGTTTCGTGACTGACGCGCTGGGCAGGATCATCCGGATGCATGGTGCGCAGCTTGGCAGCAATCTGTTGGGGCGACCAGCGCCACAGCACCAGATGGTCACGCACCGTCTGCAAGACCTCCGTTCCCGCTTCCAGCCGTCGACGCCGGACGCTGCGCTGACGCCGTGCTTTGTACTGCACGGCCGCATCCCGGGCGCAGTAGGTGGTGGTTGGCTGCCTGGCCAGCTCCCTGCTCAATGTCGACGGACTTCTCTCCAGCAGCCTGGAGATTGAGCGCAAGCTCTGGCCTCGTCGCGTTTCAATCTGGAGAACTGCGCGTTCTTCTGCGCTGAGGTGAACGTAGCTCTTTGACATGCATACACCCTACTTGCTGAGAGGGTGTTGCGCTTGGAAGTTGAGTCTAAG
>NZ_VZPL01000199.1 GCF_008801575.1 Xanthomonas cissicola | reverse complement strand
TTGCTCTGCGCAAATCTCTTGCGCTCGTTGGATTGAAGCTCTCTGTGCTGCTTCGTAGCGTCAAGTCTGGCAATCGCTTCATCAAGCTTGGCTTCGATCTCTTCGTCCGAGATCAATTCGCGCACGTTATCTAGGTTCACTCGGCGAACCAGAACATCCGCCACTTCATCATGGTCATTTTGGAGTGCAGCAAACAAGCCGGCCTCTGGATAGGCGGTCTTGTGGGCGAACTCCAAGATCGACTTGACCATTCCTGCATCGCCCTTCGTTGCTGCAGCGAACAGTGCGTTCTCGCCAAAGTCTCGTGGCGCATGCCCTGTTCTGACGATCGCCCAAAGTATCGTCCGCACCAGCTGTTCATGACCTTTCGCAGCAGCGACGTTGAGACCCAACGAAAAGGTGTCTTCCGGATCCGGAAGACCAGCTTCGATCAAGAATTCAACGACGTCGACATGATTGTTCTCGGCCGCCGCCGCAAAGCCATGCAGCGCACATTGGATCTTCGATGAAAAAGGCAGCAAATGCTTGACCGCTTCCAAGTGGCCTTCCCGACAAGCGGCGATCAGCGCCCGGCTGTCCTGGGCCTTGGCGTCTGAGAAAATGACCAACTGAAAGACAACAGCTGCGTGGCCATGGAGCGCGGCTTCATACAACGCCTGAGAGTCGCTTTGAAGAGGATTGCATTCTTTGAGCAGGCGTTTGACGCACTCCGTGTGCCCGTGCCTGGCAGCAAGCACCAATGCCTCGTCATCCTCTGCGTCGCAAAACGCCATGAGCTGCTCAACTGCCCGCACCGAACCCGCCTTGGCAGCCACATCAAGCGGATAGACCGCAAACGACTTCGACAACAGTGGCACCAGTTGATCAACCAAGCCTTCTTTGCCGCTCTTGATCGCTACCTCAACGGCGTAGCGTGCCGCAGCATCGATGTCACCCTGAGCCTGACAAAGCGACTGCACATATGTCTCGCTTCCCTGCTTCACTGCTTGTCTAATATTTCTTCTAGGGCCTGTTAACACATCCGAAGCCCATCAACGACTAGGACGAAGCTGAGGAATCCAAGGAACATGACATCCAGCTTCTCGAAGCGCGAGAAAATCCGGCGGTAGCCTTTCAAGCGACGGAACAGT
>NZ_VZPL01000198.1 GCF_008801575.1 Xanthomonas cissicola | reverse complement strand
TATTGCTGGCGATGGCCACCACCTGCTCCGGGGTCAGGTTCAGGGGGGCACCCGTCAGTGCATTGCGCCATGCATGCACTGCCTCCACTGCGGTCACGCCGCCACGTTTTGCAATCTTGAGAAGTTGGCCTGTGTCCAACTGTAACGGTGGACCTCTCAACTCTCCCGCCACCGTGAGCAAGGCCTCCAGAGCGCGTGCGCCGGACCACTGTTTGCCGACGCCAACGATCGCTTCGTGTGTCGCCTCTGGCAACGCTGCGATCATGTCCTGATACTTGACAGCGACGGTCCCTAACGCTGCCGGGTGTTGGCTGAGCGCAACGATGTGCGCGTGTGTAAACCCATGGCCGACCAGTGCCTCGTGGTGCTGCGCCACTGTCGAACGAACCTTCGGTTTGATCTTCTCCTGTTGCTGCTGGCTGTAGCCGAGCGTGCGTAGATCCACCTGCGCGGCCGGCGAAGCGTCGGAGGGTTGCGCAGCACGTCGTCGCGGCGCCGGCTTGGCGCGCGGCGGCCGCGCGGCAGTGACAGCCACGCGCATGGTGGGTGGGGGGGCGTCGGCTGCCCGCAGACCCGATTGCACCTCATCCCACTCGCCTGTGGCAGCCTCTGTATGAGGCGTGCCGAAGGGAGGCAATGAATCAAAAAGCGATGTATTAAAAAGTGACGGATCGAACTGACGTAACAGGTCACTGAAGCTGCCCGCCGAGAACGCAGGTGAGGGGGCAGGGGGAGATGGCAGCCGGGTCCGGGACATCGTCCGCCGAGCGGGCAAGCCATCCAGGGGGCCGCCGGCAGGCGGAGACACCCCACGATCTGCAGTCGGCTGAACCCTATCCGGTTGGGGGCCGGGCAGAAGCTCGCGGGCAGGACTTGGTGTGCGCGAACGAATGGGATCCATCAGGCATACCTCTTTACATGGTCGCCTCCAGACTAGCGGTCTGTGGTTCCTACATAGCTTCCGAGGCCGCATGGCAGTACACAACTTCGGGTGATCCTGGCAACCCTCGACGACCAGGGTGAGGCGCAGACATGAAGGCGATCACGGACCCGCATGGAGGATCGGCAGAAGGTTGTGAAAAATTTCTGTGCTGACAGCGAGTTAGCTCACTTTTGGCTGTTTTTTACAC
>NZ_VZPL01000197.1 GCF_008801575.1 Xanthomonas cissicola | reverse complement strand
GCTATTGCCTCAGTGAGGCTCAGTCGGTGACTACCTGAGCGTCGGCAGGGATTGGTGTAAGTAACCTTTACTGACAGCGAGTTAGCCCACTTTTGGCTGTTTTTTACACAAATCCCTGCCTCCCCTCTTGACCGCTTGATCAGTGTGATTGGCGACAATGGACCCAACAACAAAAGCACGATGCGGCTGTTTCAATCGGTGTCCGGCCTGAGGCCTGGACACAGCAGAACCACTCGGGCCGAAGCGGTCTACCGCTTTTGCGGGTATAGCGATGAGCAAGCCGCTCAACACGCACGGAGGCGTGAAGGCCTGGCACGTGTTCGCTCGATGGAGCGGGAGGCCACGGCGCGCATTGAGGCGGCTGCGAACATGAAGGTCTCGCACAACGGCACTGAGAAGACGGGCAAAGTCATGATCGATGATGTGTGGGCGCAGGGCTACACGGAGCTCTCTACCCGACGCCAAGGCGCTTCGACCCGCTACATGCTGCGCAATCCCACCACTGGCCAATACTACGATCTGAAAGAGCCGCTAACCGGTTACGCCCGGCACTTGGTCACCATCAAAGACAGCGCCAACTTCGTGCCGGGGCCATCAGATGAGCCGGAAGATGTCCATACGCCGGGCTACTGAGGACCTGCCGATGATCGGGCGCACTACTAATAACTCTCGGGATTTCGAGGAGACGATTGGGCGCTACTTCGCGCGCGCGATCCCAGAAGGTACGTTTACAGAAGTTGATGGGGGGCTGCCGGCCGACTGCCACGAGCTGTGCCGGTTGTTCCGGATGCGTCCGGTCACGCTTCACTATGGTGGCTCTGACAAGACGCTGCAGTTCGAGGCGATGGTCATCAATGATCGCCTCGATAAGCGAATCTTCCTCACCAATCACGTGAAAGAGCCCCTTCGCGCGGTGATCGGACACGAGCTGACGCATCGAATGCAGATTGAGCGTCCCGACCTATATCGCGAGCTGGCCACGGCGATCGCTGCCGCCGGCGTGGACCAAGAACGTTGGCAAGCTTACGTGCACCTGATGCGCGCCAAATCGGGACGAGAAGGCCGTCAGCTTTCGATCGGAGAGCTCCGCAGCGAAGCCGTAGCCGACATGGTAGGTGATCTGCTCCTTGATAAGCGTCTATGGGACGC
>NZ_VZPL01000196.1 GCF_008801575.1 Xanthomonas cissicola | reverse complement strand
ACTGTTCCGTCGCTTGAAAGGCTACCGCCGGATTTTCTCGCGCTTCGAGAAGCTGGATGTCATGTTCCTTGGATTCCTCAGCTTCGTCCTAGTCGTTGATGGGCTTCGGATGTGTTAACAGGCCCTAGTTCGCAAGGTCGGATCGATACGTCCCAAGCCCGAATGAGCGTGATAGGCATATCTTGGTCGAGCACCCGGATCGCGTCGCGGTGGAGTACCAAGTAGGCCGAATACTTGTCGCTAAGATCTATGTCGGTGAAGGCGATAACCCTATCAAACTTGCTCGCCCTGTCCACGGCGCGAGAAAAGGTTACCTCGTAATAGATGCTCCACTCGATGAAAAAGGGGCGGATCTTGTGAATGTAGTAGCGTGCACCGCTCTCGCGATCGAGTCGTGTACCCTTGGTAGCTTCGATCCGCTCAGAGATCTTCTGGTGGTATTCGCGTAACGAGGGATCCAGATCGAGCGGAAACGACTCCAAGTTTTCCAACACCTCCATAGCGCAGGCGTTGCGAACGAGAGCGCGTAGCCGGTGCATGTATTCGTAATACTTGAGCATCAACCGCTCAGAGGCATCACCATCGAGGGTGTAGTGAGAACTGCTGGTCTGGAGTAGTCGGTGAAAGCGAGCAAGAAAGTTCAGTTTGCCCTTGCTGCGTACGTACGTCAGTGCTGGCTTAGTCGCATCAAAGCTAAACTCGGCATCGTTCGTTCCAAGGTGCAGGCGCACCACGACACCTTCGACCAGATTGCGTAGCTGTGCCAGCACGTTCTGAGACAGTAGCGGACGCTGCGCGGCTAGCGAATCAATGTTTTGGCAGATTGCTGCGCTAGTGCTTCGAATTTGTTCTGCAACTGTTGCCATTACTTTGCCTTATAAAGGAACTGCAGAGTGTGGACGGAGGATAGGTGCTGATGCGCGAGCTAACTCTAGGGAAGGTCTGAATAACGAGGCCTGAGAGTGCGGGATGTCGCGTCGTTCCGAAGAGTGGCGTTTGAATCTTTGGAATTTCGCCATTTCTGGCGCTTTCCGTGGGAATTTCCTGGTTTACAGGCGCACGCTCCCCATAGCCGGCAGCAACTGCTTTCGCTTCATCCACAGATTGGAGAGCGCAAACAAGGTCAGCACGTGTGCGGTGTTTTTGGCCAGGCCG
>NZ_VZPL01000195.1 GCF_008801575.1 Xanthomonas cissicola | reverse complement strand
GGAAGGTCTGAACAACTCTCAAGACCTAAAAATATCAGCATAGAGAGCGCCAGTAACGCGTAAATTGGGTATGTAAGACGAGATTTTGCGCTTATCTGGCGGCTTCAGCTGCCGCCGGACAGCATTATGCCTTGGCCGGCAATAACTGCCGGCGCACCATCCATAGATTGGATAGCGCAAACAGCGTCAGCACCTGCGCGGTATTCTTCGCCAAGCCGCGATAGCGGACCTTGACGTAACCAAACTGGCGTTTGATCACCCGAAATGGATGTTCCACCTTCGCCCGCAGGCTGGCCTTGGTGTGCTCCCAGCGCTGGGCCCACTGCAACTCGCGCGCGTTCTTGATCTGCTTGAGCTTGGACGGCTTCTCTGCAATCAGGTAGCGCAACTTGCGCTTGCGCGCCATCTCCGCGCGCTTGTCCAGCCCCGTGTAACCGCTATCCCCGCTGAGCGTGTCTTCCTTGCCATGCAGCAGCTTGTGCGCCTGCGTGATATCGGCAACGTTGGCCGCCGTGCATTCCACGTGGTGCACCAACCCGGACACATCGTCTACGCCAATGTGCGCTTTCATCCCGAAGTAATACTGCTTGCCTTTCTTGGTCTGGTGCATCTCAGGATCGCGCGCGTGGTCAGCGTTCTTGGTCGAACTGGGCGCAGCGATCAGGGTTGCATCGACGATCGTGCCCGAGCGCAGACTTTGACCCTTGCGCGCCAGATGCGCGTTGACCGCTTCCAGCATCCGCGCGGCCAGGCCATGGGTCTCCAGCAAACGACGAAAATTGAGAATCGTGGTCTCGTCAGGAACGTTGTCCAACCCACCGAGCTGGGCAAAACGCCGCAAGCTCGGGATCTCATGCAACGCTTCTTCCATCGCCGGATCGCTCAGCGCGTACCACTGTTGCAGTAGATGAATCCGCAACATCGTGGCCAGTGCGTACGGCTGCCGACCTGGCCGTCCCGACACCGGATAGTGCGGTGCGATCAGCGCAAGCAACCGCTGCCACGGAACGACCTGCTCCATCTCGGCCAGGAAGATTTCCCGGCGGGTCTGCTTGCGCTTACCAAGGCCCTCGGCGTCACCAAACGTCAGTTGCATGGATCACTCCTCAACGTAGGTGTGTAGTGTCGCGCATCTGGGGGCGTTGTTCAGAGCTTCCCT
>NZ_VZPL01000194.1 GCF_008801575.1 Xanthomonas cissicola | reverse complement strand
ACCCTCGACGACCAGGGTGAGGCGCAGACATGAAGGCGATCACGGACCCGCATGGAGGATCGGCAGAAGGTTGTGAAAAATTTCTGTGCTGACAGCGAGTTAGCTCACTTTTGGCTGTTTTTTACACGAATCCCTGCCGACCCTCAATTTCAGCTGTGCCCGATCGCTGGGCAGGATCTTCGCGGCGGTGGCCACCGCCGCCGCGCCGGCCGGCTTCCTGGCCGGCTTAGGCTTGGCGGGTTTGGCCTGGCGCTGGAGCTTGGCCAACTCCTTCAACGCGGCCGGGCGGCCGCGCCGGTAGACCTTGGGCGCGCGCACGTAGTTGGCCGGCAGCACCTCAAACACCGTCACGCCCAGCGCCAGCAGCTGGGCGGCGGCGGTGTCCAGGGAGGCAAACACGCGCGCCTCGCCGCGCTGGCCGGTCAGTTGCTTCTCGACCTGGCCCACGCGCACCATGACCGTATAGCCGCCGACCTGGCCGACCAGCTGCACGGTGCGCAGCACACCGGCACTGGCGAGGGCGGCGAGGGTGGTGATGGAAATGGGGGATGTCATGATCGACCTATCAAACTTCGATGTTTGATGCTCAATCATTTAAAGCCGCGCTGCAAGCCCTAGTGCGGCGAGGCCGCCAGCGCACATAACGCGAGATTCCACGCACTGGCCGGCGTCGCCGGCAGCGCCTCGGTCCCACCGCTTTGTGGCGGCGCCGGAAAAGTCACGTAGGATTGTGACTCTGCCGCCGCCACAAAGCGGTGCGACTTAACTCAGGCGTTAGGCCTTGAAAGGAAGTGTCATGGGGATGGCGCCAACACATGAGCAAATCGCCGCAATGTCTGACGACGACTTGGTCAACCGCTACAACGATCTGGCCAAAAGTACCGTCGTCGGCACGAGCTTCTACCGTGAGGAGATTGCACATCGTAAATTGGCTCGAGAAAACGCTCGCATGCTCTCCCTCACGCGCACAATGGCGTGCCTCACGTGGGCCATATTGGTTCTCACGGCCGCAAACGCAGCAATTGTTCTGCTTCAGCTGTTGAAAGCCTAAGGAAGCTCTGAACAACGCACCACAGATACGCGACACTACCCGCCTCATCATGTAGAGGATCATCTATGCAGCTGACGTTCGGTGACGCTGAGGGCCTGGGCAAGCGCAAGCAGACCCGGCGCG
>NZ_VZPL01000193.1 GCF_008801575.1 Xanthomonas cissicola | reverse complement strand
ATCTCGCGCCGGGTCTGCTTGCGCTTGCCCAGGCCCTCAGCGTCACCGAACGTCAGCTGCATAGATGATCCTCTACATGATGAGGCGGGTAGTGTCGCGTATCTGTGGTGCGTTGTTCAGAGCTTCCCTAACGCGCGAGATCCAGAAGCTGCGTTCGTCAGAACGATCCTCGCTGGCGTTGGTGGAGGAGTACGCTGCTATGCGTCAGGAGATTGCAACGCAGATTGTGAGCATGGAGCTCGAGGTGGCAGAGCTAGCCGAAAAGGGCATCGACCTGCGCAATAGCGTGTTGGATGCCGCGGCGCGCGAAGCATTTGACGCCATGATCGATAAGGCAGGTGATGCAATGGCGACAGCCTACCTGCTGTACCGTCGTGCGACGCTGCAGCCGCTGCCGGTGCGGATGCGTCCGAATGATGAGCAAGTGTTGGCCGAGTTCCTTCATCGGCTTGGCAAGAAGATGCAGGAGCGTACAGGCGCGGTGGCAGGTGCGGTGGCCGAGGCCCTGGGTGCTTCAGAGCTGGAACTTGTTGGTGTGGATATGGTGCTTGCGGGGAGCCCGGCGCGGCGCGCAGTACTACGCTGCGGGGTCGAAAACGCCCAGTCCCTCGGACTTGGGGTTCCAGCCTAAAAGTGCGCGTTGGTCTTCCCGCTGCTCACGAGGGGGGCAACGGCAGACGCTTGATTCGCCCATTTGCACTAGGCCTGACTTGGCATCCCGATGTTGTTGCCCAGCCAGCTCGATCGTTGGACGCCCGTTTTAGGAAGCGAAGCCGCTACGCTAGTGCCTCGATATGCGACCTAATCACCGCTTTTGCTTAATAATCGTCGTTACGAGGTTCGACAGTTGAGCGAGGATATTGCTGGTATCCTCGCTCTTTTCCGCTGGCGCAGCTATCGCATCGGAAAATAGGCTCCTTGCAACGTCAGTCTTGACCTCTTCAGCCTTCCTCGGGTCTAGCAATGCAAGGTATGGCTCAATGGTTGTCAGGATATGCTGCCTACGACGGTTGAGCACCTCGTTGTTCCGATGCCGGCTCGATTCCTTGGCTAAGGAAGGTCTGAATAACGAGGCCTGAGAGTGCGGGATGTCGCGTCGTTCCGAAGAGTGGCGTTTGAATCTTTGGAATTTCGCCATTTCTGGCGCTTTCCGTGGGAATTTCCTGGTTTACAGGCGCACGCTCCCCATAGCCGGCAGCAACTGCTTTCGCTTCATCCACAGATTGGAGAGCGCAAACAAGGTCAGCACGTGTGCGGTGTTTTTGGCCAGGCCG
>NZ_VZPL01000192.1 GCF_008801575.1 Xanthomonas cissicola | reverse complement strand
CGGCCTGGCCAAAAACACCGCACACGTGCTGACCTTGTTTGCGCTCTCCAATCTGTGGATGAAGCGAAAGCAGTTGCTGCCGGCTATGGGGAGCGTGCGCCTGTAAACCAGGAAATTCCCACGGAAAGCGCCAGAAATGGCGAAATTCCAAAGATTCAAACGCCACTCTTCGGAACGACGCGACATCCCGCACTCTCAGGCCTCGTTATTCAGACCTTCCCTAGCGAAATGTTGGTCAAAGCGTTGCTGGTTCAAAAGGGACAAGACGTCTTTGATGAAGAAAAGGGAACCTCGATTGGTATCGACAAGGCGCTCACTACTGCTCAGTCCAAAGGGTGGATCACCGCATCACAAACTGGAGCTATCCGCGTTATTGATGCGATGCGCAACTCGGCCCAGCACTGGATGATCGTGGTTCCCGAAGATGCTCTCTACATCAATGCAAGAGCATTGATAACTGTCTTAGATGAAGTGCTCACGACGCACTTCAATGACACTCTCGCGGACAATCTTCCGGTCCGGGTCTTACCCTTGTCTACCCAAGCGCTGCCGGATTTTCTGATGCTGGTAAATCGTGAATACACACAGATTCGAGAACTACTTGCCCCGGGTCGAAGGGCGCGAGACGAGGCCAGAGGCCGAATCACGGCACTCCTGGCGATGGAAGCACACGTCAGCGAAAAGGTCGCAGTATCCAAAAGAGACCTTTATAGAATTGAAGAAGCGATCAAGGAAGGCACTCCACTGGACCAGGTGTTCCCACGGTTGATGACCCTAGCAACGAACATTGAAGGAGAGGGGTCGACTATTCGTGTCCGATTTACCAAAGCCACAGGCGCTCCAGCTGTTCGGTTCGTGTCAGGTGATGACCCGGAGGGGGCGGCTGCCATCCGTGAAATAGATCTCCAGAAAAAATACCACTGGAGCCGGAGCGAGTTGGCAAAAAAACTGGGGTTGCCAACCAAGAAAGTCAAGGCTATCCGCGACCATCTGCGAATCGACGAAAATTCAGCATACGTCATGTTCTTCGAGTTCGGAGCCCAAAAACATCCCAGATACTCTGACAACGCGCTACGCGCGCTTCAGGCTGCTATCAGCACCGAATTGTAGAGCTAATATGGCGTACACGTTGATTCTTAAAAACCTCTGCTGGCAGTGATTTGATACGCCCAGGATTTCCTAGACATCTCAAGGCCATGGAAAATGGCTGATTCGGAGGTGTCCATGAGCAGTAAGCGGTATACGGATGAGTTCAAGATCGAGGCGGTCCGGCAAGTGACCGATCGTGGGTTCAAGGTGGCAGAGGT
>NZ_VZPL01000191.1 GCF_008801575.1 Xanthomonas cissicola | reverse complement strand
CACCCCATGAGCAACACCGTGTACATCGGCGCGAAAGAATATTTCCCCGGCATCGGCAAGATCGGTTTCGAAGGCCGCGATTCGGACAACCCGCTCGCGTTCAAGGTCTACGACGCCAACAAGACCATCGGCGACAAGACCATGGCCGAGCACCTGCGCTTTGCCGTGGCCTACTGGCACAGCTTCTGCGGCAATGGCGCCGATCCGTTCGGCCCGGGCACGCGTGCGTATCCGTGGGATGTGGGCGATACCGCGTTGAACCGTGCCGAAGCCAAGGCCGATGCGGCGTTCGAGTTCTTCACCAAGCTCGGCGTGCCGTACTACTGCTTCCACGACATCGACCTGTCGCCGGATGCCGATGACATCACTGAGTACGAGAGCAACCTCAAGCACATGGTGGGCGTTGCCAAGCAGCGCCAGGCCGACACCGGCATCAAGCTGCTGTGGGGCACGGCCAATCTGTTCTCGCATCCGCGCTACATGAATGGTGCCTCGACCAACCCGGACTTCAATGTCGTGGCGCGTGCGGCGGTGCAGGTCAAGGCCGCGATCGATGCCACGGTGGCGCTGGGCGGCGAAAACTACGTGTTCTGGGGCGGGCGCGAAGGCTATGCCTGCCTGCACAACACGCAGATGAAGCGCGAGCAGGACAACATGGCGCGCTTCCTCACCCTGGCGCGCGACTACGGCCGCAGCATCGGCTTCAAAGGCAACTTCCTGATCGAGCCCAAACCCATGGAGCCGATGAAGCACCAGTACGATTTTGATAGCGCCACCGTGATCGGCTTCCTGCGTCAGCATGGCCTGGATCAGGACTTCAAGCTCAACATCGAGGCCAACCACGCCACCTTGTCGGGCCATAGCTTCGAGCACGACCTGCAGGTGGCATCCGATGCCGGCCTGCTCGGCAGCATCGATGCCAACCGCGGCAACCCGCAGAACGGCTGGGACACCGACCAGTTCCCGACCGATCTGTACGACACCGTCGGCGCCATGCTGGTGGTGCTGCGGCAGGGCGGGCTGGCACCGGGCGGCTTGAACTTCGATGCCAAGGTGCGTCGCGAATCGTCCGACCCGCAGGACCTGTTCCTGGCCCACATCGGCGGCATGGACGCGTTCGCCCGCGGGCTGGAAGTGGCCAACGCGCTGCTGACCGCCTCGCCGCTGGAACAGTGGCGCGCCGAGCGTTACGCCAGCTTCGACAGCGGCGCGGGCGCGGACTTTGCCGCAGGCAAGACCACGCTGGCGGATCTGGCCAAGCATGCGGCCGGCAATGCGCCCCAGCAGATCAGCGGCCGCCAGGAAGCGTATGAAAACCTGATCAATCAGTATCTGACGCGTTGA
>NZ_VZPL01000190.1 GCF_008801575.1 Xanthomonas cissicola | reverse complement strand
TCAACCGCAACGATCCCGGTCGCGACCTCACGAACGGCGACCGCATGCGCGTTGCCGGCGTGATCGGCGGCGTCGTCAAGCTCGAATCGGTCGAGGAGCGCGACGGCCGGCCGGCTCGCGCGCTCGAGCTGCCGGTGAACAAGCCGCTGCACCTCGAGCATGCCTATGCATCCACCGTCCACAGCTCGCAGGGCGTGACCAAGGACCGCGTACTGATCGCGCTCGATACCAAGAGCCGCACCACGTCGATGAATCTGTATTACGTGGCGATCAGCCGTGCGCGACAAGAGGCCAGGGTGTACACGAACAATCGGGGCGAGTTGCCGGCAGCCATTGCTCGGCGATTCGACAAGACGACGGCCCTGGGCCTGGAACGCAATCGCAACACCAAGCGCGACCGGCAAGCGTTGCAGCGAAACGGCGCGGCGGATGGAAAGGCGATCAAGCCGCCGGCGCATAAATCGCCGGAACTGACCAAGAAACCGCCGACACCGCGCCAGCCGCGCCAGCCGCGCCAGTACGGCCGGTTCCAGTGACAAGCACGAGCGCGCGTCTGGCTTTGGGAGCCGGTCATCCAACCGCGGTATGCAGGCGACCGGCTCGTGCTCGCTCTCATGAAGCCAGTGGCATCCGTCTATTACACACTTGCGGATTAGCTCTCGCAGCCCATCCGGTGCACTGAGCATAGTGCGCGAAACCCTTCTTGCAGCAGCGAAGCCCAGATGACCCGGTGCGTAGCTGCGGCGCCAAATCAGAAACTGCCACATCCCGCCTACCGGCGCAGATCGACAATCAGAGCGTCATCCCGCATCGCCCAGAGACGCTATGAACGACTACGGTTCTTATCGCTACCTGCCTGCCGATGGTTGGTACGCCACCTATCCACAAGCTGCCGAGGCCGATGAGCCACGCGTCTTCCAGCGCGTGGCCCTATGGCGGGTGGCCCCGCATGGAACGATCGTTGGCCTGATCTCTTCGCCCGACAATAGCCAGGACGAAAGCGAATCGCAGCTTCTGAGCGCACCGCGCGGTCTAGGCGTCCACTACATCCACATTGATGATCTGACCGCAGACGAACGCCAGGAGATCCGCCGCAGACGTTTCAGTTGATCGCCTTTGGTTCTGCGTCATAGCGCGTGTGGTCCTTGGGTGGGTGGTTGCAACGGTTAGGGAAGGTCTGAATAACGAGGCCTGAGAGTGCGGGATGTCGCGTCGTTCCGAAGAGTGGCGTTTGAATCTTTGGAATTTCGCCATTTCTGGCGCTTTCCGTGGGAATTTCCTGGTTTACAGGCGCACGCTCCCCATAGCCGGCAGCAACTGCTTTCGCTTCATCCACAGATTGGAGAGCGCAAACAAGGTCAGCACGTGTGCGGTGTTTTTGGCCAGGCCG
>NZ_VZPL01000189.1 GCF_008801575.1 Xanthomonas cissicola | reverse complement strand
TGCACCCGATGGCGACTGCAACGCTCACCCAGATCGCGTAGATCCTTGGCAATCTTGCGATGCCCATAGACACTGCCGCTGGCCAACCAGTGGTGCTTGATCAGCCCCAGCAGGCGTTCGTCTTCCTGGGGTTGAGCCGACATACGTGTAAAAATAGCTCACAAGATTGGATTTCATCCATTGCATCAGTGAGTTGGTAATCCCCCCGCTTTTAGCGGTCGCCCAAAGTGGAGCTATGCGGTCATCGCCAATTTCATCGCTGGCGTGATGCCGCCGAGCGCCATGTTGGGGCGCTCGTGATTGTACGTCCATAGCCAACGTGTGGCCTTGTCCTGAACCTGCTCGATGGTGTCGAACAACGTTGTAGCCAGCCAGGCATAGCGGACGGTACGGTTGTAGCGCTCGACGTAAGCATTTTGCTGTGGTTGGCCCGGCTGGATGTGTTCGATCCGAATGCCGCGCTGCTGTGCCCAGGCTAGCAGCGCGCCACTGATGTACTCCGGGCCGTTGTCGCAGCGAATCACGCGCGGCTTGCCGCGCCACTCGATGATCTGATTCAACGAGCGGATCACCCGGACCGATGGCAACGACAGGTCGACCTCGATCCCCAGACCCTCGCGATTGAAGTCGTCGAGCACGTTAAACAACCGGAAGCTGCGACCATCGGCCAACTGGTCGTGCATGAAGTCCATCGACCAGACCTGGTTGATCGTCTCCGGCACCGCCAACGGCTCTGGCCGCTCGCGCACCAGCCGCTTCTTCGGCGTGATCCGCAGGTTCAATTCCAGCTCCCGGTAGATGCGGTACACCCGCTTGTGGTTCCAGCCAAAGCCCTTCACGTTGCGCAGATGCAGGAAGCACAAGCCGAACCCCCAATCGCGATAGGTCGCGGTCAGTCTCACAAGCCAATCAGCAATCTGGGCGTTCTCCTGGCTGGCCTTGGGCTGATAGCGAAAGCAGGTCTCGCTCAGCGCAAAGGTCCGGCAAGCATGCCGGATGTTCATGCGGCCTTCTTCCACCGCCCATCGGGCCATCTCCCGGCGTTGAGATGGCCTTACCATTTTTTTGCCATCGCCTCCTTGAGCAGGTCAGCGCTGAGTTGGGCATCGGCGTACATCTTCTTCAGCCGCCGATTCTCGTCCTGTAGCTCCTTGAGCTGGGATATCAACGACGCATCCATGCCGCCGAACTTGCTGCGTAAGCTCCCCCGTCAAGCAGGCACTTTAAAAGTAGAGCTTTCGGCGTACTTGTTGCGGTACTCGACCGGGGTCATTCCGCCGAGCGAATCATGGGATCTTGCTTGGTTGTAGTCGATCATCCACCAGTGGGCGGCTTCGCGCACCTCGTCGAGGCAGGCGAAGAGATTCAGGTCGAGCACTTCCTCGCGGAACGTACGATTGAAGCGCTCAATGAAGGCATTCTGATTTGGCTTTCCCGGCTGGATGTACTGTAGTGCGACGCCA
>NZ_VZPL01000188.1 GCF_008801575.1 Xanthomonas cissicola | reverse complement strand
GTCGTCCCTGAAAAACCCCTGTCAAACCTCCATTGCCATGTTTGCGAGCCGCATAGTGCTTGAGCACGTTGAGGAACGCTCCCGCACCACCTGCAACCAGGCACGCAAAAAGGCGATCCAGCGCAGCAGCCAGCGCAGGTTGTAGCCGGCCGCACAACCGAGCACGTGCAGCGCATCGCCTTGTGCACCTTTCAGCCAGCAGCGACGCAAGCGGCAGTCTTGTTTCAGATGTCCGATCACCGGCTCCACGGCTTGCCGGCGTTTGATCCAGCGCCATTGCCGTCGTGTCAGCGTCTTGGCCTTGCCACGATGGAGCACCTGCACGCCAGCGACCTCGCGCCCGCGATACCCCAGGTCCACGATCGCCACCTGCGGGATCACATTCACATCCTGTAGCAACCCGCGCGCCTGTTCCAGTTGCTCGGCCAACGTATCGCCGTCGTAGGGATTGCCGGGAAAACTGCGTGCGCCCACGATCAAGCCCTTGCGCGCACTCACCGCAAGGCCGACCTTGACACCAAATTCGTACGGGCTCCTTGCCTTGCCCTTGCTGATGCATTCCACTTCCGGCGCGTGCAACGCGTAGAGTTTTTGTTTGTCCTTGGGGCGCTGTGTCAACAACCGGTGTGCGCGCTCCAACCAGACACCGATGCGCTCACGCACCGATGGTTCCAGTTGGGCCAGCTTGCGTTGCAGATCGCGGAGTACGCGTCCCAGGATCGTGCGCTGGCGACGCAGCACCTTGCGCATGCGCTTGAACTGGCGCGCATGCGCATAGCGCCCGGCCTTGCGGCTCAACCCCGGACCTTGCCGCGCATAGCTCTGTCGCAGTGCGATGCCGTGTCGCTTGGCCAGCAGCACCAGCTTCTTGCGCGCCACCTCAAGCAAACGGCTGTCGGTGGGAGGGGTGATCGCTTTTTCCTGCACGGTTGTATCCACGATCACCCGCGACAACTCACGTGCATCCACCGCCTTCATCGCATGAGCGGTGTTGATCGTGTGCGCCAACAGCTCTTCCATACCGGCTTCGCCCAGACGCTGTCGCCAACGTGTCAGGGAGCTGGGATCGCACGGCAAGCAGGTCTGGAACACGACCTCGCCGGTGAAAAACTGCCAGTACGGATTTTCCAGCCAACGTTCGCACACCGCTTCATCGGACAGGTCGTAGGCGTGCTTGAGGTAGAGCAGCCCAGCGATCAGACGCAGCGGCAATGCGGGTCGACCGCCTGTGCCGGTGGTGACCGGCAACCGGGGCGACAGCGCCTGCTCCAACGCACTCCACGGCAGCCGGTGGCTCAGCTGGACCAGTGGATGGCGCAAGTCGATCTGGTTCTCCAAACGCGAACGAAACAACTCATCGGCAGGCAACTGCTCGGCGGCAGGACGGCGTGTACGCATGGGCGAAAACTGCCAGAAACCAGTTCGTAGAGTAACGAAAACTGGCAATTCCAGCACACCTAAAAC
>NZ_VZPL01000187.1 GCF_008801575.1 Xanthomonas cissicola | reverse complement strand
GCGCAACGCCGAGGCGTGGCTGCTGCGGCTGAAGTTCGCCGACTATCAAGCGCAGATCATGGAGCGGTTCGCCGCGCTCACCAATACCCTCGCCTCGGTGCTGCGCAAGGCCAAGGCCCGGATGGGGGCGCTGATGCCGGAGATGTTGGCACAGCGGATCGATGGACTGATCGGCGGTCTGGGCACCTTGCGCACGACCGCCGAGCAGATGATCCCCAAGGCGATCAAGGAACTGGACCAGAACCTGCGCGAACTGCAGGCCTACGTGCGCAGCGGCGGCGAGACGACCAGCCGGGTGACGCTGCACCGGGTGGCCAGCGGCGAGCGCGTCATCACCCGCGCCGACGAGGCGCGCCTGGTGGAAGATGGCGTGCTACCGGTGCGGTCGAGCCGGGGCGGGTTCAAGCAAAATCCGGCGTTGGTGAAAAGACCTGAGCAATGGGAACACTTGTACAAGCACGAAGATGGCTATCCGAACTTGGCGGACCCTGCTCGGGCAGAGGGTGAGTTCCATCAAGCAGTACAAGCGTATTCTGGGAAAATGATCAATCGAAGGTTGCACGATGGCGAATACTTCTTTCGTGCCTTTGGTGAAGAGGGCGTCACGCACGGCCTAAAAATACGCGAGTCTTCGGCAGGAGGAGCTTGGTGGGGTATCGGGGAAGCGCCGAAGAATGCGCAGGAATGGCGCCCGCCCACCGCCGTGCTGGACGAATTCAACCGCAATGGATTTATCGTCACCGGCAAGGTAAGCGGCGAAAATGGACCCAAGGCGGTGGTCGGCACGGTTGCCGAGCAAGTGGGCAACAAATTGCCAGGGCAATACCTGCCTGGTGGCGCCACGCAGGCATTTTTCTTCCTGGACAAACCGGTGGCGGACCAACTGACGGCCCTGGGCAGGCGTGCCATTGCAGACAACAAGCCGTTTGCGTGGATCGACCCGGCAAGTGGCATGAGTTTCGAGGTGAAGCCGACCGGCTGGAAGGATGTCAACGGCATCATCGGTTACTTCCATACGCCTGGCCCGACCAGCGTCACAATCGTCCGTCTTGCCGAGCGCGAGCAGGCGACCAAGGAGCATCGTCAAGTGGTGGTATCGCCGTGAGCAGCAATTTTCCCGACGGGCTGATGTTGCCCAATGATCTCGAACGTCGACAGATGTTCTACCAGCTGAAGAAGGAATCTTCGTTCACTGCGTGGAACCGGATGCTTGAGCTATATCAAGCGTGGGCAGATGTGACCGAGCAAAGCGTGCGGGAAGCCGATGCGAAGGGGTGGCTGGATAAAAGCGGGATCAGCGAGTCGGATTACGTGTGCATCTTGAAGGGATTGGCGCATCAGGAAGAAGGCGTGCGCAGGCTGCGCAAGGGCGACAAGCGCGTCTTCAAGTTCGATGCCAATGGCGAATTCGTCATGGGGCATCGAATCGTCAGCCATTTCATTCAGCTGATTTGGCGAATCGAGATTGGTGAGAATG
>NZ_VZPL01000186.1 GCF_008801575.1 Xanthomonas cissicola | reverse complement strand
AACGCGAACGAAACAACTCATCGGCAGGCAACTGCTCGGCGGCAGGACGGCGTGTACGCATGGGCGAAAACTGCCAGAAACCAGTTCGTAGAGTAACGAAAACTGGCAATTCCAGCACACCTAAAACGCAGGTTAAGCCTTGCAATGGATGCAGCCTGGGGGTTTTTCAGGGGCGACTAAATAAACCATCTATTTTTAGCGAAGAAGAGCTTGTGAAAAGTGCAGGTGCTGAATATCTGCGCTTGACAGTAACAGACCATCTCGGACCGCGTGCAGAGGATATAGATACATTTGTTAAAATGGAGAGGAACATGGCACCCAATGAGAGGCTACATGTGCACTGCGGGGTTGGTCAAGGTCGTACAGGCATCTTCATTGCTATGCACGACATTCTGAGAAATGCTCATTTAATATCGTTTGAAGACATCATCAAGCGGCAACTGGCATTTAACCCGGGTCGAGCTCTAGATTTCAATAAAGATGTCTCTCACGAGGGGCGTTCAGATTTTCGTAATGATAGACTGGAACTTATTACCTTGTTTTACGAGTACGCCAAGTCAAATCCAAACGGGCAACCCGCGTTATGGTCCGAATGGCTTAGGGAAAATCTGAACAACAATCCTGATCTGCCATAATAGATCAACGGCCTGAGTGAGGGTCGGGGGTCGGCAGAAGTTGTTGAAAAATCCTTTAATGACAGTCAGTTGGGGTTTAGCCGACATACGTGTAAAAATGACTCGCAGAATCCGATTTCTTTTGTGAAAACATGAAGTTGCCAGATAAAACGGCGCTTCCATCGGCTCATCCACTACCTGGTCCCTTTCGAGGTTCGGCACGCTGCAACTGTCTTGCGGCGACTGTGCGAGACCGGTCGGTCGCAGTGTGGGTATAGACGGATGCCGCCGGCTTCACAGCAGAGCACACAAGGACTATTCGGGAGTACACGCGGCCGGGATTGAGGGCCGGCAGGAATCTGTGAAAAAATTCTTTACTAACAGCAATTTATCCCACTTTTGGCTGTTTTTTACACGAATCCCTGCCGACCCTCAATCCGGGCAAAAGTAGTGCGAAGAAGTTGCTCGTTGAACCGGATTGGTCGTATGTGCACGCCGAGCTGCAGCGGCGCGGCATGACGATCACGCTATTGCATGAGGAATATGTCCTTGGCTTGGAAGCCGGGGCGATGTCAGAGACCGAGTTCCGACGCCGCTACCGCCGCTATGCGCGTAAGCGAGGACTGGTCATGCGTCAGGTGCGTGTACCGGGACAACAGCTGTTTCTGGACTTCTCCGGAGTGCGCCCTTCGATCACTGATCATATGACCGGCGCAACAACCCCGGTGGAGCTCTTCGTGGCGGTCATGGGTGCCAGGGGTTCTACCCCGATATCACGGACGGTTGTAAAAGAGCTGCAACCTTCTGATCCTGCTTGGCCGCCCTTCGCCGCATCCTTGGGTTGTGGCGTCGCTCGATGTAGTCAAACACATCCGCTCTTGCTC
>NZ_VZPL01000185.1 GCF_008801575.1 Xanthomonas cissicola | reverse complement strand
AATCACATCGCGTTACTGATGAACACCCGTCCTCGCCAGACACTGGGCTGGAAAACGCCTAGCGAAGCAATGGAAGCGGAAATCGCCGCCTTCAAATCATCTGTTGCACTTGAATCTTGAGACCGCCCTCCTTAACAGTCACAATCATCTGTGCCAAGAGCAGAGAGCTAGGCTGCTCCGGTTGCTGGCTCGTATAATCGCTTAGGTTAGCGATAATTTTCCTGACGCAATTCATGATATGTCGACGAGATGCGCATCAACTCAAAGTAGGATATCTAGTATAAATATCGTTTGATATGCTGGCGCTGAGCAATTAGATAAATCGGTATGCAGACCGCTTAGCCCTCATTTTTTTTAAAATTACTCACTGCCCCGAGCTGAATTGCTTGATTAACATAGAGGGCTTGATTCACGCTGCCCATAGCACATCCGTACTATTGAAACCAGAAAATCAGGTGGCTATGCTTTCAAAGATCACGAGTTAAAAAAGGCGCTGTGACGCATGCAATGAGTCAGCCTTAATTACGGATTGTTACAACAACCATAAGTGTTCATTGTACTGCCTAAGTTATGCCGCTTAGGGGTTTTACTGCTAAATCGTGTTCTTTCGCTTGACGAATAGCCAGCTCCAGCAAAGCTATCACTTGATCGGGACGCTCCCGTCTACCAGTAGCGTAAAAAGCGACAAGATAGAAGCAACATGCGAGGATTAAGGGGGTCCATAGCATGAAACTACTATCTTGCTTGGCTAGCACAGTGACAGAGATGGCAGCGGCTGCAAAAGCTGGGAAGATACCGACTTTCCGAATATCGCCGGCCAAGAGCGAAACTCGCCCATCCACAATACCCCAGCGATGTTTATATTGAAGCAGTCCATACTCAATGGTTAGCTTGTCGAATTCACTTAACCTTCCTAAAAACTGGGCGTCAGTCAAAAGATCGTTTTCTAAGCGCTTCAATATCAGTGCAAAGCTTTTTTTTCGGTGTTGCCGAACGAATTGGTAAAGCCCAATACTGATAGTAGTAAAGTAAAGGAGTGAGATAATGATCAGAACCCCATTCGTAACATGCAATGCACCGATCATTTTCATGACCGGCGCGTCTGGTCCGTAGCGATACCACGCTGCAAAACATAGAATCACGAGAATCGTGATCACGAAGCTGATCATAAGCCAGTTTTCGATTTTCTTCAGCCATTCAGCGGGCATAGAGGCAAAGTTTTTGTCCTCGGAAAGAGTCATCTCTTCAAGTAACTGATACAACGCAGCAAGTTCTTCGTTTCGTGGCGCCATGGTCACACCGTAAAAAATGAGTAATAGTGCATAATTCGTCGCCCCTGAAAAACCCCCAGGCTGCATCCATTGCAAGGCTTAACCTGCGTTGGCGGTCTCAAGATTCAAGTGCAACAGATGATTTGAAGGCGGCGATTTCCGCTTCCATTGCTTCGCTAGGCGTTTTCCAGCCCAGTGTCTGGCGAGGACGGGTGTTCATCAGTAACGCGATGTGATT
>NZ_VZPL01000184.1 GCF_008801575.1 Xanthomonas cissicola | reverse complement strand
ATCGCCACGCCGCTTTCGGCTTCGCGCAGAAAGCCGATGACCTGCTCGTCAGTAAAACGTTTCTTCACGTCCAATCTCCTCGGGGTAGGGAATTGGACTCCAAACTGAGGCGCTACTCAAAATTGGGTGGACGTCGCGACACAGTCTCCCCGTTCTTGAGCTGCAGCCAGGCTCGTCCCTCAAGGACCGCTTTCAGTTGGATACCGCTTGCGGGCAGCGGTTCGGGCTTTGCGGCGGCCGTTACCGACGTAGGGGCCGGCCTTGTTGCGCTATCTCGCGATTTCGGACGCGCAGGCGATGCGTTTCGCCGTGCCGGCTGTGTTCGCGGCGCGGTGGCAACCGTGCGTCCCGAGGCGGTCATTGTTGCGACGCGCTTTTCGAGCTCCATCACTCTCGCCCTCAGTGCCTCCAGCTCCGTCTCAGCAACTGCAGACTGGTCACTTGAGGGAGTTGCCTGCGGCGTCACAGAAGACTGGCTAGTTGCAACCGCGACCGGGGGTTGCTGAGCAGCAGGTTGCTGCTGGGCGATTTGCTGCCCAGCCTGCACCCCTGCTCCATGGTCGTTCTGCTGCGCAGGCGCGCTTTCGCCGCTGCCAGGCGTCCCCTGGTCAGCGGTCAATGACACCGGGGCGTCCGCCGCGGCACTGGCCGCGATCTGCCCACTTGCCGTTTCTCCGGGTACCCCGTACGGGTTAACCGCGGTCGCAGGTGCTCCCGTCATCGGGACAGCTGCCTGCTCTTGGACAGGGATGGACAGCGTGTCAGTAGCGGCCCCGCCACGGTTGATCAGCTTGTAGCCGAACCAACCAACGAAGGCCACGATAAGGACGACAAAGCCGATGAGCATGTACTTGGCCATATTGGCCTTCCCAGCTGTCTCCGCCGCAGGATTGCTCTGGGATTCGGTGGTGAACACCGACTGGTCGTCGCTGTATTCGCCTGCGGGTAGTGCGTCGTCGTGATTGAAGTTGTTGTTCATGGGGCGCCTTTAGTTGCCGAATGCGGATGCAGGGACGTCGCTCAGAAAGAGCACGCCGATCTCGGTTTTCTGGCCGATACTCGCCGTGGGCTTCCTGTTGATGGTGGGCTGCAGCATCTGGGTTGCATTCGTTCCGACTTTTCCGAGTCCGACAAGCGCCAGCTGCCGATCATTGAAGGCGTCTTTCTGCACGACAACGGTTTGTCCGGTGGTCACAACGTTCTCTTGCTGACCGCCAGCGATCAGAGCCTCGCTTACCCCACTCAACACCGACGAGAAGAACAACGAAGCCATCCGCGACGCGGTATGCCTGTTGACGTCACCGACGCTGGCGCGCGAGGTCGTGGGATCGATTGCGACTGCATCGATCTCAACTGCGTCGCGCTTTTGCGCCCCGCTAGGAGGAGTAAGACTAGGGCCTGTTAACACATCCGAAGCCCATCAACGACTAGGACGAAGCTGAGGAATCCAAGGAACATGACATCCAGCTTCTCGAAGCGCGAGAAAATCCGGCGGTAGCCTTTCAAGCGACGGAACAGT
>NZ_VZPL01000183.1 GCF_008801575.1 Xanthomonas cissicola | reverse complement strand
CGGCCTGGCCAAAAACACCGCACACGTGCTGACCTTGTTTGCGCTCTCCAATCTGTGGATGAAGCGAAAGCAGTTGCTGCCGGCTATGGGGAGCGTGCGCCTGTAAACCAGGAAATTCCCACGGAAAGCGCCAGAAATGGCGAAATTCCAAAGATTCAAACGCCACTCTTCGGAACGACGCGACATCCCGCACTCTCAGGCCTCGTTATTCAGACCTTCCCTAACTGGGCTCATTCGCACACCCGCATGGTGAAGATGCGATTGGAAAACGACGTCTACCCTTGGTTGGGTCGTGTGCCCATCGCCGATTTAAAGCCACAGGATCTGCTGCCAATTCTCGTCAGAGTAGAGAAGCGGGGCGCGCAAGCCACTGCGCATCGTATCCGTCAGTGCATGAGCCTCGTCTTTCGCTATGCCATCGCTACCGGGAGAGCGGAGCGTGATCCCGCTGGTGATCTACGTGGCTCACTGAGGCCCGCAATCGCGCGTCGATATGCGACCACGACTGACCCATCCAAGATTGGCGTGCTTCTCCGCGCTATCGATTCATATGAGGGGAGCCCGGTTGTGCGCGCGGCCCTGCAACTGCTCCCATTACTTTTTGTTAGACCTGGGGAGCTGCGGGGTGCGCGGTGGGACGAAATCGATCTGGAAGCGTCGGAGTGGCGGATACCTGCTGCGCGGCTGAAATTGCGTTATGCGGAGAAGCTGGACACGCACAATGCTGGTCACGTCGTCCCCCTCTCGACACAGGCGATCGCTGTAATTGAGCGCCTGCTACCAATGACAAGCGGCAGCGAGTTTGTGCTTCCAAGCATCCGAAGTTTGAAGCGCCCCTTGGGCGAGTGCAGTGTGAACATTGCTTTGCGTCGCTTAGGCTTCGGCAAGGATGAAATCGTTGGTCATGGTTTCCGCCATATGGCTTCGACGCTACTCAATGAGCAGGCGTGGAGCGCTGACGCAATCGAGCGCCAGCTGGCTCATCGCCGAAAAGGCGTGCGCGGCACCTACAACCTTGCCGAGTACTTGCCAGAGCGCCGAAAGATGATGCAAGCCTGGGCGGACTACTTGGACAGTCTCAGGGCATCTATCTAGCCGCTGTCTGCCCAGTTTTATTTTCGGACTTGCCATTTTTCAGGGTAACTGCCGTAACGCGCGTAACGCCTCGGCAATAACGCAATAAATTCAGTGCTTTGGAAGGTGGTGGCGGGCGTTCGGCTGCTGAGTAACGCCCTGTAACTCGTGTAGCAATCACCTCGCCTTGAGACGATGCCGGACGCACCCGGACGCCGGATCATGCCGCGCCTAGGGAAGGTCTGAATAACGAGGCCTGAGAGTGCGGGATGTCGCGTCGTTCCGAAGAGTGGCGTTTGAATCTTTGGAATTTCGCCATTTCTGGCGCTTTCCGTGGGAATTTCCTGGTTTACAGGCGCACGCTCCCCATAGCCGGCAGCAACTGCTTTCGCTTCATCCACAGATTGGAGAGCGCAAACAAGGTCAGCACGTGTGCGGTGTTTTTGGCCAGGCCG
>NZ_VZPL01000182.1 GCF_008801575.1 Xanthomonas cissicola | reverse complement strand
GCTGCGCTGGATCGCCTTTTTGCGTGCCTGGTTGCAGGTGGTGCGGGAGCGTTCCTCAACGTGCTCAAGCACTATGCGGCTCGCAAACATGGCAATGGAGGTTTGACAGGGGTTTTTCAGGGACGACTATGTATCCAGCGGGCGATTGGGGTGATAACACTGTGGCAGCAGAGCATCGGCCAGCCCGTCAAGTGACGACCATAGGCAATGGCGATCAGTTCGTTTGGCGTGTGGCCGATTGCAGTGGCCAGCCGTGTTTCGATGAGTTCGCCCGTCCGTTGCGGATCGAACGCTTCAGTCCCTGGCACAGCCGCACTGACGAGACCACGTATTACGACGAACGCGGCGCTTGGGTCTTGGGGCAAACTGCCATTGCTCGCAACATCAACACAGGCATCGCGACCTCTCAGATTGACTATGGCGCCAATGCATTACCCCAGACGGAACGGCGCAACGGAAAGGT
This sequence comes from Xanthomonas cissicola, assembly GCF_008801575.1. GTDB lineage: Bacteria > Pseudomonadota > Gammaproteobacteria > Xanthomonadales > Xanthomonadaceae > Xanthomonas > Xanthomonas cissicola. Next base: position 1,082 of record NZ_VZPL01000182.1, on the reverse strand, counting down.
GGTTGCAACCTATACCTACAATCCCGATGGGACCCTGGCCCAGGTCAAGGATGGCCTGGGAAATGCAACGACCCTGTCCGGTTGGAAGCGTGGCATTCCCCAAACGGTTGCAAATGCCGATGGCACGGCCAAGTCCGCCTCGGTGGACGACAACGGGTGGATTCGTCAGACCACCGACGAGAATGGATTTGCGACCACGTATGGTTATGACGCGATGGGGCGGCTGAATGCCACGAACTACCCATCGGGCGACAGCACAGCGTGGAACTCGACTGCACAGACGTTCGAGCGGGTGGGGAGCGACGAATATGGCATCGGCGCTGGCCACTGGCGCCAGACCGTGACTACCGGGAACGCGCAGAAGATCACTTACTTTGATGCGCTGTGGCAGCCGCTGTTGACGCGGGAATACGACGCGGCAAACTTGGCGGGAACGCTGCGGACCAAGCGCTTCGCCTACGACCATGAGGGACGAGCCGTCTTTGCGTCTTACCCGAGCAGCACCGAAGCGGCGAGCACTGGGATCTGGACCGAATTCGACGTGGTGGGCAGGCCCACTGCGGTATCGCAGGACAGCGAGCAGGGATTGCTGACCACGATCACGCAGTATCTGCCTGGCGCACAAACCCTAGTCACGAACCCGCGAGGTGCTCAGACGCGCACGGGTTACCAGGTGTTCGATCAACCGGTCTATGACGCGCCCGTGTGGGTGCAGCTTCCCGAATCTGCACGAACATCGATTGCTCGGGACGTCTTTGGTAAGGCAATCAGGATAGAGCGAGGCGCGCAATGATCGGTCGAAAGGAATCTTCGATGAGAGCGTCGGAAATAAATGTTTTTAGACGACAGAGCGGTAGGCTAAGGAAGGTCTGAATAACGAGGCCTGAGAGTGCGGGATGTCGCGTCGTTCCGAAGAGTGGCGTTTGAATCTTTGGAATTTCGCCATTTCTGGCGTTTTCCGTGGGAATTTCCTGGTTTACAGGCGCACGCTCCCCATAGCCGGCAGCAACTGCTTTCGCTTCATCCACAGATTGGAGAGCGCAAACAAGGTCAGCACGTGTGCGGTGTTTTTGGCCAGGCCG
>NZ_VZPL01000181.1 GCF_008801575.1 Xanthomonas cissicola | reverse complement strand
ACTGTTCCGTCGCTTGAAAGGCTACCGCCGGATTTTCTCGCGCTTCGAGAAGCTGGATGTCATGTTCCTTGGATTCCTCAGCTTCGTCCTAGTCGTTGATGGGCTTCGGATGTGTTAACAGGCCCTAGTGTACACCGATATGCATCCGGGAGATACCGTTACTGTTTGCAACGGCTCTGCTTGTGTGACTTATACATACAACTACTCCGGTAATTATCTGGGTGCTCCTCCTGTGCCACAGGTCAGGAATCCACCACGAGGTGGCGGTGGTGGCGGCGGCGAGGGGAGGGCTACTGGTGGTGGAGGTGGTGGCTTTTCAGGGATGGGTAGCGGCGGTACCCCGATTGGAGGAGGAACTGTTACGGTTGGGCCAATCCATAAGAACGACCCATAAAAGGAGTCTAAATTTTCGTAACAAGTTGGATTAAAGAGTGGGGCCCGAAAAGGATGCCCCACTTTTTTTGTTTTATTTAGACCGTGTGAGGCAGCCTAATAATCCAGCGTTAAGAAAGTGGTTGAAGATAACACCCTGTCACGCGGCTGCACCGTTTGCTCTTAAGCAATAATTCTTGTTAACGCTAGCTATTTTTTATTGACCGCATCAAAGCTGTCGAACGCCCAGTGCGTTTGGGGCTGCTTAGCACGCTGCTATGGTCGCGCGCCGAGTTGATCAAGGAGCAGGTCGTGCACCAGCTGGCGATCAGCGAATGAGAAGCCAAGCAGTACACGTCTTTCGTAACGTACGGTTGGGCCGTCTTTGCGTACTTTTCCGCTCATTCCTTCCTGATGCACGCGTGCGATGCGAGACACACGACCCACAAACCCAATGCTCACCTGGTTGGGATTGGCGCTGACCTTGATGAACTTGGCCTGCCGCAGCTTGACAAACATTTTCTTGCGTTTGACCCTACCGGCCTTACTCCGCAGCTGCTGTTTGCGCGGCGCGTATCGCATGCCGTCAGGTGCTACCTGCCGAGCAATGCGCTGGCTCTGCGAGCGCCTCAGTTCCGTTCCGATCTTGCGGGCCAGCGTGCGGCGTTCGCCCGGCTGCAGGCGGGCCAGCAGTGGCGCGGCCCAGGTCTCCAGCGCGGTCAGCTCATCCATGTGGGATCAATCACCGGCTCGGGTGCATGGGTGATGTCATAGCCACCACCATCTTTCGCCGTCACGACCACGCGCTCGGTGAGCGGCAACTTGATCGACAGATCCACCGCATCGTTGGCGAGGATGTCGGCCTCGAAGGCGATGTCGCCACGGCGCGCCGGGTTGGATAGCAGCTCTGACTGATTGACCTGCACCCATTCCAGCAGCGGCAGCATCACGCTGTCAGGGTGGCCAGCATAGTCGGTCACGATCAGGTTGAGCGTGTACTGAGTCGCCCCTGAAAAACCCCCAGGCTGCATCCATTGCAAGGCTTAACCTGCGTTTTAGGTGTGCTGGAATTGCCAGTTTTCGTTACTCTACGAACTGGTTTCTGGCAGTTTTCGCCCATGCGTACACGCCGTCCTGCCGCCGAGCAGTTGCCTGCCGATGAGTTGTTTCGTTCGCGTT
>NZ_VZPL01000180.1 GCF_008801575.1 Xanthomonas cissicola | reverse complement strand
GAGCAAGAGCGGATGTGTTTGACTACATCGAGCGACGCCACAACCCAAGGATGCGGCGAAGGGCGGCCAAGCAGGATCAGAAGGTTGCAGCTCTTTTACAACCGTCCGTGATATCGGGGTAGAACCCAATCGTGCCTTCACCGCAATGACGAGAACTAAAGGGTGGCTATGCATCACCGGAGTTGGAGCTTCCGCCCAACGCTTTGGCGCTGAGCTGCAAAAGGCAAAGGATAATTTCCCGTCGCTCAAGTTCGTACAGCCTAGTGAGCAAGACTTTGTGTTCATGAAGCGTGACCTAGTGATGGCTGATCCTTCAGCGGTGGATGACGAGATATCTTCGCTCGGCGAATCGCTTGACCCTGAAGAGTTCGAGAAGATCCTGCGTAAGAAGTTAAGAGAGGTGCAGAACGTTCGCCGCGCGCTTAAGCGCCGAGAATAGTATGTACAAGCACAGAATACAGACGCTCGCGCGCGAGGCTGGGTTTCCTGTCGTGGACTATGGGGATCCACATTTCAATTTGAGCCGCGAGGCCGTCGGCGAACTGCGAATTCGACCGTATCTGCAACGGTGGCAACTCTGTATCGAAAAGCGATGGTTTCATGTTCGAATGTCCGACCATTCCATCTTTCTGTTTCAGGAGGGATTGAAACCGTCATACTCATTTCTGCATTGTCCCCTTGACTTAATGCCGCTTTCTGAATACTTGGAAATGACCGGCATCGAAGACACGCCGAAGGAGCGCCGGCGGGCAGCGGCAGGGTATGCGAGCTTGGTCGAAACTGCATCCGTGCGGCAGTATGTAACACCTATCAGATTCGATTTCGATCCAGATGGGTATCGACCAGGGGTTCATCCAGTCGCACACGTGCATATCGGGCTCGAGAATAGCGTGAGGATCTCCTCCAATAAAATGAGTCCGGTTTCATTTGTGCTGTTTGTAATGCGTCATATGTACCCGGATTCTTGGGAGCGCCTTCTTGAGAGGCGATGCTGTTCCCAGTATGTTTCGATGATTCGTGATCAGACAACGCGAATAGAAACGGGGCACTGGACGGATCTTGACAGGCATGAGTTGTATTTGGCTTAGGGCAAAAGGGGGCGGTGGTAACTAAAGCGAGCGGCTCGTACAGGCCCGCGCGGCGATGTCTGATAGCAGGCCTGCATTGCTCCCGTCAGGCTGACGTCTTCTTCCTGGGCAGAAGTTCCCACCATGCCGCCTCCGCCACGTCTGGAACTGCACGGCGTTCCGATGCATGTGTCCAGCGAGGCGTGAACCGGTGCGCGATCTTCTTGGGCGATGAGGATCGGCATCACTACTGCCTGCTACGACGCGTTCAATTAGGGGGGGGGGGGTGGGGGCAGGTTCACTTATCAGTCGACGGTGTTCGGTATTGCGTGGCCGATGAGTGGGCCTGATGATACGCCCAGGGTTCCGTAGACACTCAAGACCCTCGTTGCGCGTAGCGCCGTTCAAACTCTACAGGGGACAGGTCGCCAGTTGAACCATGACGGCGTTGTGGGTTGTAGAACATCTCGATGTAGTCGAACACCTCGGCGCGTGCGGCGTCCTTGGTGGG
>NZ_VZPL01000179.1 GCF_008801575.1 Xanthomonas cissicola | reverse complement strand
CGCGCCGGGTCTGCTTGCGCTTGCCCAGGCCCTCAGCGTCACCGAACGTCAGCTGCATAGATGATCCTCTACATGATGAGGCGGGTAGTGTCGCGTATCTGTGGTGCGTTGTTCAGAGCTTCCTTAGGTTTCCGACTGCTTGGCAGTCAGGTGGTTCGTAGCGAGGACAGACTCGTGAGCCGTGGCGCTCTCTTGGGATTTCTGCGACAGCTGGGCTCGGATCAGGTGCACATCCTCTCCGGCTTGGCCGCTTGCGTTGCAGTGCTGCCGGCTGGCAAGGATTGCTTCGATCTTCGCCTCGATCTGTTGCTCGTTTGCAGCAGGCAGCAGCAGTTGCTGGGCCATCACTTCGTCGCAGCCGCAGTGATGGCTTCGGGCAGATCCACGCGTTGGACCGGCGGCAGCGTGGGGGACCCAAGCATGGCGGCGCGACAAGCGTTCCAGCCGCTGTTGTAGCTGCGGTGATTCGATGATTGCGGTTCGAACTCGTCTTTCCTGTCGGGCACGGTCGTGCTGTTGGCTGCCTGCGCTTTCGCTTTCAGCAGCTCGAAGATCGCGCAAGCTGCAGCGCGTAGCAATGTCGCGCTATAAGCCCGTCCAACTTCCGTGAGTTCATCCGCATAGCAGTTCAATCTTTGGGCAAGCGCCGCCGGAGTGATGTTCGGGGCAGGGTTGTCCTGTCCGTGGGCAATGACCGGCGCTGGCGCAGTACGGATAACTTTGTGTTCGCTGTTCTCAGACATTGTCCTCTCCGTTTGAAATGTTGGTAAGCATGGCTACGTGCTGGTACTGGCCTCGACAGCAAGTGCGTGAGGTGCCCCGTGTACCTCGCGTCCTTCTTTCGGTTTACGACTGCGTCCCACCGACCGGCTCGGCCTGCATGCTCAGAAGGGCGTGACGGCCCGTCTGTGTGATTGCGTAACCGCGTTGTTCGCCTTCGCGGTCCCAGTAGTCGATCATCTTCATTCGCTCCAAGTGGTGGAGCGGTCTTACGACCATGAGTGCCGCGCCCTGCGCGTTGGGTTTTTCTCTGCGCGGGACGATGTCTCCGCTGCCGATCAAGCAGTATCCAATCGTGCTGGGGATCATTCGCTCTTTGCTTGATGCAAGCCGGAGCAAGATCGCCATTTCAATTCGGCTCACGCATCCTCTCCTGCCGCTTCCTACTGGGAACGGGTGCTGAGCATCCCGGCAATCGTATCGGCTGCCACAACCATCAGTGTTTCCGAGCAATCCAGGCACCCAAGCACAAAGCTGCACTGCACCTCGTGCGTCCGTAGACGGCCGTCCACGACATCGGACGCGGCGCGCTTGTGTGCGAACCATTCAAACGCTGTGCCGCCGCAGTGCTTGCACGCTTCCGGCACGCCGGACACGTGCAGCACTTCCACCTGTACAGGAGCAGCCGCGGGCGGCACAGCGTGGCTCGCCTGCTGTCCTTTCTCTTGCGATGTAAAAGCCGCGATCGCTGCATCAGCGCAAGGCAAGTAGTGATACGCCCAGGATTTCTTAGACATCTCAAGGCCATGGAAAATGGCTGATTCGGAGGTGTCCATGAGCAGTAAGCGGTATACGGATGAGTTCAAGATCGAGGCGGTCCGGCAAGTGACCGATCGTG
>NZ_VZPL01000178.1 GCF_008801575.1 Xanthomonas cissicola | reverse complement strand
CACCGAAATCGAACGCTGGCGACGCGAATACAACGAGGACCGACCCAAGAAGGCGATCGGCGGCATGACCCCGGCTGCTTATGCCCAACATCTGGCAAACACCGATATCATTACCCCCGGACTCTAAACCAAACCACTACTCAGGGTGGGGGGACGTCGGACGTCATCGAGGCGGATCTGGCCAAAAATATTGTTTCTGTTGCAAATATGCTATCTCGTTCATCCAAGCACTCAACACGGGAAGTGGTTCTGTGGGTGGAGCACATCGGCCCTGTCTGGAAGCAAGATATGACTCAGATGAAGCAAGCACTACTCAACTGGCCAGAAGCCATGCATCGCGAAGGCCTCTCCAGAACATCCGTTGAGGCAATGAGCGAATTTATGCATGGCGCTCCAGATGGAGGGCCTAACAATTCGTTCAAGCCGAAATCGCTTCGCGGGCCGGCTTGACTCGGGTTTTAGGCCAATACCACACATGCTCAGGATATGCAGATGAAAACGTCCGATTCACTCGTAAGGATTTTTGCGCCTGCCAGTAAAGTCTGGAAGGCTTTGACCGTGCCTGAGCTAGTCAAGCAATGGCAGTACGGCTCCGATCTCCTGACCACGTGGGAAGTGGGCACCCCAATCATTTTTCGGAACGAATGGAACGGGCAAGTCTTTGAATAGAAAGGCACGGTTCTTGAGTTCTTGCCGGAGTCGCGCCTTAAGTACTCGTTGTTCTTCCCGCGCCCCGATCTGCAAGACATTCCAGAGCACTACTTCTTCATGACCTATGAGCTGACCGAGCGTGACGGAAGCAGCTCTTTGCTGGTGCGTCAGGAAGACCCCCGCCCTTCCCCGCCAAATAAGTCCTCTGGCGGAGATGCTGGGCCTGATGTATTTTCCTACTTGAAAGAATTGGTCGAAGTCAAAATGCCGTGATCGTCATTTGGCCTAACAATTCACTCAGGCAGCATTTGTCTCGCAACCCGGATTCGGCGAGATGTTAGGCGGAAGCGCAGAGACGGTCGTAAAGAGACATTTTATGGAAAACTATCAGCTTGTGACATCGCCCCTCTGTCGCTCCGTTACGAACGATGGCCGTACTATTCGCTTAGAGATCTATCGCGGACCCGACACCGGCTGGACTCTGGAGGCTGTTGATGAGTTCAACAACTCCACCGTTTGGGATGACCTCTTCGCAACGGACCAGGCCGCATTCGACGAGGCATTGCGCGCTATTCGGGATGAGGGCATCGACTCCCTCATTGGTCCACCCAGCGGCGTCCATTAATCGGTCGGCCGCCTAATGGCTCATTCAAGCCGACGCCGCGTCGTGGCGCGGCTTAACTCACGTACTAGATCCTGCAAATGCGAATCTCTGAGTTCGACCTAGTTCGCGTTATCGCAAACATCCCCGACGCTCGGATAGACCATGACTTCAGCCAACGGTCTCCCCAGATCGGTGACCTTGGAGCAGTCGTTCTGGTGCATGCGGTTCAGCCAGGCCGTGAGGCCGCTTTCGCCGTCGAGTGTGTCGGCTCGGAGGGCCACACCATCTGGCTAGCGGATATATTTACGTCAGAGTTGGAGCGGGCTCCACCTACTTAGTCGCCCCTGAAAAACCCCCAGGCTGCATCCATTGCAAGGCTTAACCTGCGTTTTAGGTGTGCTGGAATTGCCAGTTTTCGTTACTCTACGAACTGGTTTCTGGCAGTTTTCGCCCATGCGTACACGCCGTCCTGCCGCCGAGCAGTTGCCTGCCGATGAGTTGTTTCGTTCGCGTT
>NZ_VZPL01000177.1 GCF_008801575.1 Xanthomonas cissicola | reverse complement strand
TAATGCTGTCCGGCGGCAGCTGAAGCCGCCAGATAAGCGCAAAATCTCGTCTTACATACCCAATTTACGCGTTACTGGCGCTCTCTATGCTGATATTTTTAGGTCTTGAGAGTTGTTCAGACCTTCCTTAGTTGCGAGGGGCGTAATCGCAGCGCGAAATCAGAAACGCTCGTATCGCCCGTATTTCCGCGCATATCTACGATCATGGCGTCATCCCGCATTGAGCCAGAGACGTTATGAATGACTACGGTTCTTTTCGCTACCTGCCTGCAGATGGTTGGTACGCCGCCTATCCCTCCACCGATACCGGTGAAGAGCGCATCTTCCAGCGTGTAGCGCTATGGCGGGTCGCCCCGCACGGAACGATTGTTGGCCTGATCTCGTTGCCCGACGACGGCCAGGGCGAGATCGAGTCGCAGCTTCTCAGCGCTCCCCGCGGACAAGGAGTCCACTACATCCACATCGATGACTTGACTGAAGAAGAACGCAAGCAGATCCGCCACAGACGTTTCAGCTGATCGCAGCTGCTGGGCCTTCTTGGGCGGGGAAGGGATCATGAGGGTCGGCAGGGATTCTTGAAAAATTTCTATGCTGACAACGAGTTAGCTAACTTTTAGCTGTTTTTTTACACGAATCTCTGCCGACCCTCTATGCCGACCCTCTATTTGGCCGTGTAGATGTCCTCGGAGGAGATGCCGAGCTTGACCGCGCCGCGCTCCACTGCATCAAGGAATTTCTGCACCGACTGCACGACGGATTCCGTGTCGCCGGGCATCTGCCCGAGTTTGAACAGCAGCAACAGGTTGAAGCCGTCGGCCATCAAGTCGAGCAGGCTCTGCGGCTGGGACTGCGGCGCGCTCGCCAGGCCGTGCGTGCCCTGTGACGTCAGCGACGGCATCGGACCGGGGGTGGGTGGCAACGAATGCATCATGAGGTCACCGCGACAAGTTCCATCTTCAGGTCATGAATACCGGCCGGCACGTAGAGCATCATGGACTGCGCCTTGAGCATGCGCTCGTACAGCTGCCCGGACGCACCGGGATCGCCGCCACCGTATGCACCGCATCGCCTTCTCCGGCGGCTTGCTCGAAGCACCAGGCCAGGCCGGCATCGGCTAGCAGGAGGGCGGGGCTAGCGCCGCATCCATTTAGCGCGTTATTGATCGGCCAGTACCCATTGCACCTTGCGGCCTTCGTGCAACGGAAGCTCGTCGCCCTCGTTGAACTGCGCGGCCGCGTTGAGACCGTCCATGACCAGCCAACGGCCGGCCTGGGATGCGCGCTGACCGCTCATGGCCGATACTTGCCGGCGCTGCGGTTGATCGCTTGCTGCGACGATGGCCGCACGGTCATCGGGCTGGATGAATACATAGCCGGCCTCTTCTTCCGGAATGGTGCCGTCCTCGTAGCGGTCGTCGCGCCAGAGCAGGCGCCAGACGACATCTATATTCAAGACGTCATCTTCGATCTCTTGGCTGGCTTTTGGTGCGGCAGAGCCGCCATGCAAGTAGTTCATTGCCGCGATGTACGGCAGGAAACCGTTTGGCACATTCGGCTTGGAAAACAGGCTGAATTTCTTTGGCTTCGGCGCATCGACCGGCTCCCAGATGCCCGAGCAGGGGATACGACTGCCAGTGGCAACCAGCGTGTTCTCAACGGGGTCAGGTACGTCCGGAATGACCGGAGGAAAATGCATCCTGGAAACATTTTTCTGGAACCATTCTCCATAAATGTTATGGGCTGGATCTTCGAAGTAACGACCTTCGATGATATCTGCCCAGATTTCGTTTCCGAGATGACGCATCTTTTCAAGGCATTCAGAAAATTCATCCCATAGCGGCGTCAAGTCCTTGTTTATACCATTCTCACCAATCTCGATTCGCCAAATCAGCTGAATGAAATGGCTGACGATTCGATGCCCCATGACGAATTCGCCATTGGCATCGAACTTGAAGACGCGCTTGTCGCCCTTGCGCAGCCTGCGCAC
>NZ_VZPL01000176.1 GCF_008801575.1 Xanthomonas cissicola | reverse complement strand
CACCGAAATCGAACGCTGGCGACGCGAATACAACGAGGACCGACCCAAGAAGGCGATCGGCGGCATGACCCCGGCTGCTTATGCCCAACATCTGGCAAACACCGATATCATTACCCCCGGACTCTAAACCAAACCACTACTCAGGGTGGGGGGACGTCGGGGCCTGGCCTGCCGCGACGGCCATCTTGATGACTTCCCGTGGCACTACTTCGTCCACGGCGGTAATAGTTCGTGCAAGGGCACGCTGCGCTTCTTCGAGAGCGGCGCGTCGCTGCAAACGGAAAACCTGTGGGTGAAGTGTGATGCCTGTGGGGCATCCAGAAGCATGGCCCATGCTTTCGGCAAGGCGGGAAAAGAGAATCTTCCTGGGTGCCGGGGACGGCATCCGCACCTAGACCACTTCGACCACGAATGCGATGAGGAAGCACGCGCGGTGTTATTGGGTGCCACGAATAGCTGGTTCCCGATAACGCTCTCCGCACTTGCAATCCCTCAGACCAAGGACCCGCTCAGTCAACTGATCCAGGATGGCTGGGAGTTTTTCGATGAGCTCGAATCCGAAGCCGAGGTGTCGGTGACGGTGAAGACCTTGAAGAAGACCGGGGCGCTGCCAGGAATCGACAAGTATCAGGCGGCGTCGATCTGGTCGGCCATTGATGCACACCGCAAAGGCGGCGGGCAGGAGGCCGTGGGTGAGGCCGACATCAAAGGGCCCGAGTGGGATGTGCTGAAAGAGGCCAACCCGCCCACGGACTACCCGCACTTCATGAGTAAGAAAGTCGGCACGCCATCAGGATTCAGCGGCCCTATCACTCGAGTCTTGCTCCTTGAGCGCTTGCGCGAAGTGAATGCCTTGTTGGGCTTCACTCGGGTCGAAGCACCCGAAGAGTCTGGCGATCCGAATGAACGCCCTCAGATGGCCAGTCTGTCGCGCAGCAAGCCAGACTGGGTGCCAGCCAATCAGGTTCATGGCGAAGGAATCTTCGTGCAGTTTGACGAAGCCGCGCTCGTCAAATGGGAGGCATTGGATGGCGTGAAAAAGGTCGACCAGATGCTCCGTGGCGGGCATAAGGGATGGCGCAATTCGCGTCATCTCGAACCGAACGAAGGCTACCCCGGCATTCGCTATGCAATGCTGCACACCCTGTCTCATTTGCTGATTCGTGAACTGGCGCTGGAGTGCGGATACAACGCTGCGAGCATTCGTGAGCGCATCTATGCCGATACGTCGGGCGACAGCCCGCAGGCGGGCATCCTTATCTACACCGCAGCAGCAGATTCTGACGGCACGCTGGGCGGCCTTGTTGATCTTGGCAAACCAGAAAACCTTGGTCGCCTGCTGGAGCAAGCACTGAATCGCTCGAAGATATGCTCATCCGATCCGCTCTGCTCGGAACATGACCCCGAAAAAGACCGCTCATTGCATGGGGCTGCTTGCCATGCGTGCTCTCTAGTGGCGGAGACCTCTTGCGAGCGGGGCAATCGCTATCTGGATCGATCGCTGCTCATACCAACACTCGAACGCGCCGACGCTGCTTTCTTCAAGGGTTTCTGACATGGATGAACTCTTGGATGCCATTGCAGCCTTGGTCTCTCTGGTCTCGCCTGAGAAGGTGCAGGCCGTTGCCGCCCGCGTTCGTCGAACTGATGCCAGCAAGGCTGCGACGACGTTGTCGAGTGTGGTCGGAACCCCGGTAGCCGGCAGCGTGGTCGAGCACCTTGCGGCAGCCTGGCAAAACACTAAGGTCGGTTCTGACGAACTGGCATTAATGCTCATCGCTGCCAGCCACGTTTACGTCAAAGCCGCTTCCGAGCAATCCACCGAACTCGTGTGGACTGGCCCGACGACACCTTTCGTATCGGCGCGTCGAACAGAGCAAGCGCTTTTGCAGGTCATCAACTCCGCAGAACAATCGTTGTTCATTACTAGGGCCTGTTAACACATCCGAAGCCCATCAACGACTAGGACGAAGCTGAGGAATCCAAGGAACATGACATCCAGCTTCTCGAAGCGCGAGAAAATCCGGCGGTAGCCTTTCAAGCGACGGAACAGT
>NZ_VZPL01000175.1 GCF_008801575.1 Xanthomonas cissicola | reverse complement strand
ACTGTTCCGTCGCTTGAAAGGCTACCGCCGGATTTTCTCGCGCTTCGAGAAGCTGGATGTCATGTTCCTTGGATTCCTCAGCTTCGTCCTAGTCGTTGATGGGCTTCGGATGTGTTAACAGGCCCTAGATAGGTATCGGGCAGGCTGTCCAGCATCTGCGTCAGCTGCCATGCATCGGCAATGCGCCACTGGTCGTTGCCACCTACGCCGGTGGGTAGCTTCAGGCGCACGTCTCCGCCGCCGGACAGCGCCTCGAACGCATGCAAGGCATCCTGGCGAGAAAACGCGGTGTAGCCCGGCAGCGTGGCGGGAATCAGTGATATGGCTAGCGCCTGATCCCAGCCCGCCGTGCTTGCCGCATCGGCGCAAATCAGTGGGTGACCGATGACCTTGGTCGCCAGAAACGCATGCGGCACGATACCTCCGAGCAAGTCGCCGGCGCCTTGGATACCCAGTCCGCGTGCTTGTGCGGTGGTGAGCGTGTCATCGGGTACGTGGAACGTTCCAGCTTCAACGACGCCATGGCCGGCGACGCCGGCATCGCGCACGCCCAGCAAACGCGCAATTTCGCCACACACCCAAGCATGCGTTGCACGCTCATGACCATGCTCGGGCACGGGGCGCGTGGCATGCCCAAGCACCTGTCGGTAGTGCGTCTGTGCCATGACCTCTCCCCTGAGGCGTGATCGCGCGTCGTTGCTGGCCTCGGTCGCAGCTGAGGGACGAGTCGTGGACGTGGGTGTCGCCGGAGCCTTACTGTCGCCGGAGCCTTACTTCAGTGCCAGATACAGGCCAAGCACAATCAGGAACACCACGATCAAACTGATGGCGATACGCCCGCCGCGCAACTCCAACAAGGCGTGCCACCACACGCGGGCTTCAGGTGTGCCGCTTGCATGATGCGGCTTACGGCTACTGGTCTCGCTGTCCTGCATCCTGGGTACTCTCGCTCCATTACGTCGCCGCTTACCTTAATGATCAAACGTTACATAAGTGTGGAGCGGTTCAGAATCTTCCGTGAAATGCGGCATTACAAAGTCGATTTTCGCCTGAGCGGCGATCACATACGGGGCCCAAGGTGGTCGGGTGCACTACTGTCGTGACATCAGAACGCGTACGAGACCAACGCGTTGTTTCGACAACGCGGTTACAAACGCGTCACGTGGTGCGCGTTGACCACATGCACGCGCCTGCATGCGCCGCGTGCAGATGCAGTCGAACAATCTGACCAATTAAGCGTGCAACGCGCCGAAGTGCTGCAATGGTCGGGTTCGATGATCAATCGTTGACATACCCGCAGTTACCCTGCAGGTCAAGTTTGTTTATACCGGAACACCCCAAGCCATGAGCAGAGATCCATCCGTCATCGATGTACAGGCCGAAATCGCGCATTGGCAGGCGCGGCATGCCCAGGGCAACCTTGGCGCAGGCAAGTTCAGCGAGTTGTCCCCGGTGGTGAAAATGGCCTGCGATATCTATCTGCAAGCCCCGCGTTCGAGCGACCAGGAACGTCTGCGCCTGTTCCGTGACCGCCTGGAGCATCACTTCATCTCATCCAGCACGCAGTCCAACTACGAACAGTTGGCAACCGATTGCTGGCAGCGTCTGGGCGCACGCAATAGTTGAGTCCGCAGTACCCAGCAACACCTGTTTTTCATTGGAGATCGTCATGAAAACCCCGTATCAAGTGCAGCAGGAGCTGGAACGACTGGAGCGGTTGGTGCCGCACATCGTCAGCGACCAGGGCGACCGCGCGGAGGAAATCCTTGGCTTCCACGTCGCCAGTCTGTTGGGCAGCGCGCCGGCCAGCGAACACGCGTTGATTCGCGAACGCACCGCCCGCATGGCGCGTACCTGCCGCAGTGCGCAGGACGCCGTGCGCGCACCCAAGGTGCCTGCCAGACCATTGGGCATGTCGCCCGTTGCCCAGCCGCAATGGGCCTGACCGACCTCCCCGGAGCCGCCTAGGGAAGCTCTGAACAACGCACCACAGATACGCGACACTACCCGCCTCATCATGTAGAGGATCATCTATGCAGCTGACGTTCGGTGACGCTGAGGGCCTGGGCAAGCGCAAGCAGACCCGGCGCGAGAT
>NZ_VZPL01000174.1 GCF_008801575.1 Xanthomonas cissicola | reverse complement strand
GGCTGGCTGGCCTGCTCAACCGCGCCACGCTTGAACTCGGCAGTGAACTTCCTGCGCTTTGACATGAACACTCCTCATGGCCTTGATCGGCCTTCTTGTAAGTGTCCGTGAAAACGGGGGTGAACCCCACCGGATTCGCTCGCCAAGGTGAACAATGCCATGATGATTGCCTACCAGATGACGGCTAACGTGCAAAAGCGCATGCACGCTTTGCGCGGCAAGCTGCCGAAAGGCTACCGAGACGAGAACGGCCATTTCTGGAACGCCCGCACTTTCGAATTGCTGCGTGACACGCAAAAGGACTTCGACAAGGCCGTAAAGACCGCCAAGAAGATTTCCGGTTGGGCCTCGGTGAAAATCGACGGCACAAGCTACCCGGAACAATAGTGGACGACCTGCTTTATGGCCCAGGCGGTGACCAGCTTCTCTCGCATGCGAGAAAGCTGGCTCAGGAGAAGAACCTATGAAAGTCACAACCATCCTACTCGACACCGCCGGCGAGCTCGCCCACCGCATGGCGATCTCGATGAATGCATTGATGCTCACCGTCGCCGCCGAGGCTCGGCAGGACATGGCACGGGAGCACGGCGCGGACTGGGCAGCCGGTGCCGTGACGTTCTTCGGCACGGAGATCCTCAAAGCGTTCCAGTCGAACAAGCCGGATCGCGACCGTGAGATGGAACGCTCCATGATGAGCTTGGCCATGGCGGTATGGGTCTGCGATTCCGTCTATGGCGGCCTTGCTGCTGAGACATTTGTCGCTTCCGATCTGCGTTTCACCATTACGCACGACGGCATCGTGCGCTATGACCGGCTCCCAAAGCCCGACGATCGAGCTGACCATCAGTAGAGTCACTGGAACTGGCGCGGCTTGCGCGGTGTCGGCGGCTTCTTGGGGCACCAAGCCGGAACCACCGAAAGTCCCGCTTTTGTTGCATGTAACAAAAATCAGGCGTAAACTTGTTGCATGTAACGGTGAGGCCATGCATGGCACACGTCAATTCACGAGTTCAAAAGCACCGCGACGCCCTGCGCATGGCAGGGCTGCGTCCGGTGCAAATTTGGGTGCCGGACACACGGCGGCCTGACTTCGCCGAGGAATGCCGCCGTCAGTGTCGTCTTGCTGCACAAGCGGACATGGCGGACACCGACATGCAGCGCTTCATGGATGAGGCGCTAGCAGACATGGATGGCTGGACGGAATGATGCGGGGTGACTTTGTGACCATCGCCATGCAAGGCGACTTCGGAAAACCACGGCCCGCTCTGGTGATCCAGGCCGACCAGTTTGACGCACACACCACCGTGACGGTGCTGCCGGTGACAAGCACGCTCGTTGCTGCGCCGCTGCTGCGCATTACCGTTCATCCAAGTACCGACAATGGTTTGCAGAAGCCGTCTCAGGTGATGGTGGACAAGGCCATGACCGTGAAGCGTGACAAGGTAGGTCGAGCCTTTGGGCGCGTAGACGCTGATGCGTTGGTGGAAATTGAGCGCTGCCTGGCCGTGTTCTTGGGCATCGCTAAGTGACGAAAAACGACGGTTTGTCCAAACCGCTTAACTGAGTTGGCTGTTCCGTTGCTCCCCGGCCTCCAGCCCTAGCCAAAGCGTCCGTACTCGGACGGTTTCTTGCCGCTCGCCGGCTGCTTGCGCTGCTGTTGGAGCTGCTGACGCTGCAACGCCTGCTTGCCGTCGGCTGCGCCTTTGGGTTGCATACCGGCGGCGCGGCGCTGCAATTGGCGTTCGCGCTGGATCGCTAGGGCCGTCGTCTTGTCGAAGCGCCGCGCGATGGCGGCCGGCAGCTCCTTGACCGAGTTCGTGTAGACGCGCGCCTCGTGGCAGGCGCGGCTGATCGCCACGTAATACAGATTCATCGACGTGGTGCGGCTCTTGGTATCGAGCGCGATCAGTACGCGGTCGTTGCTCAAGCCCTGCGCGCTGTGGACGGTGGACGCGTAGGCGTGCTCGAGGTGCAGCGGCTTGTTCACCGGTAGTTCGAGCGCGCGAGCCGGCCGGCCGTCGCGCTCCTCGACCGATTCGAGCTTGACGACGCCGCCGATCACGCCGGCAACGCGCATGCGGTCGCCGTTCGTGAGGTCGCGACCGGGATCGTTGCGGTTGA
>NZ_VZPL01000173.1 GCF_008801575.1 Xanthomonas cissicola | reverse complement strand
GGCTGGCTGGCCTGCTCAACCGCGCCACGCTTGAACTCGGCAGTGAACTTCCTGCGCTTTGACATGAACACTCCTCATGGCCTTGATCGGCCTTCTTGTAAGTGTCCGTGAAAACGGGGGTGAACCCCCATCATATGTTCCGCTGTGCTGTATCAGTTTCCCACCGTTCTGCTGAACTTGGTGAAGGTCTTCACACCCTAGGCACTCAAGCGAACTGCGGATCCTCGAGTGGTCTAGGGCAATGCTCTTGTATGGATTGACTGCCACTTCCGTGTGGCTCGAATAGTTATAACAGGCTATTATAACAGGTTTTCTGGATAGTCAAGCCTCACGGGTGAAACCTAGATGTATCAGACAGCTGCGAAGCGAACTGGCCCGGCTGGTAGCGCGGCAAGTCCACGTTGGGCTGATAGAGCTCCAAGGCGTTGATCTGCTTGCTGCGCGTCACCTGCGGCTTCTTGTGGAGGTAGTGCCTGCGCAGCACCTGGACCCGGTCCCGTGGATCGGTGCTGTGGCCGGTGACCAAGGCGATCTCCTTCTCTGGAACGTCGTTGACATCGAGTTCCGTCGCCAGCGTGTGGCGGAAGGCATGGAACCCGATGCCCTTGGGGAAGCCCAGGCTCTTCAGGTAACGCCCAAAGTCAACCACGAACTGTTGGCTGTAACGCGCATTGGTTTCCCCCGTCGTGCGGTTCACACCAGCAGAGAGCAGCGGGAACAGTCGAGGATGGCCCGTTTCCTTCATGTCCTCCACGAACTCGAGGAAGCCTGCCTCCAGGAGCGGCTTGGCGATGGGGATGATGCGCATACAGCCCGCGCCTTTCATGCTTTGCCGGCTGCGCCGCCGTCGCTTCGGGTCTGCGGCCAAGTCTTGGTCCAACGTCTTCTGGAAAGCGATGCACCACACCCCGCGTTCCTCAATGATGTCGCTCAACTTCAGCTGGCAGACTTCGTTGACCCTGGCACCGGTATACAAGCCGATCATCGGTGCCCACCAATACTGCGGCTTCTTGGCCCAGGGGATGAAGGTTGCGGGGTCAAAAATGGCTTGCAGGTCTGCGTCCTCGAACAAGCGGATCGCCTTGTCGGGGTTGATGGTGTGATCTTCCTTGGGCTTCCGAAACGCCTTCATCGGTGACAAGTCGATGGCTTGCCCGTTCACCAGGTGATTGAAGAAGGCGACCAAGAAGCGCCTGTGGCGCTCTTCTGTGGCCGGGGCCAGCGGCGGCACGTCTTGCTCTTTCCCCAGGGCGATTGCCTCGTCAAAGGAGAGGTCCTTCAGCAGTGGATCCGACACCAAGTTCCTTGGGGCCCAGCGCAGCAGTTTCCAGAGCGCCTGGATGTGGTAATAGTCCACTCGAGCCGCCGAGATGTTGCCGCAGGTGAGAAGCAGTAGCTTCAACGTGCGCTCGGTGGACTGGATGGTTTTGGGTTCCAGTTGCCGGCGACGCATGTCCTCCAGATGATCCTCGATCTCCTTGGCCAGAGGACGCGACGGAGTGCCCATGGGCAGCTGAGCGGGATAGCGCGTGCTGTTCTTCAGACCGCTCTTCCGTCCGGTTTCGTCGAGCGCAGCGAGGATGCATTCCTGCAGGTTGATAGCGGCTTCCCGGCCTCGGATGATGGCGCGGTCAATGCGGAACCGTCCGATGTGGATGCCTTCCAAATGCAGGAGGCCGAACGGCGAGGCGACGTAATCGTTGAGTGCTGCGGAGGGGGTGCTGGTCATGGGTCACTTCCATCGAAAGATGGAAGTAGGGATATGACAGGACGAAAATTCGTCAACGGGGGCGATACAAAAATCTGCGGTGTCGGCGCAGTCCTTAGGCGTCAGGGTGTCCCCTCTGGGATGCCCTCCAGATTCGCTAATCCGTTACCTGGCGGAAACCTTTATAAACCAAGGGTTGCGAGGGAATTCGTGTCGATTTATCGCAGTCAATTCTGTACTGTTTGCAGTAAATAGTCGCCCCTGAAAAACCCCCAGGCTGCATCCATTGCAAGGCTTAACCTGCGTTTTAGGTGTGCTGGAATTGCCAGTTTTCGTTACTCTACGAACTGGTTTCTGGCAGTTTTCGCCCATGCGTACACGCCGTCCTGCCGCCGAGCAGTTGCCTGCCGATGAGTTGTTTCGTTCGCGTT
>NZ_VZPL01000172.1 GCF_008801575.1 Xanthomonas cissicola | reverse complement strand
GCTGCGCTGGATCGCCTTTTTGCGTGCCTGGTTGCAGGTGGTGCGGGAGCGTTCCTCAACGTGCTCAAGCACTATGCGGCTCGCAAACATGGCAATGGAGGTTTGACAGGGGTTTTTCAGGGACGACTCATGATCGTCTCCTGCTACACGAGGAATTCCTATTCCAGTCTGGTCCAATTCACTCTGCTTGGGGCCTCAATGTACTCTTTTGCTGCTTCAGGACGCTTCGTCATCCGGTTCCACCGGCCCAGGGTCGGGCTCCACGCCGATGCGATAGGTAGCAACGAAACCTGGCCAGTCCACGTGGTCAACCAGGTCGATGTCCTTGATGACCCTGACTTTCGCTTCCGCACGCTCGAACAGGGCGATGCTCTTGGCGGGATAGTTGTTGCGCGACGGATAGAGCACCCCGTCGAACAGCGGCAGGCCTTCGTCGCCGAGCATCGCATGCACCTGGGTGGACACCTGCTGTGTGTGCGTGTAGTCGCGGCTGGCCAATTGCTCCAGGTTCAAGCCGAAATAGCCCGCCATGACGCCCGGTGCCGTGAGATCGGCTAGGCGCACGCCGTATAGAACGGCCACGGCGCGCACCATCCGACCCTGGACTTCTTGCAGCGCGATCAAGCGCGTGGTATCCGCAAGCCACTGGTGCTTGTGAAACACCGATTCCATCAGCGCAGTGGGTAGATCGCGGCCCAGGTAGAGCACGCCGTAGGCCCGCGTCGGGTCGTCGTAGCGGTTGGTGCTGCTGCGGCCATAGTGCAGCGGACTGCCCCGATAGACGACGCGGCTCACATGCTGGAGCAGTTCACCCGCATCGATCAGGAACGACGGCAGCTCACGACTCATGGCAGTCTCACCTCAATGCACCTGAACGCCCAGCACGTTGAACACGGCCTCGCTCACCTTGTCGATCGAGTCTGGCGTCACCGCATCTACCGGCGAACGCCCGCCCAAGCCTTCGAGCGGTTCGGAAAGCGCACCGTAAATCGTCCAGTTGTCGATGCCCTCGACCTCCTGGAGGACGGCTTGGGTCAACTGCTGTTTCACCGGGTCGAGTTGCCAGTCGGGCAGCTTCTGGCCGCGCGGCCCCACGTTCAGTGCCAGCAACCGACGGGCGAGGATGTCCTTGTAGATCTGCTGACGCGACTTGTCCGCCAACTTGGCGAATTCGGGGATCGGCAGGTTATGCGGCTGGTTAAAGGTTTTCAGCAACGCGGTGCGGCCACGCTGGACTTCGGTTTCATTCGGTGCCCAGCGCGTCTCGGCGCGCAGCGCGTCCGCCTTGCGTGCCAAGGTCTGCTCCATCGTCTCCATTTCCAGGCGGGCGGGAAGCTCCACCGCCTCTACACGCTCGTGAACGAACGCCTGCAGTTCCGCCGCGAAAGCCCCGGCATCTCGGATATCAACAATGGCGGCGAAGCGACGCACATCCTCCACCGTGACGCGCGGCAAACGGTCGGCAATTAATTCAATGGAATTGGACATGATCATCTCCCAGGCAGGTTTAAGACAGGAGTCACCCTAGTCTCCCCTGTCGCCTTTGTCAACTTTGTCGCCTGATAAAACCCTCTTGGCTGAAACGGCGTCCGCGCAGCTTAGGCAGAACTGGCACAGAGGGTCGCCGCCCAATCCACACAAGCGGATTCCACATTGACGCTGGAACCGCAATCTGCGCCTCGCTATACCGAAACGGTTAAAAGCCAAAGGGCAGAAATGGCAAGGGAATGGGGTGCAAGGGGAAAGGCCCTACCCCGAAAAGGCTAAATGGCCTCCCGCACGGCCCGCTATCAGGACACCTACATGCTCTCCCTGTTCCAGCGAAAAAGGGCCTCGGTCGCTGCCGCTGCGTCGCCAGGACCCACCACCGACCTCCCGAAAGGGCTGACGCGGCCGGAGACGGCCGCGTCCTTGCTCACCACCCCGCGCCGTCAGAAGCTGCTGGAACACATTTGGCAGCGCACGTCGTTGTCTCGCCAGCAGTTCGACAAGCTGTACCGCACGCCCTTGGAGCACTACGCCGCGCTTGTGCAGCAATTTCCCGCCTCAGAGAGCCACCACCATGCCTACCACGGCGGCATGCTCGACCATGGTCTTGAAATCGTTGCCTACGCGCTCAAGCTGCGGCAGTCCTATCTGCTG
>NZ_VZPL01000171.1 GCF_008801575.1 Xanthomonas cissicola | reverse complement strand
AACGGTTCATGCGTGTGTAGACCGTATGCCAGTTGCCAAAGCGCTTGGGTAGGCCGCGCCATTTGCAGCCATGCTCGGCAACGTAAAGGATGGCGTTGACCACTTGCAGGTTGGTCATGCTGACATTGCCGCGCTGCGCCGGCAGGCAGTGTTCGATCAGAGAAAATTGTGCTGGCGTGATCTCCATGCCCAATAGTTTAATCGCTCGGGCCATTAGTGTTAACAGGCCCTAGTTCGACTTGTATTGCAGGCAATTGCTTGGATCGAAGACCGGTAGCACTTGACCAAATCGGTGTCCGCGGTAACGCTCGGATACTGGTGTGCGCCTCTCGCGCTGCACGCATCGATTGGAGAGACCGCACGTGGATCGTCGTACCTTTCTCACCTTGTCCAGCATCGGTGCCGCCGGGTTGCTGCTGCCGCACACACGGCTGATCGCTGCCGAGCAACTGCTCGCCCCGGCCGATGCCGCGCGCAACCGACGCCTGGCCGATAGCGCACTGACCACGGCCAAGGCCGCCGGTGCCAGCTATTGCGACGTGCGCGTGGGGCGCTATCTGCGCCAGTTCGTGATCACGCGCGAGGCGCAGGTGGACAACGTGGTCAATGCCGAATCCAGCGGGGTGGGCGTGCGCGTGCTGGCCGATGGCGCCTGGGGGTTCGCGGCCACCAACACGCTGACCAGCGATGGCGTGGCCACCGCCGCGCGGCAGGCGGTGGCCATTGCCAAGGCGAATGCGCGCTTGGGCGGCACGCCGGTGCAATTGGCGCCTGTGACGCCGGCCGGGCAGGTCAGCTGGAAGACGCCGATCAGGAAGAACGCCATGGGAGTGCCGCTGCAGGACAAAGTAGCGCTGCTGATGGACGTCAACGCCGCTGCGCTCAACGCCGGCGCCACCTTCGTGGCCTCGCGCATGTTTGCGATCAACGAGCAAAAATATTTCGCCAGCAGCGATGGTTCGTATATCGATCAGGACGTGCATCGGCTGTGGCTGCCGTTCACCGTCACCGCAGTGGACAAGGCCAGCGGCAAGTTCCGCACCCGCGACGGGTTGTCCTCGCCGATGGGCATGGGCTACGAATATCTGGATGGCGATGCCAAGCAGAAGCACCAGTTGCCGGGCGGGCTGATCGGTTACGGGCACAGTTACGACGCGCGCGAAGATGCGATCGCCGCGGCCGGACAGGCGCGCGCCAAACTCGCCGCACCGTCGGTAAAGGCGGGCAAGTACGATCTGGTGATCGACCCGAGCAATCTGTTCCTCACCATCCATGAGTCGGTCGGGCACCCGCTGGAGCTCGATCGTGTGCTCGGTTACGAGGCCAACTACGCCGGCACCAGTTTCGCCACACTGGACAAGCGCGATGCCGGTTACCGCTGGAGCAGCGATGCGGTGACCTTCCTCGCCGACAAAACGCAGACTGGCAGCCTGGGTGCAGTGGGGTACGACGATGAAGGCGTCAAGACCAAGCAGTGGGAGTTGGTGAAGGACGGCATCCTGGTCGACTACCAGTGCACGCGCGATCAGGCGCACCTGCTCGGCAAGACCGCGTCCGATGGCTGTAGCTACGCCGATTCGTGGTCGAACGTGCAATTCCAACGCATGCCCAATGTGTCGTTGGCGCCGGGCAAGACGCCGTTGGCGGTTGCCGAGATGATCAAGAACGTGGAGCGCGGCTTGTACATCCATGGGCGCGGTTCGTATTCGATCGATCAGCAGCGCTATAACGCGCAGTTCGGCGGGCAGTTGTTCTACGAGATCGAAAACGGTCAGGTCACGCGCCTGGTGGAAGATGGCGCGTACCAGATCCGCACGCCGGAATTCTGGAATGCCTGCAGCGCGGTGTGCGATCAACGCGATTTCCGCCTGGGTGGCTCGTTCTTCGATGGCAAGGGACAACCGAGCCAGGTCTCGGCGGTGTCGCATGGCGCGTCTACCGCGCGCTTCGATGGCATCAATGTGATCAATACCGCGCGTTCGTTGGGGTGATTGTCGGTGGATCAGTTGCGCTGCGATTAATGTTTCTAGGGCCTGTTAACACATCCGAAGCCCATCAACGACTAGGACGAAGCTGAGGAATCCAAGGAACATGACATCCAGCTTCTCGAAGCGCGAGAAAATCCGGCGGTAGCCTTTCAAGCGACGGAACAGT
>NZ_VZPL01000170.1 GCF_008801575.1 Xanthomonas cissicola | reverse complement strand
GGCTGGCTGGCCTGCTCAACCGCGCCACGCTTGAACTCGGCAGTGAACTTCCTGCGCTTTGACATGAACACTCCTCATGGCCTTGATCGGCCTTCTTGTAAGTGTCCGTGAAAACGGGGGTGAACCCCGCGCGGCTCACCGCGCTGGCCGGTCAGTTGCTTTTCGGTTTGGCCCACCCGCACCATGACCGTATAGCCGCCGACCTGGCCGACGAGCTGGACGGTGCGCAGCACCCCGGCACTGGCGAGGGTGGCCAGGGTGGTGATGGAAATGGGGGATGTCATGATCGAGGCATCAAACATGGATGTTTGATAGTCGATCATTGGGAGCTGCGCTGCAAGCCCTAGTGCGGCGAGGTCGCCAGCGCACATAACGCGAGATTCCACGCAGTGGGGCGGGCGGGGGGTCTTCCGCACATGAACCGAACGTCGTCCAGATGTTGCATAGCCCGGGCGCAACCGCTATTGTGCACATGCACCACCGACCGGACCCTGGAGACAGGTGTGGTGCCTCGATAGATCGACAGCTTGCTGGATCTATCCCTTGCCTGGAGCGGGATACGGCAGAAATGCCCAAAGAGCCTACCGAGTAGTGAATACCGAAAGCGCTCCAGCGATGGGGCGCTTTCTTTTTATAGGGCAATGGTCTGTTCGGCCAAGCGCCGCCGGTACACAGTCTCAACCTTGTAGAGCTTCCCGCGCGGGAGTTTATGGATGGTTGTCCCGTCGACGGGGTAGCAAGAGATGACCCGGCAATTGACGGTGTCATCTGCACGCTCATCCTTGTGAATGGCGCAAAAAAACACCAGATGGCCTAGATCGAGCGAGTAGAACTGCTGCTCTTTCTTTTCCTTTTTCTTTATGCTTAGGTACGCACGCACGTAACCGTCTGAAAACTTGCCGGTGCGGATGAAGTGCACTGCCTCGTGACTGACTTCCCACCGTTGCCGGCAGAAAAAACGCCCGTGCTCAAGCGCGCACCCATTGGCCTTTTCATCGGAAAAGGTATGCGGCCAAAACGAATAGCACACTGTGATAGTCCGCCCATCAAGTTGCTCTTGTGCGTCGAAGGAATCCAGGTGCGACATGTCGAATGTCCGCCCTCCATCCAGGATGTTGTTCCACCGTGTCACGCTCACTAGGCCCCGTTGTGTATGTAGTTACTGCCGCTGCTGGTGAGCAACAGCGTGACGCAAGCAGGCATCGTCAAACAAGGCTTGGTAGGTGTGGATGTGCAGGCGTGTCTATAACGAGGAGCGGCCCCACAGTGCACTGGCATGGAAAACCCCTGCGGAATTCGCCCGAGAACACGGGTCCCAAGCGAATTCCCTGGCGCCGAAAGAGGTCGAAATCTCTATCGACTGATGGCCCTGCTATCGGGGGTGGGTCAATTAGCCCCGGACTCTAAACCCGGCCGCTACTCAGGGCGGGGGGACGTCGCGGCGAACCGCCTTGAGCACAAACGCCTTCAAGTCCTCAGAGAGATTGGGGACCTTCTTCAGTGCATCTCGGAACAGAGGGGAGGAAAAGAACTCAGAGTAAGGACTTCCATGGTCCGCATCGGACATGAACCGAAGCGGCTCTTGATCCAGGTGGCGAAGAGCCGAGCCGAACAGGTCCTTTTCGAAATCCGGATCAATCCGAGCAGCCTCACGCCGATAGCCTTCATAGGCCGTCGCAAGAGATGCCTTAAAGGAATAGTCCTCCGCCAGTCGGAATCGCTGCGATATCTGCCGGGTAGCAAGCCATGCAACCCAGAGTGGCGCAGCTAGAGACAGGGTCCCAAGTGCCACTTGAACCCAGATTAGCGCCATAAACTGCTGTGAGCTTGGGTCTTTGGTCAGATCAGAGATTGCCTGAACTCTCAAATAGCCGAGATATGCTCCAACCCCCAAAGCCAGTATCAACAGACCAACCCACCATCTCACTGAAACCCTCAACGCGCTACCTCGACTGTTGAAGGCCTCTGCCAGGGCGTGACTTGTGGTCGCCCTGTAGACCGCCTCGATCCCGTCCAATACTTTAGTCGCATCGGCCTCTAGGGAAGCTCTGAACAACGCACCACAGATACGCGACACTACCCGCCTCATCATGTAGAGGATCATCTATGCAGCTGACGTTCGGTGACGCTGAGGGCCTGGGCAAGCGCAAGCAGACCCGGCGCGAGAT
>NZ_VZPL01000169.1 GCF_008801575.1 Xanthomonas cissicola | reverse complement strand
AACGGTTCATGCGTGTGTAGACCGTATGCCAGTTGCCAAAGCGCTTGGGTAGGCCGCGCCATTTGCAGCCATGCTCGGCAACGTAAAGGATGGCGTTGACCACTTGCAGGTTGGTCATGCTGACATTGCCGCGCTGCGCCGGCAGGCAGTGTTCGATCAGAGAAAATTGTGCTGGCGTGATCTCCATGCCCAATAGTTTAATCGCTCGGGCCATTAGTGTTAACAGGCCCTAGCTTCGTGGCCTACGACGTGTCCACCATCGTCAAGGCGCTAAACGCGGCAAATTATCGCGGTGTGGCCATCTCAATGCTGCTCGAGTTGTCTCAAGATCATGGTGGCAGCATCACTTTCGATGCAATAGGCAAAATGAGGACGCTGGTTCCGGCCGCCAATCTCTATGCTTGGCGCGACAAGGCCGACCCGTTTTCCGACGGCCGCGTCCACGCCAAAGTTGCGGTCGCGGATAGCAAAATTTGTTTCATCACCAGCGCGAACCTGACCGGGCATGCGATGGAGAAGAATATGGAAGCGGGCGTACTCATCTCCGGGGGGCATATTCCCACATTGCTAGGGCAACATCTGAAATCGCTGGTTGCTATGAAAGTAGTTTCGCCAATATGAAGTAGTCCCACTCTCAGGCTAGATTTTTAATGGTAATGCAGTGCTGATGTGTTAGGGAGCATCGGATGATAAGCGCCCAGCGTTACTGCAAGTGGTGCAGGATTGAAAGCGTGCCTTTGGGTATGCTATGTGTTGGTCGACAATGCAACTGAAGCGTCGCCGCGCCACAAATCGCTCCGTCCCCTGCGCCAGTAAAAGATGTGCGGTTCTGAGGGTAGAGGCGACGGTAAGGCTCCATGTTGATCGCAGCTAATCCCTTTACTTACGCGGACTTACGCGGACTTACGCGATGTGTTGATGATCGAGTGGTGGGGATATGCCCGCTGAGTACTTGCCGTTGCTGGTTTTTCCAGAAAGACGAATCCTTCAACCAGAAAAGGGGAGCGGTTTTCAACGTGATTGACGACTTCAACCGCCAAGGGCTGGGAATCGAGTTTGACTTGTCCTTGCCATCGGCCCGGGTGATCCGGTCGCTGGAGCAGATCATCGAATGGCGCGGCAAGCCGCTCGTTATTCGTTGCGACAGTGGACCCCAATACATCAGTGGCGCACTACTGACCTGGGCCGAGCAGCACGACATCCGGATTGAGCACATCCAGCCAGGCAAGCTACAGCAAAACGCTTACGTTGAACGCTACAACCGGACGGTACGCTATGGATGGTTGGCCCGAACCATGTTCGACTCAATTGAGCAGGTGCAAGACAGAGCCACACGATGGCTATGGACCTACAACCACGAGCGCCCGAACATCGCGCTCGGCGGCATTACCGCAATGCAAAAGTTGGCACTTGCGGCATAACTCCACTTTTGGTGACTGCTACAAATGGGGGGATTACCCTGGGCTCTGCGTCCGTTGCGATGGCGTGTATGGCACTCCTTGAACCTTGATGGAAGCCCTTGGACGAATTTTGTTGCATAGGGCGAAAAACAAGGCTAGAATTCAGGCCTTCGCTAATCATAGAGGCGAAGAAAGTAATTGGGAATCAGCGACTTAGCGCTCTAAAGCATGACTCGTTTCCCGCTCCAAATTCAAGGTGCCGTTCAATGCATCTTCAAAAAAGGACCTTCGGGTCCTTTTTTTGTTTGCTGGTGGCAGGCGCTAGGACGGATGGTGTGGCTATTGCGCGATTCGCGGATCAGCGAGCGCGTCATGCGTGTCGCAGCAACTGTGCTGAGTGCATCAGGGAAGGAGACATCCGTGCAGACGCCTCCTGGCGGGATGACGATGCGGTCCAACGGCAGGCCGCCTGCAGTGTTTTGGTTTTGGGCTCATGCCGTCGTGCTCAGTCGCCGTCTTGATTGCGGGGCCGGGCCGTCGAGGTGTCGCTAGCCGGCGGTCTGCCTGCATGGCAGATCGACCTGATGGCTGTGTGCAATGGAGGCTAGCTGGAATCGCAATGATTCGGTTGTCGCTATAACGCTAGGGAAGCTCTGAACAACGCACCACAGATACGCGACACTACCCGCCTCATCATGTAGAGGATCATCTATGCAGCTGACGTTCGGTGACGCTGAGGGCCTGGGCAAGCGCAAGCAGACCCGGCGCGAGAT
>NZ_VZPL01000168.1 GCF_008801575.1 Xanthomonas cissicola | reverse complement strand
CGGCCTGGCCAAAAACACCGCACACGTGCTGACCTTGTTTGCGCTCTCCAATCTGTGGATGAAGCGAAAGCAGTTGCTGCCGGCTATGGGGAGCGTGCGCCTGTAAACCAGGAAATTCCCACGGAAAGCGCCAGAAATGGCGAAATTCCAAAGATTCAAACGCCACTCTTCGGAACGACGCGACATCCCGCACTCTCAGGCCTCGTTATTCAGACCTTCCCTAGGCAAATATTAGTGCATGGCCGAACCGCACGCAGGCCAGGCCATGCATGCCGTTCGGCCCCGCTTGCTCAGGCCCTGCCCGCTCAGCGCTGCACAATGGCGCGCAGCGCAGCGTCCAGGTGGAGGTACTGAAAGCGGAAGCCGGCATCGAGCGCGCGTTGCGGCAGCACGCGCTGGCTGATCAGCAGCAGGTCGGCCATCTCGCCGAAGCCCAGCCGCAGCAAACCGCCCGGCAATGCCAACAGGGCGGGGCGGTGCAGCACCTGGGCCAGCGTGCGTGCGAAGTCGGCATTGGTCACCGGATTGGGTGCCGTCGCGTTGTAGGCGCCAGGCTGGCCTTGCTGCAACAACCACAGCAAGAGCGCAACCATATCGGCGCGGTGGATCCAGCTCATCCAGTGCCTGCCATTGCCGAACGGTCCACCGCCGCCGAATCGGAATGCCGGCAGCATGCGGGCCAGCGCGCCGCCATCGCGATCCAGCACGATCCCGGTGCGCACCCAGCTCACCCGCGGGCCGAGTGCGGCGATGGTGTTGGCTTCGGCTTCCCAGTCGCGGCACAGCACCGCAGAGAAGTCATCGCCGGCGGGCTCGGCTTCGGTCAACGCAGTATCGCCACGTTCGCCGTAGTAGCCCACCGCCGAGCCGGAAATCAGCACCGAGGGGCGTTGCGCGGCCGGCTGCTGCGCGATCCAGGCCTGCAATTGGCGCGTGATGCCCAGGCGCGATTGGCGGAAGCGCTGCTTGCGGGCGTCGGTCCAGCGACCGGTGGCCAGCGGCTCGCCAGCCAGGTTGATGACCGCATCGGCCTGGACCCCCTCCAGTGTGTGTACTGCGATGATGCCGGGCAGGCTGCGCGCGGCGCGGTGCGGGTCGCGGGTCAGCACGCTGACCTGATGGCCGGCCTGCAGCAATGCCGGGCACAAGGCCTGTCCAATGAAGCCGGTGCCGCCGGTGATGAGCAGATGCATGCAGGGCTCCTGGCCGAATCGATGCGGCACGATAGGCCAGGATCCCGCCAAGCGAGGTGAAGCTGGTACGGACAGGCGGCTGTGCGCTGCGCCGTCAGCTTGCGGCGTGGCCCAGCTACCTGGACGGCAGCGGCGCGTGCTGCCACTCAACGCAAACGCGCCGGACTGGCCGGCGCGTTTGCAGGGTGAGCGCTTGATCAGCCGTCTACTTGGACGACGACACCGCGTGGGCGCGTTCGAAATGCGCCGAAACCACGCGGCGCGTCTCTTCCAGATGCTGTTTGACCGGCGCGCTTTCGGCGGCGGGCAGCAGTTCCGAATCGATGATCTTGATGGTGTCGCCATGGTCGATGACCATGTTGCGCATGAATGCATTGCGGTACGCATCCTTGCCGTCCGGCAAGGTCAGCGTCTTGGACAGCGCTTCCACTGCCGCCTTGCCCTTGGCGCGCATGGCCTGTGCGCGTGGGCTCTCCGTTGCGCCAAGCGACTTGGTCTTTTCAAGGTTGGCTTGGTGGTCGTGCAGCATCTGCTGCGCGAACTCGCCGGTGGCACCGCCCAGATCCTGTGCGATGGCCTGCTTGGCGAGTGCGATCTCGTTGTCGTCGATCGCTGCCAGCACGCCCAGCACTGCGCTATCGCCCTTGGCCAACTCGGTCGCACCGCTGCCGCTGACGGGCGCAGCCGTCGGCTCGGGCGACACCGCTGGCGCAGTGCGCGACGCATCGCCGCCGGGGCGATCGCAGGCAGTCAGAGAGAGCATGGCCAATAGCGAAGCGGTGATAAGCGTGAATTTCATGAAGATCCTGGAATGAGTCGGCAATCGCCGACGTTGAAATGCAAAGGAGCCGCTAGGGAAGGTCTGAATAACGAGGCCTGAGAGTGCGGGATGTCGCGTCGTTCCGAAGAGTGGCGTTTGAATCTTTGGAATTTCGCCATTTCTGGCGCTTTCCGTGGGAATTTCCTGGTTTACAGGCGCACGCTCCCCATAGCCGGCAGCAACTGCTTTCGCTTCATCCACAGATTGGAGAGCGCAAACAAGGTCAGCACGTGTGCGGTGTTTTTGGCCAGGCCG
>NZ_VZPL01000167.1 GCF_008801575.1 Xanthomonas cissicola | reverse complement strand
CGGCCTGGCCAAAAACACCGCACACGTGCTGACCTTGTTTGCGCTCTCCAATCTGTGGATGAAGCGAAAGCAGTTGCTGCCGGCTATGGGGAGCGTGCGCCTGTAAACCAGGAAATTCCCACGGAAAGCGCCAGAAATGGCGAAATTCCAAAGATTCAAACGCCACTCTTCGGAACGACGCGACATCCCGCACTCTCAGGCCTCGTTATTCAGACCTTCCCTAGTCGACGTAGGCAAGGAGGTTGCGCGCGTCCTTGGGTTGGATTACATACAGGACGGGGCAGAGTTCACCTTGAAGCCGCTCTCCGACTCCGTAGCGGAGCAATGGAAGTACGTCTACAGCGCTTCTGGAGGACCGACCGGCCTCTATGAACAGCTTGGATTCGAGTCTTTCCGTATCGCACTGGATATCCCCCGACGTGATCTCCCGGACTCGGCATTTGCGCCTGACGCTGTGTTGGACAGAGTTCGTGACCACATGGCCGGCCATGTTGACAACTTGGGCTTGGTACCGAGCCCATCTCCTTAGATTACCGATGCGGCCGCACTAGTCTAAGCCAGCAAACGGGAGGCAAACGTTACTATTTCGTGCTTGGCTTGTATATGATATGCCAACCAAAGTGGCGGAGAATAGACGTGCATTTCACCTCAGAACAAGAGGCGATCATCGCCTCGAACGCGAAGACTATCCGTGCCAATGCATTCGCTGGGACGGGGAAGTCTTCTACGCTTATCGGCTTTGCAGATGCACGTCCCAATGAGCGCCAGCTAATGGTTGCGTTCAACAAATCTATCCAGCTGGAGGCCGCTGGACGCTTTCCACGCAACGTGAAGTGCAAGACGGGACATTCGTTGGCATGGTTCCCTCACGGCGCAAAATACGACGGGAAACTTCTAGCCGATATCAAACCTTTTCACATCACCGGCAGCACTACTGCATACACCCGTTCGTTACCAGTTGCTGTGGTGCGTGTGTTCGACCAACGCGTCATCGAAACTGTAAAGGCATTTCTAGTGTCGGCGGATGAGCAGATGGGTGCAACTCACGTTTCGCTGGGTGATTCACCTGCCGAAAAGAAATACCTAAGCGAACACGCGTTGCTGGCAGCTGCAAAGGATGTTTGGGCGGCAATGCAGGCAACCAGCCTGCCGATGGTGCACGACGGCTACCTGAAGCTCTACCAGCTCAGCCGCCCGCGCTTGGCATATGACACCATTATGATCGACGAGGCACAGGACACCAATCCTGTGCTGCAGTCGATACTGCAGAGCCAGAGCGCGCGATTGCTGTACGTCGGCGATAGGCATCAGGGTATCTACTCATTTCGCGGCTCGCAAAATGCTATGGAGCTCGTCAAGGCCGATGCCTCGTTTTATCTCACTGGCTCCTTCCGCTTTGGTCCTGCAGTTGCCGAAGTGGCGAATCGCATCCTCGCTCTGAAGGGCGAATCTGCACAGCTACGCGGTTTGGGCATGGACACGATCGTTGACCAGGGATCCTTTGAGAATCCACGCGGCACTGCCTTCATCAGTCGCACTAACGCTGCGGTCTTCGACAAGGCCAATAATGCAGTCGGCAGAGGAATCAAGGTGGCGTATGTCGGCGGCGTTCACACTTATCGGTTCGAGATTGGTGAAGATATCTCGAAGCTTCGGCAGTTCGGTCCAGCCGATGTCCGGAATCCCTTCATCGCTTCTTTCGAGTCCTTCGAGAGCCTGGCCGAATATGCGGAGGCTGTGCAGGACAAGGAGCTAACTGGCTGGGCAAAAGTGGTCGAGCGTTATGGCGGCAAGAGGTTTGACCAAGCGCTTAACCGGATTCGAGCCGAGGCACTCCAGTTCGACAGTGCTTCCCCTGAACAGCGGGACGCACTGGTGGTTGTGACTGCGCACCGGTCGAAGGGTTTGGAGTTCGATCATGTCGAGCTTGCGGAAAATTTTATCGACACGGTCGACGAAGACACTGGAAAGCTTCGCGATTTCTCAGATGCCGAACGTCAGACGATCGAGGAGGTCAACCTGCTCTACGTGGCTGCCACCCGTGCTCGCAAGGAGCTGGCCACCAACTGCAGTATCGCTCAGCTCTTCGACCCGGAGCTTGCTCCGGATGACCACCCCAGTGCTTCGGCAGCTATCGCATGAACAATCTAGGGAAGCTCTGAACAACGCACCACAGATACGCGACACTACCCGCCTCATCATGTAGAGGATCATCTATGCAGCTGACGTTCGGTGACGCTGAGGGCCTGGGCAAGCGCAAGCAGACCCGGCGCGAGAT
>NZ_VZPL01000166.1 GCF_008801575.1 Xanthomonas cissicola | reverse complement strand
ATCTCGCGCCGGGTCTGCTTGCGCTTGCCCAGGCCCTCAGCGTCACCGAACGTCAGCTGCATAGATGATCCTCTACATGATGAGGCGGGTAGTGTCGCGTATCTGTGGTGCGTTGTTCAGAGCTTCCCTAACCGGCCCTTGGGCCGGTTTTGGTTTTCAGGGGCATCGGTTTTTCACTCCCGAAGGCCGAGATATCGACCCGGTGGGAATGCGGTACTGGTCGCTCACATGCAACATCGCCCGCGAGTGGGCGCTGATGATGGCCGAGGAACGCGAGCGCGTGTGGCATGCCAGGCCGGCCGAGGTGATCTACCTGCGGGACTTGCTCCGGCGCAGGCGTGAAATGCGGCTATCAGTGGTGGATGGCGCGGGGTCCGCCGGACGCGTGGGCCACGAGGTCCACGGCGCGGGTAAGGCGTTATCCGTAGGGGCTATGCCCCTACACCCCTGGGTTATTTGCAGGCGTCTTGGACTGCGTTATCCCAATAGCTGGAAAGCGCGAAAGAGCGATGCACGCCGGCAGCTTCATAGGCTGCACGACGCCCCTCTTTGGCAACCTCACAGGCATAGCGATCCTTGGAAGAACTGGCAGCCACATAGGTCCCAGAACCGGAACGAACTGGTAAACGACTTGCGCACCGTTCACGCACTTGAAAACCTGCTGGGCGCTGGCCGGAGCGGAAGCCACGAAGAGCACAACAAGAAACGCACGAATATCCATACGCCCTCCCCTTGAGAGCGGGATTCTACCTACATCTGCAAGGTAGTGGCCGGCGTCGTGGTGTTCGTGGTGTAGGCCTTGTTGTCCGGGAACGTGCCCTGCGTGCGCGGCCCGTACTCAATGACACCGCCTCGCACCCGGTCGCGGTCAGCGCCGCCGCCGTCACTCCCTACGGTCGCAACGCCAGCAGCGCCACCGCTCCCATCCGGGGCCATGTTATAGAGCCGTGCGTCCTTCTCACGAATGGGCGCTGTCCAGGGCCACGCGGTGGCCACCATGATGTGCTTGCCGGCTGACAAGCGAACGCCGTACGTGACGACGCTGACGCTATAGCCCAGGGCGCGCAACTGCGTGAGGTCCAGTTCCTCAATGACGTTGTTGCTCTCATCGATCCATTGGACCCACGCCCGATCCTGATCCCCTACCCGCGCACGCGCTGACAGCCGTATGCGGCCCTTGTTGGCAAGCTCGGCGACATAGCGCTGTTCCTGCGTGAGATCGGCCAGCGGATCGGGCGGCGGCGGCTGGATCGGCACGCTCGGCGCGCCATTTGCCAAGCCGGAACCAACGTGTGTGGGCTTATTGGTCTCGCTTGCCGAGGCAACAGGCTTGTTCGGATCGGAACGATCCTTGGTGAAGTAGTGCACGAAGAAGTAGATGCCAACACCACCGACAACGATGAAGATCGCAGCACGCACCGCCATCGCTGCCCAGACGTTCTTGCCACCCTCTTCGTAGACCTCGGTGTTTTCGGCACCAGGGGCATAACCGTCATACAGCGGAAAAATCGCAGGATCGTACTTGAGCGTCTGACCGCCCACCTTCTCGAACTTGCCCGGCGAGGTGGTGTGGAAATACGTCACGCGATATCGGCCCTTCATGCCGATGGCGGTGAGCTTCTGAAAGGTGTTTTTCTTCTCGATACGCGCTTTCACCGCCGAGTGCAGGCGGTTGATCCACTGCGTCATGATGACCGCATCGCCTCCGTTCTGGCCGAGCAGCGCCCAGAAATTCTCAACTGCCGGCGCGAGCGGCTTGCGCTCGTTGACGTAGAACTCGTGCACCTCATCAATGACGACTAACGCATCTTTGAACTCATCAGGAATGCACCACTTGCCCGACTCATCCTGCGTGCACGCAAAAAGCTTGGTCACGTCCTTCGTATCGACCAAGACGAGGAGGCTTTGCACATCGCTTTCGGCAATGCCCAGGTGCTTGGCAATGCGATCAAACCGCAAGCCGTTGAGACGGGCGAACACACGCCGGCCCTTCTTGAGCGCGGGGAGAATGTGATTCTTTACCGCGTCATAGCTCTTGCCGGCACGCGGCACACCTTCATTGAAAACTAGGGCCTGTTAACACTAATGGCCCGAGCGATTAAACTATTGGGCATGGAGATCACGCCAGCACAATTTTCTCTGATCGAACACTGCCTGCCGGCGCAGCGCGGCAATGTCAGCATGACCAACCTGCAAGTGGTCAACGCCATCCTTTACGTTGCCGAGCATGGCTGCAAATGGCGCGGCCTACCCAAGCGCTTTGGCAACTGGCATACGGTCTACACACGCATGAACCGTT
>NZ_VZPL01000165.1 GCF_008801575.1 Xanthomonas cissicola | reverse complement strand
TGTGCGGCGGCAGTCTCTGAAATCGCGGCGTGGCAGCCAGCACGCGATTACGGCGCGCAACATCCACTTTGACTTCCGGGTTTCGCAACGGAACTCCTGTTCCATTGCGCCCTAACAGCTCATCCTGATACAGCTGATGAAGCGTGAACTGCTGTCTGGCTTCTAATAAATCAACACTGTCGACATCTGATATTTTTTTTAGCCGTACTTTTCTGCGAAAATCTTTCGGCAGGTGTTCGAAGGCACGCAGATCGCGTTCCGGCGCTGGAGGCCTTTCCACTCTGTAATCACCGGCTTTCTTTGGCCACATTTCCATTGTTGACAAAGGCAAAAGGCGGTAGATGGCAGTGATCTCGTCATGCAACGCTAATGGACCAGCCTCACCACCCCTAGCCAGACTGTAAGCTTCGTAAAATTCTTCACGAGTAGCAAATGAAGTTCCGGCAAGAGCTAAAAGAGCCGCCCGGACCTCTGCAGATAATTTGTGCGGATTTTTCGAGTAATCTTTACCTATCAAGTGTCCAAGGAGCTTTTCGTCTAAAACAACAGCCCCCCGTTTGGGATCACCTCCCACTCCGTAGAGTATCGCGCCGCTTTTGCGCCCTCGGTTGGGATTGCCGGCAACTACGTATCCATGTGTAGGGATGAGATATCCACGCGTATTTCTGTTCACGTAGTAAACGGGAACTGGGGATAGCCTGTCAGGCGCTCTAAGCTGCATCTCATGAAGCACGGTGTTGTATGCCTCCCGCTCCTTTCCCTCAGGGAGGGAAGGGATTTTTCCGGGATACCTTGCATCTACAACCTGCCCATCGCTGTCGCACTGGATGTCGATCAAAGCCGTTTTTCCATTGACAACGCGCGTAACCCTCGTCCAACCATCGCCAAGATCGAGCGCTGTAGCGTCTGACTTGCCTTTACCCTCAGCCATGAACTCAACGAAAGCCTGCGCGCGAGACTGGGCATCTCGCATCCCCAGCATGGCTTGAATCTTATGACTCACCCGACTGGCGACACCGGTCGCATTGATCCACTTAACTCTTTTTTTCTCCGCGTAAAGGTCCGCTTGTTTTTGCAAAGTCCCATCCGCTCCAGCCGCCGAGGCGTGACCTGCAGTGCGGGACCGGGAGCTACTGGAAGCAACGCGCACGGGAGCCTTTTGCAGTCCATCAAGCACACCCGATCGAGTGGGCGCGTCCCGTTCGGAACGTTTTTCGCTCGATGCGCCAGGTTTCGCCTCATGCTCCTCCTCAAGTCCCCTCGACGCGGTGGATGCTGATTCAGTTAGAGTATTCTTTTCAATTTTCATTGCGCTATGAAATGATTGGCGGGGTGTGGTGCATGAAGGGTGCTGGGTTTCGGCAAGAAAGCAGCAAGCTCCTGCTGGCCTTTTGATCGCAACCTATTCATTACCGGGCTTGGGCGCGATCAGTTCCTTCTGTTAAGGTAGCGGACCTGGACGGAAGCGCCCACCCGCTCGCACTTGCGACACGGCAAACTGCACATCATTTTCGGTATCGGAATTACTCCTAACTGAACTTTGCCTTTTCAATCCTTGCAATACACCCTGTGTCTCACGATGAGCCGCCTGCTCTTGCGTCGCTTGCTCATTCGTGGTTCGACCGGCGTGTTGCTCGACAACATATTCGCTCGCCTTCCCACTGGCACCTGTGACGTTGAAGCATCCCATATAAGAACTCCCGTTGAGAGTGAGGGCTGGCAATTTCTCACGAATAGCGTAAACCTGCTTTCGCCAAACGAAAAACTCTGTGAACTGGCGAAATTCTGCCCAGTGATCGGACGCAGCTGAAAACTGAACGGTGATTGGTCAAGGCGCGGGGCAAGCATGATAGAGGTCAGCCTCGCGCGACACCCTCACCAATGCGCTGGCTTATCGATTGGTTTGCCAGGTTTACGAACGCGCTCGGGAAGCTGTGCTGCAGCGGTAATCCCCCCGCTTTTAGCGTTCGCCAAAAGTGGAGCTACGCGGCCATCGCCAATTTCATTGCTGGGGTGATACCGCCGAGCGCCATGTTGGGGCGCTCATGGTTGTACGTCCATAGCCAGCGCGTGGCCTTGTCCTGAACCTGCTCGATGGTGTCGAACAATGTTGTGGCCAGCCAGGCGTAGCGGACGGTGCGGTTGTAACGTTCGACGTAGGCATTTTGCTGCGGTTTGCCCGGCTGGATGTGCTCGATCCGAATGCCGCGCTGCTGTGCCCAAGCTAGCAGCGCGCCGCTGATGTACTGATACGCCCAGGGTTCCGTAGACACTCAAGACCCTCGTTGCGCGTAGCGCCGTTCAAACTCTACAGGGGACAGGTCGCCAGTTGAACCATGACGGCGTTGTGGGTTGTAGAACATCTCGATGTAGTCGAACACCTCGGCGCGTGCGGCGTCCTTGGTGGG
>NZ_VZPL01000164.1 GCF_008801575.1 Xanthomonas cissicola | reverse complement strand
ATCGCCACGCCGCTTTCGGCTTCGCGCAGAAAGCCGATGACCTGCTCGTCAGTAAAACGTTTCTTCACGTCCAATCTCCTCGGGGTAGGGAATTGGACTCCAAACTGAGGCGCTACTCAAAATTGGGTGGACGTCGTCAGCTGCTTGTTCTCATACTAAGCCACGCATCCCGAAGCACTCGCGCATCAACCAGCGCGTGGTGCCTATGAGCCGCGACCATTGGATCGGTAGAAAACCTGGCTTCTATAGCCGCTTGCAATGAATAGCCGGTAGCCAGTTGCATTTCAAAATCTGGCGCAGGGCCTAGATCCATTCTCTCGCTGGCCAGTAGGCCAGTGCCATCCAGTGCACTACGAAATAATTCGAAGTCCAGCGGATAGTCTGCGACAACGATTGGGTTTGATGCGGCACCAACGAAATCGCGAAGTGCCCGGGTTAGGGCTAGGGCACTCATTGCAGCTACGCCACGCTCCAGGAGCGGGTAGACAGTCTGCTGCACGAATAAGGGCGCAGGTGCAGGAAGCTGCTCGCACTCGGCATAAAAGAAGCTCGACCTGATACATACAGCCAAGCAAGTGGACGCTAACACTAAATAAACTGGACGAAGCTATCAGTCAAACTGGACGGCGGCGTCATTTAGGCTGGACGGTTGTGACTTGCAAAGTCAGCGCAGGCAGGCAAGGAGGATGCAACTCGCACAGCACCGGCTGGCCTGCTGCTGGTCAGAGGCAGCGGTTACAGAGCGCCCAGCGCCGCCTGCGGGAGGACTGCGCGGCCGCGTACTGCTAGCGAGGGATTCTCACGGAGCCTATGGGCGATCACCGCATGCGCTATCCATGGAGTGAAGTCGCAGCAATATATCTGCCCCCCCCCCCCCCGTCGTCGCGGCAAAGAGAGCCGACCTACGCGACCATCGCCGCGCGCAGCCCGGACATCAAGTTCACCATTTGCCTATGACTGGCGATCAGAGATAGCTGTCTCCAGTGCTGATCGAATCTTTGTGGCGCGCGACGTCTCGATCGACGCGCTGTAACCTCGATCTACGCGGAAGGCCTGAACTCGTTGCTCCAGCGATTCATGTTGCTGCTGGCGTCCGCTTGTGCTGACATCCGTGTAGGCACTTCCTGGTTGGGATCGGTCCACTTCTTCTACCACGCCGCTGCTGTGCGTGTGCTTATAGAAGATGGCGGGCAGCATCTGTTCTCCGAGCATGAGTTCGACTCCAGCGTCTTCCAAGAGCGCGTCGGGCGAAGCCGCGCCTTGCCCGTATGGATCAATCGTCCCGTGGTTGACCATGTTGTCATGCCACTGATCGAACAGGGATGAGTGCTGGTGAGCGTGCAAAGCGAAATGCAGATCGAACATCAGGCAGTCCGCTGCAGACTTCTGTGCCCCCACCTGAATGAACGCAAATTTGGCATTTTCACCGAGCTGGGACAGGGCCTGACGCCGCAGTTGGGTATGGCCGGTCACGAAAGTGAGCAGTCTCGCCGGCTCCAGTACGATTACGCTTGCTTCGCCATTAGGTCTCCGTCGAACATCCGCTGCCACGTGATGTTCACCATCACGTTCTAGTCGAAGAACGGCACGCTGGGAAACTACTGAGGTGGTTTGCTCGGACAAAGACTGCAAGAAGTCAATAGGCGAGTCAAAGTGCTGGATGTTCAATCCAGGGTAACGACGGTTGTACACCGAGGCTAAGGCCGGCAGATTTTTGATGTCGAGCTTCAGAAGCGCCTCATCCGGCTGCTTGTTCGCCGCCAACATTTTCAAGGTCCGCTCTCCGTACTTCACTATACTTGAGCGGACTCCTGCATCTTTTGCATCCGACAGGGAGTTGGCTAACAGCTTGGTTTTCAGTGCGACTCGCTCAGGCAGGCCGCTACGAGAAAGGTCAACTTTCTTGCCGCGTCTTGCGAGCCCCTGCAACGCTGGGTCAGTGGCCGAGTAAGAAGACGTGGCCTGAGCCGGGGTCCCACTGCCCTCTTCCGAGGGCGTGGCCTGCTCTGCGACGTGGGCTGCATAATGCTCAGGTGAGCCTGCCACGCTCGGCTTTGAAACGCATAGACCCATGTTGATCTCCTACAGTGACTGTGGGAGCAAGTTTGGCGAGAATCTCTCCGATTCGCGCTGGCTCACCGAAGTCATAGCTGTGACGACGAAGCATTGACGCGCGGGATTCTCGAGCCTCTATAAGAGGCTTGGCAGGGATTCTTGAAAAATCCTTTTCTGACAGCAATTTAGATCACTTTTTTGCTTTTTTTACGGATCCCTGCCGACCCTCGATCGGCTTGTATTACATCTCGATGTAATCGAACACTTCGGTGCGAAGTCTTGGAGCAGAGGGGGTTCTACCCCGATATCACGGACGGTTGTAAAAGAGCTGCAACCTTCTGATCCTGCTTGGCCGCCCTTCGCCGCATCCTTGGGTTGTGGCGTCGCTCGATGTAGTCAAACACATCCGCTCTTGCTC
>NZ_VZPL01000163.1 GCF_008801575.1 Xanthomonas cissicola | reverse complement strand
CCCCATCCGGGCCTTGGCCTTGCGCAGCACCGAGGCGAGGGTATTGGTGAGCGCGGCGAACCGCTCCATGATCTGCGCTTGATAGTCGGCGAACTTCAGCCGCAGCAGCCACGCCTCGGCGTTGCGCGTGCCGATGCGGTTGAGGAAGGCGATGATGTCCTTGGCGCCTTGCAACAGGTGCGCGGCACGCGCGGCGCCACGCAGCTCGGCGGCCTCCTTGAAGATCTTGCACAGGATGCGGCCCACACCCTTGATCACGCCACCCATCACCGGCACCAAGGCCAGCACCAGCACCACGAGCAACACCCATTCCCAGACCCGTTCGCGCGCCTCGGGGTCGTCGATCAGGCGGATGACCACGGCGATGATGTCGCGCGCCGCGGTGACGTCGCCCACCAGCGGGATCATGCCGATCACCGCATCCACCAGAATCTGCGACAGCGAGGCCTTGACGTTGAAGGCGCCTTGCACCGTGCCCCAGGTCCAACTGCCGACATCGGCCGCCATCGCGCGGAACTCGCTTAAACTGAGGCCGCCGGGGGGAGATGCCGCAGGTGTAGCCCCCATCACTGCACGCCTTTACCGGAATCGGCGGTGGCGGCGGCCAGATACTTGTCCACCACGCCGTCCAGCCTTGCATCGGCAGGATTGGCCGCGTGATCGGGCGTGGGCGTCATGTCCTTGCGGCCGAACAGGCCCGGCATCGGCGAGAACACCACCTCGGCCGAGCCGCCGGGGACATTCGCCACCTCGGCGCGTCCCTGCGCGTCGAGCGTGCCCTGCCGCTTGCCGCCATCGGCCAGGGTGACCACGTAGTCGGCACCGGCCAGGCCTTGATCGTCGTGGTAGCGATGATCAAGCGACAGCGTTTGCAGGGGAAGGCGTTCTTCCGGCAGCGGCGGGATGGCGACGGTCTGCATCTCCCCACCCAAGAACGGATGCCGACTGGCCTTGACCGTGAACTGTCCCGGGCAGGCGAAGGTGATGTCGCCGCCTTCCAGGGTGATGCGGGTCTGTCCGGCCTGCAGCACGATCTTGTGCTGCGCCAGCACGTCGATGCGGGTGTCGGTGGCGGTGACGGTCACCGCCTGGTCGGCGAGCAGTTCCAGCGCGCCGGTATGCGCCTGCAGGCTCACCGGGCCGGCCGCGGCGATGAGTGTGATCGGCCCGCGTTGGGCGAACAGCGCGGTGTGCTGGCCGGACACCGCCGACAGGGTCTGCCCGGCGCTCAGCTGCGCATCCTGCTGCACGGTCAACTGCAGGGCCTGCCCGGCATAGGCCACCGCGCTGGCCGGGGTGGTCCAGGCGATGTGGTCCGGCGACTCGCCGAGCAGGCGCGCCTCGGCGAATCGTTCCACCGGCGCCTGGCCGTCGCGGCCGCCGTCGGCCGGCTTGGTCGCCGGCTGGCCGCCGACCGCAGCGGCGTACTTGCCCTGCGCCTGCGGGTCGATCGCCTCGCGCAGCCGGGTCACGCTGGGATGGGCGTCCAGGCCGGGTACCTGTTGCTGGGTCAGGGTGTCGTGCAGCGCCTGGGCGGTGCGTTCGGCGCCTTGCAACTGGGCCACCGCCCCGGCCACGTCCAATGCGGTCGAGGCGCCCTGGCTGCGGGCGCTGCTGGACAGCAGCAGGCCTTGCGCGGCATGCACGTTGCCCCAGCCCTGCGAGGCCAGTTCGAAGCCCTGGCCGCGCAGCGCGCCGCGGGCGGTGTCGCTGTGCTGGACCAGGTAGCCCAGTTCCAGCCGGGTGTCGGCCAGCGAGGTGTGCAGGCGGGTACGCAGCTGGCCGGGGGTGTCGTCCAGCAGCCATTGCTGGGTGCCGCCGCCATCGTGGGACTGGGTGTGCAGGCCGCTGAGCGTGCCGGGGTGGCTCGCGCGCGCGTCCAGGCCGCCGCCGAAGGGTGGGGCGACCTCGCCGTTGTACAGCTGGCCGGTGATGCGCGGCTGGTCGATGTCCCCGTGCAGGAACTCCACCAGCACCTCGCTGCCGATGCGTGGCAGGAAGTGGCTGCCCCAGTTCGGGCCGGCCACCCACTCGGCCACCGGCACCCAGGTGCCGGCGCTCTGGTCGCCCGGCGCGTGGCCGGGCGCGGTGCTGGCGCTGTCGGTCAACCCGCCCAGGGTGGGCTGGGCGCCGCGCTGCCACGGGAACTGGATCCGCACCTGGTGGTCGCGGCTCGGGCTCAGCGCCGCATCGGCCACGCCGACCACGCGCGCGCTCTGCGGCCCGGGCATGCGCGGGCGGTCCTGCGGCAGCGCGCGCAGCGGCGTGGCCGCCGGCACCGCCAGGAAGCGGTTGCGGTAGCTGCCGTGCTCCAGGTCCGGCGCGTCCAGCAAGGCGACGACGCCCTGGCCCAGGTTGTTCACCGCCACGTGCTCGATCGCCACCGGAACGAAACGCTGGCCGTCGTGCTGGGCGTGCTGGCGCAAGGTGAACGCCGCCCCGGCCGCCAGCACGCGGGCGCTGCCGGCACCGGCGTGGAGCGTGTGCGGCACGC
>NZ_VZPL01000162.1 GCF_008801575.1 Xanthomonas cissicola | reverse complement strand
CGGCCTGGCCAAAAACACCGCACACGTGCTGACCTTGTTTGCGCTCTCCAATCTGTGGATGAAGCGAAAGCAGTTGCTGCCGGCTATGGGGAGCGTGCGCCTGTAAACCAGGAAATTCCCACGGAAAGCGCCAGAAATGGCGAAATTCCAAAGATTCAAACGCCACTCTTCGGAACGACGCGACATCCCGCACTCTCAGGCCTCGTTATTCAGACCTTCCCTAACACAGCATCATCGGGTGGCAGGCGCTGAACGAAAACCTGGCGCGTTCGCGTCGCGTGGGCGTGGATCTGGAAATGGACTACCGCTTCCAGCTCGGCCAAGGCAATACCGTGCTGCGGTTTGTCGGCACCCGCCTGATCCAGTCGCGCGAGTGGGTATTCCAGGACTTTCCGCAGGAATACGACGAGTACGTGACCTACGTGACCGACCCGCGCTGGCGTGCGCAGTTCCAGACCAAATACAACTGGAACGCGTGGCGCGCGTCGTGGGACATGAACTACGTGGACGGCAACCTGCGCGTGACCCCGGAGAGCTATAACAGCAATCCTGGTTCGGCCAGCCCGATCAAGAACGGCTCGTACGTGTACCACAACTTCCAGTTCGGCTATCAATTCCCCGGCTCGAAGATCGACGTGTACCTGGGCATCGACAATGCCTTGGACAAGGATCCGCCGCGCAACTACTTCGGCTCGGATTTCACCTCTGCGCTGTACGACAACGTGGGCCGGTTCTTCTATCTGGGAACGACCGTGCGATTCTGACGGCCTCACGCGTGTCGAAAAAGCCCCGCATGTCGGGGCTTTTTTGTTGCGGCCTGGCAACGCAGTGGATCTTCGCTTGCGACAAATAACACCCAAGAACATTCGATCTGGTCGAGCAGGCGACGCAATCTGTATCGAACGTAACTATTAATCTGAGAGCCCGCTCCAGGTCGTTTGCCCAGGTGTGCGACACAACGCCATTTTGTGCCGAATTCCCCACTTCCGATGCGGATTTTAGTTATTTCATTAACAAATCATGTCAGATGCTTGCACTCGATAGCAGGCATTCATTACGTTCGAGTTAAGGCCATCTGACTCCCCGATGACCGCCCTTATCCGAACTCCAGTTGAAAGGTCAGGAATGAGCAATCAGTTTCGTCGCCAAGTCCTCAAACGCACCGCCCTTGCTGTCGTGCTCGGTGCTTGCCTAACCAACGGCGCGGTCTATGCGCAAAGCACCACCGGCAGCATTTACGGCAGCGCCCCGTCCGAAGCCGGCAGCACGATCGTGGTGCAGAGCGACACCGGTCTCAGCCGCACCATTACGGTGGATGCCAATGGCCGCTACAACCTCGGCTCGCTGCCGGTGGGCGCCTACACCGTCACCCTGAAGCGCGGCGATCAGGTCGTCGACACCCGCAAGAACGTGCAGCTGCGCGTCGGCTCGGGCACCGAGGTCTCCTTCGGTGGCGCGGCCGCATCGGGCAGCAATGCCGATGCAACCACGCTCGGTGCGATCACCGTCACCGCCGCCAACGCGCCGAAGATCGATGTCAGCTCGACCAGCTCGCGCTCGGTGATCACGTCCGAGCAGTTGGCTACCCTGCCGCTGGGCCGTAGCGCCGAAGCGATTGCGTTGCTGGCGCCGGGTGCGGTGTCGGGCGCAGGCGCATTCAACAATGGCTCGCGCTCGGTGGTGTCTTTCGGTGGCTCAGGCGTCACCGAAAACGCTTACTACATTAACGGTTTCAACGTTAGCAACCCATTGAGCAACCTCGGCGGCGTGAGCTTGCCGTACGGCGCCATCGACCAGCAGGAAACTTATACCGGCGGTTACAGCGCCAAGTACGGCCGTTCTACGGGCGGCGTCATCAACCAGCTTGGCAAGCGCGGCACCAATGAATGGCATTTTGGCGTGCAGACGGTGTGGGAGCCGGACTCGCTGGCAAGTTCGCGAGGAGACGTGTGGTTTCCAAATGCGACGCTGCCTGCAGGATACAAGTACGACACACCTGACCAGCCAGGCACGCTCTATCGTGCTGGCAAAGACAACAAGCAGACGCGGACTGTCTACAGCGCCTATGCAGGCGGCCCCTTGATCGAAGATCGCCTCTTCATCTTTGTCGCGGGCGAATCAGAAAAAGTGGACGGCGTCAGCACCAACGCCAGTAGTGACTCCATCCAGGCACGCAACAATTACGAATACAGCACGCCGAAGTTCTACGGAAAACTGGATTGGAACATCAACGACAGCAACATCGTTGAATACACTCGAATCCAAAACACCGACAGGCGAAGCGGTTACTACACGAGCTTTGACTACGACGGTTGATACGCCCAGGGTTCCGTAGACACTCAAGACCCTCGTTGCGCGTAGCGCCGTTCAAACTCTACAGGGGACAGGTCGCCAGTTGAACCATGACGGCGTTGTGGGTTGTAGAACATCTCGATGTAGTCGAACACCTCGGCGCGTGCGGCGTCCTTGGTGGGGTAGATCCGCCGCCTGATCCGCTCGCGTTTGAGCGACGTCCACCCAATTTTGAGTAGCGCCTCAGTTTGGAGTCCAATTCCCTACCCCGAGGAGATTGGACGTGAAGAAACGTTTTACTGACGAGCAGGTCATCGGCTTTCTGCGCGAAGCCGAAAGCGGCGTGGCGAT
>NZ_VZPL01000161.1 GCF_008801575.1 Xanthomonas cissicola | reverse complement strand
ATCTCGCGCCGGGTCTGCTTGCGCTTGCCCAGGCCCTCAGCGTCACCGAACGTCAGCTGCATAGATGATCCTCTACATGATGAGGCGGGTAGTGTCGCGTATCTGTGGTGCGTTGTTCAGAGCTTCCCTAGCGATCAAGTCTGCCGCTCTTTGTTCATTTGACTCTTCACTTTCGTCTTCAACAACGAAGTTGGCATCCTTCAGCCGCTTTGCTAGACGCCTTGGCACTGCTGCAACCTCATCACGAGTGAGAGCTGGCCCCATCCAGCCGACATGTTGCAACAGCGTCGCTGAAACACTGGCCAGCGCTCCGTCTACAGCAACAGCAAACTCTTCCAAGGCATCACATGCGGCTTCAACCTGCGGATCCATGCACAACTCCTTATGCTGAGTGTTTGCAGCCACGCCACATCCGAACTACCAAAGTGGCGGTCTCGAAAGATTATGAGACGGAAATTCTTCGCACTTCAGATCGTATCGCGCATATGCAGCGCTTACGGATCAGTTGGGGTGCCCAATACGACGAACGTGGTCACCAGCCATATCTGTCGCTCAAAGCTTTGACGATTTCATCCTCACGATCACACTCGACCGCGCATTCTCGGGGCAGCTCGGGATTGTGCCCGTCCCTCTCCCACTCAATGTGCCCAACGCGGTAGATCCCCACTTGCCATCGCCCCGAGGTCCAGGTTGCCTATGTAGCCGACGGGCCACAGCGGCAGAGGCCGTCGCCGAAGCGACGCCGGCCAGTTGTCGCAGCTCTACTCCTTCTTGACCCCAAGAACTGTCCTTCCTTCAATCACTTGCCGGTCTTATGTTTGTGAGGCTTCAAACCAGGCGTGTTTCCAGGGGTGTCCTTGTTGTCCCGCCGGCGCTTATCTGGCTCCCCAGTGGACGGAGCGATCGGCTTCGGACCAGGCTTAATCGACATAACTTGACTCCTTCGGCGAAAGGGAACGGCCGAACAAAGCTGCTATGTCCCGCCACTACTGTCAATACAACCTAACAACCAAGAATGATACGCCCAGGGTTTCCTAGACATCTCAAGGCCATGGAAAATGGCTGATTCGGAGGTGTTCATGAGCAGTGAGCCGCCCACACCCGCTTTACGGTAGTCACGCTCGTGCCGGCGAGTCGCGCAGTGTTGGCGATGGTCTCCCCACGACTGCGCAAAGCAACGATGCGAGCATGTACGGTTGGATCGGCCGGGCGACCACGGTATTTGTCTCTGGCCTTCGCCAGCTCAATGCCCTGACGCTGACGCTCGCGACGGTCCTCGTAGTCGTCGCGAGCGATCTGCAGGGCGATGCGTAACAACATGTCCTGCATAGATTCGAGCACGACCTTTGCCACGCCTTTCGCCTCTGCCG
Source organism: Xanthomonas cissicola (assembly GCF_008801575.1). Lineage (GTDB taxonomy): Bacteria > Pseudomonadota > Gammaproteobacteria > Xanthomonadales > Xanthomonadaceae > Xanthomonas > Xanthomonas cissicola. The sequence continues at coordinate 1,280 of NZ_VZPL01000161.1, read as the reverse complement.
CCACTTCGGAGAAATCGACGACGCCGGGAACGGCGAGGCGCGCACCCTTCGCGCGGATAGACGCAACCAGACGCTCGGCGTCGGCCAGCGGCAAGCGGCTGATGCGGTCGATCTTCTCTGCGATGACCACTTCGCCCGGCTGCAGGTCTTCGATCATGCGCAACAACTCAGGACGATCCGGACGCGCGCCGGATGCTGTCTCGCGATAGACGCCGGCGACGTAGTAGCCCGCCGCTTTTGCTTCCTTGATGATCCGCTCCTGCCGTTCCAGATCCTGGCCATCGGTGCTCACCCGCATGTAAAGCCGGGCGACCAAATAGAACGGCGCAGCCTGCAGAGTGCGTCCCTTCGCCATCAGTTCGTTTCGCTCCGCACAATCGGTTCAACATCCGGGACCAACAGGTCCGGCCATACCTGCCAACGCAGTTCAGGTCTCAGCTGCCAGGGCTCAGTCTGCTTCGCGACTACAACCATCCCAGGGGTGCCCGCCGGAACATCAAGCCGCACGAGTCCAGAAAGGCCGCCCTGCTCCCGCCAGAGTCCGTGCAGAACCTGGGGCACCGATTCCTCCTGCTTGCCTTGCTTCGTCATAGGCCCTCCATAGATCATTTGGGTATACCCAAAAAGGCCATGCAGGAGGCCACCATGTTCAACGGGATTCCCACCCCAGCCGATTTGGCGAGTCACATTTGATGGCGCGCGCTCCTGCAGAACCCTTCAAGGTTGCTCGGATTTACCAGCGCGTCAGCACTGATGGCCAGGATCTCACGCGACAAGCCGCAATCGTCCAAGAGGCCAAGGCCGCCGGCTTCTACGTCGCCGGCGTCTATCGTGAGAAGGCTTCTGGCGCGCGCGCCGATCGCCCTGAGTTGCTGCGCATGATCGAGGATCTGCAATCGGGCGAAGTGGTCATTGCAGAGAAGATCGATCGGATCAGCCGCTTGCCACTGGTCGAAGCCGAGCGCTTGGTAGCATCTATCCGCGTGAAGGGGGCGCGCCTCGCCGTTCCTGGCGTCGTCGATTTCTCCGAAGTGGCGGCCGAGGCGAAAGGCGTGGCAAAGGTCGTGCTTGAATCTATGCAGGACATGTTGCTGCGCATCGCCCTGCAGATCGCTCGCGACGACTATGAAGACCGCCGCGAGCGTCAGCGTCAGGGTATTGAGCTGGCGAAGGCCAGACACAAGTACCGTGGCCGCCCGGCCGATCCTACCGTACATGCTCGTATCGTCGCTTTGCGCAGTCGTGGGGAAACCATCGCCAGCACTGCGCGCCTGGCAGGC
>NZ_VZPL01000160.1 GCF_008801575.1 Xanthomonas cissicola | reverse complement strand
AACGCGAACGAAACAACTCATCGGCAGGCAACTGCTCGGCGGCAGGACGGCGTGTACGCATGGGCGAAAACTGCCAGAAACCAGTTCGTAGAGTAACGAAAACTGGCAATTCCAGCACACCTAAAACGCAGGTTAAGCCTTGCAATGGATGCAGCCTGGGGGTTTTTCAGGGGCGACTCATGAACACGACAACCCGCATCAGTACCGCAGAACGTCTCGGCCGCAGCGTTGGCCGTGGATGGCGCGCCTATGCGCGCGGCGAGCGAAGGTTGGCGAGCTGGCTCGCCTCTAAAGGCGTGCCTGTCGTTGGTGCCGCGTTGGCGCTGTGGGTGGTCAAGCTGGCTGTGCTGGGAGTTCTGCTCTACGTTGCCTTCTGGTTCGCAGTCGTGGTACTGGGCGTAATGGTCGCGGGATGGGTTGCGGCCGCCAGTACTCATGAGGACGAGGAGTGGCCTTTCACCGACCTCACTGAACTGCGAAAGACACCTGGCTACGATCCGAATCTGTACAACGACACCTCGCACGAGTTGTACACCGACGATTGACCGCATCCGCGCTATTTCAGCTTGCCCCCGGTGAGTGCTCCAGCACCCTTGCTACCCGCTTGACCTGCGCTCTTGCTGCCATCTGAGAGCCCTTGGATGGCATGTCCGGCCCGAATCCCAACCCAGGTGAGGCTCGCCAGCCAGAATCCCGGCAGGACCAAGAACATCGTCCCGGTGACGAAGTTCAGAAGCATGTCGCCGAAGGCATTGTTCAATCCGACCATCGGATCGAAGTTATTGTGTGGCCGGTTCCATCCCCAGCCCCATCCATAGAGCGCATCGAGGATGGTGCTGTCGATCCAGCGGGCCAACTGGAACCAAAAATCGACGAAGAACAGCGCGAACTGCACGACGCTGATCGTGACGACCGTCTTGAGGTCGTAGGTGCCCACGACCAATACCAGAGGAATGCAGATCACCAACGCCATCTTGAGGAGCGCGAGCACCATGGGCAGGGCCTGGCGCACCACGTCCATGGCGGGGAATGCTGCCAGCCCCCCAACGGCCATTCCCACGTCGCCTGCCGCGCGCGTCACGATGTTCGGCAAGGTCTTGTCGATCTGGCCACCGTAGTCTGTATAGACCGAGCCTTGGTTGAGTTTCTGCTGACGCGGCGAGGCGATCGCGCGAATCACCGAATCGTCCACTTGGCTGCGGCTCAGGAATCCAGCCCAGCCTGCAAGCCGAGTGAGAAGGCCGGGGTCTACCTGGCCCAGAAGCCGTGCCCGCAGGCCGTTGTTGCCATCGGCCCACCATTGCCGGCAGTTCGGGTAGCCGCCGCTAGACACATGCGCAAGCCCTACATCGCGGTTGCTGTCGTAGGGCCAGTCCTCGCGCGGAGTGCTGGAGCGATAGCTGTCGTAGTAGCCAGCCGTGTCCGTGAAGAAGCGCGAGCCGATCCAGGTGACATCATGCATCTGCTCTTCGTCGAGCTGCGGGCGCTGCATGAACAGCTTGGCACGGGCCGGCCCATAGCAGTCGTGCGTGAAGTCCGCCACCTCCTGAGCCAGCACCGGGTCGTCGATACGCGTGGCATCGATCTCCATCCGCATTTGCCGCAGATCGGTGCCGCAGGGGATTGCCGCAACAGAAGCACCCGTGACAGCGCGCGAGAGCGCGTGTATGAAGGCCCACCACACCGGCAACTTTGCGCTTTGATTGTTGAGGGTCGAGAAGGACTGCGACCAACCTGTGTCGGCCGGCTGCGGCACGCTGACCTGGCACTGCGCGGAGCGTGAGCTGTCGTACTGGATGGTGTTGAGGTCGACGTCGATGAAAGGGATGCCAGCAAACATCACTACCACGATGGCGACGAACACTCGGTTCTCGATGCGCGCAGCCGAGAGCACGCCCTTGTTGCCTTCGTCGGCACCTTCCGTGCGGGCCTTGAGCCATTCCTGCACGATGATCGCCACAAAGGGCAGCGCAAATACCCCGCTGGATACCAACACGGCCCAGATGCCGTTATTGACGATCCAGGAGACAAGGGTGAGGTAGTACTCCAAGTAGTCGGTGGTGAAAAGCGTCATCGCCTGAATCTCCCTTTAGCCCTGTATCAGCAGGCTGGTTTCCAGCGCCACGATGGCGAGGACGCCGGCGATCTCGCTGCGCACCAAGCGGCGCCGCGCCTGCGCGTCGGCCTCGCGCGCCAGCAGCCGGCGGCGCATCCAGATCCATCCATAGGCCGTCGTCCCGTACAGGCAGAGCCTCCACACCAGGAAATAGCCTTCCGCGGCCGCCAGCCAGCGCTCCCAACCGATAACGCTGCCGACCATGTAGATGCCAGCAATGTTGGTGCCCACGGCAGCGGCAATGATCACCACCGTCCACAACAGCGCCTTCGCCGCGCGCCGGCTGAACAGCCAGCGCGGCCGCAGCCCAGTCATGCTCATGGCCGGACTCCCGGATTGCCCTTCTGCAACTGGTCGAGACGGTGAGGCACCGGATCACCCTCGTAGATGCCACGCGAACCCGCCGCACGCGTGCCGTGGCGCTGGATGATGGCCATCGGCGAGTTGTTGGCCAGCTCGCGGCGCAGTTCTAGCTCGGTCTTCAGGTTCTGGATCTCGCGGTCGAGCGTGTCGCTCTCGTGGTTCACGGCCTCCACCGCGAGTTCATTGGCGGCGACGTTGGGCTCCTTCTTGCCCGTCAGCAGGGTCCGCTGGAGCA
>NZ_VZPL01000159.1 GCF_008801575.1 Xanthomonas cissicola | reverse complement strand
AACGCGAACGAAACAACTCATCGGCAGGCAACTGCTCGGCGGCAGGACGGCGTGTACGCATGGGCGAAAACTGCCAGAAACCAGTTCGTAGAGTAACGAAAACTGGCAATTCCAGCACACCTAAAACGCAGGTTAAGCCTTGCAATGGATGCAGCCTGGGGGTTTTTCAGGGGCGACTACTGCGGACCTGTGCGTGCTTGCCTTACGCATGCACGCTGCGCATGAGAAGCGCGCAGGCATCGGGATGGGCCGGTCGGCACCAATGGACTCAGACGTGCTCGTCCATGTTTTCCAGTCCGTGCCAAGACAAGATTTCTTCGGCCCGACGGCCGACGAACTGGGCGTCCTCGCTCGTCATCGCCTTGCTCTCTATAGCAGCAGCCATGTTGGCAAAGGCTTGCCAGAAGTGGCTGCGATCAGGACTCGAGGCCCGCAGGGTGGGAACTGCTGCATCCAGACGCTCAAGGTGATGGCGAAGCTCAGCTCTGTCCATGGGCCTGAGTATCGGCAGCCTTGTCGCACTATTTGAGACGCATCGCCGCCGAGGCAGCGTGGAATTAATTTTCGGGTGCCGGCACGACGCTGCTCAAGCATTCCATGGGGGGAGCTTCTCAAAGTCTGGCAACGCCCACCGAGCCCTAACGTGTAGGCCAACGAAACGCTTTAAACCTCGCCAGCGCCACCTGGTTCCTCTCACCTTTTGAAGAACGAGAATCACTTGGTGACAAAGAAAAACGCCCCAGCTTTGAACTGGGGCGTTCTTAGAAAAGCTCCACCTGATCTCAGCTCGGCAGGGTTTCGATGGGACCCACGTCACCCGTCGGAATTCTGCCGCCGCAAGAGCCGTAGCAACCGCCGCCGATCAGCACTCCACCACCACCACCGCCGGTTCCAGCGGAGCCGCCGCCACCGCCGCCGCCGCTCGAAGGCTGCTGAGCAATCTTCTCGGCCATTTCCTTTGCCTTCTTTCCGCAAGGCTTCTCAATGTAGACCATGCCCCGGCCAGTATAGTTGAGAATCTTTACGGTGTAGGAAACATACCCCTTATAGGAGTTTGTGACCCAATTTCCCTCACCCAGCAGTTTGGAGGCTGCCGAATCAAGCCTATCCATAAAAAGGGCATTGGCAGGATTCTTGCTGTCGCTAAACTTTGGCAGCTGCGTCAAGGGCACCTGAATTGGCACCAATGGCGGCATCGGGAGTTCCGAGCACGCGAATGCAACACCAATAAGTCCCGTCAACGACATCGCTGTGATGCCGACCTTCTTCATAATTCCCATTTACGACCCACTCCCTTTAAAAAACAATTAACCAAACAAACCTACTGACCGATTGGACGCTTATCCAATACCGGTGCCCTGCCATACTTGGATGTATAGATCCGATCTATTTCAGCATTGAGTCGCAGGGCCTCAGACTCCCCAAGCATTCTTTGCTCTGTTGAGAGTGACTTAGACATCATCACTTCTCGGGTGACAGATGCGCGGGTATCTCCACGCATTTCCGCCACGCGCGACACGGCATACGCAGCAACGGGATCCCCGCTTGCGCTGCCGCCTTGGAAGGACGCCAGCATATTCAATGCAAAAAGGTTGCCCTCAGCTCCGGCGTCTACCAGGCGCTGTTGCGCCATAGGATCAGAAGCCAGTAATCGCGCATCTAAAATCGTCTGCGCGACTTTATCCCCCGCCTCTGAGGCCTGCTTCAGCAGGGCCTCTGGCGCGCCCATGTAGGCATCGAGCTGCTTTTCATTGGGAAAGCCATGACGATCTAGCCACTTCTGCTCGGCCTTGCTTTCTGCATAGCCCGGATCGTTATCGAAGCTCATCCCATCTCGGGTTTGTGGAACCTCTGGGAACGGATGCCTGACACGGGAGCCCGTCGCCAGATGGGAGCCCCTGTCAACGGATAGGGATGCGACCTCATCTTTGGCTGATTCGTTTGACGCGTTGGGGATCTCGTGCTGAGAGTTGCCCTGCCCCTGCACTTGGACGTCATCCTTACGGGCTTCATGCGCCCAGATGATGCCAGCGACTACAACGGCCAGTGCTGCTGCACTTAGCGCTACTGCTTTGTTGCCCATCTCACCTTCTCGTAGATCCATTACAGCTGCGAATACGCAGTCCTATGACGCAAATTTTTGCAGATCGGCTAGCCTTCCGCAAGCTTGATCTTGTGGAAGAGAGAGTCGCTCGTTGGAAGCCATGCACTAATCATCACAAGCAGCGCGAACAACATCGCATCAAGCAGTGGAAGGCGGCTCAACTCGTCTCTGTCCATGGACTCAAGTATCGACATCGCCGTCGCACCACATGAGACACAACATCGTCAGGACAACATAGAGGGAGCCCTCTGCAGGGTGGCGGACGAAGCCGCTCAAGCGTTGCGCGGTCTGAGCGACCATTTGGCCCCACGTCCGGCAAAGCCAGATTGCGTTCCTGGCATTCGTCGCACCATCGGTGTTGCGCCCTATCGGATGCAAGAAAGTTCCGATTCAGGCGTATCGCTGTTTTGAATATAAATTCAGACTAACAATAATAGGCTAACATTTAACTTAAATTCATTTAAAAATCGAGCGACAAGCTCATTTAGTTAGCTTATTTAGTCGTCCCTGAAAAACCCCTGTCAAACCTCCATTGCCATGTTTGCGAGCCGCATAGTGCTTGAGCACGTTGAGGAACGCTCCCGCACCACCTGCAACCAGGCACGCAAAAAGGCGATCCAGCGCAGC
>NZ_VZPL01000158.1 GCF_008801575.1 Xanthomonas cissicola | reverse complement strand
ACCCTCGACGACCAGGGTGAGGCGCAGACATGAAGGCGATCACGGACCCGCATGGAGGATCGGCAGAAGGTTGTGAAAAATTTCTGTGCTGACAGCGAGTTAGCTCACTTTTGGCTGTTTTTTACACGAATCCCTGCCGACCCTCACCACTGGTTGGCCAGCGGCAGTGTCTATGGGCATCGCAAGATTGCCAAGGATCTACGCGATCTGGGTGAGCGTTGCAGTCGCCATCGGGTGCATCGATTGATGCGCACCGAGGGACTGCGTGCCCAGGTGGGCTATGGCCGCAAGCCGCGCTTCCATGGCGGAACGCCGTGCAAGGCGGCAGCCAACCTGCTGGATCGACAGTTCGACGTGACCGAGCCGGACACGGCCTGGGCGAGCGACTTCACCTTCATCCGTACGCATGAAGGCTGGATGTACCTGGCTGTGGTGATCGATCTGTTTTCCAGGCAGGGGTTGTAAGCCGGAACCGCCGAAATTTCCGCCACCCATCCCGAGCGATCACTCGGCAAGTTGCTTGATACGTCCGGCAAGGCGTGCGAACGCTTCGTTAACGCTTTGAGGTCAGTGCCCGTCGCGCGTAAAAAGTCTTTAAGCTGTCCAAATCGGACAGCCATTGGCGGTGCAGGCTGCCCAGCTCGTTGTCGTGTGGCTGGAAGACTTGCAGGTTGCCGCTTTCACGAAACGCTTGGTAACCACGCTCAATGTAACCAGCAGTTGAGCCACCCGTGGCTTGTGCTCTTCGGAGAACTCGGCCAGGCCGTCATAGGATGGGGCAGTACGCCGGAATTTTGTCACCCCAGATCCAACTCTTCCACTAGCGCATCCATAGGGCCGGCAGGGAGTTGTGAAAAACTTCTGTGCTGACAGCGAGTTAGCTCACTGTTGGCTGTTTTTTACACGAATCCCTGCCGACCCTCGGAACGACCTGCAATCGGCAGGCCCGCTCACCCATGACCCACCGCTTGAACCGTGCGTACAACAGTAGATGCACGCGCGGTTCATTCAACGCTGCTGGTCCAGCAATTGAGTGCGCACGGCAGCCATACAGGGCGTCTTGCTGGAGAGGTGCACAAGCGGGGAATCATCGGGTGTGACGGCGATGAGTTTCACCTGCTTGCTGCCATTACGCCTGAAATCGGTGAGCGTCTCCTGTGCAACGCTGAATGGAACTACATTGTCTTGATGCACTCCGCAGAGCAGCGTGGGTGTACGTGGGGTCCAGTTAACCAGGTCGTTGCGCAATAGGTCTTTCATGAATTCATTTTGGGGATTGCTGACAAAGTCGCGCGCGAACTCCGGTTGAAATACGTCCTTAACTTCGGGCAGTTGTTCGAGCCCAAGCGTGATCGCATCGAATTTCCCGGGGAACAGACTCTCGATCTTGTTCGCCAATGGCTGCTGAAACACCTGCATTGGTGTCGTGTAGAGATTGGAGTAGGTGTGCTGCATTCCGATCAAGGTAAAGGTGTTGAGTACGAGCGTGAGCGTGTTGAGTCCCTCGGCCTTGGGGCCTCCCCAGTTTTTCGGCACGGTCCTGGAAAGGAGATAGGGCCCGGAGATAGGACCACTTGCGACCAAGTTGAATTCGCTGGACAGGTGTAACTCGATCTCGCGTTGTGCAGCCATCACGGCATGGGCGCCACTGGAAAACCCGGAGAGCATGACCTTGCCCGAAAGCGGCGCATGCCGCTGTGCCAGCAGGACTCGCGCGGCGCGTAGCGCATCTACGATGGCGCTGGCTTCAGGCGCGGCCTGAAGATGAGGTGCAAAGGGATAGCTGGACTTGCCAATACCCAAGTAATCGGTCGCCACCACCGCATACCCTTGTGCCGCAAACTGGCTGATCACCTCATGGTTGCCGCGCGATACTCGGAATCCTTCTGCCTGCGAACTGTTCCTCTTAAGCTGTGCGCCCTGCCCCCATCCCAGCAGGGGATACGGCGTCGCACAGTTGATACCGGAGGGAATCAGGACGGCGGCGGAAGCGGTTGTGGGTTCGTCATGCACGCCGATGGTCGCGTAGACGATTTCCGCGACGCTGACGTCGCAGCGTGGTGGTGGAGCGTCGCCTTGTTTACCCAATTGTTTGGCGATCTGAGCATTGGTAAAGGTAGTCAGTACGCGACTGCTGATGACGTCGCCGCGTTGAGTTGCCGCAGTTGCCGCAGTTGCCGCAGTTGCCGCAGTTGCCATATAGGGCAACGCTACAAGCGGCGTAATTAGCGCAAGCCGGCTCAGAGTATGGTTAAAAGTTATAATTTGCATTATTCTATATTTACGATCTTAAAAATTTTAATGGTGTGTGTGATCGCCGTTTATGGATGCAGCAATGCCGGGCGGCACTGTCCCACAAATGCCTCATAGAATGAAGCCCCCCAGGATTCCCGGAGGGGTTCAGCATAGCCGATGCTTGGTTTCGCGTTGCGCCGCGGCTATGCGAACGCAACCACTGATGGCGGCCACCGGGCGTCGATGTCTGCCCATGCTTGGTTGTGATGCGGGTTGGCATTTCTGGGCCATCTCAGAAAACGGAAAAATCGTACGCGAAGCCCGTGCCCATCGTCATGCGACCTGACTGCTTCCCAGCATACAGTGCGCTGAATCCTCGGCTGAGACGGAGCATGTCCGATATCCTCGCTGAACTACATAGGGGGCGTCTCAGAAAACGGAAAATAAAGCGCGCTAAGGAAGCTCTGAACAACGCACCACAGATACGCGACACTACCCGCCTCATCATGTAGAGGATCATCTATGCAGCTGACGTTCGGTGACGCTGAGGGCCTGGGCAAGCGCAAGCAGACCCGGCGC
>NZ_VZPL01000157.1 GCF_008801575.1 Xanthomonas cissicola | reverse complement strand
AGCTCTGGCCTCGTCGCGTTTCAATCTGGAGAACTGCGCGTTCTTCTGCGCTGAGGTGAACGTAGCTCTTTGACATGCATACACCCTACTTGCTGAGAGGGTGTTGCGCTTGGAAGTTGAGTCTAAGCAGCACACGCAAGGTGATCGGCACGTATGCGGCGCCGGAGACACGTACCAGAGCGGTTTGGGGCACCACTTCCTCAGACTCGGGCACAGGCTGCATCAGGTGCTGGTGCCGAATCGCTGACACTAGCGATCGACGGCCCTCTGCGTCAGACAATAGATATCGACGCTGCAGCTGGTCATACTGCTCACAGACAAGGTCGTCCTCCGGCAGCCCCTCAGCGACAACAATCATGTCCTGAAATAGAGCCTTTGCCAGTCGAAAAAGAACCCGGTCGCCCACCGTAGCTCTTTCAGGCACGAGACGACCGACGTTCTCCCACTTCTTATGTAGATCCTGCACAATTTCGCCGACAGAGCGCTCACTAGTGATAAAGCCCAAAGCGCCTAGCTGATCTTTCTTCGAAGTTAAAGGCATGGCGACTCCTTATGGTGGCAACACCGAAACACTACGGCCTCGGGCGATCTTGCTGCAGTTCTGCTGGCCAAAACTGGAACTCATTCGGGTCAAACACCATTTCTGGGGCACCTCCGGCGACCGCGGCGCTCATCTGCTCACGATGCTCGTCCTCCAGTGTCGGGAGGACTTCCGGATTGAACGCCAAGGCGTACCGCATGATGTTCTCCGCATCCTTTGCAGCTCTGAACACCTCGCGCCTGTCGCTCTGTAGTAGCGTAAGTATCGCTGCATCCTTGACGGCCACCGGCGGCGACAGCGGCAAGCCGGTGCGCATCGCGAGCATCGAGCGCGCGATCTCCACTCGCAAATCGCGCTGGGCACGCTGGTGATCAGTCATCTCCGCTTCTGCGGGCAAAGCAAGGCCTATTACTGCCTCATGCGCCGCGACTGCCAGGACCCCGTTCATCAGATCGGCGCAGTAATGCTTTTCGGACGGATAGGCGATACGTGGACGCACAACAAGCGAGTCCCTCTCGGGGTTGTAACCCATAGGCTCAGTTGCAGACTCGGTGACAGTCATGCCAACCGTTTCCACGATCGGCTCGGCCAGCTTGCGCGCTTGGGTGTCGGTCAGCTGATGCGGCTGGTGCGGTTCCGGGCCGGAAATCTGGGCGAAGTTGAAAATCTTGAACCGGCACAAGAGCGGAAACTTCTGCGTGATCGGCTCACCGTCATCGTCGAACGTGCCGGTATCCTTTTCCTGAACCTTCCACATGAAAATGGAGGTCGCCTTTTCACCAGCGCGTACCCGCCAGCCTTTCGCGGCGGCTTGGTCGAATGTGCACCACCGGGGATCGTCATACCCGCTCATAGCGAGGGCGATCGCATTGAATCCGTGGTAAGGCGTGCCACGTAGCTCGTTCCGAGGCCACTCAAGTGGCTTGCTTTGAGGCTGCTGCCAGGGGCAAGCACCGTCTTCGATGTGCTTTACAAAGATGCCGGTGCCTTCTGCGGCCCGATCGTATACCGGACGAGACGCTGGGCTGAGGCCGGACACATGTGAAGAGGCCGCCGGTGCGGCGGCCTGTGGCGTGGGGACTGCTAGGCTACCCCGAAGGGTTCTCAGGAGACCCATGTCAGGCCTCCGGCTCACCTTCGTCCGGCACCATGTCGGCTGGTGCCGCATCCAAGCCCATCTCGCGGGCTTCCTTCCAGGTAAATTCGTTTGGGTTCGTCTGCATTTCGTTCTCCTTCGGACCAGGGATGGGTGCCACTTCTATCACCCTCTATGTCATGACTATATGCAAACGAAAGTGGCTCGTCAACGCCCGTTCGTCTCTGCTCAGATCCTACTTAATGCCAAGAGAACACGAGCTCGGAACGCGCCCTCATCTGCCGCGAGCTCCTCGTGGTCTTCCCCCAGCTTGCGCAATACAAAGCGCTTCATGTCCGCGAGTGCGTCATCCTCGTCGTCCAGGTCCAGCAGCGGTAGAAAGGCCTCATAGACGCCCTGGTCAGCAAGATACAACGCTGCGTTGACTGCCATGCAGCAATGGCAGAAGTCTAGACGGATGGCTTTCATGTGTTCCTCCTCCGCCATGCGTTCGACAAATGCTTCGCATTCGTCGGCGCCCAAAGCCTCGCTGGCATAGAGGTATGCCAAGTCGTTGAGTAAAGTGTCCGCCACGTCGATACGCTGATGCCGCTTGTAGAAGTCTTGAGCGAGATCCAGCGACGAGAGCTGTGTGGTGACCACGGATGGGCGTTGCTGAGAGACGACTTGCATGGTGTTCCCCTGGTTCAAAACTACGATTGTTCTTCCTTGCGGATTACTTAGCGCCGCCAGCGAGAGCTACGAGCTCCGCATCCGTCGGTACGCCAGACTTGATCACCACTCGTTGGCCCACCCGATAAACCACGAGAGGAACGCCAGTTTGACCGGTGTCACGCATTGCAAGCAAATTCTGCGCCAATTGCAGGCGGATGGCCTCAGACTCGGGCACTGGCTTGAGCATATTGGTCGAGACGGACTGGATTGCTTGCGCCACATTAGGTGCTTTATACATCGCCTCAGCTAGGCCTGGACTACGCGAAGAGAGGATGGCCACTGGCAACCAACGTACCTGCAGCGTGCCTGCTGCAATGTACGGGCGGACCATGCTCATGAGTCGATGACAATACTGACATGTAGGGTCAACGAAGACGTAAATTGATACGCCCAGGATTTCTTAGACATCTCAAGGCCATGGAAAATGGCTGATTCGGAGGTGTCCATGAGCAGTAAGCGGTATACGGATGAGTTCAAGATCGAGGCGGTCCGGCAAGTGACCGATCGTG
>NZ_VZPL01000156.1 GCF_008801575.1 Xanthomonas cissicola | reverse complement strand
AACGGTTCATGCGTGTGTAGACCGTATGCCAGTTGCCAAAGCGCTTGGGTAGGCCGCGCCATTTGCAGCCATGCTCGGCAACGTAAAGGATGGCGTTGACCACTTGCAGGTTGGTCATGCTGACATTGCCGCGCTGCGCCGGCAGGCAGTGTTCGATCAGAGAAAATTGTGCTGGCGTGATCTCCATGCCCAATAGTTTAATCGCTCGGGCCATTAGTGTTAACAGGCCCTAATAATCCGGCCCAGGTCAGCCCTTCGAAAAATGCAGCCAACGCAAACAGCCGGCCGATCGGCGACAACGCAGAAGACACACGCATACAACACTCCAGACGGACAGGGATTGCCGCGACGCGATGGCGGCGGCGACGCCCGCTGGCATTGCCAGTCTACAGCCCGCATCAACAAGACTGAGGCCCAAGGGCCGGCAAGCACCTGCATGTCGCTGCCCGACGTGAGTGGCCACAAGCGGCCCGCACCTCGGTTAGCGTTTCCAACGCACACGCAAGCGATAATGTCGGCTCCTTTGGTCTGAAACCTCGCATCATGCGCATCGCACCGCTGTTGTTACTGCTCATCGCCCTACTGCCCGCCACGGCGCTGGCGCTGAAGGTGCGCGATGGCGATCTGCTGTTCGTCACCGCGGCGCACACGGGCCTCAGCGGCGCCATCGACGATGCAACTGGCGTACGGGGCCAAGCCAGCTTCGATCATGTCGCGCTGGTGGCGCATGCAGGCGATGCTGCGGTGGTGCTGCACGCCGACGAGCACGGTTCGCGCGAGCAACCACTGCAGGCATTTATCGACGAGGCTACCGCCAAGCAGCGGCAGATCGTCGTGTACCGGCTCAGCCGCGCGCATCGCCCTGCCATCCCCGATGCCATCGCCCAGGCACGGCGCATGCTCGGCAAGCCGTATAACGAGACCTACGTGCAGGATGACAACAGCTATTACTGCTCGGATTTCATCGAGCGCGCCTTCCGCGCGCATCACGTGTTTGCCCTGCAACCGATGAACTTCAGGAACCTGCAGACCGGCAAGATCTCACCGTACTGGACCGATTTCTATCGCAGCAAGGGCATGCCCGTGCCACAGGACATGCCGGGCAGCAACCCGAACGATATGGCCAAGACACCCGGGTTGAGCGCGATTGGGCGGCTGGACTGAAGGCAGCGTACCGATTGTGTTGCATGTTGTGGACACACCTTGCAGGAGGCTGCTTTGAAGACTGTGTTGCTGGCAGGATTAGGGATGGCGCTGTTGGTCGGCTGCGCCAAGGCACCAGCGCCGGCGCCGGCTGAAGCAGCAACGCCGCAGCCGGCGGTCGCAGCACATACACCTGCCCACGCGCCCGGCAGCCAGCGTGGCGAGGGCCATCCTTACGAATTGGCCGACACACAGGTCTGGGACGTGCCGGATACAGTCTCGGGCCGCCGCTATATTGAAGTGCCCAAGGCGATGGCATGCACCGCCGTGGTCAGCCACGAACACCACCCGCTGCTGCGCAGCGTGTTGCACGGCAGACACCGGCATGCGAGCACAACCGATGCGCGGCGTGCACAACGTCTTGCCAACTCCCACACACGCCACGCCCTAGTCTGCGCGGATCGATAACAGCGTGCCACGCGCAGGCATTCCGCCTGCGATGGTCGAGCACATGCAGAGGTGCACATGGCTTTGATCCACTCCATCCTGATGGGCGCCGTTGCCGGCATGCGCTCGATGACGCCGCTGGCCGCCGTCGCCAATGCTGCACGCACCGGCAAGCTGCCTGCCGACAATGGCGCGCCTGCATTGCTCGCCAATCCACTGGCGTCGGCCGGTATGCTGGCACTGGCTGGCGGCGAGTTGGCCGGCGACAAGATGAAGACCGCTCCCGACCGCATCGTGCTGCCCGGCATGATTGCCCGCATTGCCACCGGTGTGATCGTCGGCACGGCGTTGGCGCCGCGCGAACAACGTGGCATCGCTGCGCTGCTTGGCGCGACGACGGCAGTTGCTGCTGCCTATCTCACTTTCAATGCGCGGATGCGTGCGATCGAGCGCTACGGCCAGACCAGCACCGGCGTCGTCGAAGATGCGATCTCGGTGGGTGCGGCAACACTGATCATGCGCGATGCGGCCAAACGGTAACGCACGTCCACTGACTCACGCGTCGTGCTGAAGGCCTGCCACTGGGTCCGCAGGCCGCGGTCGCAGCGCTCAGTCGCCGTCGTGCGAACGCGCGTCATCAACTCAGCAAATCATGCCTGCGACCCATGCCTGCGACAGACCGCGCTACAAGCCACATTCACGCCGGGCGATAGATCGCACACAGCTTGTTTCCATCCGGATCGCGCACATAAGCCAACCACGTCGGGCCCATGCTGCTCTCACGCAAACCGGGCGGCTTCTCGATGGAAATGCCACCGGCAGCCACCGCGATGTCATGAAAGTGCTGCACTTGCTCGGGTGAGTCGCACTTGAAGCCGATCGTTGCACCGTTGCCCGGGCTGGCGGGTTCGTCGTTGATCGGCTCGCTCACACAAAAGGTGCTGCCCGCATGCCGGTAGAACAGGCGCGTGTGCCCACTTGCTGCCTGATTGACGAACGGCGCGGGCGCACTGAAGACCCCTCCTAGCACTGCATCGTAGAACGCACGCGCACGCGCGATATCGTTCGTTCCCACCATGACATGATTGAGCATGACGTCGTCCTGTTGATCGCGCGGGTGCGCAGCATACGCCACTGCACCCGCCGCGCCATATCGACCATGCGAGTCAGCCGCCACGCCCATGAGGCGCATCCAGATCCAGTAGGGAAGCTCTGAACAACGCACCACAGATACGCGACACTACCCGCCTCATCATGTAGAGGATCATCTATGCAGCTGACGTTCGGTGACGCTGAGGGCCTGGGCAAGCGCAAGCAGACCCGGCGCGAGAT
>NZ_VZPL01000155.1 GCF_008801575.1 Xanthomonas cissicola | reverse complement strand
GCTGCGCTGGATCGCCTTTTTGCGTGCCTGGTTGCAGGTGGTGCGGGAGCGTTCCTCAACGTGCTCAAGCACTATGCGGCTCGCAAACATGGCAATGGAGGTTTGACAGGGGTTTTTCAGGGACGACTAACTTAGTTGAGCATCGCCTGGACGAGGAGGGGCTGACAGCCTCTCTTGTGGGAAGTTTGGCGTCCGCTTTGCCACTTTCATTTCTCGCATTTGGCTCCAATACGCCATCGCAAGTCAGCGAATTCGGGTGGGGTCAGTATCGAAAGCATGGTAGTGACGCATGGAGTGAATCGATGCGAGGCGCGGATTTTGCACTTCTCGTTAAGCTCCCGTCAGGTCGTATACGCCTTTCGATCTTCCAAGCCAAGAGCGATTGGTCAGAAAGTGTGGCGGATGGGCATATCAAGATTAGGCAGGACAGGGAAAGAAAAGACGGCCTAGTCGTTAAACAGCTTAAAGCACTTCACGATACTGGCTGCGATCTTATGAGAAGAAAAGGTGAGAAGTCACCCGGCACGCAGCATCTGACTTGGGTGCATTACCTTTGCCAAATCAATGGACAACTTTGCTGCTTGCCATTGGATCGGATTTCGGAACAAGTTGCCTTGGAGTTGCAAGATAAAGGTGATCCTTTGATCAAAGTGGATAGCTTTGATGCTGTTCTTTTTTCTCAGGTCCTCGCTGACGCGTTCAACTCTCAGAGCGCCAACTGGCTAGAAATCGATCTACCAGATGTCGATGGCAAAGTTCCGGAATGCATTGAACTAACTAGTCTGGCGAAGCTCATGAACTTGATTGTCGGCGAGGACGGGAGCGGCTCTTGGCAGCTTGTGCTCAACGGATGCGAGAGATCGCCACTTGTTCGACTTTCAGGATCGGTGCGGCAGTTTAACATGCGATATGAGCTGCCACCGCCTAAGGATGAGTTTGGCTCCGCCTTCAAGCCATGAGATGCGATGAAGGCGAGCGTATCGCAGCATTTGAGATGCGACTCGGTTCAGATGGGCCTCGGGTGGAGGCCGGCAACCACACCTTAAGAGCCTGAAAATTCCTGGCGCGGATAACTCATGGGCAATTGGCTAGTGCACGCAGTGATCGGCGGCATTGCGGCTTCAACGGTCATCTACTTGGCGCGTTGGGCCTACGGAAAGCGATCTTCTGGAACGATCGGATAGGCCTTGCCATAAACCGAGCAGAACTGCGGAAGATTGAGCGCCTTGGCCAAGACAAGTTCCATGTCATGCAATTCCTGCTGGTCCAGGTGCTGTGCTGCTTGGGATCTTGGGCATTGCCATCATGCTTGGCCCGTTGGCCTTCATGACGGATGGGCCAAGTGGATCGCCCCAGGCTTGGGGTTGTTGGGTCTTTCGATTTACAGGTATGTGATCTATCCGCTTGAACCTGCTCTGCGATGGCACCTGGAATTGGAGCCAACTCGCAACAAGCCGTTTCCAGGTGCGAATGAACCCTTGTGTGTCATATAAGGGTGAGGAGCTTTGGAAACTTCTATCCAAGCTAGCGCGAACCTGAATGATGTAGGCTGACTTTGAATAGCGAGATAAGCGCAGGCCGGAGACTCTATGACTTGCTTCGATGATGAAAACGAACCCCTGCAACGGCTTCATGAAGAGATCAATACGCATGAGTTGGTGACAGCCCTGACGGGATTGACATTGCTGGGAGACGATTTGGCGATGCGAAGCCAAGCCTTCAACTTGGCGATGGTTGATAAGTTCATCATGGGCTTGGAGATGAACTACCTGCGTAGTCGCTTCAATGACGAGTTACCGCGTGAGCCGGGCTCTGCGGTCTTTCTGTCTGCGCAGACCGAGATGTGGATATTTGCCGCCTACGAACTCATGCGTTCGTGGCGAGAGCGAGCGAAACTCGCAATCAAGCTGGCAGAGAATGGCGGACTCGAAGCTAAGATATCTCATCTTTTGGCTAAGCCGGATTGGGATTATGGTGGTCGCATGGTGGCGCGCCAGCTCTCGCGAGTGCGCGACGAGCCAGGAATACTGCCTAGAATCAGGGGTGATCTGCGTCGCAGTCATATACCCTTCCATCTGTTGGAGTGGGTCAGGGTCCAGCTAGCTAAGTATCAGGAACCAGGTAACGAGAAGTCCTTTGTTCGAACTCATCCTATGATGGACCGAGAAACAGGTTCGTTGAACTATGAACTGACACGTGGACCGGCGATCCTCGAAGTGCTTAGCAGACGTCAGCTGGCGGACTTGATGCGAGGGCTAAACGATCAGGAGGTTCCCAGCGAGGAGGCCATCTCTTCCTTCGAAAATTTTCGGAAGGCTAGGCCGCCCGTATCTAATCCTCTATGAACTCACCAGGGCAATGAAAGCCTTGATATGGCCTGTGCCTGGAGTGTCAGGTTCTCAATCGGCGCAGCTTTGAGCGGTTTTGCGCGTGGGGCGCAGCGGCAAGATGACTGATGCCAAGACGATCTGGGTGTGACGTCGGCTCAAGGCCAAGGATCTAATGGGTAACATCCGGAGGTGCAACTGCTAGTGGGCAGTATGCCCGGCCGGTGGGGAGACGGTGGCAAGATCGCGTTTGGCATAGAGGGACGGCCCCTTGGTGACCATCCCCGTGGCGCGGTCAAGCGCTTTGCTACATGGAGTGCTGAGCTTTGCCATCCATCTCGGCCTTTCGTCAGCTTGGGACGTCTCTTTGAGGTCGATCGAAGTTTGGCCTGATTCCATAACAGGCAAAGGAGAACCCTCGAAAATAGGCGTTTTACGCTATTGAGTCGCCCCTGAAAAACCCCCAGGCTGCATCCATTGCAAGGCTTAACCTGCGTTTTAGGTGTGCTGGAATTGCCAGTTTTCGTTACTCTACGAACTGGTTTCTGGCAGTTTTCGCCCATGCGTACACGCCGTCCTGCCGCCGAGCAGTTGCCTGCCGATGAGTTGTTTCGTTCGCGTT
>NZ_VZPL01000154.1 GCF_008801575.1 Xanthomonas cissicola | reverse complement strand
TGGCGTCGCACTACAGTACATCCAGCCGGGAAAGCCAAATCAGAATGCCTTCATTGAGCGCTTCAATCGTACGTTCCGCGAGGAAGTGCTCGACCTGAATCTCTTCGCCTGCCTCGACGAGGTGCGCAAAGCCGCCCACTGGTGGATGATCGACTACAACGAAGCAAGATCCCATGATTCGCTCGGCGGAATGACCCCGGTCGAGTACCGCAACAAGCACACCGGAATCTCTACTTTTGAAGTGTTTGCTTGACGGGGGAGCTTACGGAACGATCCAACGCCTACCGTGCTCTGCTCGATGAAGCCCTCTCCGACGAACTGCTCGCCAGTATTCGTATTCGTCTTCATCTACAGCAGCAGCGAGCCCTGGGCCATGACGCATTCCGCGCAATGGTCGAAGCCAAGACCCACCGCTTTGCAGGCGTCAGGCCCGCTCATCGGCCACGCAAACCGAACACCGTCGACTGATAAGTGAACCTGACCCCGTTATTCCTACTCAACGCGTCATTGACGGACCGGCCTGGGTAACGGCTTGCTGCGACTGCTCCAGCGCCTGCTGCTGTTCGCGTGCCCGGGATTGAGTCTGATTGATTGCCTGCAGGCGATCGAACGACTTGGCCTCTGCTGTCTGCACGGCGTCCACCGTCGGCATGTGTGCACGCTGGTGTGCCGGGTCGTTGAGGGCGCCCTGGACGACAAAGACCTTCTCGCCGCCGGCCAGCTGACCTGTTGGGTTGTTGAGCACTACATGATCCACCCGCGACAACACTTCCTCTTTTGCCAGCGCAAGCAGGCTGGCAGTCATGCGCTGGCTTGCCCCGTCCCACTCTTTGCCGTGCCGGGTGTCGAGCTGCATCACACCATCTTTGATCTGCTGGTACAGCGCGTGGTCTGGGTGGCCTGTCTGTGAAGGCGTCTGCGCCAGGGAACTTGGCGATTGTGGGTCGCGCTCTCGCAGCTCCTGCTCCAGCGCCTGGGCAGAAATCGGCGAGACGTGCAGGTGAGTGTCCTTGCTGTGCTGGAAGAGCCCAGGGGTTGGCGGCTGCGTACGACTGTCCAGGTATGGCATGGGACGGGGGTCACTGCCCAGGTCAATGCCGTTGTGCTCCAAAATTTCTTCTTTGAATCCCAGGCGCTGCATGTCCAGGATCATTGGCTGCTCCGGCTCGCCGGGCTTTGACTTGTTGTAGTGTCGCTCGTAGATGGCAGCTGTGCCGACCACCCACGGACCGTAATGGTTGACGTAGTCGGACTGGCCCGCATGACCGATACGGGTGTCCTTGACCGATTTGTCGAAGTAATTCACTCCCATTGCCTCGACATTACCCGCCGTGGGCGACAACGTCAGGTCGCTATTGAACGCCAGGTTTGCCTTGGGCGTATAGACGCTTGGATAACCGCTGCGCGTGACGAAATCTCTGGCCCGACCATCCGCAAACAGGTATACATCCTCAAGCGTAGGATTAGGATTACGACTCTTTACCGCGATCACGATAGCGTTCCATCCGGCTATTTCGGCCGTTGCTTCGTCCGTACGGTTACTGGCCAGCACCTTCTCGCCAGCAGCAGTGTAATCGTGCGTGCTACGGGCAATTTTTATTGCCTCTGTTTTGAACTGTTCCCGCGCAAGCGCAGCAGTGGGACTGTAAAGACTATGCTGAATTTCATGTCCCAAGACGAAAGTCAAATCGCCTGCTGCTGCATGCTTGCCGTTGGCATCATTCACCAGCGCTGCAAGCGGCAGGTGAATTTCCTGATCGCGTGGATCATAGGTGCCTCCCGCATGCGGATCGTTTAACGGCGCGAAGCCTTTCAGCACCTTTTTCTGCACCGCCTCGTTGATCTGGCGGGTCAACTCGGGCGAATCGTTCAGGACCCGGTTGAAGTTGTCCAGATGCTCACGTGTGACACCTGGTTGCTGACCGAATGACGCCACCACGGCACTTGCTTCTTGGCTCAACATGTCCGCTCCTTGGATTAGCGAATTTGAACCCACTCGACGCACTGATGAGTGGTGCGCGCTAAAGGTTCGTCAGCCTCGCCACGCGGGAAGAGCTCTACGCGCATCCCTGGGCGTTGAAAGATATCGCTCATCCATCGCCCATCTTCGACAAGATTGCGTTGTCGCGAGAAACCCATTTTTTCGAGGTGCGCCGCAAATGCCTCGAAGTCGATCTGGCAGATATCCGACATAGACGGAGACGCTTCTGGCGGATTAGGCAGGAACAGGAACTCGAACCATGCACCCTTTATTTCGGTTTTGTTGACACCAAACCCGTAGTTCCAGTTTTGGGTCAGCACTCCGCTGGCACCGAACCGCCCGGAACCATCACCACGATGCTGTACCGACTGGCCCATTGCTCGAGACACATAATCGGCAGTGAACGATTCAATACTGGTGCTTGTGCGAATCAGCTCCAGTACCCGCTCCAATGCTTCCTGCGCGGTACGTGGTCCACCTTTGGAAGGATCTGCAGGTACGTGATCGGCTGAGGAACTCATGGCAGATGTCTCCGTGACGGTTGCCGGTGCTGGGGTGGCCGCCGTGTGGGCGCATGCGCCCAGAGCGAGGGTGGCGAGCAAGGCGTAGAGGGGGCGCGCGATCATGAAGCGTCCGTTGTGCGCTGGTGTGGCTGCGACGCTAGTGGCATCCGGCACCGAGGTCAATCGCAAGGGGTCTGGCAGCCGCACCATCATCACCGCACGCTGCGCGCCTTGGCCGGCACCTCCACCGGCGGCAACACCTCCATCAGCAACTGTCCTTCGCTCGCGGTGATGCGCAGCTTGGTGCCGATGGCAAAGCCCAGTTGTTCCAGCCATACGACGTCCACCCAATTTTGAGTAGCGCCTCAGTTTGGAGTCCAATTCCCTACCCCGAGGAGATTGGACGTGAAGAAACGTTTTACTGACGAGCAGGTCATCGGCTTTCTGCGCGAAGCCGAAAGCGGCGTGGCGAT
>NZ_VZPL01000153.1 GCF_008801575.1 Xanthomonas cissicola | reverse complement strand
ACTGTTCCGTCGCTTGAAAGGCTACCGCCGGATTTTCTCGCGCTTCGAGAAGCTGGATGTCATGTTCCTTGGATTCCTCAGCTTCGTCCTAGTCGTTGATGGGCTTCGGATGTGTTAACAGGCCCTAACAACAACGCTCGCATTGCCGCCGCGACCGGCTTCGCGGATAGTCGTCGCACTGATCAGACGATTTTTCCATGATGCTCGTGACTGTGTTGCTGCTCGCCGCCGGACTGCTAGGTGCCGTTGTGCTCGCCGGAGGTCTTTGGTGGTTGCTGGCGCGACGCCGCGATGCCAAGGCCGATGGCATCGCGCCGACGTCGGCCGGCAATGCGCCCACAGCGCACCCGCCGATCGCACCGGCACCATCGCCCGCCGCGCCGCTGCAGCAACCTGTCCCGCCGCCCGCTGCGCAGACGTTGCAGATCGAACCGCCGCCGATGCGCCCGCTGTTGCGGCGCATGTATGCGGCCGTGATGGCCACCCCATCGCTGGCCGAGGGCACGCTGCCCGCCGACCCCGCCCAGGCCGAGGTGCTGGCCGCCGTCGCCGCCGCGCTCGAACATGTCGACCTGCGCCCGCAATTGCTGCCGCGTCGCCCGCACCTGTTGCCGCAGCTGATGCGTGCGGTGAACGACCCCGATGCCTCCGGCCGCGGCATCGCCGCAATCATCGCGCAGGATCCCGCATTGGCGGCCAACCTGCTGCGCATCGCCAACAGCGCACTGTACCGCCCGCAAGGCGGCCCGCTGGAAAGCCTGGAGCGCGCGGTGGTGCATATCGGCACCGAAGGCGTGCGCCAGATCGTCGCCGCGGCCGTCATGCAGCCGGTGCTGAGCCTGGATGGCGGGCTGTATTCGCGGCTGCCCGCCGCCGTGTGGGATTACGCCTTGCGCACCGCCGCCGCCGCTGCCGCCTATCTGCGCGAACGCGGCGGCGACACCTTGTCCGGTCAACTCGCCGGCCTGTTGCAGGGCCTGGGTGCGGTGGTGATCCTGCGCGTATTGCGCGACACCTATGCCGAACGTCCCGCCGTGCCCTACAACCTGGAAGTGGCCGCCGCCCTGGTCGAACGCCACACCGCCACCGTGGCCAAAACCATTGCCAACGCCTGGGAACTGCCGCCACCGCTCGGCACCGCGCTGGACGAACAGCGCCCCGAACACGACACCAGCTTGCTCGCCACCCCGCTCGGCCTGGCATTGCGCTACGGCCGCCTCGCCGCCGCCCTGGCCATGCTCGCCCGCCACGGCGCCGAGCACGAAGACCACGCCCTCGGCATCCTGGCCACCCTGGAGCCGGACAGCGAGGCAAACGCCGCACTGTGGCAGCGGCTGGTGGCGGCGAGCGTGGAGTGAGTTGCGCTGAGGCAACGACTGGTGGCTGCAAGCGTGGAGTGAGTTGCGCTGAGGCAACGGCCATTGCTTACCACAGCATTCAGCGTCAAGCAGCCGATGACCATGTCCACTGCGTGCGCTTGAAGATTCGGCTTAGCCAGGCCCTGCTGGTTGCATGCGGCTGGCGCGAATGCACTAGCACAACTAGTGCATTCGCAACCGGGGCATCCGGGCGCAAGCGCACATCATGCTCACGCCGTCACGCACAGACGGGCCGGGTTCCCCAAACGACGAGAGACATCCCATGGATAAGAACCGTATCGACGGCGCCGCCAAGCAGGTCAAGGGCTCGGTCAAGGAAGCCATCGGCCGTGTCACTGGCGACAAGAGCACCGAACTGGAAGGCGCTGCTGAAAAGAACGTGGGCAAGGTGCAGCGCAAGGCCGGCGAAGTCGCCGATGACGTGCGCGACGCTGTCAAATCGACCAAGTAAGTCGGTTGCATGATCGGTAGGCGGATGCCTGCCGTGCTGTGAACCGCATCAGGACTATGCGTCGCGTACATCGCACGCAGTGATGTAACGCAAGCAGCGCTCGATCACCAACGCCCCGACTTGGTCCGGGCGTTTGCGTTTTGGCACACGGCGCTGACGCGGTATCGCACGTATGGAACAGCAGGCTGGCGTGCATACCGAACCGGGTCTGCAGGTGGGTATGCATATTGGCGAGCGCCTTGCCAGCACCGGGACTATGGGGGCCACTCACTGATGGCAGCGCCTGGCGTGACGGCTGCGAGACGGAAGGCAACCATCTCATCACCCGCGGCGGCAGCTTCGCTGCCTCACGCCAGATGCTACACGGTGCAGCACGCGGCAATGCGAACCGCACCAATGCAGCAGCCTGGGCGAAGGCTTCCGCATTGCAGAAGACATCGGCACCTGCACCACAAGCCTATGTACCGATGCCGATGCAGGATTCGTGGCGGCGCTGGAAGCGGCGCAGCGGCATGAGCGCGACAGGCATGCCGTCGAGGCGACGCGATGAGTGGTGACGTCGGCTGCTTTGAAGGGCATGAGTTAGAGCAAGCGACACCGTTTGGAGGCCACGCCTTTCGAAGAATCTGCTTGTTGACAACAAGAGTTAGTATCCCTAACTTCACCAGCATCCGAAAGACATCGGAGCTGTGGTTGATGGAAGACCAGCAGAGAGGAACGCGTAGTGTTCCCGCAGGTGACGTGGCTGCTCAAGATCATCGTGACTTCGACCCGGGCCGATGACGTTATGTCAGGACGGATTCGAGATGGTATGCATGCACCGATCTGCCGCTGAGTCACGTGCTCAGTGGAGCAGCGATGATATGAGTCGAATCCTTTGCGGGTAAGTGATCCCGCGACCTGCCTTGCTCAAGTACGATGACCTGCCTACGTGTACGGATCGCGTATGAGACCCACCAAGGTTGCAATGTTCTCAGTTGCCATCCTCTGCGTAACTTCGCTATGTGCATTCGCACATACACTTGGTAAACCTACTTCGCCACTTCCAAAAGAGCCGCGTGCAATGATGATACGCCCAGGGTTCCGTAGACACTCAAGACCCTCGTTGCGCGTAGCGCCGTTCAAACTCTACAGGGGACAGGTCGCCAGTTGAACCATGACGGCGTTGTGGGTTGTAGAACATCTCGATGTAGTCGAACACCTCGGCGCGTGCGGCGTCCTTGGTGGG
>NZ_VZPL01000152.1 GCF_008801575.1 Xanthomonas cissicola | reverse complement strand
GCTATTGCCTCAGTGAGGCTCAGTCGGTGACTACCTGAGCGTCGGCAGGGATTGGTGTAAGTAACCTTTACTGACAGCGAGTTAGCCCACTTTTGGCTGTTTTTTACACAAATCCCTGCCTCCCCTCTATGTGGGGTTGAGCCGACATACGTGTAAAAATAGCTCACAAGATTGGATTTCATCCATTGCATCAGTGAGTTAGCGGATATTTTGACGCAACAAAACTACACGACCAATGCCAGTTCAGTCTCATACGGCTCGGGGACTGCCTCCACATCAATCAGGTAATCCCCGAAGCGCTTCACATGGCTGGTCACGTACGGGCTGAGGAAAGCCACGTCCTCCCGTGTGATCTTCCACCCCTGCCGCATCAGAGACTTCATGATCCGGGTCTGTTCGACCACGTTGTAGAAGATGACGGCATTGGAAACCAGGTCGTTGTACTTGACGGCTTTCTCCTGCTCGACGGGGTCGTTGTCGGCAATCACCCCTTCCCGAGGGTCGGCAGGGATTGATACAAAAAACAGCCAAATCTTGCCCAACCGCCTGATAATTGAAGAATTATCACTCCGGCTTCCGGCACTGCGCATGCCGTCTGGTTCGATGCGCCCATCGCCAGCGCCGCGCGACGCCTGACCGAGCTGGACCGCGCGCATGCTGGACCGCGACCTCCACGTCTGGCGGTTTAGCGCTGGTCTCGCGCCATTTTATGAATTGTGATCGAGGACGAAGTAACGCGTTGCCGCAGAAGTAGCACTTCTCTAACGCGGCGATTACTTCCGATTTTGTGCGCCGCATATTTACTAAAATTTTACTGTAATTTAACTATCAAACCAGAAGAAAGACCATGAGAAAATTTAAATCGAAGTACATGCTTGGCGCCTGCATCGTTGGAAGCATCGTTAGCGCGGGTGCAGCGGCGCAGGTCGCTGCAATAAACAATACTGGCCGTGCCGAGGCTATGTCTGCATGGGAAACTACGCTCAAGCACGAGGCTCCGGCTATGGAGGGCTGCTTTAGCTCGACATTTCCGGACATGGGGTGGCAGGCGGTACGCTGTGGCGCACCGCCGAAGTTGGTCATGAAGCCACGACACGTTGCCAGCGGCAACGTTCGTACCACCACCGACAACCGTGTGCTCATCACCGGCAATGGCGATGACTACGCTGCACGCACGGGCAGGCTCACCCACTCAGCCGTCGGTTCGTTCCCGAGCGTAAGCGGCGTGACCACTGGGGTAGTCCAATACTCGCTGCAAATCAATACCGACAACGACAGCAACCCCGCCGCTTGCGCGCAGTTCGGTTTTTCTTCGTGCAAGACCTGGCAACAGTACGTCTACTCCAGCGACGCCGACGAAGACTCAAGTAATGGCTTTGACCCGGTCATCTTCATTGAAAGCTGGGTATATGCGGACAGTACCTCGGAATACGATGCGGCGGGTTGCCCGTCCGGCTGGGATGCTTACGAAGGCAACGCTTGCGTGATTAACAGCGAATCGGTGCGAGTGCCTCTGGTGCCAGTTTCGGGCATCGCTGGTGTCAAGCTGACCGGTTCTGCGACCTCGGGGGGCGTGGATACCGTGTCGTTTTCGGTGAACGGAAGGGCCTACAGCGTGAGTCAGCGCGCCTCTACGGTGGATATCAATAAGATCTGGCGCCTGACCGAATTCAACATCTTCGGCAACGGCGCCAGAACTCAGACGGTGTCGTTCAATCGCGGCTCGCACGTCACGGTAAACGTAGCGGTAAACGATGGTACGACAAATGCCCCGACTTGCCTGGGCAATGCCGGCCAGACGTTCGAGCAGAACAACCTGACGCGCGGTAGTTGCTCCGTCTTTGGTGGCGCTTCGCCCGGCATTAGCTTTCCTCAAAGCAACTGACTATTTGCGTCTGGGGAGGTTTCGTCCTTCCCAGACGTTACTTGTTCGCCAACGGGGCGCGGTGGCCGCAGCTGCGCCAGGAGCTGTTCCAGCGTGCTCAGACGTACCGTGGCCCGCAAGGTGTCCGCCTCGGCATGTTCCCGGCGCTGGCGCTCTTCGATCAGATCGGTCCGCGCCGCAGCCAATTCGGCGCGCACACCTTCTAGCGCTTGGACATCTTTGGTCCAGCGCGCCTGGCGGCCTTGGTGCTCGGCGGCCGCCAGGCGCAGCGCGTCGCGCTCGCGCTGCTGGGCGTCGGCCCGCTGGCGTGTCTGCGTCAGTTCCCGCTCCAGCCGGGTATGGCGTTCCAGCCACTGGCCGTTTTCCCGGTTGAGCTGCATCAGGTCGTGGTTCTTGGCGGTCAGCGCCTCGTTGGCCTGCCGTAGGGCAACCTGCAGTTCCTGTACCTGGTGCTCGTGCCGGCGTTGTTCCTGCTCACGCTGGTCCTTGACCGAGGTGCGGTAGTGCTCCAGGGCTTCCCTGGCGTGGTCGTGCTTCTGCTCCAGGGAGCGGGCGTGGCTTTGGTGCTCCGCCAGTCGCGCCGTGAGGCCCGCGATCCGCTCCTCCAACTGAGCCAGTTCGGTGGTGCGGCGGGCCACCTCGCCCCTGGCGGCGTCGCCCGCCTCGCGTTCTGCCTGCAGTACAGTCTCGCAGCGCTGCAGCTGCGTCGTGAGTGAGTCAGCCTCTTGCCGGGCCTGCTCCAGCGTTTGGGTGCGCTCCTGGAGCTGCGCCTGGAAGCGCGCCTGGGCCTGCGCCACGACCATATCGGCCTCGGCGTGCAACCGCTCGGCGAGGCGGGCGACGAGGTCTTGGAGTGCGTCGCTCACGGCCATCTTCGCGCCAACGCCTTGCCCTTCCTTCTCTTCCAACTCCCTCAGATAACGGTGAATGGTGGTCTTGGAACCGGTATTGCCGAGCGCCACCCGGACCGCATCGACAGACGGATGCTTGCCCGTTGCGCGCAGGCTATCGCGGGCACGCTGCACATCGCTTTTGTACAACCCGGACCTTGCCATACGTCCCTCCGCTTATTTCGTAACGAATTACATACCACGTATTTACGTACTACTCAACGTGTTAGGGCCTGTTAACACATCCGAAGCCCATCAACGACTAGGACGAAGCTGAGGAATCCAAGGAACATGACATCCAGCTTCTCGAAGCGCGAGAAAATCCGGCGGTAGCCTTTCAAGCGACGGAACAGT
>NZ_VZPL01000151.1 GCF_008801575.1 Xanthomonas cissicola | reverse complement strand
GGCTGGCTGGCCTGCTCAACCGCGCCACGCTTGAACTCGGCAGTGAACTTCCTGCGCTTTGACATGAACACTCCTCATGGCCTTGATCGGCCTTCTTGTAAGTGTCCGTGAAAACGGGGGTGAACCCGGGCATGTACCGGTCTTGGTCACCCACACCGTTACGGCTCCCGCTCAGGTATGCTCTGGCGTCGTCAAAACTCAAGGTATTCCCATGGAAGGGCTGAAAAGTGTGACGCAGGGCCTGTTAACCGCTACGGCCTACTGTCTGGCGTTTCAACTGTCTTGGCACTGCTCACTGGATCAGTGGTACCTGCCAGCTGGCCTTCGGATCGCAGCGTTGCTGCTCGCCCCTTCTCGCTTGCTACCCTGGATACTGATGGGCGATGTCGCGGCATTGCTTATGATTCGGGTTCCTGCGATCAGCAGTGTCGGTGTCAATCCTACCTGGGCCTACGCAAGCCCCTGGATTCTGGTCCCGGCCATTGCTCTGGTCCCTATTGCTATTCGGGCAAGGTATGGGGCAGTACATCGCGCAGGAGCGTCACTGATCCCGATGCTTCTGGTCACGGCAGTCTGGGGCGCGCTCTGCACTCTGGGGACCAACATCATGCTCGACGGACCTTCGTCGGCAATCAGCGGCGTCAAGTTCGCCCGTTTCGCTGTAGGTGACTACCTCGGAATGTTGATGGTGGTCCTGCCGGTGCTTCTATGGATGCGCCGCCACGACGAAGAGACGCCCAGCCGCCTGACGCCTCATTGCGCACTGGCGGTTCTGGCGACTGCATTGATCTTTGCATTAGCAACACTGCCGCAAAGCAATGTTGCACGGTTGGGCTTAATGTCGTTGCTGATCGTTCCTGCCGTTTTACTCACCTGGCTGCATGGCTGGCGGGGCGCGGCCATCGGCGTTGTGCTGGCGAACACCGCTCTGGCATTTTCACTGCGAAATACGGGTGTGCTGGGGGCCTATGACTCAATAGGCTTTGTTGTGCAGGTTATGCTCGCAACAACGGCTACGGGACTATTCGTGCTGGGCGCGCGTATCTCCAGCACCCTTGCCGAAGTGCGCCTGCGTCTGCGAGGCGAGCAACAGGCATTGGATACGGCAAAACTGAGCTACCTATGGGCTGAGCGGGAATTGCGCGAGCACGTGATCGAGTACGTCGACATCGAGGTACAGATGAACCGACTACGCCGTGACATCGAAAGTCATCTCAAGTCACGCGGACAACATGAAGCCGCCATGCGGATGATTCGTACGGGCTCTATCCAATCGAAGATGCTGCACGAGTACATCAATGCTTTGTACCCGCTGGAGATCGAGACGCATGGGCTCTATCACGTTTTCCGTTCGCCAGGCTTCGCCAGTTCCAGTCACACAGAAATCCACCCAGTCATGCTTCGCGGCAATCCCATGCAATTGTCTGTTGGGCTGCAGCTTGCCGTCTACAGATGCACTCAGCAGGCGATTGCCTGTCTGCCTCCAGCAAGGCGTCATACCATCAAGGCCAGGGTCGGAAAACTGCGCGGGCTCCAGGGCATTGCTGTATCTATTTACGGGGATAAGCCAGAGAGCAAGCCTGCCAGTCGGACCGCTCTTGAGAACACAGCAGAGTTGTCCAGCAGGGTGCGCTCGTATGGTGGCACCTGCCGGCGCCACCATACGGGCAAGATCAGCTTCTTTGTTTCCGAACCAACAGGGACACGATCAATTTTTAGGTACGATGAGCCAGCTGTTACCACGCGGGAGTGTCTGTAGCAACACCGTCATATCGTCTCCTTCATATACGACTGTTCCGCCTGGGCGTGAACCCGCCGCCAGGATCGTGGTGCGGTCTGCATCGATACCAACCGGCATGACCCAATGGGTACCGTCGATCCACCCGATTGCAGTTCGGACATCGCCACTAGGGCCATTGACTTGCAGATAGCGGATTCCGTCTCGCTCGAACGTATACACGTGCAAGGTGCTGACAGCCGAGAGATCAGTAGCAGAGGGACGACTGGCCCCCAGCCCTGTTGTCGCAGCAGCAGGGCTATGACCGACATCCGGACAGCATGCCGCCGCACTGTATGACAGTGCCAGTCCTAGCAGTCCCACAGCCACTTTTGCCGTACGTTGGAAGTTACGCATCACATGTCCTTTCCCCTCGAAGAGGGAGTGCTCGCCTGCGGTCCAGGCAGCTGCGACGGTACGCGATCCAGAGCTTTCCTCGGTTGACAAATATCGTGCGGACTCGACCGGGCACGCCATTGCAGAGGGTGAGGAATTACCGTTCCCGGATGTCAGATTTTTCCTACCCAGGCAGCCTTGTCCCTTGAGGTGGCGGCCGCTGGACGATGAGAGGACGGTCTGGAGGGGAGCAGGTAGTGGCAATCTGCCTTGACCTATGCCAGAGTTCGACCCAACCTGCCTCAATAGCACATAAGGATAATGGCCCTAGCAGGCGCTCACCTCCGCACCCCCGGCGGCGTCTTTCTCGTCGCTGTGCCTGTGTCTGAACAAAAATTCTCTCGCTTCATGATTGCGTTACGCGCTTGACTCCCACCACCTGCCTGGGCTGCCTATCGCCTTCCGGGCTGTGCCCTCTATATCCCTCGTTTTGCTATCCCCGCCATCCATCTGCACCCAACAAGACCGACGAGTCCCGCCATGAATGACCGCTCACGCCGCTCACGCCTTTCATTTTCACGTCTCGCCGCAGGCTTGTTGCTTGCGGCCGGTCTTAGTGTTGGGCCCGCGAATGCAGTGGGAGTGATTGTCAATGACCCAACGTCGATGGCGAAGGCCTTACAGGAGTACGCAGAGCAGGCTAAGCGATGGACCGAGACGCTCAAGCAGTATCAGCAGCAGCTGGATCACTATCAGCAGCAGCTCATCAAGCTTCAGCGGTTGAACCTAGGGACGTCCACCATGGCTGACAACTTTGCCGAACGTCCAGAAGACTATGGCCTGGAAGACGACTGTCCGGGTGCCCCAAAGACTGGCCTCGCAGGGGTGCTGCAGCAATTCAAGTCTCTCGCTCCCAACATGAAAGGAAATATGGTGGAGGAGCAAATGAAGGTCTGCACACGCATGGTGCTGGCAAAAAATGCCAAATACAACGAGTCGGTACGCATGCTCAAGCGCCTTATGGAAGGTCTGAACAACTCTCAAGACCTAAAAATATCAGCATAGAGAGCGCCAGTAACGCGTAAATTGGGTATGTAAGACGAGATTTTGCGCTTATCTGGCGGCTTCAGCTGCCGCCGGACAGCATTA
>NZ_VZPL01000150.1 GCF_008801575.1 Xanthomonas cissicola | reverse complement strand
GGACTTTGCCGCAGGCAAGACCACGCTGGCGGATCTGGCCAAGCATGCGGCCGGCAATGCGCCCCAGCAGATCAGCGGCCGCCAGGAAGCGTATGAAAACCTGATCAATCAGTATCTGACGCGTTGATGTCCCGTGGCCGGCGGCGCATTGCGTCGCCGGCCGATGGCGGCCACCCCCGTGGACGCTCCCTTGCACGTTCCCAGGTGAACCCATGTCCAGTGTTTCCATTGACGGCGCCCCCGATGCCGGCGAGAACACCCGTTTCATCATCCTGATTAGTTGCGTGGCCACGATCGGTGGCTTCCTGTTCGGCTTCGATAGCGGCGTGATCAATGGCACCGTCGACGGCCTGAAACAGACCTTCCAGTCCACCGCTGCCGAGACCGGCTTCGAGGTCGCCTCGATGCTGCTGGGCTGTGCCATCGGCGCCTTCTTTGCCGGCCGCCTGGCCGACCGCTGGGGCCGCCGCGCGGTCCTGATCATTTCCGCGGCGCTGTTCCTGCTCTCGGCCATCGGGGCCGGCGCCTCGCACAGCTCTGCCTTTTTCATCTTTGCGCGCGTGATGGGCGGCTTTGCGGTGGGCGCGGCTAGCGTCATTTCGCCGGCCTACATCGCCGAGGTCGCCTCCGCGCGCTACCGCGGCCGGCTCGCCACGATGCAGCAGATCGCCATCATCAGCGGGCTGTTCTGCGCATTCCTGAGCAACTACCTGCTGGCCAATGCCGCCGGTGCCTCCACCGAGCCGCTCTGGGCCGGGCAGGCCGCCTGGCGCTGGATGTTCTGGATGCAGGCGGTTCCCTCCCTCCTGTTCCTGTTGCTGCTGCTGGTCATCCCGGAAAGCCCGCGCTATCTGGTGGTCAAGGGTCGCCGCGAGCAGGCGCTGGTGGTACTCAAGCGCCTGTACGGCAACGCCGCCGCGCAGACCAAACTGGGCGAGATTTCCGCCTCGATGGCGGCCGACCAGCACAAGCCCAAGTTCTCCGACCTGATCAACAAGGCCACCGGCAAGATCCGCCCCATCGTCTGGATCGGCATTGGCCTGGCGGTGTTCCAGCAACTGGTCGGCATCAACGTGGTGTTCTACTACGGCGCGGTGTTGTGGCAGGCAGTGGGCTTCTCCGAGCAGGATGCGCTGTTGATCAACGTGCTTTCCGGCGGCCTCAGCATCGGTGCCTGCTTGGTCACGGTGATGCTGGTGGACAAGATCGGCCGCAAGCCGCTGCTGTGGATCGGCTCGGCCGGCATGGCCGTCTCGCTGGCCTTGGTGACCTACGCGTTTGCCACTGCCTCGCTGGATCCCAACGGCAAGCTTGCGATGTCCGATGCCATGGGCATGCTCGCCTTGGTGGCCGCCAACGTCTACGTGGTGTTCTTCAACGCCTCGTGGGGCCCGGTGATGTGGGTGATGCTGGGCGAAATGTTCCCCAACCAGATCCGCGGCTCGGGCCTGGCCATTGCCGGTGCCGCGCAGTGGACGTCCAACTTCGCCATCACCGTCAGCTTCCCGATCCTGCTCGGCAGTATCGGTCTGGCCGGTGCCTACGGCATCTACACCGTCGCCGCCTTCATCTCGGTGTTCTTCGTACTCAAGTACGTCTACGAGACCAAGGGCAAGGAGCTGGAGCAGATGGAGGGCTGAATCAGCTGTGTGTGCGATAGCTATGCGTGCTGCGATAAAGGCCGCCAAGGGCGGCCTTTATCGCGTCTGTGCATGTCCGTTGGTTGAGCATGAGTCTGGCCCGAAACGATTAATATCTCGGCAGTCGCGGGGCGCTTGTGGTAGCTGCTGAACGCCGTGGCTTTGCCGCCACTGATTCGTCAAGGTTGATGATGCTAAACGTGTCACTGCACCAGCGAAGTGCATGATGTCGTCGCGCAGTGGTGACGAGTCGGTAGGCTGTCTGGCTTTTTCCGCAATGTGTGCGCCACCGCTATACTCCGGCGGTCGATTCCCTCCAGACTAGGGCGCATCGTGAAACCAAGGAGCGGTGGTATGGCGGCAACAAGAGAGCTTGTCAGGGGTGCGCTGATCAGCGTGTGCTACTGCTTGGCCTTCCTGTCACTCTGGTATTGCTCCATCGATCAGTGGTATTTGCCGGTTGGCCTGCGTGTCGTCGCTCTACTATTCAGGCCTTATCGCGAGTGGCCTTTTCTGCTGGCAGGCGATGCGGCGGCGATGCTGTGGCTCCGTGTGCCGCTCTCGCACAACCAAGGTTACGACCCGGCCTGGGGTTATCTGAGTCCCTTTCTGCACGCACCCATGATTGCTTTGGGGATCTGGTCCGCGCGTCGCTACTGCGGGAAGCTGATCCAGCAGACCCCCTTCCTCATTCCGCTTTCCATTGCGATCGCGTTTTTCAATTCTTCGTGGAGCATCGTTCTTAATGCTTCACTCGACGGCCCTTCAACTGCCGATGCAGGTCAATTTCTCGTCCGCTACTGGTTGGGGAGTTATCAGGGAATACTGGCCTTCCTGCTTCCCGTTCTGCTTTGGTCCCCCCAGCGGCGAGGGCCAACCCGGGCGGACTTGCCGGGGGATTTGGCGCTATCGGTTGTTGTCATCCTGGTGCTGTTCTACATCCTTGGCTTCACGCAAGGCATATGGGCTCGAAAGGTCTTGATGGCGTTGCTGATCGGGCCTGCGATCTTCTTGACCCGCAACCATGGCTGGACAGGTACTGCGCTGGGTACGTTGCTAGCCAACTTCGCGCTGGCAATCACTTTGCCTAAGACGTACGAGATTGGTTACTACAATGCACAGTTGTTCGACGTTCAAATCTTTCACGTCATTGTCAGTGCCATTCTTTTCTCCGCAGGTGCGAAATTCGTCAAGCCTGTAAAGCGATTTGAGACGATCCGGCGAGTAAGGGTCGATGCGCAGCGTGCCATCCAGGAGAGCTATCTCTCCGCTGAGAGGACGCTGAGGAATCGAGTTGTCGAGTATTCCGACATCAATGTTCAGGTGAACAGGATGCGGAAGTCGGTTATCGCTGACCTGCGTGCTCGGGGACAGCACGCTGCGGCAATGGAGATCACCCGTCTCGCCGTGCTTGAATCTCAGCTCTTGCACGAGTATGTCGGAGCGCTATACCCGCTCGAGATCGAAACGCACGGACTGTTCCGATCGTTACGTTCGGCCGCCTTTGAGCGGCTGAATGCAACTAGGGCCTGTTAACACATCCGAAGCCCATCAACGACTAGGACGAAGCTGAGGAATCCAAGGAACATGACATCCAGCTTCTCGAAGCGCGAGAAAATCCGGCGGTAGCCTTTCAAGCGACGGAACAGT
>NZ_VZPL01000149.1 GCF_008801575.1 Xanthomonas cissicola | reverse complement strand
ATCTCGCGCCGGGTCTGCTTGCGCTTGCCCAGGCCCTCAGCGTCACCGAACGTCAGCTGCATAGATGATCCTCTACATGATGAGGCGGGTAGTGTCGCGTATCTGTGGTGCGTTGTTCAGAGCTTCCCTAGGTGCGCTCTTGCTTATTTCTTTTACGCACTGTTTTTCAGACTTGGACGATTCCGCAACCTTCCAATTTTCAAAGGCGGTCGAAACTTGACGAGGCGCTTTTCCCTGGTTGACTCAATGCCAGGACCAAGGGAGACACGCATGACCGCAACGAATCACTACCGGGACCAAATCGGACGGGCTATGGATCGGTTGGCCCAGCTGCAAGCGAAGGAGCTTTTAGTTAACCAGCGGCGCGAAGCCAAGGCGCAGGAAACAGCGAAGCGGGAAGAACTGAAACGACGCCAGCGCGTGGCCGATCTAGTTTTTTTAGCCGGTGCCCACGCGTTGGACGACAAGGAACTGGAAGCCCTGCTCATCAATCACATGAAAGCCCGGGCAGGTTCGCTCCACTAACCGTCCAATCTACAAAGCAAGCTTCATCCGCCAGCGCTTTCATGGGCCGCCCATGGTCATCCGCGGTCCTTGTTCCTGCTGGACGCTTTGCTGCTGCGTCTGCTCCATTGCCTGCTGACGGACCTGGTCCTGCTTGATGGACTCGGCCTGCTGCAAGTTCTGCTGAGCAGGCTCCTGGGCGGCCTGACGACCATCGACATGCGCGTGGAAGAGTGGGCCCTTGTCCATGCCGTGGGGGGCGTAGACAGCGAAGACGTTGTGCGCCCCGTCCTTCCCAAGGCCGCCGGTGACCGCATCCACTCGCTTGATGAGCGGGTCATCGACTTGCTGCTTGTAGAGCGACGCCGCCACGTTCTTGGACTCTTCCTCGGTCCAGTTGCCGGTGCTCTTCACCCAACCATGTATCGCCTGGTAGTTGGAGTGGTCCGGGTGCGCGGGGTTGTCGGCCAGCACGGCCTGGCCGTGGGAGATGGGTTGGGGGGCGAGGTCCGGCTGGCCGGGGGTCCCTTTCCCAACCTGCCGCACCTCGGAAGGCCGCAGCTGTCCGCCAGAGGTATCGGTGAACCCAAAGGCCTTGCCCTGCCCACCCAGGGACACTCCAGCCGCTTGGATCTCCTCCGCTGAAGCACCAAGCTCCTTCAGGTTCAGGCCGAGACTCGGGATCGACTGGCGGGAAGCCTGGTCCAGGTCGCGGGACACCGCGGCGCCAGCGGAAACCACGTAGGACAGATAAAAGGCGTTGTAATCCGACCGACCCAGCGCGCCCAGGCCCTTGCCGGACTGATCGAACTGACAAATCGCCACGGCTTTTATCGCAGGGCTGTCGATGCGGTTGTCGGTGTGTTGGATGCCCTGGGCATCCATCTGAATGCCTTGAGCCAACCGCCCGCTGGTGACGCAGGGCGTGGTCGGGTCCAGGCGATGAAGCAGTTCCGCGTCAGTGACGTTTGGGTCTTGGTGCTTGACCCGACTGGCCACCGAATTCATCGACACCAGTTCGGCCAGCGCTTCGTTCTCCCGGGAAGCGTTGATGTAGTCCTTCGCCAGTGGAGTGATATCGACGGTAGCGTCCCCATAGCGCGCCCCATCTTTCAGCGCCTCATCGATTCGGTAAGACAGCTTGTAGGTGCTGATTTCGTTGGAGCGAGCCATCAAGGCATGCCCCGTTTCGTGCCCCAGGACTCCGGTGAGCTGGTCTATCCGCTCCGACCGAGCAGGTCGCTGCAACACGTCGGCGTTGACGCTGATCGCCTTTTCGTCTGCGCTGTAGTGCCCGCCTTCGTTGGGCGTGCGAGCGAACTTGATGTGCTCAAGGTCGCTGTTATCGATGGCCTTGGTCATCACCCCAACGAGGTAAGGCGACGATTCCACCGCCTCGCGAAGATCCCTGGCAGCCCCCGCGGATAAGGACGATTCCCGTTCGGTCTCTTGGAGCATGCGCTCGATGCGGGGATCAAGCATCGCTGCGCTCCATCTCGAAGCTCACGACTGTCACGCAGGTCGGCGCGTCCCGCCGGTCGGGGGTTACGGCGATGTAAAGCCCGAGCGAGGGGCCGACGATCTTGTCAAACGTGATTCGCTGGTCGTCGCCAAACGTCGGCACATACACCCGGAAGCCGTCGGCTTCCATCTGCTTCTTCAGTGCCTCGTAGGCGAGGCAGGCGTTCGGAGTGAGGGTCAGCTCCACCCGATGCCCAGGGAGCTTG
Organism: Xanthomonas cissicola; assembly: GCF_008801575.1. Taxonomy (GTDB): domain Bacteria; phylum Pseudomonadota; class Gammaproteobacteria; order Xanthomonadales; family Xanthomonadaceae; genus Xanthomonas; species Xanthomonas cissicola. The sequence continues at coordinate 1,100 of NZ_VZPL01000149.1, read as the reverse complement.
GGCGCGCCCTTCCACACAGCCCAGTCGTAAGTGCCCTGTCCCACCTTGCCGGTCACCCCCCTGCGCTTCTGCTTGGCGTCTGGAGGAAGCGCGATTCCCAAAAGTCGCTCCACGTTGGCGGGATCGGAGTCTGCTTGGACGTGAAGGGACTGGGCGAGCGCTTTGATTTGTTTAAGCAGCTGGTCGACGGTGTGCTCAGCCCCCGGTTGTAAGGCGGGATAGCCATCCCACGTCATCATGGGCGCCGAACGCTCAGGGGCGGCGGCATCGACAAGTGCCGCGACGCGGTCCTGCTCGCGCCGAACGTCAGCCGAGGTCGGTTCCTTCATGGTTTTCTCCTGATGGGCTTTTGATGGCTCGGCGCATGCGGCCACTCCCAGCAACAGTGTGCCCGCTGAAAGGGCTTTAGCGATGCGCCTTCCTTGACTAAAGATATCCATGGCCAACATCCGGGTGTCGGGAGGTTGGACAGCTTACCGCCAGCGCCTGGGCGCAGGCCAATCCTGTAGGCAGAGAGGGCTATGCCCACCCCCTTGCCGCCAGGCTGGTGTGCTGACGCCCGCCGATGACCAGATGGTCGAGGACGCGGATGTCGAAAAGCGACAGCGCCTGCTTCAGGCGTTCGGTGACCTTGCGGTCTGCTTCGCTAGGCTCCGGGTTCCCGCTCGGATGGTTGTGGAAGAGGATGACGGCGACGGCGTTGAGGTCCAGGGCGCGCTTGGCGACGACTCGGTTGTGGACTTCGCAGGCATCGGTCGTGCCGGTGAAGAGGTGCTCGGTGGCCAGGATGTGGTGCTTGGTGTCGAGGAAGACGACGCCGAAGGCTTCGTGCGGCAGGTGGGCGCAGCGGGCGACCAAGTAGCTGCCGGCCTGCTCCGGGCTGTGGATGCGGCCTTGGCGTTGAAGGCGTCGTTCGAGGATGGTGGCGGCTGCGAGGAGAATCCCCTCTTCGTCCATCTGGAGTTGGTATTGAGTCGTCCCTGAAAAACCCCTGTCAAACCTCCATTGCCATGTTTGCGAGCCGCATAGTGCTTGAGCACGTTGAGGAACGCTCCCGCACCACCTGCAACCAGGCACGCAAAAAGGCGATCCAGCGCAGC
>NZ_VZPL01000148.1 GCF_008801575.1 Xanthomonas cissicola | reverse complement strand
GGGCCGCTTCGGTCTCAGAGCACCCTCCAGAGCACATAGCCTGCAGTGATGAAGATGAGTAGTGCAAATGACTTGTTGAGTGATCCCCGATGTGCGGCTAGCGCCGTCGCTGTACGCGCTCCCGCAACGCCTCCTCCGCTGCCGGTGACGATCAGTGCTGCAGCTAGCGGCCAGTTCACTAGCCCGGAGTGCGCATAGTTCAGCGCGGTAGTCAGGCCGAAGGCGGAGACCGCAACCAGCGAGCTGCCTACCGCAGCCAGCATCGGCATGCTGGTGGCGGACATCAGGCCCGGCACGATAAGGAACCCTCCACCAATCCCGAAGAAGCCGGAAAACGCACCGGAGATGGTCCCTAGCCCGATCAGCGCGGGCGCATTGTCCTTTCCGAGTCGGGCATTGGTATTTTCTTGCGCGTTGCGCCTATCAAGCATGAGCAAGCCGATCACCACCATAAGCACTGCGAACAGCGCTAGTAGCCGCTGTCCGTCGATGGCCTTGCCGAGGGTCGAGCCGAGGTAGGCGCCAGCGATGCCAGCCAGGGCAAAGACCGAGGCGCACGGCCACTTTACATTGCCACGACGTGCATGCACGAAAAGATTAGACAACGCGTTGGCTGCCACAGCCAGCGCGCTCGTCCCTATGGCTACATGGGGATCATCGACACCCACCAGATAGAGCATCAGGGGGACGGCGAGAATGGAACCTCCGCCACCCACGAGTCCCAGCACGAAACCGACCAGAATCCCGGAGAGACCGCCCAGCGCTATCTGCAGCAATGACAGGGTTTGCATGGCCATTGGCTAATCGGGGCTAGACTGGGCGTTGCAGCGAAGCCGCGGAGCGAGCGCGGAAAGGTCGTAACCTGCGCCAGAAGCAATGGATAGGACCTGGTCGGTCGTGAGTCCAGCAGCGCGCACCTGCCCCAGAGCCCACAACGACGTTGAGCGTGTACCTGTCCTGCAATAGGCGGCCACCGGAGCGGGCATTTTTAGCAGCAGCTCGCGGAACTGCTGCACTTGGCTATCAAAAATGCAACCGGCCACGACGGGCAGGTAGGCGAAGCGTATGTCGGCAGCCGTGCAGGCCGCCTGGATGGCCAGGTGGTCAGGCTGTTCCGGCTGCTCGCCGTCTGGCCTGTTGCAGACAACGCTTGCTACCCCTTGTTTTGCCAGAGCAGGGAGATCGGCTGGACGAAGCTGGTCGGTTACGAGCGTGTCGGGCGAAAGCTGTCGGAGTTTCATGGGGCATTCTTTCCTGAGATGGGGCGGTGGATGATCCAGTGAATCAACACTCCAGCCACCAGCGCTGCAGCGAAGACCAATGCGATCGCCTGGCCGGTCGCCAGCAGCGCGACGGCAGGTCCTGGACAGACGCCGGCCAGCCCCCAGCCAATGCCGAACAACGCAGCACCGATAACCAGTTTGTGGTCGATCTGCCGTTGCTGTGGTAGTTGCAGGGTCGCGGCCAACAAAGGGACCCTGCGCGCTCGCACCCATCGATAAGCGATGGTCGACGGGAGCAGCGCGCCAGCCATCACGAGCGCCAGAGAAGGATCCCAGGCGCCTTTGACATCAAGGAAGGCGAGCACGCGCGCGGGATTAGCCATGTCCGAAACCACCAGGCCCAGTCCGAATAAGGCCCCGCAGAGAAAAGTTGTCAGGCGGATCATGCGCCGGCTCCGGCGGCGAGCCGCACAACTAGTACTGTTGCCATGCCTAGCAGCATGAATACAGTGGTCGCGACAATGGAGCGCGGTGACAGTCTTGCCAGCCCGCTCACCCCGTGCCCGCTGGTACAGCCAGCACCCAGGCGGCTTCCGTAGCCAACCAGCAGGCCAGCCAGGATCAGCTTTGGCATGTCGGTGCCGCTTAGCGGGGCAAGCGCAATCGGTCTAACCGCCAATACCACGCCGGCGCTCGTCAAAAGCCCAGCCAGGAACAGGGCGGACAGCGAACGCACGCCGCCAGCCTGCAGACCGAACGCGTCGGCAAGCAAGCCGGAGATACCAGCAACCCGGCCGTTGATCAGCAGATAGGCGCCGGAACCGGTACCGATCATCAGGCCGCCGACCAACGGCCAGTACCATGCAAGAAATGGAAGCGTCATAACAGGTCCAGTGGCAGTTTCAGGTAGCGCACGTCGTTAGACTCCGGTGTGGGCAGATGGCCGGCGCGCATGTTGACCTGCACCGACGGAAAGAGTAGGCGCGGCAGGGGGAGGGTGGCGTCGCGCCTCTCACGCATCTCGACGAACTCCGCCTCGGAGACCCCCTGATGCACATGCACATTCGCGCTGCGTTGGGCGCCGATCGTAGTCTCCCACGCAAAATAGGCCCGGCCGGTCGCCTTGTAGTCGTGGCATACGAAGACACGGGTGTCATCTGGTAGGTCAAGCAGCCGATGGATGGAGCGATAGAGTTGCCGGGCCGAGCCGCCTGGAAAGTCGCAACGCGCTGTGCCGTAGTCCGGCATGAACAGGGTGTCGCCCGGAAACACCGCGTCACCGATGACGTAAGCCATGCATGCGGGCGTGTGGCCCGGACCATGAAGAGCCACCGCCTGTAGATGTCCGATGGCGAAAGCTTCACCGTCTACAAAAAGATGATCGAACTGACTGCCATCGCGGCTGAAATCAGTACCGGCGTTGAAAATGTTGCCAAAGGCTTCTTGCACGTGAGTAATGTGCGCGCCGATCGCAAGCTGTCCGCCCACCTGCTGCTGCAGCCAAAGTGCAGCTGATAGATGGTCGGCGTGTGCATGTGTCTCAAGCAGCCACTGCACCTGCAGGCCCGCGTCACGCACGTATTGCACAAGCGCCGCAGCGGACCTGGTCGCCGTTCGACCGGAGGCCATGTCGAAGTCGAGAACAGGGTCGATGATGGCGCAGGCAGAGGAGCGAGGGTCTCGGACCACATGGCTCGCGCTAGAGGTAGCAGGGTCGAAGAACGTCTTCACCTCCGGCGCGTTCGCGATGCAGATGTGGCTATTGCCGATGACTATGCGAGCCATGTCCAGTGAGGCATCGGATGAGGAAGAAGTGCTCATGGAGGCGGTATCAGACAAAGGTGTGACTATAGTTGCACACTTTCATATAACATGAAAGTGTTGGCACTTAAGATTTTTGCAGCCGTCGTAGGATCCAGCCGTTACTCTGTGCGTCTTGATCTTCAGTGCGCCGCAATTTATGACCGAATCCGCCCTCACCGTTAGTGACCTCACCGCACTGAAGGAGCGTGTTCCGGAAGTGGCCAAGCTGCTGCGTTTCATAGCCACGCCCTCTCGCCTGCTGCTGCTTTGTCAGTTGTCGCAGGGGGAGTTCACTGTAAGTAGTTTGGAAGCGACGACGGGCATAGCTCAGCCCGCCCTGTCCCAGCAATTGGCGGATCTGCGGCAGCGGAATTTAG
>NZ_VZPL01000147.1 GCF_008801575.1 Xanthomonas cissicola | reverse complement strand
CACCGAAATCGAACGCTGGCGACGCGAATACAACGAGGACCGACCCAAGAAGGCGATCGGCGGCATGACCCCGGCTGCTTATGCCCAACATCTGGCAAACACCGATATCATTACCCCCGGACTCTAAACCAAACCACTACTCAGGGTGGGGGGACGTCGGATCGCAAAAAAACTCTAGGGCCGGCGCGTAAACGCGAGGCGGTGCGGTTCCTTATCGAGGTCCACGCGCGGCCGTTGCGCCGGTCCTGTGCATGCGTCGGGCTGTCGCGTGCCGCTTGGTACGCACCGCCTCTGGACTGGACGGTGCGCGATGCCGAGCTGATTGCCGAGATCGCGCGTTACGTTGAAGCGCACCCCAGTCGTGGCTTCTGGAAGTGCAGCGACTACCTTCGCAAGCAGCAACCAGGTTGGAATCCCAAACGCATCTATCGCGTTTACAAGGCCATGAAGCTCAACCTACGCCGCGCTGCAAAGCGTCGCCTTCCCAAGCGTGAGCGGGTGCCGCTCTACGTGCCGAGGCTGCCAGACACGGTCTGGTCGGTCGACTTCATGAGCGATGCGCTGGCATGCGGACGACGCTTTCGCACCTTCAACGTGGTGGATGACTTCAATCGCGAGGCGCTGCACATCGAGGTTGACACCTGGATCAACTCGCAACGGCTTGTGCGTGTGTTCGAGCAGATCAAACACGATCATGGCTTGCCGCAGGTGGTGCGCTCGGACAACGGCCCCGAGTTCCTGGGCGAAGCGTTCACCAGCTGGCTCAAGACCAATGGCGTCGCACTACAGTACATCCAGCCGGGAAAGCCAAATCAGAATGCCTTCATTGAGCGCTTCAATCGTACGTTCCGCGAGGAAGTGCTCGACCTGAATCTCTTCGCCTGCCTCGACGAGGTGCGCGAAGCCGCCCACTGGTGGATGATCGACTACAACCAAGCAAGATCCCATGATTCGCTCGGCGGAATGACCCCGGTCGAGTACCGCAACAAGTACGCCGAAAGCTCTACTTTTAAAGTGCCTGCTTGACGGGGGAGCTTACGGTTTACAGCCACTTCGTGCCGCGCTTATTTGCTCTAGTCGGTAACCTGTTAACGCGACTACGTCTGCTTGCGTGACGGAAACTCTGAGTTCTATGTCGGAGACGGGCTGTAAGAGCTCGATTTGCCCGTGGGCAATCACTCCGCTATTGTGTGGTGTTAGCAGGGTATAAGCGTACCGCTTGCTTCCAGCATCGGATCCAACATCCATCCAAGCCGAGGGCGTCTCTCCCGTGCGTCCGTAGAGGGTGAATAGATAGTTCCCGGCGGGCATTGCTCTATAAGGGCCAAATAGTAAGAAGCCTGACTGCCCCTGATTGAGCAGCGTTCCATTATTGATTTCTCCTATTTGATGTGCTGTGTGTTTGTCAAACGGTCCTGATTCTAGGCAGAAACTACGGTTAAAGTAGTTGGCAAGGCTCGCACCGGCAGTATTGCGCAATATTTCCCTTCTTGAAGTATTGTTCAAGCGTGCAATAGCATAAAGCTCTCGCTTCTCGATCGAAACGAATCCGGATTGTTCTAGTTCCCGCACCAGTTCACTTGTAGCCTGTAGGTGCAGATGTGTCGGTGGCCAGGAGTGTGCATCAAACAATCCATCAAAATATGGGACTACGACTGAGTTGGCTCGTCCGGTGAAAAGCAACATCAATGCTGCTTTAGCAGTCATTACATCCGCTTGGCCCATATCAAGTTCCTTAATGGCGTTCGGCCATGTACGCCTTGCCGCAGCGAGGTTCTTGTCTCCCCCGATGTTATAAGTCTTGAAGTGTAAAGTAGGGGCGAGATAAGTAGCCAGAAAATCATTGCGATAGGGAAGGAAAGCGACTAAATCGCCTTGATTGATATCTTTGCTCAATGGTGCCTGTAGCCGCTGCTTCATGTCCTGAAAGGATGCTAGATAAGCTCTACCTCTTTGGAAATGCGATTTAGGGTGAGGTAGGTTGAAGGCTACGATTAATCCCCAGACTATGAGTGCAGGATACCATTTCTTGCAAGCTGACCACTTCGGAATCAGAAGGACAATGATCATCCAACAACAACACATGCAGAGCGAGATCCATCGATAGCTAGCTCGCATCTCTTTGAATCCAGGAAGGTTCTCGGAAAGAACTCTATTGCCTGTTGATATGAGGGCGCGATCGGCGGGCATCATGGTTGATGCCTCATTATGAAAGTTGGCCGAATGCAGCTTAAGGGACGGCCCGAGGGCCATATAGAACCCGAACGCTGCCACCGCAACTAGCGTGATTAGCAGAGGGGGATACTTGCCTCTTTTGAACGCTAGAGCGACTAAGCAGGCTATGATCAGCGGTAGGCAAAAAGTGCTCTCCCATACAGAAGCGTCCCCGAATTGCGAAGAGAGGGTGCGGGCTTCGTTAAATCCGAGTAGATCCGGAAGCCACTGCGTACCGCTAGTAGGGATGGCTGCATAGGAAAGATCCATCCCCCAAGCCCTGAAAAAGTCGATGGGCGCAGGGGCGAGTGCGCTGTTGCCCACAAATGCTCGGTAGAGAAAATACGCCAGCCCGAGAGACACGGCATGCACCAACGGAGCATAGATCGCGGAACTTACTCTAGACGCACGGATCCGATTGAGAGTTGAAATAATTGTAACGGCGGCAGCAGCGAGCCCGAACATGACAAACGTATAACCGTCCATAAATGCCGCTACTATGCTAACTAGCACATGCAGCAAGATTCCTCGTAGACGTTGCGATTGACCTTCGGCATGTATGAGATTGATAGCGCTCATCATGTATGTCGGTAGTAATGCGATCCCCAGTCCCAACATGGAGTAGCCAGAATGCGACCAGATTACTGGCATCGTGCTCCACGCAAGTGTTGCAGCTAGAGACGACCAACGGGAGTTGCCTAGTAGCACGCACATGCGATAGCAGCCAAGAAACGCAATGCCAAGCCAGCAAGCGATCATTGTTGAATATGCTGTTTCAGGGGTGAGTCCCAGCTTGATGAGTACAGCAGTCGGCCAAGCGCCAGAGAGACCGAAGCTAATTGCAGCCCGGCCAGGCAAGCCGATGTCGTGAGCAAAAATGCCTGGGAAGTCTTGGCTAGCATATGATGTTGCGAAGCCAGTTATCCATAGCGCTTGGCCAAGTGTGGGCAACGTGAAACCAGGAACTGCGTTGTGTATGACAGCGACAAATGTCAGCAATGACGAAGTTGTCAGGAAGAATGCCAATCGCGAAAGCACGAATTTTCTATTCATTGGGATGCTTAAGGAAGGTCTGAATAACGAGGCCTGAGAGTGCGGGATGTCGCGTCGTTCCGAAGAGTGGCGTTTGAATCTTTGGAATTTCGCCATTTCTGGCGCTTTCCGTGGGAATTTCCTGGTTTACAGGCGCACGCTCCCCATAGCCGGCAGCAACTGCTTTCGCTTCATCCACAGATTGGAGAGCGCAAACAAGGTCAGCACGTGTGCGGTGTTTTTGGCCAGGCCG
>NZ_VZPL01000146.1 GCF_008801575.1 Xanthomonas cissicola | reverse complement strand
TTGCTCTGCGCAAATCTCTTGCGCTCGTTGGATTGAAGCTCTCTGTGCTGCTTCGTAGCGTCAAGTCTGGCAATCGCTTCATCAAGCTTGGCTTCGATCTCTTCGTCCGAGATCAATTCGCGCACGTGATCTAGGTTCACTCGGCGAACCAGAACATCCGCCACTTCATCATGGTCATTTTGGAGTGCAGCAAACAAGCCGGCCTCTGGATAGGCGGTCTTGTGGGCGAACTCCAAGATCGACTTGACAATTCCTGCATCGCCCTTCGTTGCTGCAGCGAACAGTGCTTTCTCGCCAAAGTCGCGCGGCGCATGGCCTGTTCTGACGATCGCCCAAAGTATCGTCCGCACCAGCTGTTCATGGCCTTTGGCAACAGCAACATTGAGACCCAACGAAAACGTGTCTTCCGGATCTGGAAGACCAGCTTCGATCAAGAACTCAACGACCTCGGCATGATTGTTCTCGGCCGCCGCCGCAAAGCCATGCAGCGCACATTGGATCTTCGATGAGAAAGGCAACAAATGCTTGACCGCTTCCAAGTGACCCTCTCGACAAGCGACGATCAGCGCTCGACTGCCCTGCGCCTTGGCATCTGAGAACAGGACCAATTGAAAGACCACATCCGCATGACCATGACGCGCTGCCTCATACAGCGCCTGAGAATCGCCTTGCAAAGGACTACACTCCTTGAGCAGGCGTTTGACACACTCCGTGTGCCCGTGCCTGGCAGCAAGCACCAATGCCTCGTCATCCTCTGCGTCGCAAAATACCATGAGCTGCTCCACTGCCCGCGCTGAACCCGCCTTGGCAGCCACATCAAGCGGATAGACCGCAAACGACTTCGACAACAGTGGCACCAGTTGATCAACCAAGCCTTCTTTGCCGCTCTTGATTGCCACCTCAATGGCGTAGCGTGCTGCAGCATCAGCATCATCCTGAGCCCGACAAAGCGACTGCACATATGTCTCGCTTCCCTGCTTCACTGCTTGTCTAATATTTCTTCTAATTGATTGGTCCATTTCGTCTCCTTTCCATTCAACTTAAGGCCGAAACGCCTTTCGTCAAGATCGCAGCGTGACAGCATCAGTCGATTGGACAAGCCGAGAAGGGACTTACAGATCGTCGATGTCAGGAACATGGTCCTCGTAGTCACAGGCAATGAGCGTGCCGGTTTCATCTTCGATGCGATGGATTTCGGGTGCACTAAACCATTCTTCGAAATCGAAGTCACTGTTCGCAATCGTGTCGACATCGCACTGAGCAAGCGCCTCCTGCGGCGAGCTTGCTTCAACTGTCATGTAGTGGGCGACTTGGACAGTCGCATTGATCTCGATGGTGTATTTCATCTTGCTCTCCGCGCTTGACGACTTGCCAAGCTTCGGAACGCAATCTATGCATCGCAGGCGCGTCGCTACAGGACGAAATCGCCATGATCGCTGAACATCCATTCATCCGTCGCCGATAACGCCAGCGCCCGGATGCACCAGGCAGCCGATACGTCGGGTGGGCCGCCGCGCTAAACGGGCTTGGTGTCTTCGTCTAACTCTTGGCGATCCAGCCATGCCATCTTGGATGCATGGACCGCCATCAGATGCAACCGGTAGGCGTTTCGCCAACGCCTCTTCTCAGGGTTTGATTGCCAAGGCAGCGCCAAGGCTTGATCGATGGTCAGGGCCAAGATCGTTGCGCCTTGCTGAAAAGCTTCTTCAATCACACTCATTTCGAGCTCCGTGATGCCCGCATGTGAGATCACGCTCTTGATCTTGCCAGCCGATTCACGGATCACAATGAATGGAATGCCCTTCCCCGTTCGACCGAATTTGCCCGAGATCGGATCTTGGATCTTCTCCCGGGCTTTGGTGACTTGTGCATACCACGTCAAGAGGTCCACTTTGGGGATAGATCTCGGCGTGCTCTTGCTGATCAGAAACGGATTGCCGTGCTCACGCTTGAACTGGTCGAATTGGCGTCTCGGGATGCCGAGGTAGAATTCCGCCATGGCTTGCGTGAAGCGCGTCGTGCTCGCCGAGCGATCAAGTCGTTGCTTCAGGCCATCGAAATCCTGGCTGGTGATGATGGCCTCGCGCTCATCGCGCTTTGCGATGACTTCAAGCGCAGCCCGCAAAAATCCGTCTTCGAAGCTTTCCGCCTTGCTGATATTTGTCATCCAAACCGTCCTTCGTTCAAGTCTCACTGCAAGCAACTTGCGCCGCAAGCTTGCCACTCATCAGCCTGACAGCCTGTGGGCGATGGCGCTTGCCTGAAAATCCTAACGTATTCGTGGAGGAAGCACAGCGGGAAATCCGTCCGACGTCTTAGCAACCCAGCGCACCGCCTCTTGGCTACCTGCTGTGATTGCGAGTTGCATGTGAGCCATCACGACCAACGCGTTGCTTTGTTTGACCACAAGTTCAACAAGTTCAAGCGGGAAGCCCGTTCGCAACCGATGAAGCGCGTGTGCACCCGCGTGGACAAACGAGTTGAGTGCCGCCCAAGAGTATTTCTTGAACTCCAAAAACACCCGCAGTGGCTCGGCTGCTTGCTTCACCGCTTCAAGAGCGATCAGCATCTTGGATAGCATTGGCAAACGAGCCGCCACGGACTCACTGATCGGCGTCAGCTCTTCTTGCAAGCAAGCCACGTCGGCGTCGCTTGCGCAGTAAAGGACCCACACGGCGCGCACCAGCGCTTCGAACTGCGCCCGATGAACGACCAAGGTGGACGGCTCAGAACCGGCTGCAAGTAAGCAGCGACTCGCAACAGCGTGCTCAATCGAAAGCAGGCAAAGCGCGCGACAAACTTGCAGTCGATCACTTTGATCAAACGGCGGAGCCGATGTGATGGGCGCCAATGCCTCCAACAGCTCATCAGAACCTTCAAAGAGCTTCTCAACCTGCTCAAACATCATGCCTCCCCAAGCATTGAAACAGTTGGATCGCATCCTGGCGCATCAACAACTCCCTCCTTCGATTTTTATCCATGCCGTAAAAATTTTCAGCAGCATCTCTTTCACTTGGATCTTGCCGTAATGGCGTCAGCGGCGAAAGAGCGTGATGACCGAACTCAAGCGTAGCGCCATATCTTTTGCAAGATCAGGCGCACTGGTGGCCCTATGCCAACAGCCGATGAGAGAGAGGGAGGGCTACGCCCACCCTCTTGCTGCAAGGCTGGTGTGCTGACGCCCGCCGATCACCAGGTGGTCCAGCACCCGGATGTCGAGGAGGCCCAGAGCCTGCTGCAGGCGCTCGGTGACCTTGCGGTCGGCTTCGCTTGGCTCCGGATTGCCGCTTGGGTGATTGTGGAAAAGGATGACGGCAGCGGCGTTCAAATCCAGGGCGCGCTTGGCGACTACTCGGGGATGAATATCGCAGCCGTCGATAGTGCCGAAGAAGAGATGTTCGGTTGCCAGGATCTGGTGCTTGATGTCCAGGAAGACGACCCCGAAGACTTCGTGCGGCAGGTGAGCGCAGCGGGCAATGAGGTAGTCGCCAGCTTGCTCGGGGCTGTGGATGCGGCCTTGGCGTTGAAGGCGTTGTTCCAGGATGGTGGCTGCTGCGAGCAAGATGCCCTCCTCGTCCATCTGCAGTTGGTATTGGGCCTTGATGTCTTGGGTGCGCTTCATCGGTTCTTCTCCACCAGCGCGTTGTGCGCCTCGTGGGAACCGACAGGCGAAGCGTCCGTCCTTACCGCACCCGAGAGCGAGCACCGCGCAAGCGGCGCACAGCGAAGGGCCGCAACAAAGCGTCAGCGTCGAGAAGGAGGCCTGTCCTTGCGGTCGGGACAGCGAAGCCAAGATTCCCTTCAAGAGGCCAAGCGCTGGTGGAGAGTAGTGATGCGCTACTCCCATGCCGGTGGTTGAGGCGCCAAGAGGGCTGCATGCTGCTGGCGTGCCATTGCCCTCGCTGCTCGCTCTTGAACAATGCGTGTGTTAAGACGTTCTTGGTAGACCTTCAATCTGCAGATGCTCAACGCTGTCAAAGACCATTAGACCTCGACAACCCTGTTTTATTCATTGGAATTAATATGAAACTAGGGCCTGTTAACACATCCGAAGCCCATCAACGACTAGGACGAAGCTGAGGAATCCAAGGAACATGACATCCAGCTTCTCGAAGCGCGAGAAAATCCGGCGGTAGCCTTTCAAGCGACGGAACAGT
>NZ_VZPL01000145.1 GCF_008801575.1 Xanthomonas cissicola | reverse complement strand
ACTGTTCCGTCGCTTGAAAGGCTACCGCCGGATTTTCTCGCGCTTCGAGAAGCTGGATGTCATGTTCCTTGGATTCCTCAGCTTCGTCCTAGTCGTTGATGGGCTTCGGATGTGTTAACAGGCCCTAGTTGGCACCTTGGTACATCGGTGCGATGCTGCCGGCACGCCTAGAGATGCAATACATGAGTGCGACATCGTCGTTGTTGGGATCCTTGTTCGGCGAGCCTGCGTGCGACGCCTTGTTCGACGATGCCGCGCGCTTGCAGGCGATGCTGCAGTTCGAGTCCGCGCTGGCGCGCGCACAGGCGCAGTGCGGGGTGATTCCCGCCCAGGCCGCGCAGTCCATTGCCGCTGCCTGCGATGTGCAGCACTACGACCGGGCCGCGTTGGCGCAGGCCACGGCGCTGGCCGGCAATCCCGCCATTCCGCTGGTCAAGGCGCTGACCGCGCAGGTGGTCGCGCACGACAAGGCCGCCGCGCGCTGGGTGCACTGGGGCGCCACCAGCCAGGACGTCATCGATACCGGCACGGTGCTGCAGCTGCGCGCCGCGCTTGATCTGCTGCTGCCGCGTCTGCACGCCCTGTGCGCCGATCTGGCGGTGCTGGCCGAACGCGAGCGCAACACCGGCTTGCCCGGACGCACCCTGCTGCAGCAGGCCGTGCCGGTCACCTTCGGGCTCAAGGTCGCCGGTTGGCTGGACGCCCTGCAGCGTGCGCAGCAGCGCCTGCACGCCTTGCGGCGCGATGCCTTGGTGCTGCAGTTCGGCGGCGCGGCCGGCACCCTGGCCTCGTTGCAGGAGCGTGGCCTGGAAGTGGCGCAGGCCCTGGCGAGCACTCTGGAGTTGCCGCTGCCCGCGCTGCCCTGGCATACCGCGCGCGACCGCATCGTCGAGGTCGGGTGCGCTTTCGGTCTGCTGGCTGCCACGTTGGGCAAGATCGGCGGCGATGTGGCGTTGCTGATGCAATCGGAGGTGGGCGAAGCGTTCGAGCCTGCCGCCGCCGGCAAAGGCGGCTCGTCGGCGATGCCGCACAAGCGCAACCCGGTCTCCAGCGTGGCAGCGGTTGCCGCAGCCACCCGCGTACCGGGCCTGGTCGCCACATTGTTCAGTGCCATGGCGCAGCCGCACGAGCGCGCGGCCGGGCAATGGCATGCCGAATGGGACACCTTGCCGCAGATCGTCTGCCTCACCGCCGGCAGCCTGGCGCAGATGCAGCTGTGCCTGTCCGGTCTGGAACTGGATCGCACGCGCATGCAGGCGCATCTGGACAGCCACGGCGGGCTGCTCTACGCCGAGGCGGCAGTGTTCGCGCTCGCGTCACACCTGGGCAAGCCGCAGGCGCACGCCCTGGTGGAACAGGCAGCGCTGCGCGCGCAGGCGCAGCAACGGCATTTGCGCGAGGTGCTCGGCGAAGACGCGCAGGTGAGCGCGGTGCTCACGCACGCGCAACTCCAGGCAGTGTTCGATAGCGCTAGTTGGCACGGTATGTCTTCGGTCTGGATCGACCGCGTGCTGGCTGGATCTTCTTCCCGTTGACGGTGCTTCGATGGCTTATCTCCAGTTGCCCACGCATCGCCTGCACTACCGCCTGGACGGCACCGAAGGACGCCCCTGGCTGACCTTCTGCAATTCGCTGGGCACCGATCTGCACATGTGGGACGTGCAACTCGAAGCCTTCGCTCCGCACTACCGCATCCTGCGCTACGACCGCCGCGGCCACGGGTATTCGGAGACGCCGCCCGGCCCGTACAGCGTCGCCGACCTGGGTCAGGACGTGCTGACACTGTGGGACGCCCTGGAGATCGCGCAAAGCGATTTCTGCGGCCTGTCGATCGGCGGGCTCACCGGGCAGTGGCTGGGCCTGCAGGCACCGCAGCGCTTGCGCCGGCTGGTGGTGTGCGCCACCGCGCAGAAAATCGGCAGCGCCGCCACCTGGGAAACCCGCATCGAACAGGTGCGCAGCGAAGGCCTTCCGACGCTGATCGATGCCACGCTGCAACGCTGGTTTACCCCCGAATTCGCCACCAGCCACGCGCAGCGCCTGGACATGATCGCCGCTGCCTTCGTCTCCACTTCGCCGGCCGGCTACATCGCCTGCTGCCAGGCGGTGGCCGATGCGGATTTCCGCGGTGCACTGGACGGGCTGAGCCTGCCGCTGCTGGCGCTGGCCGGCGACGACGACCCGGTGTGCCCGCCGCCTGACCTGCGCGAGATCGCCTATGCCGCGCCGGACGGTCATTACGCCCAGGTGCCCGGCCGCCACATCTGCAACCTGGAGTCGCCGGCCGCGTTCAACCACGCGGTGCTCGGTTTTCTTCAGGGCCAGTGAGCTTTCCCACCTTGCAAGGACACCCCATGCACGAAGACGAACGGTATCAAGCCGGCATGCGTGAACGCCGCCGCGTCCTTGGCGATGCGCATGTCGATCGCGCGCTGGCCGCGCGCAGCGACTTCACCGAGGAATTCCAGGACCTGATCACCCGCTACGCCTGGGGCGGCATCTGGACCCGCGATGGCCTGCCGGCCCACACCCGGTCGCTGATCACCTTGTCGATGATGGTCGCGCTGGGCCACGACGAAGAATTCAAGCTGCACGTGCGTGCGGCGCGCAACAACGGCGTGACGCCTGCGCAGATCAAGGAAGTGCTGCTGCAGGCGGCGATCTACTGCGGCGTGCCGGCCGCCAACCACGCGTTCGCGCTGGCCAGGCCGATCCTGGAAGAACAAGCCGCCGACGCCGGCACAGCATCGGCGGCGCAACCCGGGTAAGGTCGTCTCGGTGGGCGGACAGACCGACTGCGCTCACCGCCAGGCGCGCGCGGTCGGTACTCAGTCCGGCGTGGACCATTCGTACACTGTGTGCCTGGCACACCGCCCACTTCGGCCTGCGCGCGCACGTTGGCCGCGCTCAACCCACCGCGTCCGGAGACATCGCATGCCGCGTCGATTTGCCTGCCTGCTGTTACTGCTATTGGCTGCTGCTGCGGCGCTGCACGCACAACCGCAGCCCGGCACGGGCACCGTGTTGTCGCAGGTGCGCACCGACGATGGGCAGACGCTGGCGGTGTGGTCGCGGGTGCCCGTGCAGCCGCGTGGCGCGATCGTGCTGGTGCACGGCCGCACCTGGAGCGCATTGCCCAACTTCGATTTGCAGGCGCCTGGCGAGCCGCGTGATGCGCGCTCTGTCCTTGCGGCGCTCGCGCAAGCCGGGTTTGCCGCGTACGCGGTGGATCTGCGCGGCTACGGCGGCAGCCCACGCGACCGCACGGGCTGGAATACGCCCGCCCGTGCAGTGGCCGATGTCCGCAACGTGCTGGCCTGGGTCGCGCAGACCCATCCCGGCCTGCCGCCGCCCGCACTGCTAGGCTATTCCAACGGCGCGCGGGTGGCATTGCTGCTCGCGCAGCAGCAACCGCAAGAGATTTCCGCACTGGTGTTGTTCGGCTTCCCGGACGATGTGGATACACCACCCGCGTCAGCGGTTCCGGCGGATCGGCCCTTGCGCACACCCACCACGGCCGCAGCGGCCGGCGAGGATTTCATCACCGCCAACGCGGCACCGCCGGGCGTACGTGCGGCTTACGTCGCCCAGGCGCTGGCAGCGGACCCGGTGCGCACCGACTGGCGCGCGATGGAGCAGTTCGCCTTCCACCCCGAGCAGGTCGCGACGTTGCCGGTGCTGCTGTTGCGCGGCGTCGACGACCCGATCGCCACCCAGGCAGACAACGCCCATCTCTACGCACGTCTGCGCAGCGAAGATCGCAGCTGGGTGACCCTGCCGCACGCCGACCACGTGGCCCAGGTCGAAGACAGCCACGCGGCCTGGGTGGACGCGGTGGTGAGCTTTCTGCGCCGGCCGCGCTAGTCCAGCGCCTGCACGCATCCCACGCCACGGACGATGGATCACGCGGCTTTCGTCGCCGTTCTGAGCCGGCATGCGCGCAACAACGGGTGGCAATCACTCCGCACCTGGCGCGCCCAGCGCTGTGCGACCAGTCGTCCGTATGCGCATCGGCCCACGCGGAATGCGGGGTTGCAATTGCTTGACCTGTGCACCCATCGCTGTACTGCCAGCTCACGCAGCGCAAGCGCAGGCTGCATGCTCCGTCAGCCGCCTTGTCGCGCTCTAGGGAAGCTCTGAACAACGCACCACAGATACGCGACACTACCCGCCTCATCATGTAGAGGATCATCTATGCAGCTGACGTTCGGTGACGCTGAGGGCCTGGGCAAGCGCAAGCAGACCCGGCGCGAGAT
>NZ_VZPL01000144.1 GCF_008801575.1 Xanthomonas cissicola | reverse complement strand
TCGAGCGCGCGAGCCGGCCGGCCGTCGCGCTCCTCGACCGATTCGAGCTTGACGACGCCGCCGATCACGCCGGCAACGCGCATGCGGTCGCCGTTCGTGAGGTCGCGACCGGGATCGTTGCGGTTGATCCGCACGGTATCCCCGACCGACAGCTCGGCGCGCTCAAGGTGGTAGACGCTGAGCTGCGTCGCCTTGCGCGGGTTGATCGTGGTGGTGGTGCCGTCCTGCCGATGCAGGACCAGCGCATTGCCGGGCAATGCTTCCTTGACGCGGTAGGTCTCGCCTCGCGTCAGGCCGGCTTTCTGATAGTCCTTCTCGGGCTGGATGACCATGCCCGGCTGATAGCTTGGCGCAAAGCGGCGCTGCGCCTGTGTCAGGTCTACACGAGTCAGCGTCTCGAACTCCCGCCCCTTGCCGGTCAGGTCCAGCGACTCGCGCACCATGCGATTGATCTCGCGGCGAGCCTCGTTGGTGCCGGCAACGATCAGTGTCTCGCGGCGCTCGGGTTCAGTGAGCTGGATGTAGTCGTTCACGATGGCCCGGTGCCGCTCGGTCGGCTCTTTCAGTTCCTCAACGTGCTTGATGTGCGCGAGCGATTGCGTGACGCGGCCCTCGGCCGCTTGCTCGACAGCGGTTTTCAGCTCGTGGTCTTTCTGGCGCTGAATCTCGCTGATTCGTGCGGTCTGCATGCCATCCTGCTGGAGCTGCGCGAACGGCTTGCCGGCCTCGATGGCCTCAGTCTGCTTGGTGTCGCCAAGCAAGACCATGCGCGCGCCCGCCTTCTCGACAATTCGCATGACCTGTTCCATCTGGCGAGCGCCAACGACGCCCGACTCGTCCAGAACGATGATCGTCTTGCAGTCGATGGGCTTGTCCTTGGTACGTAGAAAGCTCGCCAGCGTGTGCGCTTCCAGCCCTTCGTTCTTGAGCGCCTTGACCTGATTGCCGTAGGGCGCGAGTGCAACGGTGCGGTAGCCCTCGCTCACGGCCGACGCCTGCTTGATGAGTGCAACTGCCTGATTCACGGTGTAGGTTTTCCCGGTGCCGGCGTCGCCCTGGATGCCGACGAACCGATTCTTGGTGCTCACGATGGTTTCCACGGCGAAACGTTGGCCAGCGTTCAATGCCGAGCTTTCCAGCGCCGTTTTGACGGCGGCCGCCGTCATGATCGGCTCGATAGCTCCGCGCCCGGTGCGCTCGATGGCGAGAATCGCTTTCTCGCGGGCGAGTGCCTTCTGTGTCGTGTAGCGCTTCTCGGCCGGCACGAGCGAACCCTGCTTGATCGCGTTGCTGACGTACTGCTGCGCCTGTTTATCTGACCAGCCTTTCAGGTCTTGCAGGTAGCTCTTCCAGCCGGCCGACGAGAGCGCCGGCCCATCCTTGCGGTCGGCCATGCGGTACGCCGGCACGGCCTCAATCAGTGCGCCTTGGCCGACGAGCCGCTTGATTTCGGCGCGAACCTCATCCGGGCCTGCCAGCCCGACCGCGCGGCGCAGCGCGGTGGCGGTGAGCGCGGTTTCGCGGACAACGGCTTCGCGCTCGGTCAGGTGGTTGATGGCGTACTGCACGACGGCTTGCGCCGGCGTGAGGCGCGCCGGCAGGTTCGTGGCTGCGATGCGGTCGCCGGCGTCGCCTCGCTCACGGCCACGGCCGCCGAAGCTGTCGCCTGCCTCGTAAGTACGGCCGTCGAGCTGCGAGCGCGGGCCGTAGTCGATACCAAACTCGCGGCTTTTTTCGACCCAATACTGCTTGACCAGGTCGCGGTCGGACTCATCTTTGCGCGGCCGCGTGGCAAGCGAAATGATCTGCTTTTCAAGCGTGGTCGCCGTCGCTCGCGTCTTGCCCTCGTTGGCAAGCGCTTCCTCGATGAGGCGACTACGCGCCGAAAACGCCTCAATCTGGTCGCGGCTGATGTGGTCCAGCTCGAAATTGCCCTGGTCATCGACCAGGCGTATCGCGTAGCCAAGCGCTTGCAGGCCCCTCGCCAGCTCGGCCTTGTAGAGCGCGTCTACCTCGTGCTGCACGCGGAATATGTCCTCGTTCGACAGTGCGCGCCAAGCGCCGTCTGCGCGCTGCGTCATGTTGAGCACGACCGAATGCGTGTGTAGCTGCGGGTCTTTGGCGCGGCTCATTTCGTGCCGGAACTTGCCGATGACCATGTTCCCGGTGCGCTCGCGGTAGCTCTTGCCCTTGACCTTCTTCCGGGCCTCGGCCAGCCGCTCGACCTGCTCCAGTGCGCGCGTCACGGCGCGGTCGTGCGCAGCGGTGACGTCCTTGTCGCCAGCAACAAGCGCCTGCATGGAAACCGACTTCGGAGCGGAAAACGTCAGGTCCAGCCCAATGCGCTTCTTGTTGTCGGTCGGGTCAAAGGTCGTCTGGATACGCTCGCCGTTCGGGAGCCGGCCGTCCAGCAGCCGCGAGAGTTGCGCCTGTTCCACCGGCCCCGTCAAGCCAAGCACCTGTGCGCCTTGGCCTTGCCACTCGCCGGGGTTCTCCTTGGCATAGTAGTCGTCGGCCGCCGAGAAATAATGCGCGGCCGCGTACTGGTTGTTGCCGCGAATCGGCGTCACATTGAGCATGGCCCGGCCTCGGTCACTTGATGTCGATAGCGGCCGCTCGATGCGGATACTTCACGTAGGGCAGCTTGATCTTCGCAATGGGGAAATCCTCGGCAAACATGACGTAGCCCTCCAAGTCCTTGAGGTTCGAGATTTCCGAGTCCAATACCACCGGCTCCGGTGGGCTGGCGATAACATGGCGGCTGCGGCCGCCTCCACCGATCCCCCCCGCGTTGGTCGTGATCTGGATGCGCTCAACGTGCTGCTTGCCAAGAATCTCGCTCGCCTTGTCAGCATTGAGCGCGTTCGACGCGCCAAAGATGAGGTAATTGCGGAAGCAGCCGAGCAAGGTCTTGGCCGCATCCTTGCCGTAGGTCTCATCGAGCTGCGCCCAATCCTGTATCGAGGCTGCCATGCGCAGCCCGTGCTTACGGCCCTTCGTCGCGGCCGGCACGAACGATTCAAGCCTGCCGAGCGATTCCAGCTCATCGAGGAACAGCCACAGACGCCGGGAGAGGTGTTGCGTGTCGTCGGAGATACTGAGAATCGTCGCGCAAATCGTGTCGATCCATGTCGCAACAAGCGGGCGCTGCGCGGCTCGCATGTCTTCGCGCCACGTAACGAACAGGTTGCCGGCGTTGGGGTCATTCACCCACTTGTGCAACGAGAAATCGCCCTTGGTCATGAAGCTCAGCGGCCGCACGTACTTGTTCATCATGAACTGGATCGACGCGATGGCCTTCTCGGCGTTATCGCGGAAGTAGCCCTGCGAATCCGTGTTGACGAGAAACGCGCGGATGACTTCGCCGTCCTCGCGCACCAGCAGATTGACCAGCGTGTCTTGATCCGGGTTGTTCGTCTCGACCAGCTTGCGCATGGTGTCGGCCAGCACGTCGCGAGCATAGGCACACCACTGCTCATCGCTTGGATCGATTTGCGGCGGGATGACGCTTTTTGCCATCCGGTCGAAGTCATGCACGCCCTTGATCTCGTTGAACAACGTCCATCCCGACGAGCGACGATCAAACGGGTTGAGGATCGTGTCGCCGGGAAAGCTGAATTTCGAGTAGAACGTCCCGTTCGGGTCGATCACGGCCATCTTGTCGCGCCGTTTCACGGCCGACGAAATCATGCTTTCCATCGCGACCGACTTACCCGCGCCGATCGACGCGCAAATCAGCGTGTTACGGTTCTCAAGGTGCAGCGGCATGGGCATGGGGCCGATCATGACGGGCGGCAAATCTTTCGCGCCCCTCTGTTCGGCCCGTCGGCGGCGATTCTCCCCGCGATTGGCCGCGTTGACCTGGCGCTTTACCTTGTGCCAGTTCGCCATCTTTGAGCCGCGCATCCAGCGGCGATACGGCGCGCCCCGGAAACCATCGTCCTCGTACTCGTGGAACAAATACGCGGCGCTCGCGGCCAGTCCCAAACCGGCCACAACCCCGCCGACGATGAGCGGATTGTTCGGTGTCGCGTGTAGCGCAGCGGTGAGCGCTTGCGGGAACGGCGACAGCGGCACATTGCCGATGTATGTGCCGGCCAGCCAGCCGGCAAGCGGCAGGCCAACACCAAAGAGCAAGGTTGCGCTTTCGACTTCGTGCTTCTGCATTGCTTACACCCTCCTGGAATCGCAGCGGCGACCCAACAGGTCGGCCAGCAGCGTGGGCCGCATCAACGCAATCGCGGTGCAGCGCATCGGTGA
>NZ_VZPL01000143.1 GCF_008801575.1 Xanthomonas cissicola | reverse complement strand
ACTGTTCCGTCGCTTGAAAGGCTACCGCCGGATTTTCTCGCGCTTCGAGAAGCTGGATGTCATGTTCCTTGGATTCCTCAGCTTCGTCCTAGTCGTTGATGGGCTTCGGATGTGTTAACAGGCCCTAGAGCACGTGATGACGACGGCCAATCGCCGCACTGGCTTGCAGCGACCCAGCGGCTGACTGCAAGCAAGCGGCGATAACTGCGTTGCATCAGCATGGCCCACCGATGCGTCGCATTGCGCTTACCACAAGAAGCCAGCTCACCACGCCGCGATCGCTGGCACTAACCGTCCAACAACGCCTTATCCCGCACCGCACCCTTGTCTGCACTGGTGGCCAGCAACGCATACGCCTTCAGTGCAGTAGTGACCTTGCGTGGGCGCACCTCCACCGGCTTCCAGCCCTTGGCGTCCTGCTCGGCGCGACGCAGCGCAAGTTCCTCGTCGGAGATCAGCAGATTGATCGAACGATTGGGAATGTCGATCAGGATCCTGTCGCCTTCGCGCACCAGGCCGATCGCGCCGCCTGCGGCGGCTTCCGGCGATGCGTGGCCGATCGATAACCCCGAGGTGCCGCCGGAGAAGCGGCCGTCGGTGAGCAGGGCGCATTGTTTGCCCAGGCCCTTGGATTTGAGATAGCTGGTGGGGTAGAGCATTTCCTGCATGCCGGGGCCGCCCTTGGGGCCTTCGTAGCGGATGACCACCACATCCCCGGCAACCACCTCATCGGCGAGGATGCCCTTGACTGCCGCATCCTGGCTCTCGAACACGCGGGCATTGCCTTCGAACACGTGGATGGATTCGTCCACGCCTGCAGTTTTCACCACGCAGCCGTCGCGGGCGATATTGCCGTACAGCACGGCCAGGCCGCCTTCCTGCGAGAACGCGTGTGCGACATCGCGGATGCAGCCATCGCTGCGGTCGGTATCCAGGCTGTCCCAGCGTGTGGCCTGGCTGAAGGCGATCTGTGTGGGAATCCCGGCCGGGCCGGCTTTGTAGAACGTGTGTACGTTTTCATCGTCGGTCTGGGTGACATCCCATTGCGCGATGGCGTCGGCCAACGTGCGGGCATGCACGGTGGCGGCGTTGGTATGCAGCAGGCCACCGCGTGCCAGCTCGCCGAGAATGGCCATGATGCCGCCGGCGCGATGCACGTCTTCGATGTGGTACTTGGGCGTGTTCGGCGCAACCTTGCACAGCTGCGGCACGCGCTTGGACAGGCGGTCGATATCCCGCATGCCGAAGGCAACCTCGCCTTCCTGCGCGGCGGCGAGCAGGTGCAGGATGGTATTGGTCGAGCCACCCATGGCGATGTCCAGGGTCATCGCATTTTCGAAGGCTTCGAAGGTGGCGATGCCGCGCGGCAGGGCGGTGGGATCTTCGCCGCCATACCAGCGATGGCACAGTTCTACCGCCACGCGTCCGGCGCGCAGGAACAGCTGCTCGCGATCGGCGTGCGTGGCGACAACCGTGCCGTTGCCGGGCAGCGACAGGCCCAGCGCTTCGGTCAGGCAGTTCATCGAGTTGGCGGTGAACATGCCCGAGCACGAGCCGCAGGTGGGGCAGGCGCTGCGTTCGAACTCGGCCACCTTTTCGTCGGAGGCGCTGTCGTCGGCGGCGATCACCATCGCATCGATCAGGTCGAGCTTGTGCTCGGCCAGCGTGGTCTTGCCGGCTTCCATCGGGCCGCCGGAGACGAACACGGTGGGGATATTGAGCCGCAGCGCGGCCATCAACATACCGGGAGTGATCTTGTCGCAATTGGAGATGCACACCAGCGCGTCGGCGCAATGCGCGTTGACCATGTATTCGACCGAGTCGGCGATGATCTCGCGGCTGGGCAACGAATACAGCATGCCGTCGTGGCCCATCGCGATGCCGTCGTCCACGGCGATGGTGTCGAACTCTTTGGCCACGCCGCCGACGCGTTCGATCTCGCGCGCGACCAGCTGACCAAGATCCTTCAGGTGCACATGCCCAGGCACGAACTGCGTGAACGAGTTGGCGATGGCGATGATGGGCTTGTGGAAGTCGCCATCGCGCATGCCGGTGGCACGCCACAGGGCGCGGGCGCCGGCCATGTTGCGGCCGTGGGTGGAGGTTTTGGAACGGTACTCGGGCATGGCGAATTCGGCGGCTGATTGGCGAGCGGTGGCTGGCAATTAGAGCGCGTCGTGACTGTTGCTGCTGCAACCGTCACCGCACGCGCAGGGTCCGCACGTTAGCACGCACGCCGGCGTGCACTCGCAGTGCAGCGGCGGGCGTTGCCGGCATGCCGCGCAGTTGCCGCTCCGGCGCCATCGGCTCATGGGCCTGCACCTGCGCAGCGCCGTTGGCCTGTCATGTAATGCGATGTAAACGTATGCGCCCGGGCATGCAGTGGCAGGAGTGCGAACCGGCGCGCAGATCCGGGCGCTGGGGCGCGGCCACTATCGAGAGGGGTCGGTGCGGCCGAGGGGAGCTGCGCCGGCGAGGATCTTTCCAACGGCACCGCAGGAGGCGCCCCTATGTCCGACCATCCATCTCCACGCCGTGCACCAGCGGCACCGCCCCACTCCACCACGCCACCGGTCGCCGGCGGCATCACCCGCCGTCGCGTCCTGCAAGGGGCGGCCGGCGCCGCGGTCGTGGCCACTGCCGGCTGGGCAGGCCGCGCAGCCGCGCAAAGCGCCAGCCTGCCGTTCGCTGGCCTCAACCTGTCCGGTCTGGCCTCCAATAGTTATGTGGAAAACGCCGAGATCGGCACGCATTACCGCGCCATCACTGCCCAGCATGTGGCCGCGGCAGGAAGCTGCCCGCTCTTCCGTCTGCCGACCACCGCCGCGCGCTTCACGCGTGGGCAGGGCGCGCCGTTGAACGAGAGCTACTGCAAGCAGGTGCAGGACGCGTTGGACAATATCGCAGCGCGCGGCAAGCGCGCCATCGTGGAGCTGCACGATTACATGCGGCTGCCGCAGCGGGTGGCGGCCAAGAGCGGATACCGGCGCGACGCCAGCGGTGCAGTCGTCGATGCGCGCGGCATTCGTGTGGGCGATCTGGCGGCGGCCGAGCTGTGGGCCGACACCTATCCGCTGCGCAACTTCAATTACGTGGGCTATCTGGACGGTCGCGACCAGCTGCTCAAGCTCTACGAATACCGGGTGATCGGAACGCCGGGGTGCACGCTCTACAACGACGCCGGCCTGCCGGATCTGTGGGCGCGTATCGTCAACCGGTTCAAGCAGCATCCGGCGGTGTTCGGCTGGGGCGTCATGAACGAGCCGTACCAGGGCGCCGAGCGCAATGCGGATGGCACGGTGCTGTCGATGGCCGCACATTGGCAGAAGACCGCCACCGCCTGCTCCAAGACCATCATCGACCGCGATCGAAACCATTTCGTTTTCGTGTGCGGCAACGGCTATGCCAGCGCCCGGCGCTGGCAGGACGATTCGATGGACCTGTTCGACATCCCGGACCCGTACGATCGCATCGTGTACGAGGCGCACAACTATCTCGACAACAACGGCAGCGGGGGCGGCAACTGGATTGGCCCCGGTGGGCGCAACGAGGTGATCCAGCCGGATACCGGCATCAACATGGTCAGCCCGTTTATCGAAGCGCTGCAGCAGGCCGGCAAGCGCGGTTATCTCGGCGAGCACGGCTATCCGGCCGGCAATCGCAGCGCGGAGATCGCCACCACGCGCATGCTGGCGCATCTGCAGGCCTACAACATTCCCAGCACGCAATGGTGCTTCGGCCCCGGGTGGCCGGACGACGACGTGCTTGGCATGAGCCGCGACGTGGGTGCGGACATCCAGGCCAAGGCCAATCTCGCCGCCGTACAGGCGTTCTTCGACGTGCGCCTGTCCAGCTATATTCCGCCCCGCTAGCCGGCAGCGCCGCCGCTGCCGGGAGGTGGCGGCGGTTTACACTGCGGCATGCACATGGACATCCCCTGCCGCGCTGGCTGCGCGGCCTGCTGTATCGCCCCATCCATCAGTTCGGCCATTCCCGGCATGCCGCATGGCAAGCCGGCGGGAGTGCCATGCGTGCAACTGGACGGGCAGGGCCGCTGCCGCCTGTTCGGCCTGCCGACGCGGCCAGCGGTCTGCACCAGCCTGCGTCCGTCCCCGGACATGTGCGGTGCTTCGCGCGCGCAGGCGCTGGCAACGTTGACAGCACTGGAGCACGCCACCCAGCCCTAGGGAAGCTCTGAACAACGCACCACAGATACGCGACACTACCCGCCTCATCATGTAGAGGATCATCTATGCAGCTGACGTTCGGTGACGCTGAGGGCCTGGGCAAGCGCAAGCAGACCCGGCGCGAGAT
>NZ_VZPL01000142.1 GCF_008801575.1 Xanthomonas cissicola | reverse complement strand
ATCTCGCGCCGGGTCTGCTTGCGCTTGCCCAGGCCCTCAGCGTCACCGAACGTCAGCTGCATAGATGATCCTCTACATGATGAGGCGGGTAGTGTCGCGTATCTGTGGTGCGTTGTTCAGAGCTTCCCTCACCGTGCGCGGCGATATGCAGCTGGTGCGCTCGGAGAGCGATTCGCTGGACTTCACCCTGTTCGATTCGATCTACCTGCCGGGCCTGACCTTCGATCTGAGTGGCAAATATCCATCGGTCGCGATTGCCGACAGCACCTACACCAGCAACCCCTCCAATTATTTCTGGAGTGCGGCCATGGACCATCTGGCGAAGAATCGCGGCCGCGAGCTGGCCACGCGCTTCGACCTGGAATACGCATTCGACGACAGTGCCTGGCTGCGCACCTTCCGTGCCGGCATCCGCGCCACCGATCGCACCCAGATCAACAAGAACTCCGGCTACAACTGGGGTGTGATCAGCGATAACTGGGCGCAGATTCCCGGCACCGCCAATGGGACCGGACTGGCCGATCTGGCCACCTACATGACCGGCACCTCGCAGCTGTATTCGTATTCCAATCTGTTCCGCGGCAAGATCGATGTGCCCAACAGTCTGTATTTTCCGAGCAACGCCGCAGTCAAGGACTACGCAGGTACCTCGAAGATGATCGAGCAGATCGTGGCGCTGCGCGGCTCGGGCTGGGCGCCGGACCAATACCAGCTGCAGGACATCAATCGCCAGTTCGAACGCACCCAGGCCGCCTACGCGGTGATGTACTTCGGCAACGACGAAGCATTGGGCGTGCCGGTGGACGGCAATATCGGTGTGCGCATCGTGCAGACCAAGACCGAAGCCAATGGCTACGGCCAGTTCCCGGACCTGTCGGGAAGCGCGGGTTCGGAAGCGCTGCGCGAACAGTACACCGGGCAGTACTTCGCCAACAATGCCAAGGGCAGCTATACCAACGTGCTGCCGAGCTTCAACATGCGCTTCAAGTTCTCCGACGCGCTGCAGTGGCGTATCGCCGCGTCCAAGGCGATGGCGCGCCCGGACTACACGCAGTTGCAGCCGTACCTGCTGCTCGCGGCAAACACCGAGTCCAATGGCACCGTTTCCAGATGGACCGGTACTGCCGGCAATCCGAATCTGCAGCCGATGAAGGCCAATCAGTACGACACCGCACTGGAGTGGTACTTCGACACCAGCGACATGATGTACCTGACGCTGTTCTACAAGAGCGTCAAGGATTACTTCTCCAACCAGACCGTCACCGAAAACTACGGTGGGCAGGACTGGCTGGTGACGCGCCCGTACAACATGGACAAGGGGCGCATCCGCGGCTTCGAATATGGCTACACGCAGTTCTTCGATTCGTGGCCGGGTTGGCTGAGCGGGTTCGGCGTCAATGCCAACTTCACCTTCGTCGACAGCAGCGGCGGCGTGAATACCGCCACCGACCCGTACACCCAGACCACCGTCACCGGTGTGAGCCTGCCGCTGGAAGGCTTGTCGCGGCGCAGCTACAACCTGGCCGGCATCTACGAGAAAGGACCGCTTTCGTTGCGCCTGGCCTACAACTGGCGTTCGCGCTACCTGCTCACCGCCAGCGACGTGTCGACAAAGTTGCCGACCTGGTCGGACGACTACGGCCAGCTCGACGCCTCGGCGTTCTACCGCGTCAACCCGCATGTCCAGCTCGGCATGCAGGCCAACAATCTGACCAACACGGTGACCAAGGTCTTGATGGGGCCGACGTCCTACACGGGCGGCGAGGTCGACTACCATTTGTATACGCGCAGCTGGTTCGTCAACGACCGGCGTTACTCGCTGGTGCTGCGCATGAACTGGTAAGTGCGGGCGATCACGCAGGTGACGTGCGCGGGCTCTCAGAGTTGAGCCCGCCACGTTCAAATCAGTGCCATGTCCCTACGATGCCAGAGTTGCCGGGTTTTCTGGGGTTGTTATAGGTTTAGCGAATACCTTTCCAGGAATATTTCATTGGTCTGGCATGACGGCCGCGCCCTATGCTCCGGCCGCAGCTATCAGGTAAGCCCGATCGGGTTTACACCGCATCTACCCAGCCACGGCACTTGCCGTCGGCAGATGCCAAGCCAGCACAACGACGGGCAGGGCGCTCGCGCACCGGCCCGCTAAAAACTAGAAGTACATGCGTCCTGGGAGGGAGCACCATGTCAGTGCAACATCGCCACGTTCCGGCAGGCCGGACTGTGGGTCAGCGTTCGATCCGTGATTTCCGCCGCTCCGTGATGGCCATCAGTGTGGCCACGCTGCTGAGCGCGCAGGCCTATGCGCAGGATGCGACCACCACTGCTACGCCGGCATCGGATGCGACGACGCAACAGCTGGACACCGTGCAGGTCACCGGTACCCGCAGCAGCGTGACCAAGGCGCAGCTGGTCAAGCAGAACGCAGAGCAGATCGTCGATTCCATCGTTGCCGAAGACATCGGCAAGCTGCCCGACAACAACGTGGCCGAAGCGCTGCAGCGCATCTCCGGAATCCAGATTTCGCGCAACTACGGCGAAGGCAGCTCGATCGCCATCCGCGGCCTGACCCAGGTGCGCACCGAACTCAATGGTCGCGACATCTTTACCGCCAACGACGGCCGTGGCCTGAGCTTCGAAGACGTGTCTGCCGAATTGCTCGGTGGCGTCAATGTCTACAAGAATCCGTCTGCCGACATGATCGAAGGTGGCCTGGGCGGCACGGTCGACCTGCGCACGCGTCTGCCGTTCGACTACGACGGCCGCAAGATCGCCGGCAGCGTGCAGTACAACTATTACGACCTCGCCGACGACGGCAAGCCGGCGTTCTCGGGCTTGTTCAGCGATCGCTGGCAGACCGGTATCGGCGAGATCGGCATCCTGGTGAACTACTCGCAGCAGAAGAGCCCGTTCCGTCAGGACACCATCTCGATCGAGCCGTGGTACACCCAGACCGACCTGCCGGGCTACGAAGGCCAGGGCGTGTCGGTACCGCACGGCGCCGGCATCAACACCACCGTCGGCGAGCGCGAGCGCAAGACCGGCGCGTTTGCGATGCAGTGGCGTCCGAACGATGCAGTGGAGGTCTATACGCAGGTGCTGCGTTCGGATTACGACTTCAGCTGGCACGATTATTCGTTCTTCGCGCTGACCGGCGCCAACCCGATGCAGGGCTTGCCTGGCATCCAGGTCAATAACCGCAACGAGTTCGTCAACGGCTCGTTCCAGAATGTGCCGACCGAATCCAATACCAGCTTGACCGAGCGGCATTCGGTGACCACCGATTACTCGCTGGGTGCCAAGTGGACGGTCAACGAAAAGCTGACCCTGAGCACCGACTTCCAGTATGTCGATGCCACCACCACCGGCACGCGCTACATCCTGTCCACCGGTCAGGTCACCAGCCCGCAGTTCAACGTGGATTTCCGTGGCGATCTGCCGCGCTTGTCGGTGACCGATGCCAGCGGTGCGGAAGGCTACCTGGCCGACGTCAACAACTACAACGGTTGGCGCTATCACCTGGACAACAAGGACGACAACACCGGCACCGAATTCGCCTGGCGTTCGGATATGGATCTGGCCTTCGATAGCGACTTCGTGCGCAGCTTCAAGGCCGGTGTGCGTTACACCGACCGCGATGCCGAAACCAAGGGCAACATCTATCGCTTCATGTGCATCAACAATTGCGCGGGCGCGCCGTTTTCGCAGTACCCCGGCATCGGCGTGATGACCAATCCGATCACCGACTTCTTCCGCGGCGAGAGTCATGCCTTCGGGCCGACCCTGACGGCATCCGATGCGGCAGTGGCGAACTATCAGCAGACCCTGGCTGCCTTCGGTGCCACCCCGCTGGAATTTGCGCCCAACAACATCAACACGCAGAACGAGAAGACCTACGCGGCGTATGGCGTACTGCGCTTCGGCGTGGATGGCGACATTCCGTTCGATGGCAACATCGGGGTGCGCGTGGTGCGCACCGAAGTGAGCTCGCAGGGCGTACGCACCGGCACCGATGCCGAAGGTGGCGGCCTGATTCCGGTGGATGCGCAGCAGACCTACACCGACGTGCTGCCCAGCTTGAATCTGCGTTGGATGCTCAGCGATCAGCTGCAGTGGCGGTTTGCCGCCTCGCGCGGTATTTCGCGCCCGACCTTCGACAAGCTCAACCCGAACCTGAGCCTGAGCACCGGCACCTCGAACGGCGCTTCGACCTTCACCGGCACCGCGGGTAACCCGAGTCTGGAAGCGGTCAAGGCCGACCAGTTCGACACCGCGCTGGAGTGGTACTTCGGCCAGGGGTCGATGATGTACGGCACCCTGTTCTAGGGCCTGTTAACACATCCGAAGCCCATCAACGACTAGGACGAAGCTGAGGAATCCAAGGAACATGACATCCAGCTTCTCGAAGCGCGAGAAAATCCGGCGGTAGCCTTTCAAGCGACGGAACAGT
>NZ_VZPL01000141.1 GCF_008801575.1 Xanthomonas cissicola | reverse complement strand
CACCGAAATCGAACGCTGGCGACGCGAATACAACGAGGACCGACCCAAGAAGGCGATCGGCGGCATGACCCCGGCTGCTTATGCCCAACATCTGGCAAACACCGATATCATTACCCCCGGACTCTAAACCAAACCACTACTCAGGGTGGGGGGACGTCGCTACAGGCCAACCCGGTCGTGCCCAACCTGGGCAAGATCTCGCGGGCAGAGATCGACCGCCGCGCCGGTGCGCATCACATTCCCGCCTTCATGGTCGATGCCGCCTTGCGTCTGCCGTCGCCGGATGGGCGCAGCTATGCCACGCGCATCGCTGCCGCGCGCACCGAGCAGGAACTGAGCCGCATCTTCGAAGACTTCACCGGCAGCGTGCCGTTGGGCGCGCGACTGTTCGACGGGTTCAACCCGTTGCATACCGCCGGGCCGATGCAGGTGAGCATCGCCTTCGCCGAACAGCATGCGCAGCGCTACCCCTACCCGCCCGGCGATTCGATCCGCCACGAAGTCTTCAGCCGGCGCGGTGGGCTGTGGTTCGGTACCCAGCATCTGCTGGGTTATCCGGTCAACTACGACGCGCTGCTGTACCGCTTCGCCGATTTCAACGCCGGCTGGTACGCCAGCCGCAATGCCGCCTTCCAGGCCGCGCTGAGCAAGGCCAGCGGTATCGCGCTGGCCCTGGACGGCGACCTGCTCACGCCGGGCGCCAGCCTGGATGCGCCCGGCGGCACCGAGCGCGCCGCACGCAGCCTGGGCAGCCAGTTGGCGATGAGCGACCGCCAGCTCCGCCGCGCACTGGAGGACGGCAACACCGCAGATTTCGCGAACTCCGACCTGTACCGCCAGGTGTTCGCACTGGCAGAGCGCAGCGCCGGCAAGCCGCTGCCGCGTGCCGTGTTGCCCGGCATCACCCTGGAAAGCCCCAAGATCACCCGCACGCTCACCACCGCCTGGTTTGCGCAGCGGGTGAACGAGCGCTGGAAGCGCTGCATGAGCAAGTAAGCGCGCGGGCGGATCTGCCATCGCTGCAGCACTCGCGCAGGCGTGCCGGTGCTTAGCGAACTGGTTCCGCCATGCGCGTCGCGCTACGCAGACACGCCTTTCGCACGCAGGCACGTGTGCGGCGGGCAGCAGCAGATGCTGGCGGCGCAGCTCTGGCGTTTGGTCGCCCCGCAGCCGCCGGGGGCGATCACTGCAAGGCGTCCCCGATGACAGATCTTAGCCCGTTGAAACAGCTAAGCGGGCACCGTGCGTCCCCGAGCGCCAGGCACGACTTCTGGCAGAGGCACCCGGCCCGCGTGGCGGGTAGCATCGGACGGTCGCGCCGACCGCATTGCGCGCTCCTTTCATCCCGGAGAGTCTTCATGCCCACCATCTCGTTGCCGCTGCGGCACCTGTGCATCGTCGTCGCCCTGGCCGCTCTGCCGGCACTTGCCAGCGCGCAAGCCCCTGCCGTCACCGAGGCCGACTACGCGCGCGCCGAACGGCTGATCAACTACGCCGCACAGCCGCTGGTGGACCACGCCCTCACCCGCATCGACTGGCTGGACGCCACGCACGTGGCATATGTCGATCACGATGCCAAGGGCAACCGGCTGCTGCAGCTGGACACCAGCACCGGCAAGACCGCACCGTTCTTCAAACAGGCTGCGCTGGTCGCTTCGCTCAACACGCTATTGAAGACCGGCGACAAGCCGCTCAAGGCCGACACCTTCGCGCCGATGGTCAAGGTCACCGCCGATGGTCGCTACCGCCTCAACGTGCGCGATACCGCCGTGGTCTGCGATGCGCGTGCGCGTTGCAGCAAGCTATACGCCAAGGACAAACCGGAACCGGGCGTGCTGTCGCCGGACAAGCGCAGCGAAGCCTTCATCCGCGACTGGAACCTGTGGGTACGCGATCTTCCCGGCGGCCAGGAAACCCAGCTCACCCGCGATGGCGTGGAAAACTTCGGTTACGCCACCGACAACGCCGGCTGGCAGCACACCGACAATGCCATCGTGGCGTGGTCGCCGGACTCCCGCAAGATCGCCACCTTCCAGCAGGACCAGCGCAAGACCGGCGACATGTACCTGGTCAGCACCAAGCTTGGGCATCCGGAGCTGCAGGCGTGGAAATATCCGCTGGCCGGCGACAAGGACGTGACCATGATCGAACGCGTCATCATCGACGTGCCCACCCGCAGCGTGCTGCGCCTGAAGACACCGCCGGACCAACATCGCTCCACGCTCTGCGACGACGTAAGTTGCTCGCCTGGCCTGTGGGACGACGTGAAGTGGGCACCGGACAGCAAGACGTTGGCGTTCGCCTCCACCTCGCGCTTCCACAAGCAGACCTGGTTGCGCATTGCCGATGCCAGCACGGGCGCGGTGCGTACCGCCTTCGATGAAACCGTCAAAACCTATTACGAAAGCGGCCAGGTCGCGGCCAATTGGGCCTATCTGCCGGCCAGCAACGAGGCGGTGTGGTTCTCCGAACGCAGCGATTGGGGCCAGCTGTATCTCTACGATCTGGCCACCGGCAAACCCAAGCGCGCCATCACCACCGGCCAAGGCAACGTCACCGAATTGCTGCGCGTGGACCCGGTCACGCGCACCGCATGGTTTGTCGGCGTCGGCCGCAGCGCAGGCGTGGACCCGTACTACCAGCAGCTGTGGAAAGTCAGCCTGGATGGCGGCGAGCCGGTGTTGCTCACGCCGGAACCGGCCAACCACAGCATCGCGCTGTCGCCCGATGGCGCACGCTTTGTCGACACCTATTCCACCTCGGTCACGCCGCCGGTCACGTTGCTGCGCGAAGCCGGCGACGGCCGCACTGTGAGCACGATGGCCACCGCCGATATCACGCGTCTCAAGGCGGCCGGCTGGGTTCCGCCAGAACCCATCACGGTGAAGGCACGCGATGGCAAGACCACGCTGTACGGGTTGATGTTCAAGCCCACCAACTTCGACCCGGCGCGCAAGTATCCGGTCATCGATTACGTCTACCCCGGCCCGCAGACCGGCTCGGTGCGCGGGCGCAGCTTTCTCGCCGGACATGGCGACAACCAGTCGCTGGCCGAACTGGGCTTTATTGTGATTGCCATCGATGGCATGGGCACGCCGTGGCGCTCCAAGAGTTTCCACGACACCTGGTACGCCGACATGGGCGACAACACCTTGCCCGATCAGGTCGCCGGCTTGAAGGAGCTTGGTCAGCGCTATCCCTGGATCGATCTGGATCGCGTCGGCATCTGGGGCCATTCCGGCGGCGGCAACGCCTCGACCGGCGCGATGCTGCGCTATCCGGATTTCTTCAAGGTCGCCTGGTCGGAAAGCGGCAACCACGACAATCGCGGCTACGAAGACGACTGGGCCGAGAAATATCACGGCGAGCACATCGTCAACAAGGACGGTACCTCCAACTACGACGACCAGGCCAACGCCAACCACGCCAGCAAGCTCAAGGGCCGGCTGATGCTGGTGCACGGCACCCTGGACGACAACGTGCCGCCGTACCTCACCTTGCTGGTGGCCGATGCCTTGATCAAGGCCAACAAGAACTTCGACATGCTGATGCTGCCCAACGCCAAGCATGGCTACGGCGATCTCACCCCGTACGTCACCCGCCGCCGCTGGGATTACTTCGTGCAATACCTGCTCGGTGCGACCCCGCCGGCGCAGTATCAGATGCAGCCGATGCCGGCGAATTGAGCCAGGCGCAGGCGGTGCGGTGGCCGATGCGGCGCCATGTCCGCGGCTGACGATTCGCCGCGTCAAGCTGCCGGATCACACGTGTCATCCGGCCAGGCCCGGATGACACGGTGGCACTCACTTGGCCGTACTGCCACCTACTGTTGACTCAAGAACGTCAGCAAGCGCGTGCCGTACTCGCATCGATGCGGCTCGGTGTAGAACCGGTTGCCCTCGTTGGGGAGTACAGCGATCCACCGGCACGCCGGCATCCTTGAGTGCGCGCTCCATCCGTTTGGTGTGTTCGATCGGCGCGCTCGTCCTTGCCACCGGCCGCAAGAAACACCGGCTCCTTGATCTGATGGGCCAGCGTCGGCGGCAAACGTGCTGCCACGTGTCGCGTGCGCCGAGCGCGCAGCGGGTCAGTGCGCAACAGGTCGCCGCTGGCCCAGCAAGCCGAGACGCCGGAACCACATCTCCAGCGGCACCGTCACCAGCGGCGGCAACGCCGCCAGCAGGCTCACGGCCCATGCCCACCAGGGCCAGCGCAGCCGCAATGCGGCAATCATGCTGACCGCGACATAGAACAGGAACGCCGCGCCATGCAGGCGCCCGAACACCCAGACCACGAGCTCGGTGCTCTGCGGCCCGTACTTCAGAAACATGCCGACTAGGGCCTGTTAACACATCCGAAGCCCATCAACGACTAGGACGAAGCTGAGGAATCCAAGGAACATGACATCCAGCTTCTCGAAGCGCGAGAAAATCCGGCGGTAGCCTTTCAAGCGACGGAACAGT
>NZ_VZPL01000140.1 GCF_008801575.1 Xanthomonas cissicola | reverse complement strand
CACCGAAATCGAACGCTGGCGACGCGAATACAACGAGGACCGACCCAAGAAGGCGATCGGCGGCATGACCCCGGCTGCTTATGCCCAACATCTGGCAAACACCGATATCATTACCCCCGGACTCTAAACCAAACCACTACTCAGGGTGGGGGGACGTCGGCCGCCCACTGGTGGATGATCGACTACAACCAAGCAAGATCCCATGATTCGCTCGGCGGAATGACCCCGGTCGAGTACCGCAACAAGTACGCCGAAAGCTCTACTTTTAAAGTGCCTGCTTGACGGGGGAGCTTACGCCACCACCGATCCAATAACAATAAAAAATGCGCCGCCAACCAACAGGAGAAGGAGGAAGGTCCAGACCGTCATCGAAGTTCCAAAATGGGGAAGGAAATATCAAAGAGTGGTCGTCACTGGATGCGACCGGTGACCTTCCAAACCCCACCAACTTCCGAAAAGGTGTAGACCCCGTCCATCTCGTGCCCAAAATCGCGACCCATCGCCCGAACTCTGGCACTGACATCGCAAGAAAAGCTGGGTGCGCCTTCTGCCTTCGTGCACTTGCCACTCTTGAAGTCTTCAATCCTGGCGTCGTCGCTGCCGTTGTCTTTCACATATTGCAGAAATGCATGGCAGGCTGTCAGTCCAGCAATGAACAAGGAGATGAGGGAGACACGGAACTTCGACATGGTTGGGTCCTTTGCCTTGGATGGGTGTAACCACGAGGGTTGCAACGAAGCAAAAGATACGCTAAACGTAACATACGGGCAACGTAATTTACGAGCAACGTAGCTTACGTTCATTCTTGGGGCATGACTTCTCCCAACGCCCGTAGTGTTCGTGTCGTCTTCGCCGCCCGTATGAAGAAGCGGAGGAAGACACTTCGGCTCAGCCAAAAGGCCTTAGGAGTGCTCATGGGACTACCAGAAGATGTCGCAGGCGTTCGCATCAATCGATACGAGCGGGCAGTGCATGAGTGCGATAGTGAAACGGCTCAGAAAATGGCTGACGCCCTTGGCGTCTCGCTTGCCTACCTCTATGCAGAGACAGACGAACTGGCAGAACTCATCCAGGAGTTCACGCAGCTTCCCGCCAAAGCCCAGCACGCGCTCTTGGCTGATATCAAGTCTCGCTCCAAGACAAAGCGTGTGCGCTAACTGGCATCACGTTTGTCGGTGAAGTGCGCAGTGAGTGTAGGGGTTTTCTGATAATCATCGAGTTTTGATGATTTGTGTGACGCGAATCACTTTTCGTGTGATTTTTGTCTTGCTTTGACATAGTTGTCAGGGCATGTTGCCCAGGCTTCGTCAGTGCGTCGAAATTCTATGGATGGAAATTTTGAGTTAGCGCCGCTTGATTTGGCTTTTGCGCCACTTCCAGGACGACGCGATGCGCCTGACGCTTCTGTTTGGCTCGATGCATCGTTTTCGGTCTATACGCCAGCGCTGTTGGAGCCACCACTTCGAACCCATGAAAAAATAGGGGATTATCAACGCTTTGAGTCAGATGCTCAGTGCGTCAGTTACCTTTCAGCCCTTTCTTCCCGGCTAGTTCATGTGTGCAGAGGGAGTTGGAAGTTCACCTCGATCCCTGATTTGAGGGCAAGTCGCCAAGCGGCGTCAGCCATCAATGCGTCCCTCAGAGCAGGACTTCCAGATACGCATGGTATTTTAAATTGGTCATTAAATTTGGCCAAAAATTTAGGCAATAGCCAAGTCAGAAGCCGCACAGATAATGCATGGGTTGGCGGTAAGAAACCCTCAGAAGCGTGGCTTGTTTTACCGCAGGCAGATCAACTACCTTCTCTTTTGAAAAACCTTGAAGATTTGCTACAAGGCAAGAGCGCCCAGCCGGTCAACTGCGCATTTTTCGAAGCCATCGCGTATCAGATGATCTGTATCCATCCGCTCAGTGACACCAATGGACGGGTGACTCGCGCTCTCTTGATTAATCTTGCGGGACGCTATAGAAATTTTTATCCACTCTATATTGCGCATTGCCTGGTCTTTGCCAAACAGCGAACAGGTCAAACCTGGATGCAGGCATCCTTGACGGCAACAAGTCGAGATCTCAGTAATTCAGGAACATGGCTGGATCAAATTAAATTGATCTTGCAAAAAATTTCTGACTTAGCAACAGCTGGTTTAGATTCGAGAGCGTTGTGGTCACTTCTTTCATACGGATATGTATCCGTAGAAACGCTTAGTGCTGGCAAAAATGCATGCAGTCCAGCGCTTGCTGCAAAAATTATGGGGCGTCTACCGGCGCTTTTGGAACAGGAACAGGGGATATTTTACTCAGCCGAGCTTGAAATCCTGATCATCGGAATTGATCGCTCTATTAATAAGGATAGTTATGAAAGTGAATGAAGCGCAGGACGGCAAGCCAAAGCAGCTCAAAGCTGCGATTAGGCGAACCATTTATCTGACATTGATCTTGGCTGGTGCAGCAAGCGTGTTGTCGCCCTTGGCATCAGCCTCGGACACCGACGGGACCACAACAATGCCGCCTGTTGAAGTGCCGCCTCCCTACATCCCGCCACCGATTGAAAATCCGCCACCGCCCTACTATCCAGATCCAGGCGACGGCGGTGGTGGCGATGGTGGTGGTGGTGGCTCGGGAGAGGATCCGGTGGAGTATTGCAATGAACTCAAAAATCAAAAACCTGCAATGTGCCCCAATCCAATACCGCTTCCAGCAGGCGCAACCTATGCCCAAGATAAATTACCTGGCGCAAGCATCAACGGAAAGTCTACGCTTTTAATGGCGATTGGCTACTCGCAGGGCAGAGCGTTTGGTCCTAACGGGACGACAGCTGCTCCCAATGCGACTGCCGCTTGGCTCATGGATTTTACGTTAAATAAGCAAACTGAGAATTTCACAAAAATCGGGCTGCCCTTGAAAGAGGCTACTAAAATTTTTCGGGAAGATCTGAAAATAATATGCGATTATGAAAGCATGGAGTCAAATAAGTATCGCATCCCGGGTCAACTGACTGTGCCAGAGTATTATTGCTTTGAGATCATGAAGGCGCTTGACATTGAGGCCGATGATCAAATGAGCTTTGTTCAATTTTTTATCGATTGGGCAAAACGTTACGCTGTTAATCTTGAAAGATATATTCCCGGAGAAGTCCTTGGCTCGGGGAGTTTAGATAACTCGATTGGAACGAAGTGGCGAGTGACAACGGCGGACGCGGCTTGTTCAAGATGGTGGACCAACTTTCAGCAACACCAATGCAGTCTATAATGGGTGGCACTATGAGAGCAAAAATTACGTTTTCCATGGCAATACTTTCCATCGCACTTGCTGCCTGTGGAAAGACCGATAAGCCCGCTGTAAATGAAGATGCCGCGAGAGCACAGTCTGAAACGCCCATAACCGTTGACAATGATCAAAGCGCAGCGGCAAATGCAACTCCAAAGACAAGCAATACCCCCGCACTAAGTGGCGTGCAAGATGCACAAGAATACATGTGTAAGAATGGTGTAAATGGCTGCAAGATAAGTGGTCCGTTTGTCGCAAACTCAGAAGCCGAAGCGAAGTGGCTTTTTTCGCATGGCTATCCCACCGAAGCAGAATTGGCTAGGTTGGAAACTTTGAGTTTGGATCAACTGAAAGCAGAGTCGCAGGCCGGCAACCAAGCAGCCACAGTCATTTATGGAAAGAAGACTGCACTGAATGGTCCATTTTATAAAGGTATTGGTATTCTGCGACGAGCAGCAGTGGCCGGAAATCTTTATGCTTACTATGGGTTATCAGATGTCTATGCAAGCGATGGCGAGAACAAAAATATAGTTGATAGTCTCGCTTACTTGCGACTGGCTTATATCGTAGGCGATAGCAAAGCGTCCGGTGAAATTGCCCGGCGTGGGTTGAGTAGTGTTGAAAATGTTGTTGCCGA
The DNA here is from genome assembly GCF_008801575.1 of Xanthomonas cissicola. Taxonomy (GTDB): domain Bacteria; phylum Pseudomonadota; class Gammaproteobacteria; order Xanthomonadales; family Xanthomonadaceae; genus Xanthomonas; species Xanthomonas cissicola. The sequence goes on along the minus strand of NZ_VZPL01000140.1, from coordinate 611 downwards.
TGAACGCGCAGCCTCGCTTTACAAGACATTTTCAAAGTATCAGCGTCCATCCCCAAGACCTATTGAGTAAACACTTGTATGTAGATGAGGAGGGGTAACCCTCCTCATCTATTTGCTTCAATTCAAGTGTCGCTATGTTTCTACTGACTTGTGCCTAGCTGACGTTCTTCAAGAAGATCTTTCAGTTTATTTGCAGAGATCAACTCTCTGAATAGGGTATAGAACTGCCAAGCGCACCATAGTGCGACCACGAAGGCAAACAGTGATGCATGTCTTTGCTTAGGAACCTCTTTCGCTAGATGCGGTTTAAATGTTGGATCTGCCCAAACCTCGCAAAGAATTTTAAGGTCTCTTGGGTCGAATGTGGGCGGGATGACTTGTTTTTCGGCGGTGTTCTTGCACTGCTCAATAGTTAGTGTTTCACTTTTGATTGAGAAAAGCCCTGTCGTCTGATACGCCCAGGGTTCCGTAGACACTCAAGACTCTCGTTGCGCGTAGCGCCGTTCAAACTCTACAGGGGACAGGTCGCCAGTTGAACCATGACGGCGTTGTGGGTTGTAGAACATCTCGATGTAGTCGAACACCTCGGCGCGTGCGGCGTCCTTGGTGGG
>NZ_VZPL01000139.1 GCF_008801575.1 Xanthomonas cissicola | reverse complement strand
CCTATTACCAGTGGAAGAGCAAGTACGGCGGCTTGGAGGCGTCCGAGCTGCGGCGGGTCAAGGAGCTCGAGTCCGAGAACGCCAAGCTCAAACGGATGTATGCCGAGTTGGCGCTCGACAACGCGGCAATGAAGGACCTGATCGCAAAAAAACTCTAGGGCCGGCGCGTAAACGCGAGGCGGTGCGGTTCCTTATCGAGGTCCACGCGCGGCCGTTGCGCCGGTCCTGTGCATGCGTCGGGCTGTCGCGTGCCGCTTGGTACGCACCGCCTCTGGACTGGACGGTGCGCGATGCCGAGCTGATTGCCGAGATCGCGCGTTACGTTGAAGCGCACCCCAGTCGTGGCTTCTGGAAGTGCAGCGACTACCTTCGCAAGCAGCAACCAGGTTGGAATCCCAAACGCATCTATCGCGTTTACAAGGCCATGAAGCTCAACCTACGCCGCGCTGCAAAGCGTCGCCTTCCCAAGGTCTGTTTGCGCTTGCCTAGGCCCTCAGCGTCACCGAACGTCAGTTGCATGGATCACTCCTCAACATGAGGCGGGGTCGTGTCGCGTATCTGTGGTCCGTTGTTCAGAGCTTCCTTAGTTCGAGGCTGCTGCGGTCTGATACAGGTTACGGATTGCTGACGTCCACTGAGGACCGAACGAAGCGTGGGTGAACTGCTTATAGGCAAATGAGGTCATGCCGACTTCGACGTCCTGCACGGGATCCTCGTCGGTCGAAACCCACGGTGAGCCGCTGACACCGGAGCGTGCGTCCCACTCCAGGCCTTCAATGGCATAGTCCTTGTTCATCCATGGGTTCGGCTCTGCTGTGCTGGTCACGCTGACAGGCGTGTTCCCATTGGCGCCAGGGTCGGTGTTGTAGCCAGTTACCCGATATTCGTTGTCGTCCTGCTGACCGTCAAAGCGAACGCCAGACGCTCCTACAGTATTCGACAAAGTGGCGCCAGAGAGCTTCATTGTCATGGGAGCTTGCACCTGGAAGAAGGCCGTATCGTAGTCCACGGCTCGCTCTGAGACCCAGCGATCATCGGCCGTGATGGTCGTCGCAGGCCAAACACCATAGGGGGCGGTACCGTTGTAGGCTGGCACGAACACCAAGTCCGAAACAAACTTGCCTGCTAGGGCAGAGACGCATCGCCCCGAGGTGGCTACGACGTTCCCGGAATCGGAGACGACCGCATTGCCAGTGCAGCGCTGATCTATGCCGTTCGCTCGAAAGAAGACCACGCCGAGGTGGGCTGCGGGGGAGAATCCTGGAACCGGCACGGACGGAACCGTCTTCGGCGTTGGCACCGATCTTGTCACCAACTTCAACTTTCCGCTCCGGTTTTTCCCATGGGCCAATGCCGAATTCTGCAACTCTGGCGGGTCGCCGTCGACCGGGTTGGCATCCACGAATAATGCGGAAACAGCAGCTTGCATCCGTCCGAGGGTCCAGTAGGAAGCACTCTCATCTCGCTGAGCAGTCGGAACAACGTGCTGCACGATGGTGCCGGCGGAGAGGTTGACCGAATTTGTGCTTGCAGGCACGTCGGTAATCACTAGGAAGGCTAGGGTCGCGCAGGAAGCACGCAGGAATGTAATTTTAGGCATATATGTCATTATTATCTTAACCTGTATGTTTTGCTTGGAGTTGGGCGATCTGAGTGGATTAATTAAAATTATATAAAATAAATAATTTACGATTAAATCGCAGTGTGTGCCCATGTTTATGGCTGATTTTCGTCGCTTCTACCATCGGCGCTACTGTTTTTTCTTTCGCGCGCAGATGCGCTGCATCAGTAGCGTTTGTACTATAACCGTGATCCGCTTATTTGATTCTTTTTTTGCGAATGCAAGGGTGCGTGTGCGAAGTTCGCCACCATCCTCTGCCAAGGCGCGCGCTGGTGACGATGTTGGTATGTTGGTATTGGTGCCCAAGCAGAATTGCGTTGTCGCAATGTGTAGAACGAGAGTGCGCATCGTCACATGCTGTGGTCAGAGCGAGTTCCAGACTGGCTCACCCGCGTACCACGCGCATGTCAGGAATCGAAATGGCAGACACCAAGGAGTTGCAGGAAAAATTCTGGAAGGCGCTCAAATCAGATCGCACCGTGATGCTGGGCCTGGACGGTGTCGAAGACGGCCACGCGCGTCCGATGACCGCACAGATCGAAGGCGATAGCGGTGGGCCGATCTGGTTCTTTACATCCAAGGACAACGCGCTGATCGCCATGCTGGGGCAGGGCCGCCGCGTCATCGGCGCCTTCAGCAGCAAGGGGCACGATTTGTTCGCCAGCATCAGCGGCTCGCTGCGCGAAGACACCGATCCGGCCATGGTCGACCGGTTGTGGAATCCATATGTCGCCGCGTGGTACGAAGGCAGCAAGACCGATCCGAACTTGGCGCTGCTGCGCCTGGACGCCGACCATGCGCAGATCTGGCTCAACGAGTCGAGCCTGCTGGCAGGAATCAAGGTGTTGTTGGGCGTAGACCCGAAGAAGGATGATCAAGACAAGGTGGCGGACGTTCCGCTGCGCTGAAACCTGCCTCGCACACGCCACCGTCAAGGTGGCGTGTGCGCGCTGGTTGTACGATCGGTACCGCTCACCGCTGTGCGACGGCCGCGTTGCAATGCTGGCCCGCCAAGCGGGGCGCGCCGATGCGCGTGCATCACCTCAATTGCATCTCCACCTGCCCGTTGGGCGGCCGTCTTATGGACGGCCGTACGCCGGGCGTACTGGATCGCGGCCATCTGTGTTGCCATTGCTTGCTGGTGGAAACCAGCGCCGGGTTGGTCCTGATCGATACCGGTTTCGGCCTGCGCGATGTCGCGGAGCCACGCGCGCGTCTGAGTCGATTTTTTCTGGCGCTGGTCAAGCCAGACTTGCGCGAGGACATGACCGCAATCCGGCAGATACAACGGCTCGGGCTGGATCCACGCGATGTGCGGCATATCGTGCTGACCCATCTGGATTTCGACCACGCCGGTGGGCTGGACGACTTTCCGCATGCGCGGGTGCATCTGATGACGAGCGAGCGCGATGCCGCACTGGCACAGCGCACCTGGATGGATCGCCAGCGCTTTCGTCCGCAACAGTGGTCTACGCGCGGGCAGTGGCGCACCTACGATGGCGCAGCAGGCGAGCACTGGATGGGGCTGGAGTGCGTGCGCGACCTGCATGGATTACCGCCAGAGCTGCTAATGGTGCCGCTTCCCGGGCACACGCTGGGTCATGCCACGGTTGCGGTGCACACGCCGGCACGATGGCTGCTGCTGGCAGGCGATGCATATTTCTTCCATCGCGAAATGGATCCGGACGCGCCTTACTGCACGCCAGGGCTGCGCGCGTATCAATGGATGCTGGAGAAGGACCGCGCCGCGCGCTTGAGCAACCAGCAGCGCCTGCGCGTTCTACGGCAACAGCATGCAGGTGAGGTGGAGGTGTTCTGTTCGCACGATGCAAGCGAGTTCGAGCGCGTTGCCGGGCAGCCGGCCCGTCTGCCGAGCGGCGCCTTGCTGCACGCACCCACGCCACAGTGATCTGCGCTTCACCGCGCGCCAACGCACCGCAGCGCGATGATCTGCCACCGGCACAGCGCGCTTGCGTGATGACGCCATTCCAGGAGATCGAACATGCAGCAGATTGAAATTGGCCAGATGGTGTTTTTACGCGATGGCGAAGTCGGCGTCGGTGCCATCCGCGACATCCGCAACGAGGGGGACGAGCTGGTCATCAATATCGAAAATGGCGGCGACTTCGTGCTGCCTGCATCGGTGGTGCGTGATGTGCATTCGGGCAAGGTGATGCTGGATGTCGACAAGCTTCCTGATGATGTACGCAATGCCCTGCGTCATCCGCATGACAACGAGTTGCAGACCAGCACCTATGCCGCCAGCAATATGCAGGATGGTGCGTTGAAGTAACGGATGGATTTCTTGCTGAGCGGTGTCGATTCCGGGTTCGCACACGCCGCGCAGGTCAGTCCGGCAGCAAGAACGTGCGCGGCGCAACATCGGCAGGGCCTGACAGCAGCGCGGGTTGCTCGGCTTCGTCCTTCAGCTGCACGCCAGAGAGTTTGCGGCGGAATGCCTCGCGCAGCAGATATCCCAGTTTGTGGGTCGCCTCGGCGTAGCTCAGTCCCTCGGCACGAATGTTGGAAATGCAGTTGCGCGCTGCATCGGTGAGCCCGACGCGGGGCGTGTAGGTGAGATACAGGCCCAGGCTGTCGGGCGAGCTCAGGCCCGGGCGTTCGCCGATCAGCACGATCACGGTACGCGCGTCGAGCAGCTCGCCGACCTCATCGCCGATCGCCACCCGCCCTTGTCTCACCGACGTCCCCCCACCCTGAGTAGTGGTTTGGTTTAGAGTCCGGGGGTAATGATATCGGTGTTTGCCAAATGTTGGGCATAAGCAGCCGGGGTCATGCCGCCGATCGCCTTCTTGGGTCGGTCCTCGTTGTATTCGCGTCGCCAGCGTTCGATTTCGGTGCGCGCGTGCAGCAGTGTCGGGAACCAGTGCTCGTTG
>NZ_VZPL01000138.1 GCF_008801575.1 Xanthomonas cissicola | reverse complement strand
TGCTCCAGCGGACCCTGCTGACGGGCAAGAAGGAGCCCAACGTCGCCGCCAATGAACTCGCGGTGGAGGCCGTGAACCACGAGAGCGACACGCTCGACCGCGAGATCCAGAACCTGAAGACCGAGCTGGAACTGCGCCGCGAGCTGGCCAACAACTCGCCGATGGCCATCATCCAGCGCCACGGCACGCGTGCGGCGGGTTCGCGTGGCATCTACGAGGGTGATCCGGTGCCTGACCGTCTCGACCAGTTGCAGAAGGGCAATCCGGGAGTCCGGCCATGAGCACGACTGGGCTACGGCCGCGCTGGCTGTTCAGCAGGCGCGCGGCGAAGGCGCTGATGTGGACGGTGGTGATCATTGCCGCTGCCGTGGGCACCAACATTGCTGGCATTTACATGGTCGGCAGCGTTACCGGTTGGGAGCGCTGGCTGGCGGCCGCGGAAGGCTATTTCCTGGTGTGGAGGCTCTGCCTGTACGGGACGACGGCCTATGGATGGATCTGGATGCGCCGCCGGCTGCTGGCGCGCGAGGCCGACGCGCAGGCGCGACGCCGCTTGGTGCGCAGCGAGATCGCCGGCGTCCTCGCCATCGTGGCGCTGGAAACCAGCCTGCTGATGCAGGGCTGAGGGGAGATTTAGGTCATGACGCTTTTCACGACCGACTACTTGGAGTACTACCTCACCCTTGTCTCCTGGATCGTCAATAACGGCATCTGGGCTGTGTTGGTATCCAGCGGGGTGTTCGCCCTCCCCTTCGTGGCGATCATCGTGCAGGAATGGCTCAAGGCCCGCACGGAAGGTGCCGACGAAGGCAACAAGGGCGTGCTCTCGGCTGCGCGCATTGAGAATCGTGTATTCGTGGCCATCGTGGTGGTGATGTTTGCCGGCATCCCTTTCATCGACGTCGACCTCACCACCATCCAGTACGACAGCTCACGCTCCGCGCAGTGCCAGGTCAGTGTGCCGCAGCCTGCCGACACAGGCTGGTCGCAGTCATTCTCGACCCTCAACAACCAAAGCGCCAAGTTGCCGGTGTGGTGGGCCTTCATGCATGCGCTTTCGCGCGCTGTCACGGGAGCCTCGGTTGCCGCAATTCCCTGCGGCACCGATCTGCGGCAGATGCGGATGGAGATCGACGCCACGCGCATCGACGATCCAGTGCTGGCCCAGGAAGTCGCGGATTTCAGCCACGATTGCTACGGGCCGGCCCGTGCCAAGCTATTCATGCAGCGCCCGCAACTTGATGAAGAGCAGATGCACGACGTCACTTGGATCGGCTCGCGCTTCTTCACGGACACGGCTGGCTACTACGACAGCTATCGTTCCAGCACCCCGCGCGAGGACTGGCCCTACGACAGCAACCGCGATGCAGGGCTTGCGCAGGTGTCCAGCGGCGGCTACCCGAACTGCCGCCAATGGTGGGCCGAGGGCAGCAACGGCCTGCGGGCACGGCTTCTGGGCCAGGTAGACCCCGGCCTTCTCACTCGGCTGGCAGGCTGGGCTGGATTCCTGAGCCGCAACCAGGTGGACGATTCGGTAATCCGCGCAATCGCTTCGCCGCGGCAACAGAAGCTCAATCAGGGCTCGGTCTATACGGACTACGGCGGTCAGATTGACAAGACATTACCCAACGTCGTCAACCGTGCCACCAGCGATGTTGGCTTGGCGGTTGGTGCCCTCGCCGCTTTCCCGGCAATGGACGTGGTGCGCCAGGCCCTGCCCATGGTGCTCGCACTGCTCAAGATGGCGTTGGTGATCTGCATTCCATTGGTGTTGGTCATCGGCACCTACGACCTCAAGATGGTCGTCACGGTCAGCGTCGTGCAGTTCGCGCTGTTCTTCGTCGATTTTTGGTTCCAGTTGGCCCGCTGGATCGATAGCACCATCCTGAATGCGCTTTATGGTTGGGGTTTTGGGTGGAACCGCCCGCACTCAAACTTCGACCCCGTGATGGGATTGAACAATGCCTTTGGAGACATGCTGCTCAATTTCGTGACGGCGACGATGTTCTTGGTACTCCCCACGTTCTGGATTGGTGCGCTCACTTGGGTGGGCGTCCGTGCTGGTGCGATCGCCAATACCTTCGCCACTGCTACAAAAGATGCAGGTAGCGCGGGAGGTAAAGGAGCTGGAGCAATCTCGGGCGGCAAGCTCAGGTAGTCGATGCAGCTTGGGTATCAGTCGTCTTGGTACATCTCGTGGGATGTATCGTTGTGCAGATTGGGATCGTAGCCTGGTGTAGTCCGCAACTCCTCAATGGTCGGGTACTGCAACTCGTAGTCATCTTCAGCGGGATGTTGCTGATCCATTGCCCATCCCGCGACCATCACGCCCAGCACCACGACTGCGAACCAGAAGGCAACGTAGAGCAGCAGTCCCAGCACAGCCAGCTTGACCACCCACAACGCCAACGCGGCACCAACGACAGGCACCCCTTTAGAGGCGAGCCAACTCGACAACCTTCGCTCGCCGCGCGCATAGGCGCGCCATCCACGGCCAACGCTGCGGCCGAGACGTTCTGCGGTACTGATGCGGGTTGTCGTGTTCATGATTGTCTCCTGCTACACGAGGAATTCCTATTCTAGTCTGGTCCAATTCACTCTGCTTGGGGCTTCAATGTGCTCTTTGGCTGCTTCAGGACGCTTCGTCATCCGGTTCCACCGGCCCAGGGTCGGGCTCCACACCGATGCGATAGGTGGCAACGAAACCCGGCCAGTCCACGTGGTCAACCAGGTCGATGTCCTTGATGACCCTGACTTTCGCTTCCGCACGCTCGAACAGGGCAATGCTCTTGGCGGGATAGTTGTTGCGCGACGGATAGAGCACCCCGTCGAACAGCGGCAGGCCGTCGTCTCCGAGCATCGCATGCACCTGGGCGGACACCTGCTGCGTGTGCGTGTAGTCGCGGCTGGCCAATTGCTCCAGGTTCAAGCCGAAGTAGCCCGCCATGACGCCCGGTGCCGTGAGATCGGCTAGGCGCACGCCGTATAGAACGCCCACGGCGCGCACCATCCGACCCTGGACTTCTTGCAGCGCGATCAAGCGCGTGGTGTCCGCAAGCCACTGGTGCTTGTGAAACACCGATTCCATCAGCGCCGTAGGTAGGTCGGGGCCCAGGTAGAGCACGCCGTAGGCCCCCGTCGGGTCGTCGTAGCGGTTGGTGCTGCTGCGGCCATAGTGCAGCGGGCTGCCCCGATAGACGATGCGGCTCACATGCTGGAGCAGTTCACCCGCATCGATTAGGAACAACGGCAACTCGTGACTCATGGCAGTCTCACCTCAATGCACCTGAACGCCCAGCACGTTGAACACGGCCTCGCTTACCTTGTCGATCGAGTCTGGCGTCACCGCATCTACCGGCGAACGCCCGCCCAAGCCTTCGAGCGGTTCGGAAAGCGCACCGTAAATCGTCCAGTTGTCGATGCCCTCGACCTCCTGGAGGACGGCTTGAGTCAACTGCTGTTTCACCGGGTCGAGTTGCCAGTCGGGCAGCTTCTGGCCGCGCGGCCCCACGTTCAGTGCCAGCAACCGACGGGCGAGGATGTCCTTGTAGATCTGCTGACGCGACTTGTCCGCCAACTTGGCGAATTCGGGGATCGGCAGGTTATGCGGCTGGTTAAAGGTTTTCAGCAACGCGGTGCGGCCACGCTGGACTTCGGTTTCATTCGGTGCCCAGCGCGTCTCGGCGCGCAGCGCGTCCGCCTTGCGTGCCAAGGTCTGCTCCATCGTCTCCATTTCCAGGCGGGCGGGAAGCTCCACCGCCTCTACACGCTCGTGAACGAACGCCTGCAGTTCGGCCGCGAAAGCCCCGGCATCTCGGATATCAACAATGGCGGCGAAGCGACGCACATCCTCCACCGTGACGCGCGGCAAACGGTCGGCAATTAATTCAATGGTATTGGACATGATCATCTCCCAGGCAGGTTTAAGACAGGAACCACCCTAGTCGCCCCTGTCGCCTTTGTCAACTTTGTCGCCTGATAAAACCCTCTTGGCTGAAACGGCGTCCGCGCAGCATAGGCAGAGCTAGCACAGAGGGTCGCCGCCCAATCCACACAAGCGGATTCCACATTGACGCTGGAACCGCAATCTGCGCCTCGCTATACCGAAACGGTTAAAAGCCAAGGGGCAGAAATGGCAAGGGAATGGGGTGCAAGGGGAAAGGCCCTACCCCGAAAAGGCTAAATGGCCTCCCGCACGGCCCGCTATCAGGATACCTACATGCTCTCCCTGTTCCAGCGAAAAAGGGCTTCGGTCGCTGCCGCTGCGTCGCCAGGACCCACCACCGACCTCCCGAAAGGGCTGACGCGGCCGGAGACGGCCGCGTCCTTGCTCGCCACCCCGCGCCGTCAGAAGCTGCTGGAACACATTTGGCAGCGCACGTCGCTGTCTCGCCAGCAGTTCGAAACGCTGTACCGCACGCCCTTGGAGCGCTACGCCGCGCTTGTGCAGCAATTTCCCGCCTCAGAGAGCCACCACCATGCCTACCACGGCGGCATGCTCGACCATGGTCTTGAAATCGTTGCCTACGCGCTCAAGCTGCGGCAGTCCTATCTGCTG
>NZ_VZPL01000137.1 GCF_008801575.1 Xanthomonas cissicola | reverse complement strand
AACGGTTCATGCGTGTGTAGACCGTATGCCAGTTGCCAAAGCGCTTGGGTAGGCCGCGCCATTTGCAGCCATGCTCGGCAACGTAAAGGATGGCGTTGACCACTTGCAGGTTGGTCATGCTGACATTGCCGCGCTGCGCCGGCAGGCAGTGTTCGATCAGAGAAAATTGTGCTGGCGTGATCTCCATGCCCAATAGTTTAATCGCTCGGGCCATTAGTGTTAACAGGCCCTAGCCAACTTCGGAAAGGTGCTGGGCATACGAAATCAGGTGCTAGGCACCACCGCTGAGTTCCGCCACCTCAATCAGTGGTTAACTGTAACCTCTGGTAGCCTGCTAGACCTTATGGAAATGTCTGAGGAAGCATATCGGGCAGCTCGATTCGTACCACGGACCGCCGACACCCGTCTTGCAATCTTCCCTATCCTAGACGAAGGGCGCCGCATCATCCGCGGACGCCTACCGGGTCACAACCTTCTGCGTTATTTGATGCTGCGACTCCGCAACTCGGTGATCCGTGCACAGTACTCGACCGAACCGTGCTCGCGGCTATCCAACTTGAACGTAGAGTTCGGCTGTATTCCCTTTGAGACCATGCCTCTTTGCACATCTCTTCGCGATCACAACCCTCGGTTCTCGGATCTTGTCGACGCGTTGGAGATCGCCGATCGACGGCACGAAATGCTTGCGCGCAGACTACACATCAACGTCGAACAGCACGGTATGCTCTACACGCCAGCCGAGGATCTGAGTTCCTTCGGAGACACAACGGAACTGATCGCCAATTTTAATTCCAAGCTTTATTACAAACATACGCACCGGCTTCTCGAAAAAGACAAGAACCACATCTTCATCCGCGGTTATGAAGATGAAACAGCGTCTATTGTTGAAGAATTGCAGAGAATCGCGATCGAGGGAATAGCGGGCTACAGTCTGGCGGTTAAGAAGTGGTTGCAGCAAGCACCTCCGCAAGTCGACGACCCGGTCAAGAAGGACGCACTCGAGCGCTTGTTTGCCGACTCAAAAGTTGCCTTGGTCTATGGCGCCGCTGGCACCGGGAAATCGACCATGGTTGACCACATTGCCAACTATTTTAACGAAAAAACCAAGCTATTCCTGGCTCATACCAACCCCGCCATTGACAACCTCAAGCGCAAAGTGCGCGCTCAGCATGCGACGTTCCGAACGATCAGCCAACACATTTATCGGAACCGCTCAGATCCCGAATACGATCTACTGGTTGTCGACGAGTGCAGCACAGTTAGCAACGCTGATCTGTTAAAGGTGCTCAGGAAGACCTCTTTCAAGCTGCTTGTACTAGTTGGCGACGTGTATCAAATCGAGTCGATTCAATTCGGAAACTGGTTTTCCATCATCCGCTCGTTTCTGCCCCGGAGCGCTATTTTCGAACTCACCACGCCGTTCCGAACGAAGAGCCAGGCTCTTTTGCGACTATGGGACAAGGTTCGAAATATTGAGGACGACATTGACGAGGTAATAGCGAAGAACGGCTACTCAACCGTTCTTGACAAGAGGCTGTTCGAGCGCGCGGGCAATGATGAGATCATCTTGTGCCTGAACTACGACGGGCTGTATGGAATCAATAATGTCAATCGCTTCCTACAGGGCGCCAACCCCAATCCTGGTGTGATATGGCGCGAAGCTACATATAAAGTGGGAGATCCAATTCTTTTCAATGAGTCCGAGCGATTTCGCCCAATCCTCTACAACAATCTCAAGGGGCGCATTGTGGAAATACAACAGGGACTAGAGTCACTACGCTTTGACGTACAGATCGAGCGTCCGCTCGATGCCTTCGACGTGGCGGGGACCGAGCTGGAATGGGTAGCCGATTCTACCGTGCGGTTTTTTGTGACAGACTGCGACACCAGCGACGATGATGACGATGAGCCGAACAACGTAGTGCCCTTTCAAGTCACCTATGCGGTCTCCATACACAAAGCCCAAGGGCTAGAATACGACTCGGTGAAGGTCGTGGTGACCGACACCAACGAAGAAAACTTGACTCACAGCATTTTCTACACGGCCATCACCCGAGCACGACAGCATCTGCGAATCTTCTGGACGCCGGAAACCCAACGCAAGGTGCTCCAGAACCTGCAGCGCACGGTTAATCCTAAAGATGTTGCCCTTCTTGCAGCTCGACGGAGTTTTACACCTATCCGCTAGATTGCCACTGTCCATACTTTCAGTATCCGCAGCCTCTCTCCAGTGAGGCCTGACAGCAGGCGAAGTACGGACCGTGTTGCTTTGGACAATTCCAACCTCTACTCGAGATCAGTCATCGGCCCCGACACCACTGCCCCAACTATCTCATCTCGCACTACCCAAACTAACTCCTCAGTGAGTAAGGATAAGTCGATCTAGGGAAGCTCTGAACAACACACCACAGATACGCGACACTACCCGCCTCATGTGGAGGATTCATCCATGCACTGACGTTCGGTGACGCTGAGGGCCTGGGCAAGCGCAAGCAGACCCGCCGCGAAATTTTTCTGGCCGAGATGGAGCAGGTGGTTCCGTGGCAGCAACTGCTCGGGCTGTCACGCCACACTATCCGGCGTATGGGCGGCCAGGTCGGCAGCCATACGCTCTGGCGACGATGTTGCGGATTCATTTGCTGCAGCAGTGGTATGCGTTGAGCGATTCGGCGATGGAAGAGGCGCTGCAGAGATACCGACATTGCGGCGTTTTGCCCAGCTCGGCGGCTTGGACGACGTTCCCGACGAGACCACGCCTCCCCCCTGCTTTCGACACTTGCTGGAGACCCATGGTCTTGCCGCACGGATGCTGGAAACGGTCAACGCGTATCTGGCTCGCAAGGGCTAGAGCCTGCGGGCCGGCACGATTGTCGATGCGACGCTGACCGCCGCGCCCGGCTCGACCAAGAACGCCGATCACGCGCGCAACCCTGAGATGTATCAGACCAGAAAAGGCAATCAGTGGTATTTCAGGATGAAGGCGTACATCGGCGTGGATGAGTTTTCCGGGCTGGTGCACGATGTCCATTGCACAGCGGCCAATGTCGCCGATGTTCCGGTGACGCACACCTTGCTACATGGCAAAGACGAAAGCGTGTTCGGCGACAGCGACTACACCGGCGCGGGCAAACGCAACGAACTACTGGACTGCGAAGCTGCATTCTTCATTACCGCCAGCCCTCCACGATCCAAGGCATCGGCAACAAACGCAAGCGTACTCGGGAACAGCACTGGGAACACTTCAAGGCCAACGTGCGCGCGAAATGAGCATCCATTCCGGGTGATCAAGCGCCAGCTCGGCTACACCAAGGTCCGCTATCGTGGGCTGGCCAAGAGCACAGCACAAGTGCCGACCTTGATTGCGCTGTCAAACCTGTGGATGAAGCGAAGGCAGTTACTGCACGCTATGGGGAGCATGCGCCTGTAAACCGGGCAATTCCACGGAATGCGCCAGAAATGGCGAAATTCCGAAGATCCAAAGGCCATTCTTCGGAACCATGCGACATCCCGCCCTCTCAGGCCTCGTTGTTCAGACCTTCCCTAGGAATCCTACTTCCGTAAAATGCCGCCATACTATGGGCGCCAAACAGACACGAGGGAATGTGCGATGTCACGCTGGACCGATCAGTACATTAACCATCCCTTCCACGGATCCTGGCAATCGCTTACAAGTACCGTGGCTAGCGCTAGTCTTCCCGACGGTGCGCCGCTGGACGACGCTGAAGAGCTTGCCCGAATAGTGAAGGTTGTCGCGCAACTGGACTCCACGTTGGCAGCAATCGACCCAGAACTCGGGAACCTCGAAGTGCTTGGCAGCATGCAGGCTTCCGCGCAAGCGGCGCTGGGAGAGGTGCAGACATTTCTCAGTAGCGGCAATGTAGGCCACCTCCGCAACGCTAATGCACAGATCGACGCGCTTGCCAACTATGTCCAGCGATATGCGTCAACGGTGCCTTCTGCTAGCGCACCAGCTGTTGTCGCTGCAGCAGCGTCGCTTGGTAAGTATGTGACGGAGTGGCACCGCAACGCTTCTACCCAGCTCGAAGAGCTAAATAAGGTAGTCGAGAAGGTCGACACTCGTTCCGTGGAGGCGAACCTCGCTATAGATAAGCTCATCGAGCGCATGACTATTCTCGAAAGCCAGTTCCAAAACCAAATGTCGAGCTTCACGCAAACGTTCACTCAGAGCGAAGCGTCGCGCGCTGAACGTTACGACCAATGGCAGGGAACACAGCATGCCAAAGCAGATGACACATTTTCCGACCTCGCGAGAAAGTACACCGCGGGGCTCGCTGTTCTGACCAACTATGAAGAGCAGGCAGGCAAGGTGCTTGGGTCAGTCGTCAACACGGCGCAAGCTGGTGCATACGCCACGTATGCCAACGAAGAGAAGACTAGCGCCAACACCTACCGACGACTCGCGATCAGTCTGATGGCTGTAGCAGCATTAGTACTTTTTCTGCCTGAACTCTGGCATGTCGGCCAAGTGGTAGGTGGTTACACCGTTGATTGGCAAAAGGCGCTATATCGCTTGCCCTTTTCACTTGTGCTGTTTGCGCCAGCAGTCTATTTAGGGAAGCTCTGAACAACGCACCACAGATACGCGACACTACCCGCCTCATCATGTAGAGGATCATCTATGCAGCTGACGTTCGGTGACGCTGAGGGCCTGGGCAAGCGCAAGCAGACCCGGCGCGAGAT
>NZ_VZPL01000136.1 GCF_008801575.1 Xanthomonas cissicola | reverse complement strand
CACCGAAATCGAACGCTGGCGACGCGAATACAACGAGGACCGACCCAAGAAGGCGATCGGCGGCATGACCCCGGCTGCTTATGCCCAACATCTGGCAAACACCGATATCATTACCCCCGGACTCTAAACCAAACCACTACTCAGGGTGGGGGGACGTCGGCCGGAACTTCAACTCCCAATGCGCTACCCCAGCCTCGCCATCAGGCAAAGGCAAATCCCCAACCGTTGCCTCAGGCGTCAGCACCTCGATCGGCTGTGGGGCAAAGTTCTTCTCCAAGGCCTCAGCCGTCTCCACCATCGCTTTTCGAGCCCGCTTGATCCGCCCCTGCTGGATCGCTTGGATGCGCGAGGAGACATGCCTCTTCGTTCGCGCCAAGCGCCGCTGTGCTCTGGCCACCACTTTTGTATCGGGATCGTATTCTTGCTCATAGAGCTTGGCTTGCGCATCTAGCACGGCCATGCGCGCTTTGTAGGGTCGCACCAGCGTATGGGCATACTTGCTGATTGAGCGAGCAAGCATCTCGGTGTCTTCAAAGAGAAATGGCTTGGTGGCGTAGCTATCCACTCGCCGGCAAACGAGTGTGGAGTGCGCCCGCTGGAACTCGGGTTCAATCTGGATACCCGGGATCTGCCGCAATACTTCGAGAGACTGCTGAGCCACCTCTCGCTGGGCCTCGAGCCAATCTTCGATCAACTGCGCCTGCGCATTGAGCAACTCAGCGTCTTGTCGGCCCGAGGAACGAGCCAAACGCGTCACGCGACTAAGATGTCGGGTTTGACCGCTGTAAGGCGTGTAGAGACCCGGGCGAGGCGCTGGCGCACGCGCCAAGCGCTCTTTGATCTGCCGCACCCGCTCTGCGCCTGACAATCGTGTCTGCCCAACCGCTGTGCGTCCGTCCAATCCAGAAGCCTGTGCATTGGCCCGATCCCGAAGTGCTGTCGCATGGCTATGAGACGGTGGCACCTCGTGCACGAGACCACCGCTTTTTTTCATGTGCTCAGCGACAAGCTTTGAAAGCGCCAGTGCTGCTTCTCGCCCACCTGCCCCTCTCACTTCTGCTGTGAACTTCGTTTTGCGCATCACCGCCACTTTGGCTTTGCCCAAGTGCTTGCCAGGCCGGCGCGTGAGTTCGCGGGCGCGTTCAAACTCTCCATTACGCGCGGCTTCGTATGCTTGTGCTCGGAGACTGCGATGATCTACCCGAGCCGGGGCGCCCGCATTTTTCAAGTGCGCATTGATGACCATTGCAATGTCTTTGCGGATTTGCCGCAGCGCTCGTGTGCCGCCGCCTTGTCGCGCATCAAACTCAGCGCAGGCGCGCTCCCCTAGTCCTCCCGGTCCGACCTGCCTGGCTGACATCAGCAAATGCACATGATGATTGCGCTGATCACCATATTTGCTTGGTGTGTGCACAGCGACCAATACGGCGACTTTGAACCGATTGACCAGCAATTGGCCAAGCGCTAAAGCGAGCGCTCTCCGTTGGTGTGGATCGAGTTGATGCGGAAGCGACACCTCGACTTCTCGGCAAACGCGTGCGTTCTTGCGCGTCTCGGCCGCTTCGTTCGCGTTCCAAAAATACTGTGCATCAAAGCACCACTCGGGCGCTCCTTTCGGCGCAAGCATCTGATGGAAATCGACACCGCCTCGGTGGGAATAATTGTGGCCAAGCCCTGTGCTCATATCGAGCAGATCAAACCCTGCGCGGTAAGCAGCTGCTGCGACCGAAGAGTCGCCGTTGCCTCGACTGAAAGACTTCATTGTTGCGTGATAAATCGCCATTTGTGAAACTCCTGTTTGTGGAGCACACATAGAAGCGGCAGAGCATCGCCCGTCGAGAGAAAAGCGAACTCGACAGCACAGAGACCTCGGTCACGAGGTTTTGAAGTGGCTGTGTTGCCTAGCGGAGCATAGGCAACGAGGTGGCGAAGCCACCGCACCGACCCGCAGCGTTGGCGCACGGTTTCTGCAAAGCAGAAACCATAAGTGCGCTCTTGCTCTCTAATTTTTCTTTGAATTTTCTTTGCCACAGTTGGATCAACCATTGCTCTTTTTGCATATAAATATTAGTTATACCAAAGAATGAATAAGACCTGTACGAGCCTGATTACGCCCTCACGCCACGTGTCGTTTTTATGCTGACTGTCCATGCAGAAGTGATGTCCCGTGGCCTCGGGAAATCCAAGCAGCAGCAAGACGAATTGCCGTCAGGTTGGTAGCATCACCAACGCCGATCGAACGCTAAGTCGCAATAGCTGCGGAAACAAGGAAGCGAAATGCCCAATGACTACTGGGACATGGATGACAAGAACGACCCCACCCTGTTGAGCCTTGCCAGCGTGAGCGCCTCAATGCTCGTGCCCTTTCCAGTGGGAAGACTGCCGGATGCTTCTTTGCTCTGGCTCAATGAGCGCTGGTTTCACGACTTAGGCATAGCCATCCACGACGCGCCAACTCGGGCCCGCATCTCAGCGTCCTTGCTTGAGCGCTTTGCCGTGACCTCTATCGAAGCCCACTGCGTTGCCGCCACCTTCGGCGGACAGACACTGGGCGCTGATCGCTATGGTGGGAGCGGTGGGGCGATCCACGGGGGGAGTGGCCGCTGTGGCTCCGATGGCATGCTCATCGCCAAAGGAACCGGCCCCACGCCACTGGTCTCCGAGGCCCATGATTGGTCACACTCCCATGGCTGTCTCTATCTTTACGATGCCATTCGCGAGGCAGTCGCCAGCGAGATCCTCAACGCAGAACTGCCCCACGGGGCAGTCCCCATCGTTGCCATCATCGATGCCGGCTTCTCCCTGGCGCGCACCGATGCCGACGAGCCGGAGCGGTGCGCCATTCTGATCAGGCCTGCTTTCCTGCGCTTGGCGCATTTCGAGCGCAGCCTGTATTTCGGGACATCAGGCAGTGCAAACAGCGATCAATTTCAAGATAGCCTGCGAGTCAAAGATGCCATCCACTTTGCCGACGAACACACGCAGCGCGATGCCGACAATCCCAATGACCTAGGCGTTGACTTGTCTGCGCTCTACCTCCGCCTTGCCGAGCAGATTGCCGCAAGTCGCGCGCATCGCCTCTGGACCGGACGCCCGACAAGCGACAACATCACTTCGAATGCGCAGTTTCTGGATTTCGGCGGCTTCCGCGCAATTCCCACCTGGAAGCGTGGCACTGATGGGCATCGTCACTTTTTCGGCGATGAGATGCGTGATGTTCGCCACTCGCTTCCCTCGCTTGCCTATTTCTTCAAGAAGTATTCCCGCTTTGACAAGGCAATCGCCAACATCGATCAGCTGCTTATCCAGATCGAGCATCACATGGAAGCTGCGTTTCTCCATCACTGTGCAGAAGCGTGTGCCTTGCCTCAGTCAAGCCCAGAGGCGTTGCATTTCAAAGCGCTCATTGCGCGCTACTACCGCGAGCAACAGCGCATTGACTATGCGTTCGATCAGCCCACAAAGCACGGCGAGCGCCACGATTGGCTCTCTGACCACATCAAAGGCAAAGCAACCCAGGGCTCTCAGACAGGCGAGGAGATCAACTCGCTCCTGCACGCACTTCCGAATGCAGCTCTCCATCTTTGTGCCGCCAACCGCTGGCTGAGACCACGACCACGCCTTTCCTATCGCGTCTCTAAGCGCCGGGCGATCAAGCTGGTGCGGTCGATCCTTGTCGATCGGTCGTCGGGACCCGAGCGGGTCTCGGCCTTTATCGCAACCGAGGTCGCGGTCTCGCGCCGTGTTTGGAAAGGCTTACCACCACACTGGCTTGTCTTGGGCTACGCAAGCGATCACGTGTCCACCGCTTTGTATTTCTTTGATACGCATCGTATGGCCTATACAGTCCAGCTGGAGGGACCACGCGTGCATGGCGGAACACTGCTTTTCGGCGCCGAAGTCGCAGATGAGAAACTCGGCATCACCAATTCTGGCCATAGAACCGTCGCGCGTGTCGACTGCGAACCCACCAGCTACCTGGTAGGTCTAAGCTTGAACGGGCGTGCATCAATCCCTACCGCACTGCTCACCTTCCCGGACGCTGCAGTTGCAGCGCAGACATTGAGCTCAACCACCGCCCATGCAACCTAATGCCGTTGATGCGCAGGCACTTGGCCTGGCAATGCAACTCCTGTTCAAGACTGACCGCAAGAAGTTCAGTATCGCAGCGGCTTATGTGTGGCTATGGCCTGCAATTCGCCTAGGCCAGCTCGTCACGATCGAAGACGAAGACGGGGTCTGGACCGGCTACGCCTTATGGGCTTATCTGACGCCTGAAACCGCCAGTCATTTGGTTGTGCAAGATCCGCCGTTCTTGCCAATTAGCGACTGGAACGAAGGTGATCAACTCTGGATCTTGGATTTCGTGGCTATGCCAGGGCATCACCGACGCCTGGCGAAGGCACTTCGGGACCGCGTGCGACCACACTTCAAGCAAGCGCATCGCTTGGTGCGAGATAAGGCGGGCGCTATGCTGGGAACCAAGACTCACAGACTTCGCAAAGATAGCTGAGGAAGACACGTTGCTTCCTTGATACGAATGGACGAACCGAAGCGACAAGGCAGTTGCAACCTATGCACGAAGTGACATCAAGGTCGACCAAGGCCTGGACTGGATTTTTGTTCCTGGGCTTCGGTTCTGGTTTGCCTTATCCGCTGATCGGCAGCACCTTAGGCTAGTCGTCCCTGAAAAACCCCTGTCAAACCTCCATTGCCATGTTTGCGAGCCGCATAGTGCTTGAGCACGTTGAGGAACGCTCCCGCACCACCTGCAACCAGGCACGCAAAAAGGCGATCCAGCGCAGC
>NZ_VZPL01000135.1 GCF_008801575.1 Xanthomonas cissicola | reverse complement strand
CGGCCTGCTTCAGCGTGGCGATGATCTGTGTCTCGGTGAACTTCGATGTGCGCATGGAACCTCCTGACTTGGGAACGATGCCAGAAAGATCTACTTATGCGGTGTCTGCGGATCGGGGGAGCTTACGACAGCATGCCGGCCGGCCCCAGAATGGTTTCGCCTTCGCCGAGCCGCTGCGCAAGCTTGCCCGGCAATCGGAGACATGCGCTCAGGCCGATAAGAAACGCGGTATTCGCTGATTTCCGATTATGCGATTCCAACATAAGAGATACTCCATGAGGGCATTTTCGATACCGCATTCATGCACCAACAGGTAGTGCCAATGCACCAATTGCGTGCGCCAGATTGGCTTGCGCCGCACTTCGCGCCCGAGCGAAGCACAGCGAACCACCAGCGCTGTACACGAAGTTGGGTCACCGCAAATTGGCCGACCAAAACCTGCGCCACACTTTTAGAGCGGACATCGGCGGGACAAGAGCGACCTTGATCCGGTGAATCATCCGGCCCTCTGGCTGCACATACAGGCGACGCAGGGAGGTCTCGCACCCTGGCGGCCTACATGCACACAACGCATGACACAAATACTAACTATCTGCGCACATCATCAACTTCAATTTCAGCGGTCTCCATCATCATAATCAGTGCAAATTCCATCTGGAGCAGCCGAATAATCCGGACAATCCTCATGACATGCATTCTTGGCACTCATCGGTTTGCAACGCCGTATCAACCCGATAGTCATGATGGGACAGGCCACAGCAGGAGCACTCGTCTGTCGGGCAGCTGCGCGCGAACGAGCAGCCCCTGAATAGGGCATCGACGCACCGATTTTTGCGCTTTTTTCGCCAAAATAGTTCGTCGACCAAGGTGCCCATCGCGCAGATTGGCAACATACGGCTACACCGCATGGGCGCACCCGTGCGGCCGTATAAGAGAAAGCTTATACGCAGGTGCTTCTGCCAATTCTGCCATTGCGAGGCCGCCCATATGTCGCTCAATACACTTTCTACCGGGAGCAACCCCAGCCAATTGCTGGGCACTCCTCTAAACGAGTCCGATTCGTCGGAGCTGTTGGGGTCGGATTCGTCCAAGGATGACTCCGATCTGCCGTCGACGATGGACGACATCTTTCTGCTGATCTACCAGCTGCTGGCAGCCCTCCAAACCAACGCGCCAACGAGTACATCAGGCAATGGGTCAGCCGATGCACCAACAAGCGCGCCAAGCGGCGATGCCAGCACCCCGTCTTCTGCATCGGACGATCAAGCCAACCAGCCGATCGAGAAGCGCACCTCGTGGCCATCGCTGGGCTACGACTTCGATCCCAAGGACATCAAGGGTAAGGACGCGCCACCAGCGTTGGAGGGCTCAACGGTCACCTGGAACGGTGGCACGCTCACACCATCGGAGCTGCAGATCGTTTCGACCTTGAATGCCCACAAGGATCAGATGCCGCTCGAATACAAGAATCTCGATGACAAGATCAACGACCCTTCCACGCCCGCCGACCTGAAGGCCGCATTGCAGGGACTGAAGCAGGACCCGCGCTTGTTCTTTGCGATCGGTTCGCAGGGAGACGGCAAGTGCGGCGGCAAGATCAAGGCGCAGGATCTCTGGGATTTCTCCGATTCGCATCCGCAGGTCAAGGCGATGGGCGGGAAGAACGACCAGTTGAACCCCAAGGACATCAAGGGATCGACGCCACCTCCCGCCGTCGATGGCTCATCGGTCACCTGGGATGGTGGAACGCTCACCCAGAATGAGCTGGAAATCGTCAGTACGCTCAATCGCCATAAGGATCAGTGCCCACTCAAGTGGTCCGATCTGGATGCAAAGATCAACGACCCGTCGACACCACCGGATCTGAAGAAGGCATTGACCGACTTGCAGTCGGACCCGCGGCTGTTCTTCGCGATCGGCTCGCAAGGTGATGGCAAGTGCGGCGGCAAGATCAAAGACGGCGATCTCGGCAAGTTCGTCTCGCACCATGCGCAGGTCGCCGAGTACGCCGACAAGCAAGCAAAGAGCTACACACAGAACTACGTGGCCTCGGACAGCCCGGACAAGACCAAGGCGTCGGTAATGAACGAGAGCGATGCCATGCGTGAGCTGTACCGCTATTCGGACTATCTGCCGGACGATCTGAATCAGGATACCTTCAAGTCTCTGGTGGACGGCGAAAGCAGCACCAAGAAATGTCCGCCGCAGGTCATCGCTGCCGCACAGTATTTTCGTGATCATCCCGACCAGTGGAAAGCGCTGGCAGGAGACTCCGGCTCGATGAGCAAACCGGACTTCCTGCAGAAAGCCAGCTCCGAGATTCACCTGACGGCGGACGAGCAGAAGACGCTGGACACCATCAACAGTCATCAAGACGCTTTTTACGGCGATGGCAAGGAAGTGACCCGCGACAAGCTCGACTCCATTTCCAAGGACGACAAGGCCGACCCCGCGGTGAAAGAGGCCGCGACGCAGTTGTTGAACGATCCGTTGCTGTTCGGGTTGTTGAACAACTCGATCACCGGCTACAAGAAGCCACATCGCTTCTTCGGGGGTGGTCATGTCGTCGACTCGGGCAAGATCAGCCAGGACGATTTCCGGCGGTTCTACGACAACATGAGCGCAGCCAACAAGACCGTGGACAAGCCGGTCACGCACGATGCCAGCTCGGCCGAGCAGCAAAAGGCCGTCTCGGACATGCTGATGGGCAAGGACGATCCGCCCGCGATCAAGAAGCCCAAAAAAGACGTCGGCGTGTTCCAGGAGGGCTTGCACGAGTTCCTCAAGTGGGACAGCAAGATCCTGGACTGGATGTCCGTTGGCCTCAGCGCATTGAATGGGATTCCCATCATCGGCGAAATTACCGATGCGGCGTCGATTGCATTGGAAAGCGAGGCGCAGGCGGCGCAGGTGGTCGACACCGCAATTCAAGGTGGCGACATGTCGCTTGCCTTGAAGCTGGCCGGCATCAATATAGCCGGAGCAGTGGTTGGAGCAGTCGGCGGACCCACGGCCAGAATCGGAGCCAAGGCGGTCGCCAAGGGAGTCGCCGAAGCCGCGGCCAAGGAAACAGCTGAGGGTGCGGCCAAGGGAACTGCCAAGGGCGTGGCCAAAGGTGCGGGTAAAACGGCGGCCGAACGGCAGAGCGCCGCGGAGTTCGCAAAAGGCTATGTCGGCGGCACCGCTATCAGTAAATCGGTTGAAATTCTCAAGATGCCCGTCTTGGCGGGTTTGCATTACGAAGAATATCAACTGGACAAGCAGAAAGACGGGGAGATCCACCAGAAGATGGAAAACGCCGGCGGCATCCCGATGGGTAAGCAGATTGTTCCCACGAACGTTGCCAACAATTTCGAGGGAGACCTGCGACAGAACCTGAGGAATATCAGAGTGCGTCGTAGATAACGCGCATGCCACAGCGACATTTGCGTTAGACGTCCTGCAGCCGGCGTTGGTGCTCGTGAACGTGGGCGTTGCGGCAACGCCGGTCGATCCGCCACGACGTGCTGCGGGGTCGCGCTGCGATGGTGCGTTGCGGTTCGCTTGGCAACCTTCGTATGAACGTGCCTCTAGGTGCCTGGAGGCACGTTCCGGCGCCGCTGCAGCCGTAATGTGCCTGCGGGCGATTAAGCGACGGGATGCCGGAGGCTGTCCCGGGAGCATCAACATCCTTGCAATGAAGACGGTCGACGCGCGTGCATCCTGAGTCGCGAACGATGTGGCGCACCACCTGATCGGTCTCCTGTTGCCATCGTGTGTTTCACGCTGAAAACCGATTAAATCGAACCTCGAACCATTCACCGCTTTCGGTGAGCAGATACGCAGCACGGCTGCGCCCTTGGACACAAGCGTCTGATTCGCCAGGCGATACAACCTCTTCGCTTTGGTGCAGTGATGACAGTCGCATCGCAGTAGCCTGCATTCCGCAAACGCTGCAGCCAGCCGACTACGCAGGAGATACCTCCATGTTCAATATAAATCGCTTACTGCGCTCGCGTCCGCGAACGGACACTGCCGATCAAGCACCGGCTGAAGACAGGCCTTCACATCAGCCTTCGGCCGCAGAGGGCTTGCTGAGCCCTCTGCTCGCGCGGCCACGGCGGCGCGAAAGCGCGGCGGCGGCAGACACGTCGGCGCCTAGAAACGCGGGGCAAAAGAGTCTTTCCGATCACCTCTGCGTCCGTCGGGCCAGCCGGCTGCACTCGCGGGAGCCTCTTCTGCGCCACCGCGCAGCATCGAGCACGACATCGACGATTGGCTTGCGCAAAGCCTACCGTTGGCAGAGGGGGTTCGAACGGGCTACAACCTGTACGACGGGCAGAGAGATACGTCGCGGGAGGTGCTGCAACGCGCGGCAGACACGATCCGCCGTGCAGCGACCCGCCGAAGCACCGAGCTTGTCCTCGACCACGGCCTTCCTGCCACGACGCTGCCTGATGCGGTCGGCCGGCTCGACGCGCTACAGAAATTGACGCTGTTACATACCGGGCTTCAGTCGCTGCCGGGCAGCCTGGGACAGCTGCGCCAGCTCCGCCATCTGCAAGTCGTTGGCGCGCCGGGCCTGAAAAAGCTGCCACCTTCGTTGACGCGTCTGTCCAATCTAAGAACCCTTCAATTGATGATGACCCCGTTGGACGAGCTGCCCGCAGACCTGGGGCGGATGCAAGGTCTGCGCAACCTCACGCTAGGGAAGGTCTGAATAACGAGGCCTGAGAGTGCGGGATGTCGCGTCGTTCCGAAGAGTGGCGTTTGAATCTTTGGAATTTCGCCATTTCTGGCGCTTTCCGTGGGAATTTCCTGGTTTACAGGCGCACGCTCCCCATAGCCGGCAGCAACTGCTTTCGCTTCATCCACAGATTGGAGAGCGCAAACAAGGTCAGCACGTGTGCGGTGTTTTTGGCCAGGCCG
>NZ_VZPL01000134.1 GCF_008801575.1 Xanthomonas cissicola | reverse complement strand
GTGCCAGGCCCATGGCCTGACCCCGGAGCAGGTGGTGGCCATCGCCAGCAATGGCGGTGGCAAGCAGGCGCTGGAGACGGTGCAGCGGCTGTTGCCGGTGCTGTGCCAGGCCCATGGCCTGACCCCGGAGCAGGTGGTGGCCATCGCCAGCAATGGCGGCGGCAGGCCGGCGCTGGAGAGCATTGTTGCCCAGTTATCTCGCCCTGATCCGGCGTTGGCCGCGTTGACCAACGACCACCTCGTCGCCTTGGCCTGCCTCGGCGGACGTCCTGCGCTGGATGCAGTGAAAAAGGGATTGCCGCACGCGCCGGCCTTGATCAAAAGAACCAATCGCCGTATTCCCGAACGCACATCCCATCGCGTTGCCGACCACGCGCAAGTGGTTCGCGTGCTGGGTTTTTTCCAGTGCCACTCCCACCCAGCGCAAGCATTTGATGACGCCATGACGCAGTTCGGGATGAGCAGGCACGGGTTGTTACAGCT
This sequence comes from Xanthomonas cissicola, assembly GCF_008801575.1. Classification (GTDB taxonomy): domain Bacteria; phylum Pseudomonadota; class Gammaproteobacteria; order Xanthomonadales; family Xanthomonadaceae; genus Xanthomonas; species Xanthomonas cissicola. The sequence continues at coordinate 4,466 of NZ_VZPL01000134.1, read as the reverse complement.
CTTTCGCAGAGTGGGCGTCACCGAACTCGAAGCCCGCAGTGGAACGCTCCCCCCAGCCTCGCAGCGTTGGGACCGTATCCTCCAGGCATCAGGGATGAAAAGGGCCAAACCGTCCCCTACTTCAACTCAAACGCCGGATCAGGCGTCTTTGCATGCATTCGCCGATTCGCTGGAGCGTGACCTTGATGCGCCTAGCCCAATGCACGAGGGAGATCAGACGCGGGCAAGCAGCCGTAAACGGTCCCGATCGGATCGTGCTGTCACCGGTCCCTCCGCACAGCAATCGTTCGAGGTGCGCGTTCCCGAACAGCGCGATGCGCTGCATTTGCCCCTCAGTTGGAGGGTAAAACGCCCGCGTACCAGTATCGGGGGCGGCCTCCCGGATCCTGGTACGCCCACGGCTGCCGACCTGGCAGCGTCCAGCACCGTGATGCGGGAACAAGATGAGGACCCCTTCGCAGGGGCAGCGGATGATTTCCCGGCATTCAACGAAGAGGAGCTCGCATGGTTGATGGAGCTATTGCCTCAGTGAGGCTCAGTCGGTGACTACCTGAGCGTCGGCAGGGATTGGTGTAAGTAACCTTTACTGACAGCGAGTTAGCCCACTTTTGGCTGTTTTTTACACAAATCCCTGCCTCCCCTCGAATACGTCGGAATACTGGACCCGCCGCGCCGCTGGCGCCCTGCGGCTGGCCAAGTACAAAGAGCAGCCCGACGTGCGCGCCCGTCGCATCAAGCGCATCGAGGCCGACAAGCGCAAGCAGGACCGCGACATTTCCAAGAGCACCAAGCTTGTGAAGGCTTGGAGTCTCAAAGGCCTAACGCATGATTTGGCCCTGCGCCTTTCCGGCTTCCACGACAACCTGACCACCGTTCCGGTCGAAGGCTACGATTTCCGGATTTCCCTTTATGGCGCCCTGAAGACCTCTGCCACCTTGAACCCACGATCGGTCACTTGCCGGACCGCCTCGATCTTGAACTCATCCGTATACCGCTTACTGCTCATGGACACCTCCGAATCAGCCATTTTCCATGGCCTTGAGATGTCTAAGAAATCCTGGGCGTATCATCCCCATGACGTCCCCTCATCACTTGAACAACGCTTTGTAGACGTCATCGAGGTTCTTGTTAGCCGACTTGGCGAGCCGCTGCGCCGAGATCATGCTGACCGCGTGCGCCTTGGCGTCCTCGTCCTTGGCTTCACGAAGCCTTGCCCGATAGTCCGTTTCATCGGCCACGATTTCCGAGACAGTCTTTTTCAGCGTCCGCAGCCGGTCGAAAATCTCGTTCTTGAACACCACGGCTTCCGGTCGCAGTGTGAAGCGTTTCTCGGCCTCGTGGAAGCCGAAGATCATCGTAAAGAGGCGCGGCACGTCGTTCGCGTCCTCCAATTCGACCTTGTTGAACACCACGCGGATTTTCTTCGCCGGTACGCCTAGGTCTGCCAGCGTCCGGATGGTATTCAGCGTATCGATCTGCTGCTTTTTCTCACTGACGGCGGGCACAACGAAGTAGTCGAACTCTTCGTGGGACCCGTCGAACTGGCCCATCTGCTTGATGAACTCCTCGACGTTGGACGCGCCCACGTCCACGATGGCTGCGTGGAGCGTCATTAGATCCTCTTGCAAACCGCCGTAGTTCTTTCCCTTGAGACGCTGTGCGTCACTGTCGGCTGATGATCCTGCATTGATGGTCTCAATCTCGAATTTCGGTGCGTTCATGCGCGGTGCAAGCAGGTGATCGACCAACGTGGTCTTACCTGGATTCCCACTGAAATTTATGACGGCGACTTTCATTTGTGCTTTCTCCATTTCTCTTTGGCCAAGCGCTCGTAACGGGCGATATCCTTGGCCTGTTCTTCCGGGTCGGGTTTCATCAGGCGGTCAAGCTCCTGCATAGAGATTGGTCCGCGCGGCGTAGATGTTTCCGGTGAATCTGTTTCGTGCGATACAGATTCGGATTCGCCAGGTTGAGGTGGTGCCGGCATGCCGACCGTCCGCGGGGCCGATTGCTGCCCTTCGGTCTTTGCTTGATGTTTCTTTCGGTAGCGATACAGGTACGTCTTGAGGGTCTGAAACGTGAGGTCGAAACCGGCATCGGTCAGCGCCTTATGGATCGTTCCAAGCTGCACGCCTGCTGCCAGCTTCTTTTCAATCTCTGGCATGACTTCTCGCAGTTGAGCCGCTTTCGAGGTCGGTTCCGTTTGCCTGACTGCCTGTTTTGCGTCTGGCTTCGTCATTGATGTGCCTCCATCGTCAAAGTGTTCTCTAAATGTATTCTGTTTGCATTCCATTAGTACACCTATAGTAACCCTATTGACCTCTATTCGTATCCGGTTTGCACGCTATATGTTAACTAACCGTCTACTTTCTGTCGTCGCCGCTCCTACGGCCTTCGGCCTATGCGACCTGTACGCCCTTAACCCCTAGAGATTTCGGTCCTTAACAGGCCCAAATCTCAATACACATCACGCACCCCCTTCGGGGTTGCTAAAGCCTTGTCAAACATGGATTTGCGGGCGATTTACACCGCATAGATGACTATAGCTACTCTATAGGATGTAGCCGGAATGCCTTATTTTTGCTAGGTTCATGCCTATAGGATTTTCTATAGCTTGAGAAAACACCCATGAGCAGCGGTAAATCTATCCCTGTTTGGTACTCGGAAGAGGATCGCCGCAGGGTCGAGGAAGCGGCCGCGCTAGCCGGTTACAAGCACCTGTCCAAGTACATCCGCGACAAGTCTCTCGACCGTGGCAGCCACCGTGAGTCAGGCCGCGACAGCATGGAAGCATGGGCCGACCGACAGGAACTTGTCGGCCGTCTGGCCGAGATCGAGCGCAGCCAGAAAGGCGCGCATGCGCTTCTGGCAATGCTGCTTTTTCTGGTGCGCAAGAAGGCGACCACGGGCGAGTTCAACGAGCTGGTTCTCGCTTGCGAGAACGTCGGCGTGCCGGCCGACGTGCTGGCCGTTTCCATGCCCGAGCTGACTGCACTGCTAACCCGCTTTACGGAGGATTCGTAATGTCAAAAACGAAGCTGGCCAGGCACGTCAAATTTGCGGCGCCCCGTGCTTGCATTCAAGCTTTTGCCTGCCTTAGAAAGCGCTCACGCCCCAAGGAAAGAGGAAACATGAAGATGTTCAGCGCGGCCGTCATCGCCATGTCAGCCTTGTGTGTCACTCAGGCCCACGCACAGCAGCAGCCCGTGAGCACAGGACTTGGCGAGTGCGTGGACTTCGTCATCTTTGCCTCCAGCACGCTCACCGGCCAGGTCAACGGCACCACGTTCCCCTTCGTGTATGGCCCAGCCACCTATCTGGACAAGCCGGGAAGCACTGTCTACATCCAGAACTATTCGTGTGCCTCCAACGACATCCCTGGGTTGTACTCCAGAGTGTCCATGGTCAGCCACGAGATGGGCCACCTATACCTGGATCAGGGCTGGGTGCTCGGCACACGGGAGGACTACATCGCCAAGGCCTGCACCAATGAAGGACGGGCCGTGCTCAACAACTCCACGGCGCGCAACGAGATCCTGGACACCTCCCAGGGAGGCGCCGACATCAGCCTGATCGCGGCGAACGCTCCGGCGCTGCTGTCCACTATCGCGGCCGGGGGAGCCGATTTGGCGCAACGTGTGGGTGATGCATTCTGCGAGGCCAATGTCACGTCCACTACCGGTGAGAACTACAAGGTCTACTACGGCAACGAGTACGACAAACTCAATCCCCCTTCGCAAGAGGAGCAATAAACCATGAAGACTCTCGTCGCCGCCCTTGGCGCGGTCGTCCTCGCGACTGCTTCGCTCGTGCCTGCCGCAGCCGCACCGCGCGCCTCCGCCGCCGCTGAAAAGCAGCTCTGGGCTTTCTCGGAAAAAATTGCATTGGCTCTTCCAGGGAATGGAAAAGACGTACTGACGCTCGTCTCCCCCCGCCCTGACTCGGTTGCCATGACCAATGGGCAGGAGCCTCGCAAGATGTCGAAGCAAATCGCTCCGTCGCTGTTCGCGTCGAACGCCGTGGTTGTCATGGGCGCGGACAATCGCGCAGATTCGGCATCCTTCGAAGTGACAGGCAGCTGCGTCTCGATGGCATCGCTGCGGAAACAGTATGCGAGGCTCATCGTGATGGACTACGCGCGCGGCGTCAATGAGCATGCCGTCTACACCTTGGGCGCGCAGATCGGCGATGCGATCGTCGCGTACTCGTTTCCTGCCAGCAAGCTCGACTGCATGAGCCGCGTGTTGATCACGCCCGCAAAGATCACGAAGAACAAGCTCGGAATTGAATAGGCGACGACGGCCGGATGGAGACCGAAATCAATGCCTTAAGGGCGCGCTCACCGATGCGCTGCACCGCGATTGCGTTGATGCGGCCCACGCTGCTGGCCGACCTGTTGGGTCGCCGCTGCGATTCCAGGAGGGTGTAAGCAATGCAGAAGCACGAAGTCGAAAGCGCAACCTTGC
>NZ_VZPL01000133.1 GCF_008801575.1 Xanthomonas cissicola | reverse complement strand
CACCGAAATCGAACGCTGGCGACGCGAATACAACGAGGACCGACCCAAGAAGGCGATCGGCGGCATGACCCCGGCTGCTTATGCCCAACATCTGGCAAACACCGATATCATTACCCCCGGACTCTAAACCAAACCACTACTCAGGGTGGGGGGACGTCGTTTGAAGCGGTCGATCAATGCAGCGAAAGCGGGTGCGGCAGGAATGGTTGCCAAAACGATATGGAAATAAATCTTCTGCCTGGGGCGCGAGCTCGCAGGCCCTCTGTCCCAAGGCAGGCGGCCATCGCTGATAGAAACAATGGCTCGGTCCCCCTTCGCCAGGTCGGTAGGGCGGTCATACGTCTGCGGTGACAGCACCTCCAGTGCAGACCACGCAGCAAGCACATCCTTGGGGCGATTGGCATAAATTTTGGGGGGATGTGACGAGTCAGGCGGAGCCACAGGTGGAGACCAGAGCCTGTCCCGGTCGCCAGTGGCACCTTCGGCCTGCGATGGGGGTGCAGGATGGTCTTGCCCAGCTTCCGGGCTCAAGCGAGCCAAGGTCTGCATGACCTCGACCTCCAACTCTTTTGCCCGTGCAGTTCTTCTAAACCCTAGTTCGGTCGCAATGGCGAGCAATACCGGGGAGGCATTCTGGGATGTGGAAAACAGTTCCTCGAGCTGATCGATGGAGCTGGAAAGATAGGGACGGCTCATCCTTGACTCGGTGGTGATATGGCTTCGGTCCAGTTTACGCAGAGGAGCGGTGCCAGCGTCGATCTACCTCACGGGCAAGCGGACGCTAGCAATCGAGCCAAGCCCGGCGCTATGATCGAGGAAACATTGAAAGGAAACCTACCGATCACGCTTTCTGCAACGGATTGAATGGGTTAATTCGGAGGTGATCCGATCCCACTTCTACTGCCCGCGCCGAAGACTGACGGTTCGGCACGGCCAGCCTGGCTATTGGCGCGGCAACGCGGTAGACGATGTCCTCCAGCGCCATATCCGCAACCTGTGCAGCCGGAAAGATCCGACGAATCTCCGTCAGACTAAAACGGGTGTTTTTCCGGACGAAAATCTCACCCTCTGGTTCAAAACCGTAGGCTAGGGCAGCATCTGGCACAACGGTGTCGGGGCGAATGCGGCGCAATACGAGCTCTTTGCCGCCGCTCATGCTAGTTCTCGCGAGCAGCGCAACGCCGTCCGCTTGGGTGTCAATCCACTGGGGCATAGGTACATCCAAATCAAATGCTCAGCACCCACCCATGCTGCTGGGCGTAACTCCCCATGATCAGGCCGCCGCAGTGCTCCTTTCCGCACCGGATACAGGGCGATCCCAACGAACGTTGACGGCTTCGTAGCCGCCGCTTAGCAAGCTTGACAAAAAAAGCGACGCTAACAGCGGGTCGAATCCACGCTGCTCCGCCTGGCTGGTCCACGCGAGGTGAAGTCGTCCCCTCGTGATTTCGAAACCGGTGGCTACGCCGGCAATACCTACGGCGCCGACGGATGTTTGCGCCACGACCAGCTCGGCGTGGCGATCCGTTTGCTCTATGCGCAACACTAAGTCGGGCACCCCTGTGTGTGTGTGCTGACCACCGTGGCGCACGCGCCCTTATTCAATCTCTCTGCGACTGCCAGACGCGCGACGAGACTGTTGGCTCGGTAGGCTGCGTGAGTTCGGCGAGCGCCGCCGAAGTAAACGTAATCTGGGTAATCGACCATCACTTGAAAGGGCAGTTGCGCGCCGGCATCGCGCGCGGCACGAACCGCTAGCGCGTGCATGAGAGACTTGAGGAAAGCGGATGTGCCTCTCTTTCGAGTCAACCTCTCCATCCCGCCGAATGAAACCACGGAAGCGCCATCTTCGATCAGCGTGCGCGCCTCATGAATGAATCGCGGCAGAGGCGTCAATGCCCATCGCATAAGCCCGACGTCTACAGCGGTATGCGGGCTGAAAACGCGAGCGGCGACTTCCGGTGCGGGCCTTCCGGATAGGTGAACAATGTTGCTTCCGGGCTTGTGCTGGAAGAAATCACGCGGAACATCAATCATCCGTGCCCGCGGGAAAATATGCAGAAATTCATCGGGAAGCAGCACCGTTGAATCCCGCACGTATTGCGCTCCTTCTGGCAAGAAGCCCAGTTCTACAACGTCCGGCGGTATGCATCCGCCGGACGTCACCGTTTGCAAGACCATCTGGCGTGCATGCGGGCAACCCGGCTTCGGCCGCCAAAGCAGCACAAGGTCATGCTCGGCCAGGTCGACCCAATTCGCCATAGTCAGCTGGATACAAAACTTTTGCCCGGACTATAGAGCAGCCCGATCAGGCGACGAAGCTCATTCGTCCGCTCCGCCATCACCGCCACTTCTTCCAGGGCCGATGCTACGCCTGCCTTGCCGCCGTGCTCCTTCATCAGATGGCCAAGCAACTCATCCATTTCCTCGCTGTTGAGGTGCTTCTCCGAATGCCGCTTGGTGGCGGTCATCATGTTCAACAGAGTCAATTCAGGCGTGTCGCACAGCATCGTGAACTCGCCCAGCGGATCGCGAAAGGTTTCTATCGTATGCAGCTTGGGATTGTCAGGCTCAACCTTTCCCACTGACTGCACAATGTTGTACCGATCGCTGGCCCCGAACAGGGGACGCACATATTGATATTGGCCAGTGACAAAGACACGTCCCATCTTGGGGGCCTTGTGCCACGCGGTGGAGAAGCTGATCGTCGCTGAAGGTGTCAGGTAATGTGCAATACGCAGACCATACCGACTGAACACTGATTCTGCGTCCAGGCCATTCTGCATGTAGACGCCCTGGCAGATCTTTACGACTGCGGGCTCAGAGTTGGCATCCTTGGACTTGCTCCCCCGATACACGACGTATCGGTCGACATTAACGCCGACGATATAGATCTCATGCTTCGGGTTGAGGGGCATTGCGCTACTCCTGTCTGTGTATAATACTAACATATATGCCAATGAAAGTGGCCCGCACCGACCCAAGGAGGCGTGTTCACCCCCCCGGAAACGTTACGGACCGCACACTTTAGTTGCTAAATCAGCGCCCGCGCGTTACCGTCCGGGCGCTGATTTCTGCCAACTGACTCGCACAATCGGCCAAATCCCCTGTAGTGCATGGGGGTTTGGCCGTTACAAGCATGTATAACCTGACGTAAATTGTACGCATACACCAGGACTTCGGCATGAGCCTAAATACCGCCACACCTCAGTCCCTCAGCTCCGCCCTGGCTCAGCTTCGCCAGCAGCTAGCTGTACCGTTTCTCAAGTCGCAGGCTAAGCCTGTAGCTGACCCGGTAGCATTCGGCCAGATCCGCGACGCAGGGCTGGACGCGAAGGACAACCTCCGCCAGCGTTTTTCAGCACGGCCTTAAAGGACACAGGGCGGTCGCCCGCCCTGATGTCTTTTTCGTCCCTGAGTATGGCTGTTAGAAGTCGTTCGCCCCCGACCCCAGCGGCTCGAACTTGGTGATTCCTCCGGAGAACCTTGCCCGTACGGTCCCAGTCGGGCCGCTGCGCTGCTTGCCGATGATCAGCTCGGCAATTCCCTTCTCGGTGGAATCCTTGTTGTAGTAGTCATCCCGGTAGATGAAGACGATTACGTCCGCGTCTTGCTCGATGCCGCCTGACTCGCGTAGGTCTGCCATGAGGGGACGCTTGTCGGCCCGTGTTTCCAAGGATCTATTGAGCTGAGACAGTGCTACCACCGGAACTCGCAACTCCTTGGCTAGCGCTTTCAGACTTCGAGAAATGTCAGCTACCACCGTCGCGCGATTCTCTTTCGATCCCGGGACCATCATTAGCTGCAGGTAATCGACGACGATCAGGCCAATATCCTGTTCACGCTTCAATCGACGTGCCTTTGACCGCAACAGATCTGGACTTAGCGCTGGTGAGTCGTCGACGAATAGCTTGAGGCCTTGCAGCTTCTTCATGGCAGACATTACTTTCGCCCAATCCTCATCCTCCAGCTTGCCGGTTTTGAGCCGCTGTCCGTCGACGCGACTTTCGGCTGCCACCATGCGCAGGAACCATTGGTCTGAGGACATCTCCATAGAGAAGATTGCAACTGCTTTCTTCGAGCGCGTAGCCGCGCTTTCTGCGAACCCCTGGGCCAACGTAGACTTACCCATGCCAGGTCGAGCCGCAACGATGATTAGATCCGTGTCCTGCAGCCCGGCGGTCATCTCATCGAACTCAGGAAGACCAGTAGGAATACCGATAATGCTGCTGTCGTTCTCGTAGCGCTCCTGTAGCGTTGTGACGACACGCTTCAAACCCGTGGTCACGTCTGTGTATGTGTGACGCACCCTCCCACCTTCGGCCACGCTGAAAATACGCTGCTCAGCGATCGCGATGAGTTCATCCGTCTCCCGGCCGCCAGGGTGGTAGCCGTCATTGACGATTTCGGTCCCGTGCTCGATGAGTTCACGAAGGCGGGCACGATCGCGCACAATCTTGGCGTAGCCCGCGATGTTGGCGGCTGAAGGCACGGTGCTGGCTAACTCGATCATGTAAGCACCGTTACCGACCAATTCGAGCTGACCCTGCTCCTCGAACCAGGTGCCCATGGTCACCGCATCGTACGGCTGACCTTTTTCGTCAAGTTCGCAAATCGATCTGTAGATGAGCCTATGGTCTCGTCTGTAGAAGTCTTCCTCTACAAGTAGATCCTTGACAACATCGAGTGTCTCCGGCACAAGCATGAGGCCGCCCAGAACGGATTGCTCAGCCTCTACGGAATGAGGCGGTATTTTGAGCCGTGCGAGGTCCCCATCTGCGCCGCGCTTTGGTATCTTCCCACCGTCCTGCATGTTGATTCCTCAGAATGCGTTAGGGCCTGTTAACACATCCGAAGCCCATCAACGACTAGGACGAAGCTGAGGAATCCAAGGAACATGACATCCAGCTTCTCGAAGCGCGAGAAAATCCGGCGGTAGCCTTTCAAGCGACGGAACAGT
>NZ_VZPL01000132.1 GCF_008801575.1 Xanthomonas cissicola | reverse complement strand
AAGCTCTGTCAACAATGCAAGCAGATCGAAGCGGCCATCAAGATACGCATTGAGGGCGTCGGTCATGTGCTGATCAATGCCAAAGCCAGCCGCGGTTTGTTGGGCGATCCAGCCTTCGACATGGGTCTGGCGGAGTTGATGCTCTTGATGGTCGAGGAGCGTAGCGAGGGAGTGGACGGCAGAAGTCATAATGACGAATCCAGTGTTGTGGTTCTTCGATTCGTAGCAGAGAAGTCTTCGCCGTCAAGCCCAGTCGCCTAGCGCAATTGTCGCTCGGTCAGAGCTTCAATTTTTCGTTGACCGCCTGACTGACCAACTCATACCACTTGTTCATCTCGGTCTCGTTGCCGAACTTGATGGTCCACACGGGATGATCGATATCTTTGACATTGAGCGTCAGCGTGCCCTCGCGATTGTAGTTGTGCCAGTGCTTTTCCCAGGACCGCACATCGCTCAGTGCATATGCCTTGATGCGACTTCCCGCCTTGAACTTGATCATGGCGCGTGCCGTCGACACGGCAATGCGCGTGTTCTTGTAGCCATAAAACCGCTGGAAGTCATGGTCAAAGGTTGCGTTGTCACTACGCGTTTTCACCGTCTTAGCAAGCACCAAGAAGATTGCGGCGCAGCCCGCGAAAAAGACCAAGAGAAGAAAAGTGCCAACCGTCATTTGAGTTCCTTGTGAGAAGATGGATATAGGAACGAGCGTTTACTGGACGCGGCCGGTGATCTTCCATTTCCCGCCGATCTCAGTGAACGTGTAGACGCCATCCATCTGACTGCCGAAATCCTGCCCGAGTGCTTCTACCTTGGCGCTGACATCGCACGTGTAGCTCGGCGCGCCCTCAGCCTTGACGCACTTGCCGCTCTCGAAATCCTCGATCTTGGCCTTGTCATTGCTGTTGTCCTGAACGTAGAGCAAGAACGCGCTCTGACGGTCGTCCTGGGACGGGCCACCACCCGAGCAAGCCACCAGAGAGACGATCAACGTGCCGATGACGGCAAAGCGAGCTTTGGACATAAGAATCCTCTGATAAGCGAGAGCAAACGGATTGGCACAGATGCATGGCCATGTAAGGCCGACATGGCCTCCTCAGGCATCGGCCCCATTGCAGTTGACAGCGTGCCGGGGCAACGTCAGTATGCGTTCAACGAATGATTCGTTCAACGAATTTTTGCAAGGCGCGTAACTCACGTTCATCCTTGTAGGGATGAGCACCCCCCAACCTGACATCCTGTCGTTGTTCGCTGCGCGACTTAAAGCGCGCCGCCTGGCAATTGGCCTTGTGCAACAGGACTTGGGTGTCGCTCTTGGACTGGAGAGTCGCATCGCTCAGGCTCGCATCAGCCGCTACGAAACGGGCACGCATGTCCCAGATCTCAAGACTGCCTTGGATCTGGCCGATGCACTTGGTGTGTCCCTCAGTTCCCTGGTCGCTGAGTCTGATCGACTTGGTCAGATCATCGAGTTGGTGCGCCAGCTGCCCGAGGGTCAGCAGGAAGAGCTTGTGAAACAACTGTCGGCACTTGCCGCATCGTCTCCTTCGAAGTCCGAAAAAGAGTAGGCCGAACAACCTAGGCGAGGGGCAAGCCCTCACTCTGGGAGAAGCAAAGGACGTCGCAAAATTGCGGCTCAGCCCAGCACAGCGGTCCGCCTAGCCCATAGTGCGGAGGGCCTTACTGCGGTCCTGGCATGCGTGCAGATCAGACAATTCCTACACGGATGCCAACGCCCATCCGATCTGAGCTGGCAATGTGATCCTGTAATCTCGCGAGCGGACGGTCGTTTTCAAACAAGCCAGGGATCACCAATGGAACGACGTCCTGTGTGCTGTCTGCCGTTCCTCAACTTCGCCACGTGTGGCTGCGCTTTGCGCAACGCACCTTCGCTTGACGCAAGCCTTGGTTGCTGAAAAAGCAATAGCGTGGGGCTTGCGAACTTAGGTTTGGCGCCAATGCCAACGCCAGATCAACAAAACGCAAATGTAATTTTAATGTCTGCGCGGGTAGCCTCAACTCACGCAAGTTGTGCAGTAGATCTCGAAGTGTAGGTGCTATGGATAGCGAGTCAGGTCAGACGGATGACGCAGAACAACCGCTCTTTCGCAAGCGAAAAGGGCCGGAGACAACTTCCACACTCGGCGACCTAAAAGATGCGTTTCCCTCGTCCATCCGGATCTGGATTGGCTGTGGCTGTGTGCTTTTCCTCTTGCTGGCCACGTTTGTTCTGACCGCGTCCTACTCCAAGCGGGAGCACGTGTCGGGCCAGATCATTTCGACGCATGGGCGAGTGGATATCCGTAGTGGAACGCCTGGCCTCATCCTGTCGACGACATTGAAGCCCAATGCCTTGGTCAAGAAGGGCCAAGTGCTTGCGGAGCTGTCAGCCGACATCACCGACGAAGCGGGTCGCTCTTTGTCCGATGAGACGATCAAGCGTGCGCTCACCCGATCAGAAGAGCTGACCAAGGAGCAATTACAGACGCATGACTTTTCTGGCCAGCGCGAGCGGGAACTGACGCGTCAAGTCGAAGAAACGACCGGCGCGATGCAGGAAGTCGCTCGTAAGATCTCAATCTTGGAAAAGAAATACGCCAAGAACAAAGAACTCTTGAAGACCATTGAGCCGCTGCTTGCTGAGAAGTATGTGTCCAAATACACCTACCTCACCTACGAAAATGCTCTCTTGGATGCAGAAGCGGAGATCCAGGATGCCCGCGCGCAGCAGTCCACACTTCGTAATCAGCGTGTCGCATTGCTGGGTGAAATCACCGAGATAAAGACAACCGCCAGCAGACAAGCGAGTGAGATCGAGCGTGAGAAGTCCACGATCGAAGATCAAGTGGCCAGAGCCAAGTCCGACCGGCTGCAAACCATCACTTCACCCTTGAGCGGCACCGTTGCAGCAATCTATGCATCCCAAGGTCAGCGCATTGGCACCGACTCGATCATCGCGTCCATCACCCCAAGCGAGTCGGTGTTCGAAGCTGAAATTCTTATTCCTTCCAGGGCCATCGGACATGTGAATGTCGGCACCGAGGTGCTGCTCAACATCGCCGCATTCCCGAAAGCAAAATATGGCGCCATCCAGGGGCGCATCGCATCGCTGTCAACGCAAACGAGTCCCCTCGGTGAGTTGGAGCGCCGCTATGGTCGCCAGTCGCCCACTGAGCCGGTTTACACCGCCAAAGTCGCCTTGCCTTCCCAGACCATTGGAGTTGCCCAAGAAGCGAAGTCCTTCCTGCCGGGGATGGAAGTGGACGCGGAACTGATCTTGGAGGGCCGAAAGATCTGGGAGTGGATGTTTGACCCCTTCCAAACCATGGGATCACGCTTGACGGGTGAAAAGCGATGAAGGACGTCTTGACGCCATCAGCCAATGGCGATGCCGAGACGGATCGCTCTGCTGAACCAAGCCTGGTGTTCTCCTCGAAGCGCCGTGTGCCGCATATCCGCCAAACTGAGTCGAGTGAGTGCGGCCTGGCCTGCATTGCGATGCTGCTCTCCTACTACGGCCATGAAACGAGCCTTGGGGAGCTTCGCAACCGCTTTACGGTGTCAACTAGTGGGGCAACGCTCGCCTCGCTGATTGAAATCGCTGACGCCAACGGACTCACGACGCGTCCGCTTCGCTTGGAGCTTTACGAACTGCCCAAGCTGTCGTTGCCTTGCATGGTCCACCTACACCACGGGCACTTTGTCGTGCTGACGGCTGTGAGGGGAGGGCATGTTCACATCAGCGATCCCGCAACGGGCGTCAAAAAAATCAAGCTCGATGAGTTCGATGAGCTTTTTAGCGGCATTGCGTTGGAGGCGCATCCGGGTCCGGCCTTCAAGAAGATCAAGAGCGTGCCATCGGTGTCGCTTCGCGATCTGGCAGGCTCGCTTCGGTCCCTGGTGCCCGCGTTCTGGGGTGTGGGCATCTTGGCGCTCTTCTTGGAAGGCTGTGCGCTGATTGCGCCGCAATATCTGAGACTGACCATGGATCAGGTGCTCAGCGTCAAGGACGATGGTCTGGTCACCACATTGGCTATCGGCTTTTCGATCGTGCTCCTGGTCCAGCTCGTCTTGACCGTTGCCAGGAAGTGGACCTTGCTGTGGATCTCTTCGACCACTGGCTTACGGTGGAGCAGCAACTTGTTCCGTCACCTCGTGTCGCTACCCCAGTCGTATTTCGTAAAGCGGCACACCGGGGATATTTCAAGCCGCTTCCAGTCGATCTACTCCATCCAGCAGTCACTCACGACGAAGATGATGGAAGCGGTCATCGATGGGGTGATGTCTTTCCTTATGTTGTTGCTCTTGATGAGCTATGACGCGCCGCTTGCCTTCGCCTTGTTGGCTTTCACCATTGCCTATGTGGGTTCGCGCTACGCCTACTACGCCAAGCTCAAAGAAGCCAACCTTGATCAGATCAACATTGATGCACGCCGGCAAAGCTTGCTCTACGAAACGGTCCGAAGCATCCAGCCCATCAAGCTGTTCAACAAGTCAGCGCTTTGGGCGTCGCGCTTCACGAACTACAGCGCGAAAGCCACCAATGCGACCATCGGGGCCGAGCGTATCCGCATTGGGTTCGATTCTGTCCAGCTTCTCATCCAAGGCCTGTGCCGCATTTTCGTGATCTGGGAGGGCACACGGCTGGTGCTCAGTGGCGATATGACGATCGGGGTGCTGACGGTCTTTTTGATCTACGCGACCCAGTTCAGCCAACGCAGCATCAATCTGGCCGACTACTTGATGCAGCTCCGGCTGCTTCGCTTACACACCGAGCGCATTTCAGACATCACGCACAGCGAGCCTGAGTCGTTTCTGCATGGCAACGGCGCGCTGCAGGATGCTGCGCCAGCTATTACCATTGCCAACGGCTACTTCCGCTACTCGTCTACGGACAAGTGGATCATGAGCGCTTTGCAGCTCAGGGCCCCGGCAGGCCAAGTGATTGCAATTGTCGGGAACTCAGGCGTGGGTAAGACCACACTCATCCGCGTTCTGGCGGGGCTTGAAGATCTTCAAGTTGGGGACTTCTTAGTCAATGGAGAGGATCTGCGCAAAGTCGG
>NZ_VZPL01000131.1 GCF_008801575.1 Xanthomonas cissicola | reverse complement strand
ACCCTCGACGACCAGGGTGAGGCGCAGACATGAAGGCGATCACGGACCCGCATGGAGGATCGGCAGAAGGTTGTGAAAAATTTCTGTGCTGACAGCGAGTTAGCTCACTTTTGGCTGTTTTTTACACCAATCCCTGCCGACCCTCTTCTTCGTCCGAATGACCTTGTTCGCGGCCTTCATCCGCTCCTGTGATGCTTCCATCGCTTGCAGCTCCTTGCGCAGCTTGGCGACCGCATCCGGGTCATCGCTGGAGACCCCCCCGTTCCGACGGCCGCCGCCTTGCTCGCGTAGTGCTGGGCGTTGTCCATCTCGGCAAACGCCTTGCCGAACGTCTTGTGTATGCGCTCGCGATAATTACGGTCCCGGCTTTCGCTGTGATGCCCAACGAGGATGGGCTGCCCGAACGGGATCGCACCGGCCATCGAACGGGCTTTCTTGTGCAGGCTGTCGGCGTTCTTGTTCGCTTCCTGGGCACGGGTCAGCAGGCGTTCACGGCGGGCTTCCAACTTGGCTTCATAGCTGTTCATCGGGGTCTTTTCCTCGGTGTGGTCGATCTGATTGCTGTAGCTCACACACATTGCTTTGCTAGATGCAGGAGCCGGCTCTTGATCTTGTGTATCGCGCTTCGGCGCGGGCGTGTTTAGGTTCATCGGGACGCTCCTTTTGCTGTTGTGGGGGGAGTTGGACATTGCTTCGCTGAGTGCCTTTCGCCGTGTTGCCCGTAGGTCGGCCGGGTCAAGCGGGTGTCCAGGGAGAGACGGGAAGCCGCAGCCCGAAGCGCAGCGCAGGGACCGGGTGAGCGGATCAGCGAAGCGGTGCCCTGGATGGCCGCGCAGCGCCCGGACTACCGTTCAGGGCAGGCGAAAGGGACTCAGCGATGCAGCACGCCACCGGCGACGCTTGGGAGCGGTCCCGTGGACCGTGAGCGCGTCGCGTCAGCGACGTGCAGATGGAGCCGTTCCGGCGAGCCGCAGGCGCGGTTCTGCGGCCGTGTGCGGCCGTCGCTGGTGATCGCCTTGGTGATCGAACTGGTGGCCGTTCTGCAGGGCAGGGCGGCCGCACTGGCCGGCGTGCGATCGGCACGCTGAAACTGTCTTGCGCGCCAGCGCGGGGACGGGCTAGCGGCGCCATCAAAAGCGGGTTTGCAGTGGGGAGGTGGAGGTGGCTCCCTGCCGGCGGCGGGAGCGTTGCTCTCGGCGCTGAAGCCGCGCTTGCGCGGGTGAGGCGTTGTCCGTAGGGGGTTCCCCCCTACACCCCGGAGCGGGCACCTGGTCGTCGGCAGCGCTGGCGACGACGTTGGTGACACGTGCCGACCGGCACGTTGGCGACAGGCCTCGACCTGGCCAGCCGCCGGGCTGTCGCCAATCCTTGGTCGCCGACCCTCACGCTGGTCATCGCGGCGCTGGTTGGAAAACGGCGCGAGGGACGCGGCGTCGCATTGGCTTCTGCAAGCGGAGCGCGCAGGGGCGAGGATTAGGGCCGACTGGCGATGACGCGGCACGCGGCATCGGTGCGCAGCACCCCAAGCCGGTGACCGCTTGCGGTCACGCCCCCGCCTGGATCGGATCAGATGTACGCCACTGCATCGGTTTCGCAGGTTCTGCGACATCGGCATGGGTAATCTGCTGCATGGGCAACCGCAAACGACCTCGACTAGACCCCTGGCAATTCGGCCCACCTGGTGTGTGCGACGCCTGCGGCAGCCCGTGCGGCACGATGGATCAAGCTGGAATCGTCTGCTACGTGTGCTCGGCCGGCGTGTTCATCCAGCGCGGATTCTGGCAATTTGCTCGCTGCCCGAACTGCAAGGGCGTAGACCCATTTTGCACGGATTGCGGCGGCCGGGCTTACGTTGCGACACCGCGCGAGGACATCGATATGAAGGAGCTAGAAGGCGCATGGGCGGCAGCGGTCGCGCGCTACAGTGCATTCGGGGAAGAGCTACCCACGCCAATTGCAGACCTGAAACGCTTTCTCTGACGCTAGCGCCCTCAGTCGTCTTACATATGTGCCTCCCGAACTTTTCATTGCCTCAATGATGGGCGGGCTGCAAAATTGCAGCAATTTGCAGCAATCTGCTGCGGGAGCCGATTACATGGCTAATGACAGCCAAAATTCTGTAAGGGTCACAACCACGCTGACGCGCCAGCAGCACGCCGACCTGGAAAACATTGCCGAACAAAACGGCGTGAAGGTTGCATGGCTGGTACGTCGCGCTGTGGAAAACCTGATTGAACAGGCGCAAGGCCCCCTGTTTTTCCTTGATATCAGAGAGGGGCGCCAGAATGCGTAGCGTGGAACTATTCACCGGTTGCGGCGGCTTGGCGCTGGGTTTGTCCCGCGCCGGTTTCCACCATGAATTGATGGTGGAATGGAACGGCGACGCGGTGGAAACCGTACTGCACAACCGCCGCCGCCGTATCAAGCATGTAAGCGAATGGCCGCTGGAAAAGGCGGACGTGCGCGAGGTAACTTGGCGTCGCTTCGGCGGCCTTGACCTAGTGGCAGGCGGCCCGCCCTGTCAACCCTTCTCAATCGGCGGCAAGCACAAGGGGCAAGGTGACAACCGCGACATGTGGCCGGAAGTGATTCGCGCCGTGCGCGAGATTCGCCCGCGCGGCTTCTTGTTCGAGAACGTGCGCGGCCTGGCCCGGCCGGCCTTCGCCAACTATCTGCGTTGGATCATTGCGCACCTCCACCATCCAGAAATCACCCGCTTGGACGGCGAGGATCACGCGCGCCATACGCGCCGCCTGGAAGCCTCGCGCCTGGCCTCTGCCTATCGCGTCATCGTCGTTCAGGTGAACGCAGCAGACTACGGGGCCGCGCAGAAGCGCCATCGCGTCATCGTCGCCGGCATTCGCTCTGACTTGGCTTGTGGCTTGGCCACGCCCACGCCCACGCACTCGCGCGAACGGCTGCTGTGGGATCAGTGGGTCAGCGGCGAGTATTGGAAGCGTCACGGCCTTCGCCAGCCGGCCGATGCGTTCATTCCCTCCACCGATGCCGCCGCAGTTCGCGCACTGCGCGCCTTGCGTGTGGTGCCTAAGGGAAAGCCCTGGGTGACAACTCGCGATGCCTTGATGGGCCTGGGCGAGCCAAACGGGAAGAGCAACCACGTCTTTCAGGACGGCGCCCGGGTCTATCCGGGTCACACTGGAAGCCCGCTCGATCAGCCCGCCAAGGCGCTGAAAGCGGGCGATCATGGCGTGCCTGGTGGCGAGAACATGATGGTTAGGGACGATGGCAGCGTGCGTTACTTCACCACGCGCGAGGCCGCCCGCTTGCAGGGCCTACCCGATACCTACCAGTTCCCGCGGTCGTGGACGGAAAGCATGCGCCAGCTCGGCAACGCCGTGCCGTCGCAGCTCGCCGAGGCTATGGGCACTTGGATGGCCGAGACACTAGCCACTGCGCCTGCCTCCGACATTGAGGCGGCTTGAATGGCGAAGGCTCCGAGACTTCGCCCCGAGCAAACGGTAATTGTCGAGGTGCGCGAGCGGCTGGCCCGTCTGCGGGAAATCTTGCCCACGCTGTCGCGGCCGGCCGCCACGAAAACGATGGCCGAGCTGCTGGCGCTGACGGGCGAGATCGAGGAAGCCCGAAGCAACCTTGATCCGATCAAGGAACCGGGTGCCTCGTTCGATCCCGCCAACCCGGACACCGCCGGCCGTCTCGTGGCGCTGGCCCTGGTCGCCCAGGACAGGGTGCCGCTGGCGCGCATAGCGCGCACCTACGGCTCTGGCGTCTATGCGATCTATTATCACGGCGATCATCCAGCCTATGCCGCCGTGTCGGGCACCGAAACGCCAATCTATGTCGGCAAGGCCGACCCCAAGAGCGCGGACGCGCGCACATCGCGCGAACAGGGGCCGCAGCTTTACAGCCGTCTGGTCGATCACCGCCGGATGATCAAGACGGTGGGCGGCTACGCTGCCGACCAGGGCCTGCCGCACTCGCTCAAGGTGGACGATTTCACCTGTCACCGCTTGGTTTGCGCCACCAATGCGCAGCTCGTCGCCGAACGGCATCTGATTCGCACCTTCCGGCCGATCTGGAACAACGAAATGGGCATTTGCTGGGGAATCAGCAAGCATGGTGACGCGGCCACCACGCGCGCGAATAAGCGTTCTCCGTGGGACGTGATGCACCCCGGCCGGAACTGGGCGATGGCTGAAAGCCTCGAAGACAAAATGTCCCCGGACGTCATCACCACGAGGATCGCGGAACACTTCGCGGCCAACCCGCCTCATCGCAGCCGGGCGCGCATCGTTCGTGGCTTCCTGAGCGACTTCGCCCAGAACGCGGCCATGACCCCATCTGAGGTCGTGGACGATGATGATGCATTGGCGGCCACCGTCAGCGGTGAGCTTCCGCCCACGGAATAAGCACGTGTTGCAGATCCGCGCTGAAAGTCCGCAGCCGGGGCTTCGTACTGCTTCACCAAGCCGGCCAGCACATCGCGCTCGGCTGTCACCTGGGCAAGGTCGTTGCGGTGGCTCATGCGTCGGCACCAGCGGAGCGGGCGGGCTTGCGGGTGCGCGGCAGGCCGGGCAATTTCAGCTGCGCCCGGTGGCCGCCGCGCCGGCCGGCTTCCTGGCCGGCTTGGGCTTGGCGGGTTTGGCCTGGCGCTGGAGCTTGGCCAACGCCTTCAGTGCGGCCGGTCGCCCAGCTGGGCGGCGGCGGTGTCCAAGCTGGCAAACACGCGCGGCTCACCGCGCTGGCCGGTCAATTGCTTTTCGGTTTGGCCCACGCGCACCATCACGCTGTAGCCGCCGACCTGGCCGACCAGCTGCGGTGTCAAGGACAGAATATTCGGAGAAATTATGAAACTTAAGAGGGATGCCAGGACACTGAAGGCGAAGGCTATTGCTTCATTAAAGCGTGGCTTGGAGGCATTCAATAACCATGACGATAATGGGAGGACGGAAGCAGTTCTTCTTATGTTTCAGCACGCTAGGGAAGCTCTGAACAACGCACCACAGATACGCGACACTACCCGCCTCATCATGTAGAGGATCATCTATGCAGCTGACGTTCGGTGACGCTGAGGGCCTGGGCAAGCGCAAGCAGACCCGGCGCGAGAT
>NZ_VZPL01000130.1 GCF_008801575.1 Xanthomonas cissicola | reverse complement strand
GAGCAAGAGCGGATGTGTTTGACTACATCGAGCGACGCCACAACCCAAGGATGCGGCGAAGGGCGGCCAAGCAGGATCAGAAGGTTGCAGCTCTTTTACAACCGTCCGTGATATCGGGGTAGAACCCGATGATAAGAAGAACGCGGGTAGCCCGGACCGCGATCGGATCAACGTCAATGAAGACTACGAGCTGCAATATTGGACCAAGGCCTTGGGCGTCAGCGCGGAGGAGCTTCGGGCAGCGGTCAAAGCCGTCGGCCCAACCGCGGCGGCCGTGCGTAAACACCTGGGCAAGTAACCGGGAGTAGGGCATGTCCCTCACCGAATACCGCCGCAAGCGGAGTTTTGACAAGACCAAGGAGCCAGACCCAGGGAAGGCGTCGCCATCAGGGCAGCGCGCGATTTTCGTGGTTCAACTCCACCATGCCAGCCGCCGTCATTACGACTTCCGGCTCCAGGTAGGCGATGCGCTCAAGAGTTGGGCTGTTCCCAAAGGGCCCAGCTACGACCCCAAGGTCAAGCGCATGGCGGTGGAGGTCGAAGACCATCCCGTGGACTACGCCGCCTTCGAAGGCGAGATTCCGAAGGGGCAATACGGGGGCGGCCACGTTGCCCAGTTTGACCACGGTGTGTGGGCCACCTCAGGCGACCCGGAGGCCCAACTCGCCAAGGGACACCTGCGTTTCGAGCTCTTTGGCACCAAGCTCAAAGGCGGTTGGCATCTGGTCCGGTCGGGCAAGCCGGCCAAGCAGCCGCAATGGCTCCTTTTCAAAGAAGACGATGCCTTCGCCAGCGATGTGGAGGCAGATGACCTGTTGGGCGACGTCACCTCGCCGCCTCCTGAAGATCTGAAGCGGGCAGGGGCTGGCAAGGCAGAGAGGAAAAAGCTCACGGCCGTGGCCCTGCCAAGTAAGGGCCGTCGCAAGGACTGGGCGAAGAAGGCCGCCGCGCTGACCAAGGCCAAAAAAGCCAAGCCGCCAGAGGGCCCCTTCGAACCGCAGCTGGCCAAGCTCGGCGACGCTCCACCCCAGGGCGACCAATGGGTGCATGAAATCAAGTGGGATGGCTACCGCATCCTGGCCACCATTGCGGAGGGCGAGGTGCGCCTTTGGTCACGCAATGCCCTGGAATGGACCGAGAAGATTCCTGAAATCAGGGATGCCGTTGCAGCCCTCGGGCTGAAGTCAGGAGCACTGGACGGGGAACTCATCGCTGGCAATGGCACGAAAGAGGATTTCAACCTTCTCCAGGCCACCCTGTCCGGAGAACGGCAGGGCACCTTGGCCTATGCCTTGTTCGATCTACTCCACATCGATGGAATAGATGTTGCCGATGCGCCCTTGTTGGAGCGCAAGGAACTCCTGCAGGAGCTGTTGGAGAGCAGTCAAGGGCACTTGGCCTTCAGCTCGCACATTAAGGGCGATGGGGAGACGGCCTACCGTCTGGCAGGCGAGCGGCACTTTGAAGGCATCATTTCAAAGCGTGCAGACCGGGCTTATCACGGGGGCCGGGGCGAGGACTGGAAGAAGACCAAGCAGCTGGCCAGCGACGAGTTTGCTGTCGTGGGTTACACGGCCCCGAAAGGCAGCCGCACGGGCTTTGGGTCGTTGCTTCTGGCCAAGCCTGACCCCAAGCACGGCTGGCTTTACGTGGGCCGGGTGGGTTCAGGCTTCTCCGATGTGCTGATCAAAGAAATTGCCCAACTGGTCGGCCGAGCTGGCGGCAAGACGCCTACCGCTTACGTTCCCACCGAGGACACCGACCTCCGCTCGGCCACGTGGTTTGAGCCGAGGTTCGTGGTGGAGGTCTTCTATCGCGGCATCGGCGGCCAGCAACTGCTGCGCCAAGCCTCGCTCAAGGCGGTCAGGCGAGACAAGGATGTGGCCGACTTGGCCGACTCGGACAGGGCTGCCACAGTCGAACAGCACGCCGATACCCCCCAGCTCAAACCCCCTGGCAAGCGGCTCAAGAGCGCCTCAAAGCACGGCAACGCTTCAAAGCACCGCACCGCTTCAGAGCACAGCACGACCCCGACAGGAACCCACGGCCGCACACCGCCTTGGCTGTCCAGTCCGACCAAGGTGATCTTTCCTGACATCAAGGCCACTAAGCAGGACGTGTGGGATTACTACACGGCCGTGATCGACCACGTGTTGCCCGAGGTTATCGGCCGCCCCTTGTCGATCATCCGGTGCCCCAGTGGGACCGCCAAACCTTGTTTCTTCCAGAAGCACCACACCGCAGGCCTGGAGCTCGTGGACTCGGTTCGGCTGAAAGAAGATAGCGGGATCAACGCCCACTACTTGGTGGTCAGGGATGCAGCCAGCCTGCTTGAGCTGGTTCAGTTCAACGCGCTGGAGTTCCACCCGTGGGGCAGCCACGCGGAAGCGCCTGATCGCGCCGACCGCGTTGTCTTTGACTTGGACCCCGGCCCCGACGTGCCCTTTTCCGAAGTCAAAAAGGCAGCCGTGGACATCCGCAAGCTGCTTGAACAGTTGGAACTGGAGTCGTTCTTGCGGGTGTCAGGCGGCAAGGGGCTGCACGTGGTCGTGCCGTTGAACCCGGGGTGCGATTGGGACCTGACCAAGCGTTTCGCCAAGGGGTTTGCCGACGCGTTGGCACAATCGGAGCCGACCCGCTTTTTGGCCACCTCGACCAAGAGTCTCCGCAATAAACGCATTTTTGTGGACTACCTGCGCAACGGCCGCGGGGCAACAGCGGTTGCGTCGTATTCCCTGCGCGGCCGCCCCGGCGCGCCAGTGGCCATGCCCATTTCCTGGAGCGAGCTTGCCAAGCTGACCCGTGCGGATGCTTTCGCTATGAAAGACGTGCCGGCGAAGTTGACTAGACGCAAGAAAGATCCTTGGGCGGATATCAACACGATCCAGCAAAACCTGGCCCGGTGGGCGCAAGACGCTTGATCTGGCCGCCTGCCTTGATACTGATTTGGGAGAGAAACCGATGCGTCGATCCATCCTGTCCGCTGCCGCAGCCCTCCTCTTAACCGCGTGCGGGGGCGGAAATACCGAGTCCAGTGTCCAAGCTCCTGGGGCGGAGGAAACGGCCAAGACGAAGGCCTTGGAAACGGGTGCGGCAGTGATGCAGGATCGGCCGCCGATCGATGCCGTCAACGCCTACCTGGACGGCTTTCATTTCTACAATGGTCAGATGAAGCTCCAGATGGAGGCTCATCATTACTGCTCAATCCTCAATGAGGATGTCATTCAGTGCACCATCTACGATGGCAATGTGAAAGACGCCAAGCTGATGGGCGTGGAATACATCATCAGTGAGAAGCTATTCGCGGGCCTCCCTGAGCAGGAGAAGGCGCTCTGGCATAGCCACGTCCAAGAAGTGAAATCGGGGCAGCTGATCGCACCAGGGATCCCGGAGGTGGCTGAGCATGAGCTCATGGAGAAACTCATCCGCACGTATGGGAAAACGTGGCACACCTGGCACACCGACCTGGACAAAGACCTTCCGCGAGGTATGCCGCAGTTGATGATGGGCTTCACGGCGGATGGCCAAGCGGACCCGGCGATGGTGGCGGCCCGCGACACGCGGCTTGGCGTCAGCAGCGAGGACAAGCGAAAGCGCCGCGCCGATATTGCTGCGCCGAACATAGACCCGGGCGCAGACGCCTGGCGAGAGGGGACGGTGATCCAAATCCAAGACCCAAGCGGTGGACACGCTCACGAGTCCGAGAGCCGGGATAAGGAGCCTTCCAACCGGAAGGAGAACGCGACGTCCAAAGGCTCGACCGACCAGTAGCTTCAGGAATGCTCGGTCGGGCGGCCGACTAGGCCGATGCACTCCTCTCATGCAGCGCTCGCAGTTGGTTGATAGGGGGCAGTCAGATGATTCAGGTCCTAGGCAAGCTTGGACCAGCGCTCATGAAACGGACCTCGTATACGCGGCTCTCCTGTGCAAGTGTCGTTCTCGCCCAGGTTGGCTTCACAGATTCTGACATAGCGATTGAGTAGGTGGTTGAGTGCCTATTTCACTGTAATCATAAAACGAAATAATCACTTTTGTGTCTTCGGCGCGACGGCGATTTCCTGACCATCTTCCATAACAGTCGCGCAGCATCTATTCAGATTCTTTTGCGTATGCGTGTCATACGCTTTGGATCATCTACGCGCATAAGGAGCGCAAAATGCCTACGCCTTTCTCGCGAACCCTATTTTCCGTCGCATTCGGGCTTGCAGTTGTAACCACGTCTACCGCTGCTGTCGCAGCGCAGCAGTATGGAACTCAACCTCAGCGAGAATCGAACGATCGTGCAACCGCAGACCTACGCACCCGCATCGGGGCCACGGGAGAGCGGATCGAGGAGGCTCTGCGTGGCGGCGCAATCACGAGCGTTCGTGCGACCACGCTTCAGCGCCAGGTGGAGCAGACCCAGGCAAGCATGGACCGCCTTTCTCGCCAACAGGGTTTCGTGAGTGCAGGAGAATTGGCCTCCTACAATCGCACCTTGAGTGCAATTGACGTCGAACTCGATCGTCACGGCGCCGCGCGCAGTTACGGAAATGATGCGTTGGTGGCATCCGACAGCAAGGACCAGGCTCAAAGCTTCCGCTACGATTGTCAAAATGAACCGGTCGCAATTGCCATCCCAGGGGATCAGCTCGACCACGCCCTCGACCAGCTGCGCTTAACCACCCACTGTCCGATTTCTGGCACCGATCTCGCGCGCGGTAAGCGTTCCCAGCCAGTGGTGGGCACAATGACTCCAACCGCCGCCTTGCAGGCAATGCTCAATGGAACAGGCCTCCAGATGCGTTCGATCAAGGGCGGCTTTGAGGTTCTCCGTCTGCCTCGGTGATTAGGCAGCCAGAGTATCGATGGGCTACTAACCGACCATGTGCACGAGGACGGTTGATCGGTAGCAACGGGTGAGCACTCTATGGAGCTTTGTAGTCCATAGCTGTCCAGTATCGACCGCTGAGTCCAATTACGGATAGAACTTGCTCGGGTCCGCCAAGCACTCCGTGAACTGGCCACGCTCATACTTGGGCAGCTCCGACGTCCCCCCACCCTGAGTAGTGGTTTGGTTTAGAGTCCGGGGGTAATGATATCGGTGTTTGCCAGATGTTGGGCATAAGCAGCCGGGGTCATGCCGCCGATCGCCTTCTTGGGTCGGTCCTCGTTGTATTCGCGTCGCCAGCGTTCGATTTCGGTG
>NZ_VZPL01000129.1 GCF_008801575.1 Xanthomonas cissicola | reverse complement strand
AGCTCTGGCCTCGTCGCGTTTCAATCTGGAGAACTGCGCGTTCTTCTGCGCTGAGGTGAACGTAGCTCTTTGACATGCATACACCCTACTTGCTGAGAGGGTGTTGCGCTTGGAAGTTGAGTCTAAGCAGTGTTCGATCAGAGAAAATTGTGCTGGCGTGATCTCCATGCCCAATAGTTTAATCGCTCGGGCCATTAGTGTTAACAGGCCCTAGTTTCTATAAAAGTCTCATATCAAGACATCCAACCACTATCATACACATGCCCTCTTAATTTTCCAGGTGCATTAAATGCACTTATGACGGATGCCACAAAAAAACGCATAATTCGCCAAAATTACATCACAAGCCATCCACAGAAGCGTTGAAGTTATCGGATCTTTTCAGCATAGTTATCCCGCAGAGCGGCATGAGCTTACAACGTGTCGTGCGATGAATATGACTGCGCAACGGCGTATTTCGTTCCACACCATTTAATTAATTACCAAAATAAAATAGGTATTTATGAAAATAAATTTTCTAGCAGCGGCGATTTTTCTGGGACTGAGCTGCACTGCCACCTCTATGGCATTTGCAGCTGACCAATGGCTTTCATTTTCAAACCAACAGAAGACTAGGATCACTTCAACGGAAAGGCTAAGCCCGATCAAAATCAACGAATCGCAAGCCTACGATAATGCCGCTGCCGGTGGACTTTGGTTACCGCTGCCAGACGGCCGACGCATCTATGCAAAAACTATTTCGCAAAACACCCAGGACAATGATCATTGGACCTTTGTCGGCACCCTCCCCGCAGAAAAGCAAAGTGTAGTGATCACCTTCGGCCGCAACGCAGTATTCGGATCAATTCCGGTCGACAATAACACATCGCTTCGTATCGTTACCCAGGGCGGCAAGCTGTATATTGCAGAACGTCTACCAAAAAACATTGCTCTTGACCGCCTCAAGAGCAATGATAGTGCCATGGCGTCCGACTACCTGATTCCGCCGAAGCAAGCGGTAAGCGAGCAAGATTTACAACGTAGTCTTGCACTAGTGAAGCAGGCGGCCAGCGCAACGACCCCGGCGGTGGTCGACGTGCTCGTAGGTTATACCCCAGGCTTGGTCCGCGAGCTAGGATCGGTGGATGCCGTTAATACCCGCATCAACTATCTGGTCGCCGTTACCAACCGTGCCTACTCGGATAGCCAAGTGAATGGACGCCTGCGCCTGATCGGTACGCAGCAGGTTAATTACACGGATTCCACTACAGATGATGCTGCACTTAACGACCTGACCGAAGCATCAGGCACCTCTTCATTAGCAGCACTACACAGCACGCGTGACACCCAGGGTGCCGATCTTGTCGCCTTGCTACGCCCTTACCGCGCAAATCAAGGCGCTTGCGGCGTGGCGTGGCTGAACGGTGGTGGGCTTCAATCGTACAATGTCAATATGCAGGGATCGGGGTACGCCGCAGTCAGTGACGGTACCGATGAAGAAGCCGGAAATTACTGCGAAGACATTACCTTCGCGCATGAAATCGGCCATAACCTTGGTCTGGCTCACGACAAAGCCGATTCCGGTCCTGGCGCGTTCACTTATGCTTACGGATGGCGGCAGACATTGGATGAGGGCAGTTTCAATACCATCATGGCGTATGCCTCCGACGATCAGCAGAGAGTTCCCTACTTCGCCAATCCACGTATCACGTTATGCAATGGCAACCCGTGCGGGGATGCAAACGAAGCCGACCAGACCAGAGCGTTAAATATCACCATGCCCATCGCGGCCAACTTTAGGCCGACCAAGCGATGAGTCACCTGTGAGCACGGATGCTACCGGAGCCGCGACAGCGCTTGGCGTGCACTAACGCCATGCGCTGTCACAGAGTAACCCCTAAACACGCTTTCAGACATACCACATAAAACGGTAAGTCGCACTTGTAGACGACGGAGATAGTTCGCGGCGTATTGCTGGAGCGATCTATCGAACAAGCGCTGCAAATGACGTCCACTTTAATAGTTCCTGCAGACGGGCACAGCCAGGAATTCTTTCAAATCAGTTGACATCTAGCTTCGGCCAAGCTTACGTCAACTCGCAAGACTGACACTCCCTACCTCATCGGTCACGCATGCTGGAAATAAAGCATTTTCGCATTGTAGAGATTGCCTCGTTTGTTGGTCGAAAGCTCATGAAAGAGTTGTTCAGAGGTTACCTAATGCATTGAAGTCGTCGAGTCCTTCAATAGATTTTTTCCCACAAGATTAAGTAATCGAGGCGTCTTGGGGATCTTAAAACGTCGAGTTGCGATACACGCTGTGCAAAATAGCTTTCCGGTCTCCCGCTCCGAAAGGATGCTGAAGCGTCACCTCTTGACACGCAGCGCAGTAGGAAATCGCATTTATTCTTCCGTTAACAAAGGAAATACGATGAAACACAGTAAATTTCTGTTAGTAACTGCAATTACCACTGCTACCTGCGCACAAGCAGCTGCACAATTAGGTGGTACGCAGCCAGTGAGCGTCAGTCCCAGCCAACTTGAACTGCAGGTCCAACAGGCATGGCAAACAGAGCTTGTAAGGTCTGATACGCCGACGACCGGATGCTTTCACGCCAAATACCCAAGCATGATTTGGGAGTCGGTACCCTGCAACGCATTGCCACGTCGAAACCATCGTTTACCAGTCGGTAAAATGACCACTCAGGGCGCCGCTGGACGAACGGCACTTCCAGATGCCGTCGGTGCAACGCAAGGCCCCGTGAGCTACGCGCTCAGAGGGCATGGCCTTATTAGCGAGGCGGCGGGAAGTTTTCCGACGGTAACCGGGCTGAAGACCGTAAACAGTGACTCTAGTCCGGATGAATATAGTGTGCAGCTGAATACTAATGACGATGGAACAACGTCAGCGTGCCAGAATCACTCGGGCTGCACAGTATGGGAACAATTCCTCTACGGGAACGATGGCCCCGCAAACTCAGCATACGTTTTAATCGAATAC
This sequence comes from Xanthomonas cissicola, assembly GCF_008801575.1. GTDB lineage: Bacteria > Pseudomonadota > Gammaproteobacteria > Xanthomonadales > Xanthomonadaceae > Xanthomonas > Xanthomonas cissicola. Next base: position 2,217 of record NZ_VZPL01000129.1, on the reverse strand, counting down.
TGGATGATCAACTTCGGCAGCACATGCCCGCCCGGATGGAGCAGCGACGGAGACACTAGTTGCGTCAGGCAAAGTAAAGCCGTACCGACGCCGCATTACCCAATCGGCCAACTACCAAACTTCCGATTGACGGCGAAGGCGGCCGCCAACGGCAACGATACCGTGATTTTCACAAATGGTACTGATGCCTACAGCGTAAGCGCGAAAGGCAATATTCTCAACATCAGTTCCGTATGGACGCAGGCAGACTTCAATGTCGACGGTAGCAATAGTGGCAAGAAAGCATACTTCAATACAGGCACTTCCATTACCACGAAATTGGCTGTCAAGGATGGGACAACCCTGTCGCCCACGTGCATCAGTGACGGCGGTACGACTGGTGAGATTAACAATCTCATCCTGGGTGCCTGCGCTGTGTCAGCAGGCGTCATGCCCTCAATTGAATTTACCGGGAAGCTCTGATAGACAACTCGAAGTCGGCATCAGGATAGATCGGGCGCAACCAGACCAATACATCGAGTCGACCGTTCCGCCAGTGGGCATAGCTCAGCCTGACAGCTTGACGCTGTTGAGAGTCGACAGGGATTCGTACGAGAAACATCCAATTCGTCTGCAGCTCATTAATTGCTAAGCGACAGCAGTGTCCGAAGAAAGGCTAGGCCCAGGCGATTGGCATTTCTTGCTGTTAAACGATTAAGGAATTTACTGCAAGAGGACTCAGGCAAGCTACCCACCTTCGCTGGCTCAAGCTCGTCTGGCGCGAGCCAGGCGATTTAACCTTCTCGTTCGGGATTGCCGCTGCGCTGGTGTCTTTCAGTGCAGCGCGCTGCTTGAGCTAATAACCGACAATCCGCAGACGTAGGCAATGAGTGCCCGAAGAGACTCCGGGCGCTCATTGCCTCGCATTCGCAATACTCAGCCTGGGAAAGCCGGAAACTTCTCATCAGGGTGCTTGGCTTTCCACTCCTTGTAAGACGCGCTCCCCTGCCAAATGGTGAAGGCTTTGGGCGGACGACCACGCCCTGACCATGTCTCTTGGTTGTGGGGCAACCAATACTTGGGCGCTACTTCCTTTTTTGTGGAAGCAGCCTTCTTCGGCTTAGCCACACCAGCACCGATCAGGGCCGCAATTTCAGATTTTTGCTTTGCACTGAAATGCTCGGTGTATTGGTCGAGAAGCTTGACGATCTCCGAGTACGCCTCGGATGATTGCTGCTGGCGTAGCTGAGCTTCCTGCTCTTCCAACTTCCGAATTTCTTCTGCCAATTTTTCTTTAGCAGCGGCAAGGGCACTCAAAGACGCGGTTGTCATTCAGGACTATTCCAATCGTTTGGTTAGCAAATTATTCGTGAGAAATCTATTGCAGTAAAGCTGCACGGCGATCTATTGACAAGCTCTACTATTCTATCGTATTGCTCCGCAGCGACTTCTGTTTTTTTGGGTATCGGAAGGGCATGAGGCAGGTCGGCCTCCCCAACTTGAACAGCTTGACTACTGGAACAACCCTTGAAAGCATGTGGGTCAAGACAGGGGGTGTCTATGGATAAAGCAAGGGATCGTCGAAGCGACCAGGACTACACGGCCCAGGAAGTGGCGAACCTGGATGTGTCTGCTCGCCGAGCATTGAAGCCGCATCTGCGTTGTCCGTATTGCGAGGCAACTGCTCATTCAGGTCGGCGTCCAGACCTAGCCCAGGGCGACGCGGCAAGGTCGCTCACTTCTACGCCCTACCCCACGGGGATGATTGCGACATCACCCGGAGCTATGGCGATCCATGGGAAGACGATGATACCGATCGGACCGTGGCCCAGTGGGAGCAGCGCAACACCAAACTGATCGTGCTGATCCCGTCACTGACGAAAGCAAAGAAGCGGGCACTGGTGAAGTCGAGGCCATGGATGATGAAAGCCGTTCCCGCGCGGGTGGCGATCGCACGCGTCGGTCCAACACGGTGTCGCGCGGGCCTCAAAAGCTGCTTGAACAACTAGGGCCTGTTAACACTAATGGCCCGAGCGATTAAACTATTGGGCATGGAGATCACGCCAGCACAATTTTCTCTGATCGAACACTGCCTGCCGGCGCAGCGCGGCAATGTCAGCATGACCAACCTGCAAGTGGTCAACGCCATCCTTTACGTTGCCGAGCATGGCTGCAAATGGCGCGGCCTACCCAAGCGCTTTGGCAACTGGCATACGGTCTACACACGCATGAACCGTT
>NZ_VZPL01000128.1 GCF_008801575.1 Xanthomonas cissicola | reverse complement strand
CGGCCTGGCCAAAAACACCGCACACGTGCTGACCTTGTTTGCGCTCTCCAATCTGTGGATGAAGCGAAAGCAGTTGCTGCCGGCTATGGGGAGCGTGCGCCTGTAAACCAGGAAATTCCCACGGAAAGCGCCAGAAATGGCGAAATTCCAAAGATTCAAACGCCACTCTTCGGAACGACGCGACATCCCGCACTCTCAGGCCTCGTTATTCAGACCTTCCCTAAGGAATAGATGTGAACGAGAACGCCTTGGTGGTCAGTGCCGTCGAGCATGGCGAGTCGTCCCGATTCGAGCGCCTCGACGCGCCGCGCCCGGGCACGTACTGGCGCCTGTTGCAAGACGTCACCGGCGAGGAAGACGGGAAGCAGATCGAGAGCAATCCGCTGGATGCCGGCATCGTGCTGCTGCTGGAATCGATCGAGTACGCCGATGGCGAACCGCACGTCTACAAATTCGCCGCTCACCCGGGCGTGCCCGAAAGAGAGGCCTACCCCAGCCTGTTCCATGCAGACTGCTTCTGGCGATACTGGACGTACTGCCCCGAAGCGGCCCTGGTGCGCGAGCGCGAGCTGTTGGCGCTGCACCAGGAGATGGCGCAGACGCAGGCGCGCCTGCTGGAGCCGCCGCCGGCGGCCAAGCCGATCGCCAATCTCGGCTACGACCCCAGCGCCCCGACCCAGGCCGAGGGCCAGGCGCTGGCCACGCCCGAGCAGCTGCGTGACATGACGGTCTATGCCGAGCGGCTCAAGAAGAACGCCGAAGCGACCCAGAAGTGGATCGCGAAACACAGCGAGGCGCTGAAAGGCCAGGGCGAAGCGCTCGCCCGCTTCCACATGGAGCGGGCCACAGTGGGGCTGGCGGCCGCCCAGGGGCAGCTGGACGCGGTCAAGGGCATTTTGCGCACGGTGGAGAATCTCAAGATCTATACCGGCGATGGTGTCGAGGTGACCCAACTGCGAAAGGGGGCGCCGGCGCCAGCCGAACTGCCATTGACGATCTACCAAGAGTTGCTTTCACTCGACGAAGAACTTCTGTTGCACCTGGAAGTCAACGGGCTAGACCACACGCACTTGGACTCGGTGGCGACGGTGCTGGCCGACGACGCGCTGCTGCAACGCCTGGTGCCGGCGGCACGTGGCATGGTCCTCTGCCAGTTCCGCAGCAGCTACAAGGAATTCGTCAAGCCTTCGCGTCCCGGAGACATTGGCGCGGCCATGGCAAACCAGCAACTCAACAAGATCAGCCAGCTGCACATGCTGCTGGTGCGAGATGGCGAGTAGGTGTATCTGGTCGAAGGCCCCGAATTCCTGCAGAAGATCAAACAGCTCATGCCCAACGCGGCCGAGCAGCTCGGGCACTTCAGTGGTCGTAACGGCGAGACCATCCGCCGCGACGACCTCGCGTACGCGATGGCACAGCGCCGCCAGCTCGGAGCGCTGGATGCCTATGCCAAGGTCCTCACGATGCTTTGGGGGTTGCGCGATCGCGACGTGCTCTTCGCCGACTGGGCGGTGCCGGCGTTTGCCTCGTGGCTCGACTGGGGCTTCCAGGAGCGGTATCTGCGCCTGGTCGACCAGAGCGTGATGCTGGGTGTCGAGCGACCAGGCTATGACGCGTATCGCCAGCAACAGAACCAATATCTGGCAGCGGGTGCTTGGGTCGCCGTTCGGGCTTCAGCGCTGTTCGAGCAGCGCTATATCCCCGGCGCTTTCGCATCACAAGAAACTCGACAGTTCAACAATCGTTGGGCCCATAGCAGGGTATACGGGCTCAAACAGCGCATGCCGATCATCGGCTGTGTGCGCCGCGATAAGCGTGGCGACTACATCGAAGTACCTCTGGTGCACGAGCGATACAACCGGTCCGGCCGGGAGATCACTGGCAAGCTGTACCTGTGTCGAGAGGCAATGCAGGAGGTTCTGGTGCTCGATCGAGTTGACGCCAGCGACCTGACCTACTACCTGACCTCGCGTGCGCAACGTCGGAGCTACAACGACTATATCCAGCTGTTCCAAGCCGCCCGCACCTGGGTCGCCGAGCGCGATAGCGCTGAGGGTCCACTACGGGCCGAGCTTCGCCAGGCGGTTGCTGCTGCGCGAATCCCGCACGACGCGGATGCCCTGGAAGGGGCGATCACCGCTGCGTTGGCTGTTGCGCGCACTGCCCGTCGCGACAAATGCTCGCCGGCGCCGGATAGCAGCAGCTATTCAGCTTACCGCAAAGGCGCCCTGGACACCTTGCATGCCTTGCTGACCGACCAGGCCGGCCGCACTGCGGCAGTGGACGCCTGGTGCCAGCGGCAGGGGCGCCGGCCGCTGCGATTGGTGTCAACCGGCAAAGGCCAGTTCAAGGTCTACCTGGAACCAGTAGCCAGCGAGCACCAGGTGCTGCTGGGCGACGCGCGGCACGCTTCCTCCGCAGCAGTCACCTTCGATCCTCATACTGGGGAGGCCGTTCTCGGTGGGTGGCAGCGCGAGCTCCTACGGGCCTCGGCGAGTGAGCATGTCATCCATGACTGGAAATACATCACCAGGTTCGCGGGGGACCCGGCGGCCACGTCCTATCTGGACCGCCACGATCGGACGATCGATGACGGTGCGGCGAAATGGTTGGCGCACAAGTCGCTTCTGGGAACGCTGCGCTACGACCAGGCTGAAAGCCTGCTGGCACTGCCGGTGCAGCAGTCTGATTCGTTTCGCCGCGGACTGGATATGGCGAATCTGGCCAGCCACGCAATCAGCAGCAGAAGCAACAAAATCGTCCGGCACCGGCTGCGTTTTGCGATCGGGATCGTGCATGCGCGTGGCCGTCCTTGCATGCTGATGGCCGAGCACGACAGCTTGGCGTATTGCTATGCAAACGCCAATGCGGCGGGCAAGCAGGCGTGCGTCGACCTCATCCGGGCTTGGTACAAGACACCGGAGCCCGCCGTCCAGCGTCTTGTACAGGGAGAACTAGACTGGACCCCCTGCTACGTCGACCTATCCGCCGTATGGACTTACCGGGATCAGGCGCGGTGTGATGATCTTGATCACAGTGGCACGGTGTTTGAGAGCAATGTGCTCGACCCGGCGCTCAGCGAGAAGGAGAATAGCGAGCGCGACATCCGCTGCATGGGGCTCACGTCCGTCGGCGCCGAGCTGTTCCCTTGGCTCGCATCTCGCACGCTGCAGGCTTTGTAAATTCATTCAGGAGAATCCCGATGTCGCCATACCAAGCTGCCTTGCAGTGGATCATGAGTAACCCAGGAAGCGGAAGCGCCAACAGTCTGGCGAAGTTGATGCTGTCGCTCTGGAATTCGCGCTGTGCTTTTGCTGTCAGTGAATGCGTGTGGAATCTTGATGGCGCTCGGAGCGAGCTCGCGTTGCGGGCAATCGAGCACTACCTCAAAGAGGGTGAAACCCCGGAGTTCAACAGGGTTTGTGAGCAGATCCACGAGGCGCACCCGCGCCTGTGGGAGCTTGGCGACGCCGCGTCGCGCGCAAAAGCTGAGTTGCGGGAAAAATGGGAATTGGAAGATCGCCGCAATGACGATGAGGAGCAAAATTGATGGAAACCAAAGTGTTTCGTACGGTGGTGTTTGAGATGACCGACGCCGCCAAGGGACAGGCATTCACGAAGCCACTTATAGAGGCTTTGGGCGAAGACGTGGAGGTCGCCCCAGGAGTTCGAGTCACTGCGGTAAGTCTGCGCGATGAAATCACTGCCATTGAGGCGATGGAGGCTGGAATCGATTCTGCACAAGTCAGGGTCAGCCTGTAATGGCCGAGTCAAGCCGCATCACATCGACTGAAGTGTTCGATGCGATCGAGAAGTTACTAGCTGCAGGCCAGGCGCCGACGCACATGAGTGTTCGCGAGGTGCTTGGCAGTCGCGGTAGTGGTCCTGTGCTCTCAAAGTTCATCGCGCGATGGTTTGAAGAACACGGTGCCGAGTTCTTCATCAAGGTTGGCGACGCGCGCTCGCGCAAGCCGATCACCGATATCGGCGCCCAGATACGCCACGCTGCGGAGCAAGCAGCCCAGGTACTCTCGGATGCAGAGCGGCAACGGCAGGAGGCGCTATGCGCCCGCGAGGCGGCTGCGGAGCAGCGTTCGGTCATGCTGGATGTGAAAGAAGAGGCGTTGTTTGCCGAGCAGGCAAAAATGGCCGAACGCGCCAGCGAGCAAGAGCGACTGATTCACGAGCTTCAGTCGGACAAAAGCAACCTCGTGTCGCGTCTGGATCAAGCGCGTCTGGATCGGCTGCAGGTTGAGTCAGAACTTCGAGAGCTGAGTTCCGCCATAGCCGGCGTGCGAGATGAGCTGGGTGTTGCGCTGCAAGAAATCGCAGTGAGCAAAGAGCGTGAACAGGCAAGTCAACTTGCATCGGCTGAAGCCCGCCGTGAGCGTGACGCGACAAGTAAGCGTTTCGAGCGTTTTGAAGATGGATACGCGAAGATATTGAATGCCATACATCGCTTGCGCGAGTCGGGGCAAGAACAGGGAACGAATCTGCTCGACTCACTCCAAAAGCTTTCTGAGCGCCTGGAGCTATATCAGACGCAACTCGATGCAAAGGCTTCTGAGGTAGCTGCAGCCTCGCTTAGGGCTACGACATTGGAGGATAGGCTCCTGCAGTCAGAAACGTTGCTCGCAGCAGCGCATGGTGAGGCTCGCACGCTCTCCACGGCCTTAGTTGAACGTATGCACACGATCGATCAACTGCGCGTCGAGCGTGATGCGGCTCTCGAACTTGCTACATCGGTTTCTTCGAGCCTAGCGACGATCTCCAGGTACTTTAAGAGTAATGGTAATCATGGAACAGAGGATGATCCAGCGTGAGCGCACCGATTGAGACCGATTTTGAAGGTATGCCCACAACCGCCGCCTTGGATGCCATCTTGCGCGAAGCACTGGCGCTTGCTGGTAGCAGAGGTCTGCGGGTATCCGACTTGCTCACTCGTTCACCGCTCCGTCAATTCGTGCTCAAGCACAAGGCGCAGCCTTTTGCGGCACAAGGTGAACCGCCTGTTACACGAGTGAAAAGACACCTTCAAGCGATGCGCGCCTCCGGCGCCGCGCATGTTGACGCAGGTTGTTGGACGCTGACACAAGCGCCGACGTCCACCCAATTTTGAGTAGCGCCTCAGTTTGGAGTCCAATTCCCTACCCCGAGGAGATTGGACGTGAAGAAACGTTTTACTGACGAGCAGGTCATCGGCTTTCTGCGCGAAGCCGAAAGCGG
>NZ_VZPL01000127.1 GCF_008801575.1 Xanthomonas cissicola | reverse complement strand
CAGGTGTGTTTCAGCGCTATGCGCAAGAACATCCTCAAATCGCTGACTATGCCAAGCGTGAAGAGATGGCAGATTGGCAGTGGGCGCAGAAGAGATTTGAGAAATTGCATCTACACCGTAAGCAAGCCAATGGCCTGAACATCTGGACGTGCGAAGTAACCGGACCTCGCAAATCGCGACGGCTCCACGGCTACCTGCTTGAGCGTTGGCAGGGTGTATTTGGGGAGCTTCCGCCAAACAACCCATACCTGACGCTCCGGGATGGAAACTCACAACCGCCGATCCATACGGACGCATCCACTTCACTTGATGCCTGAAGATGTACCCCTCATTGGTGTGCTTGAGTGTGAGCCAGTAGCATTCACGTCTACCTCCGAGCCATGGCCGTAAGTATTAAACCTGTCGAGGCGCGGAACTAGTGAGCGTGTCTACGTTAATTGGCTGCCCGCGGAGCCGCGTTCGTCGAGCCACCGTGGCAGTTCAGAGCCTTAAAGCGCACGCGCTGGTGACTGCTGAGCTACGTCCGGCTGCGACCGCTGAGCATCCAAGGCCTGTGATTGGCGGATGCTTTCCTGCAATGGAGGCACGGTCTCGGACAGATCCACCTTGACCCGGAAGCCCGGTGTCTGGCCGACGATCCAAACCGCGTCCTGATGCGAGGTCACGCTTTGCAACTGATCGACACGCAGGATACCCACGCGTTTGGCCTCGACAGTGGCGTGCATCGCTTCGGCTGCAGAGGTGCCGGCGGGGAGCTTGCTGTGGATGGCCTGATAAAGCGGATCGTTGGGAACCGATGCGGATACAGGCTCGCCAAACCGACCACGCGGCGTTGCGGGCGCATCCACTTCGCTGCCTGATCCGCCCAGCGGCATCTTCCAGCCGGGCGCGACATACATCGGGGTGTTTTCGCTTTGCATGCGCTGCTGCACCTCTTGCCAACGTGCCGCTGCCATCTCTGTCGTTCCGGCGCCGGTTTCCAGGGGGCCGCGCAAACGGTCGATGGCATCGACGGCCATGCCATAACCACCGCGTGCACCAAGCGTTAAGCCACCACGCAACACCTCCACGTCATCGCGGTACTTGTCGATCATCGGCGCAAACTTGTGCGCCAACTGCTGCGCCTTGGGGTCTTCCAGCACCGAGCGGTCTGGCGCGTCGTTGGCATCCACCGGCAGGAAGTTGTGCATGCGGTGCGAGTCGGCGAGCGGTTTGACGACAGCTGGATTGCGTGCATCCAAAAGACTGCGGTCATTGGCGTAACCAGCTTTTTCCAGCGTAGCAATCTCCTGCTGGGTAGCGTAGAGCTTGACCTGGCCGTAATGCTTGCTGGCAGCACTGACCGCATCGCCGGCCATCACATGGTTGATGACATCGGTACCGCCCTCGGGAATGCGCCGGTCCAGGCTAACCGCGCCGTAGGCATTGAAGGTCTCGCCCTTGAGCCCAAAGTGGTGGGCAGTGACCTGGGCCAGGTTGCCGCCGAGGGAGTGGCCGGTGACGGTGACGTCTGGTGCTTGGCCGTCCTTGCCGAGTTTTTGTGCATAGACTAACGCATGCTTGGTCAACTCAATTGCTTCGGCGGCCTGGCGATTGTGACGTGCTGCGACCATGCCGCCATCGGTGTAGACACCATCCTGCTTGAGCTCACGCTCAGTCTCGGTGCCGCGATGGGCGACAACGATCTCGTTGGTATCGATCCGTCGGTAGATAATCCCCTGATAGCCTGAAGGACTATCTATGTACTCAAGGCGCTTGTATGAAACATCACCTATCACGACGGTTCGACTGTTTTCACCTGTCTCAGGCGGTTTGTCATAACTATCTTTTGCAAGCGCTGCGTATTGTTGGCTTGTGAGGCTCATGGGACCACCTTTTCAGCAGTCAGGGTGACTTTGAAGATATTGTCGCGAGCATTATCATTGAATTGGTCAACACTGACTCTGCCGCTATCCGGGAAATTCTCTATGTCTTCCCTTGGGTAGCGCCCTTTCCAGAAATAAGTTACCCCAGGAATTGATTTTAATATCTTGTCTTTATACAAACCAGGCTGGAATCTGGTTTCTTCATGCTTGCCCGTTGCTTTTAAAGATACATCCGCACTGGTTAGTTCCCAGTGACAAGTGCCTTTCCCGTAATAGTCCGCATCGACCATGCCATCGGCATAAATCTTCGCCACGTATGTGGTGTCGTTGACCTTTTCGAAATTGATGGGAATCCCATCTTCTTTCTGCTTTGTCGACATGCCCAATGAGCGATCGATGGGTGTGCACGCATCGCGATTCGTCATTTCATAGAACGCTGTTCCTGATATCCACTCAAACGGCCCCGGCGCATCCTCAATGGTCATCGTGATCCGGTACGCCTGTGTCGGATGCGGGTTCTTGCGGTAGACCGGATCGCCGTCGGTGGTGGTCGAATTGGTGTCGTGTCTTTCAGAGCCAGTATTCATGGGGTTGCATCCTGCTAAGAAAACCAAGACAAGAGAGCTCGCAATTTTAATTCCCAGCTTCCCTTTCATGCGGCCATCGTGCGCTGTGCAGAACGTTGCGCGGCTGTCATGGAGTTCGCAAGTCGTTCACAGATGCGGTTAATGTTGACGCGATGTATCAACAAGGCAATGAGCATGATTGCAAAGACCACCCCAAACTCGGGGAACTTCTTCATGACATCCATCACATAGGGAACGCAGGCCGCAGCCACTGCAAGCATGAACATCAGCAGCGTCATTGCAGTCGCACTGACAATAACCTGGCGAAGCTGTTTCAGTTCTTCAGTATGTTTTCCCTCTGCTTGCAGCTTTCTCCAAACTGTCAAAGCACCAGCAATGAGACCCAGCAGCATTGCAACTATCGCGAAGTGCAATAAAGCACAGATGGAGGCCGCATACTGTGCAAGGTCCAGCAGGACCGTGAACGAAGTTCGATAGGCCAGGACAACCAAACTTGCGGTCAACAAGGTTGACATCAGCAGGATAGTCAACATGCGCCGAACGCCCTTGGGTGAGCGATACCAATGTGCGTTGTGGGAGGGAAACACGCTATCCATTACATCGCTCCTACGAGCTCTATTGAACTAACGGCGAACGTGGTGAGGGGTACGGACGAGGTGGCGAAAAAATGCGGCCAAGAATCAAGGCTAAAAGTTGATTATCAATTTTTGCACTTTATTTTCAACTTTAGAATTGATTAGAAATCAGTTTTTTTAAGCGCTTCTCCACAGAGCTGCCTCGTAATGTCCCAGAAGCTCGTTCAGAACTTTTGGAAAATAGGCTCCGTGCAGGCGGTGTATATCACCTTGCACTGGCCCTCCTTATTCTTTTGATTACAAAATGAAATTGCATTTCGACTAGCTACTTCTATAGAAGGTCCTGCAGCAAAACTTCTAATTATATTTCCCATATGCTCAGGCTCAGCGATTGCTGCACACCTGTTCAAATAAACATAGAGAACGCTACAATTTTTTTGACTTTCCGCTTCGCACTTTTCTACCGCATCTTGCTGGGCATCAGCTTTCTTCAATTTACCAGTAGACACGCCAAGATTTTCATTTCCATCACCCGCAATGGCTCCCCAAGTTTCTATCCATTTTCCGCTTGGGCGCGGCGGCTCTTGAACTGTGTTTCCTTGCGGAATAGGAGCACATGCAATCGCCCCTTGACCACCAATCTGATACTGCCCTGGCGGACAACCTTGTGCCCAGGCGCCACTAGAGAAGAGTAAAATGGAAAAAGCTGAGAGGCTAAAATAATCCATGACGCACCCATACATATTTTCAATAATATTTAATTTTGTTAACGACTTAATTAAACATCCTGGTTGCTGCCTTGTCCAGCTTGCCCGCGTGAGCCGACAGGCTGAGGCGCTTGCGTTGGTGTCGCCCCCGCAATCCTAGTCGTTGCATTCTGTAAGGTGGCTGGCGATTCACTATCTTGCTGCTCACCTCTCTTCGCCACCTGCTGCGGCACATAAGACCCAGCTGGTTGTCCCTGCGGCCCAGGACTCGCAGCACCGCCACGATCAAATGCCGAATAGGCCATGAACGTTCCCATATTACCCTGCCAAATTGCAGCCGCCAACGTTGGCACGCTGATGATCAATCCGGTCATGATCAAGCCTATACCGCCCTGCTGCAGGGCTTGGCTAGACAGTCCTTCAGCATTGCCCAAGGTGATGAGTCGGGCAGCCCAGTAGGCCGCAGCCACTTTTGCTGTGAATTTCAGCACCATCGCCGTGACCACCGACAGCATTGCCATCGAGAACAGCGTGCCGATCACGTAGAACAACCACTTCTTGAACAGGTCCTTGGTCTGATCGAAGATCAACGCCAAGATGAAAATTGGCCCAATACCAATCAGAAAGGCCATAGTGAACTTGAACAACAGCAGCATCGCTCCGGCCGCCATCGGCGGACTGGCGGTGCCGAAGCCCGCCATCAACACAGCGCGGCCTTTCTTCTCTATTGCCTCCGGATCGGTGGCGTCGACGCGCACCGCATCCAGCGCGGTCAGCGCCACCTGCGTGTAGGCAAGATTTTCGTCGATCGCATCGGAGGCGGTGCTGTCTTTATCACCCGTGAAAAGGCCATGGATCTCTTTGTCCAGGTTTTGGGTCATAGTCTGGTGCAGCATTGCGCCGTTGACCCCGACAGCTGAAGCAAGGCTGATGATGATCGCGACCTTGCCGGCCTTGATCATGGTCGCCATTGCACTTTCACGCGACTGCCCGGTTGCGATGCGATAGCCCAGAATCAGTACCCACAGCGTGGTTACTGTCAAAGCGATCGTACTGACCCACCTCATAGCGCGGCTCATCAACTCCAAGCCGAACTCTTGAATCTCGTTGCTGAAGTAGTCGTTGACCAGTTTGAAGAAAACGAACTCACCGAGGCCGATATCCGCTAAAGGCTGCAACCAGTTCATCGCTCCGTGGAGAATTGCGTCCATTACCTTCTGCCTGTCTGTCGTGGTGTAGCGATCAATTGGATAACGCGGCTTTCAGCGTTGCGGCCTGCACGAGCTGTCCCAGCGGTTTGAGCCAGCTGTTTTGGTCGCCATCCAGAGCTTTTCTGGCCATTCGCGACTGATCTTCCTTGAGCCCGACGATGTAGCTGTCATACGCCGTCATCTGGGCCTGCCAGTAGTCCAGGTCCATGGCGTTTTGTGCTACGAAACGCTGAACTTCGTTATCGTTGGCAGCAAGCGCCCCTTGGCTGGTGCCACCTCGGTCGCGCTGCGCCTCAATCGCTTTAAACTGGTTGTTGCGTTCTATAAGGGAAGCTCTGAACAACGCCCCCAGATGCGCGACACTACACACCTACGTTGAGGAGTGATCCATGCAACTGACGTTTGGTGACGCCGAGGGCCTTGGTAAGCGCAAGCAGACCCGCCGGGAAATCT
>NZ_VZPL01000126.1 GCF_008801575.1 Xanthomonas cissicola | reverse complement strand
AACGGTTCATGCGTGTGTAGACCGTATGCCAGTTGCCAAAGCGCTTGGGTAGGCCGCGCCATTTGCAGCCATGCTCGGCAACGTAAAGGATGGCGTTGACCACTTGCAGGTTGGTCATGCTGACATTGCCGCGCTGCGCCGGCAGGCAGTGTTCGATCAGAGAAAATTGTGCTGGCGTGATCTCCATGCCCAATAGTTTAATCGCTCGGGCCATTAGTGTTAACAGGCCCTAGTTGGAAGCGGTGCGCTTGTCCGCCGCCGGTGCCATGGCCACGGTCTTGGCGTCCACCGGCATGCCGGGCATGAAGATCTTCTGCACACCATCGACCACCACGCGGTCGCCGGCGGCCAGGCCGCTACGCACGATGCGCAGGCCGTCGGCATTGCGGCCGAGCTCCACGTCGCGGCGTTGCGCCTTGCCGTCCTTGTCCACCACGTACACGTACTTGCGGTCCTGGTCGGTGAGCACGGCCTTTTCGTCGACCAGCATCGCCTTGAACTGGCCGCTGCCCAGCAATTGCACATGCGCATACAGGCCTGGCGTGAACTGTCGCTGCGCGTTGTCCAGCACCGCGCGGACCCGGATGGTGCCGGTGCTGCGGGTCACCTGGTTGTCCAGGAAATCCACGCGTCCGGTGTGCGGGAAGCCCTGCTCACCGACCAGCCCGATCCGCACCGGCAACTCGCCGCCACGTTCGTCCGGGCGCTCGCCGTTGCGGGCCATCTGCGAATAACGCAGGAAGGTGCCTTCGTCGGCGTCGAAATAGACGAACACCTTGTCCAGCGACACCAGGGTGGTCAGCACGCTGGCGCTGTCGCCGGCCGTGACCAGGTTGCCGGCGGTGACCATCGCACGCCCGGCGCGGCCATCGATGGGAGCGCGTACGCGCGTCCAATCCAGGTTGAGCTTGGCGGTGTCCACCGCGGCCTGGGCGGCCTGCAGGTCGGCGTCGGCCTGGTCGGCGGCGGCGCGGCGTTGCTCCCAGGTTTCGGTGGAGATGGCCTGCTGCTCGGACAGTTTGCGTGCACGCGCCGCTTCGCTACGCGCCAATGTGGCCTGGGTGCGGGCACGCACCAGCGAAGCGTTGGCACGCGCAAACTCGGCGCGGTAGCTACGCTCGTCGATGGTGAAGAGCACATCGCCCTTCTTCATCTCTGCACCTTCGGTGTAGTTGACCTTGTCGATATAGCCGGACACGCGCGGACGCAGTTCGACGCTTTCCACCGGCTCGATGCGGCCGCTGAATTCGTCCCACTGGCTGATCTGCTTCATCAACACCGGCGCGACGCTGACGCTGGGCGGCGGGGGTGCGCCGGTCTCGGCGGCCTTGCTGCCGCAGCCGGCAAGCACGACCGCCAGCACGGCGCCCGCCAGCACGGTACGCAAGGGAAAACGGAACGGGGTGGCGTTCGTGGTCATGGGGAAATCTCTCGGGTGGGGATGGAAACGTGCAGACCGGCCAGCCGGCTCGCCGACGGTGCGGCATGTGGGCGACGACTCACGGTCACGATGGCTTGTCCGGGCTGGCCAGGCCCGGCAATCAGGGAAACAGCGGCGCGGCCGACGTCCACGGCGCGGATCCATTCTGGACAGGCGTCCTTGGCGCGGCCGGGCGTGCAGACCGGCTGCTCGACCGAGAGCAGCTGCACGCGGACGCCCAACGGCTTGGCTTCCTCGTGCAACACCTGCGCGAGCATGCGCGTGGCGGAGGCCGCAACCGAACGATCGCCATGCGCCGACCAGGCACGCAGCGCGCACGGGCTGCCGAGCAGCAGATAGCGACCGCCGCCGTCGGCCTCGGCCAGCAGCGGCAGCAGATGGCGGGCGGCAGCCAGATGCGGCAACACGTCGCGCTCCAGGCGGCGACGCAGGACAGCCACTGGCCGATCCAACAGCCGCCCTGCCTTGGGCGGGCTGCCCAGGCTGGAGATTACCGCGCCCAGGGGTCGTTGCCGCTGGGCCAGCTCAGTGGCCAGGCGGCGCGCAGACGCATCGTCGGCCACCGACCCCTGAACGATGTCCAGCAGCGGCGAGTGCCCATGCTGCGCACGCAGTGCGTCCAGCTTGGCGGCATCGCGTCCAATCACCACGGTTGGCATGCCAGCGTCGAGCAACGCGGCGACGATGCTCATGCCGACGTTGCCCGCGCCGCCAATGACAGCCGTCTCGGATTGGACCATCCCACTCATGGGATTTTTGCTCCCGAGATCGGGATAATTCCATGCCGTGCCCATCGCGCCTGCAGTCCAGTTCGCTGCGCCGGCGCGCCACCAGCCTGCCGCCGTGGCGAGCTGGAGAATCCGCGCAAGGCACTGTTGCGGGGCCGATTTTCCGCGGAAACGACTGGATCGAAGGCGCTTTCGATCGCACTGCGGTGACTGGAGGACACGCCGAAAACGTTGCACAACCACATGGCCGTGCTCCTGCATGGAGGGGATGCCGCATACGTTAGGCTTCAAAGCAGCACTTGATTAGTCCGGATTTAGGGGAATAATCGTCCCGCAAGCGGTCTAATCCCTCCTGACCCCCCGGAAGGCATCCCATGACTCACGATCTCAACGACACCCTGATCTTCGTCAAGGTGGTCGAACAAGGCAGCTTCATCGCGGCCGCCAATGCGCTTGGCCTGCCCAAGACCACCGTCAGCCGCAAGGTGCAGGAACTGGAAACGCGGTTGGGTGCGCGCCTGTTGCATCGAACCACGCGCCGCATCGGCCTGACCGAAGCCGGCTCGGTGTACCACGAACATTGCCAGCGCATCGCGCGCGAATTGGAAGAAGCCGAAAGCGCGGTAGGACAACTGCAATCCGGCCCGCGTGGCTGGTTGCGTTTTACCGTGCCGTATTCGCTGGGCATTACCTGGATCGCGCCGTTGCTGGGCGAATTCCATGCGCAATATCCGGAAATCCAGCTGGACATGCATCTGGGCAACGAGAAGCTGGACCTGATCGGTGGCGAAGCGGATCTGGCATTGCGCGTCGGCGCGCTGCCCGATTCCAATCTGGTGGCGCGCAAGCTCGGTAGCTTGCGCACCCAGGTGTTCGCCAGCCCGTCCTACATCGAGCGCTATGGCGAGCCGCTGCATCCGGACGAACTGCAATTCCATCGCACGCTGGCCTTGCGCAAGAACCGCAACGTGCACAACAACCGCTTTTTCTGGTCGCTCAGCGACGGCAGCGATGTACGCGATTTCCCGGTCAATCCGCTGATGGTGGCCAACGATCCGGCTGCGCTCAACGGTGCGGTATTGTGCGGTGAAGGCCTGTTGCTCACCGGCGACGTGATGGCCAAGCCGTTCGTGCAATCGGGTCTGGTGCGTCGCGTGCTGGCCGGGTGGACGGGGCCTGAGGTGGACTTCAATGCAGTATTTGCCGGCGGTCGATTGGTGTCGCCGAAAGTGCGTGCGTTCGTGGACTTTTTGGTGACGCGCATGAACTTCGATGCGGATTACATGATGGCGCAGTGCCCTGCCCGTCTGGCCGCACAAAAGGCCGACAACGATGCGAAAGTCGAAGTGGGCGCCGACGCGGAATTGCGTGCAGAAGGCAAGCGCATCCTGGAGAACGTCACGGCGTAGTGCCGGATCGACTGCGCCGGCGGTGGTTGCCGTCTGGCGCAGGCCATAAGTTCATCGTTGCAACTCAGTGAATGCATTTCTGTCACCGCATGCGTACAGCCGACGATAGCTCGTTCGCTTTGCAAATGATCTCACTGCCGTAAGCGGTGAGTTGGGAAAGATCGAGACGTCAGTCGTGGCGTCGTCGGATGCGATCACCCGATGAGCGCAAAGCCGACTCGGTCGCGCGCGCGGTGCCCTCGCCGCTCGCGGGACACGCCGTCAACCCATCCATGGGGGCTCGATAGCGGCATCCATGCCGCCAACGGTCCCGCAAGCGGCGAGGACACCGCGCCAGAACGTTGGTCGGTCGCTCGGAAAGCGGCCCATCGTAGGAAAGGTGGTGGAGATACCTTCTCGCCTGAGCACTGCGAGCTAGCCGCGCCTCCTTAAATCGCTAGCGAACGCATCTATCGCTTGCACAAATACAGCGACCAACTCGACTGGTCCTTGCCCGCTCACCGTCGCGGGACCCTTGGCGGCATGGATGCCGCCACGGAGCTTACATGGACGTACTTGCAGCGTGTCCCGCGATGGTGGGCGGGCAAGGGCCCTGCAGCAACACTCAGATCCGCGCTTTGAAGTTCCACAGTTACGCCGACACATTAGCGCCGATGACATGAGAAAGATCGAGACCTCAAAGCGTGCAGACCAGCCGTTCTAAGCCCAAGCGATTGGTTAGCTGCTCTTGATCACACCATGCAGCAAAAAAACAGGCCGCTTTCGCGGCCTGTTTTGCGTACATCAGTACATCGCGGGTGAGTCATCCGACCCGCCACGATTCACTGCATCCCATCAACGCATGCCGGTGTTGCTGGCCGCGCCTTCGGCACGCAACGGGATCAGGCGGATTTCGACGCGGCGGTTCTGTGCGCGGCCGGCATCGGTGCTGTTATCGGCGATCGGGTAACGCTTGCCGGCGCCCATGGTTTCCATGCGCTCACGCTGCACGCCTTGTGCGGTCAGATATTGTGCGACCGCGCCGGCGCGTTCTTCGGACAGACGCTGGTTGACCGCGTCGCTGCCGACGCTGTCGGTATGACCGACCACTTCCACCATGGTCTGGTTGTACTCGCGCAGGGTAGACGCCACGCCATTGAGCGCGCTGTAGAACTGCGGCTTCAATGCAGACTTGCCGAAGTCGAAGGTGATGCCGTCGGGCAGGTTCAGGGTAATGTTGTCGCCCTGGCGCTGCACTTCGATCCCGGTGTTGGCGGTGCGCTCACGCAGTGCGCGCTCCTGGCGATCCTGGTACTGGCCGATTGCCGCGCCGCTCAGTGCACCGATGCCGGCGCCGACCATTGCGTGCTGACGACGCTCGGTAGCGCTGTCGCCGGTGAGCAGGCCTGCAGCCACACCAATGGCGGTACCGATCAGGGCGTTGCGGCCGGTCCGATTCTGCTGTTGCGTCTGCTCGCCGTATTGGTCGCGCTGCACATACGAGCCGCCGGTGGCGCAAGCGGACAGCGCAATGGCGCTGGCCAATGCAACGGCAAGACTCTTGGTGGCTGCTGGGGACATGGTGTTCTCCTATGGCCGGACCATCCGGCGCTCAATCGTGTGCGCGAGGATAAACAGGCCCACGCGACTGGCGCATGATGAAACCAGCCTCCAATTGCGCCCAGCTAGTGCTGCATTCAGGAAAACGTTTTCTGCTTGGACAGCGGCATGCCCGCGCCTAAGGAAGGTCTGAATAACGAGGCCTGAGAGTGCGGGATGTCGCGTCGTTCCGAAGAGTGGCGTTTGAATCTTTGGAATTTCGCCATTTCTGGCGCTTTCCGTGGGAATTTCCTGGTTTACAGGCGCACGCTCCCCATAGCCGGCAGCAACTGCTTTCGCTTCATCCACAGATTGGAGAGCGCAAACAAGGTCAGCACGTGTGCGGTGTTTTTGGCCAGGCCG
>NZ_VZPL01000125.1 GCF_008801575.1 Xanthomonas cissicola | reverse complement strand
ACTGTTCCGTCGCTTGAAAGGCTACCGCCGGATTTTCTCGCGCTTCGAGAAGCTGGATGTCATGTTCCTTGGATTCCTCAGCTTCGTCCTAGTCGTTGATGGGCTTCGGATGTGTTAACAGGCCCTAGTCTCTTGGCAAGCCCAAAACACATGGCAGTCGTTGACCGACAGGTCAAAGCGCCACCTCAAACAATGCTCGCTTCCCGAACAACACCCGTCGCCTCACCAGGCACGCCGGCCACCGCGCCACGTCCCGATGCCGGCCGCAGCGAACGCTTTTTGCGTAAGCCCGAAGTGCTCAGTCGCACTGGCATTTCCCGATCCCACCTGTACTGGCTGATGGATCGCTGCCGGTTCCCCAAGTCCATCCCGCTCTCCCCACGCGTCACGGTCTGGCTTGAGTCAGACGTTGATGCCTGGATCGCAGCCCAGATTCCCGCCACCCATCCGCGAGCACAGTCATGACTGACGACATCCACCTGACCATCTCCGGCAAGCGCTTCACGCTGACGCGCGCCGAAGCCGAGTTCCTTGCCGAACACCTGCGCACCGCAATCGCGCAACCGAACCTTGGCCTGCACTTCACCCATCACCGACCTGGTCGGATTGGCGAGATCGTGTTGACGCGCGGCACTCCCACGATCTTGACCGATTGCTGAGGTGCCTATGACCACTCCTGCTCGCGCGTTTCTTCGCTGCCCGCACTGTGATGCTGCTGCCATTGTCCGGTCGAGCGTGTCCCACAACAGGTTGCTCCGTGAATCGATGCTTCAGTGTCGCAACGCGCTGTGCGGGCACACATTTACCGCCTACACCGAAATCGTTCGCACCATCTCCCCAAGCGCGTGCCCAAGCCCTGAAATCTGCCTGCCGATCAGCAGCGCAGCAGAGAAAGCCGCCTTCAAGGCGAAGTTGATCGAAAAGCAGCTGGTCGGGAAGAGCGCGTGATGTTTCGGTTGACAGTGCGCGGCCAGTGCGTGCAGCATGCCCACGTCGCCGCACATCGGCGACCGGGTTTTGCAGCCCGTACCCTGAGGCGCACCAGCGCCCATCGACCGATGCACGGCGCTTTTTTATTGCCCGCTGTGTTGTCGTGGGCGACTGCTTGCCAGCTTTATGGCGGGCGGTGCGCGGAGGCCGCAAGGCCTGCCGGTCCTCAGGCCGGTCTGCAAACCGCGTACCGTCCGTCACCCCGTTTTGCAGCGGAGCGGCGGATTCCAACTCACCTGAGGAATCCCGCTATGTCTCACGACACCCTTATTGCGCCTACGCGTTTCAGCGTCCGCATTGCCCATCATTTTGGCGAGATCGCCGACACCCTCGATTGGGATCACACCCGTTGGCTGGCGCTCGATGCGTGCCTGCAAGCCACCGGGAAGCAGCCCGACGCACTGACGCTGGCCGAGATCCAGCAGGCCATTGCCGGCGCCGCGCAGGAGGGTGCGCGATGATCGGTTCGCACCTTGATGCCCTGGTCGGCAACGATGATGCGGTGATGCACGACTTGTTCAGTGCGACCCGTCAGCTGCTGCGCATCTACGAAATGCCGATGACCGCGCTGTTCCAGCTGGTCGAGGCGCTTGAGCGTCGCGCAGGTTCCATGGAAGACCTCTCGCTGGGCGAGCTATTGACGATGGTCGGCAGCGTGGAGGTGACCCCATGACGCACGAGACCGTTGGACTGTCGGGCGTGCCGAACATGGGCGACGGCCAAGTGAGCGCCACGATTCTAGATGCGGTGCTTGACGCCGAGCGCGCGGAGAAGATCTTGCGTTTAGCGCACCGCATCGATCGCCTGCGTTGCAAGGCCGAAAGGCACCTGGCAACCGCACGCGCAGAGCTCGATGAAGCGCTGCAGGGCCATCCGCTTGAAGATCGGCTGCGCACGCGCCTTTTCCAGCCTTTGGAACATGAGTGCATAGAGCTGGCCCGCGTTTTCAAGCGCGTGCAGTGCCGCCTGTCGCTGTTCACCCCCGCCCAATCACAGAAGCAGTTCGAGGACTGCATGGCCTTGCAATTGGAGGACATCCAGGCCGAGCGAGCGGCTAGCGATGCAGAGGCACCATGCGCGTGCACTGTGCCCGAATTGCCGTTCGGCTACTGGATGAGTGAGGACAGCTACAACCGGCTCAGGCGCGCCCGCTGGACGGCGTTGATGTTGAGCGGCATGGGCGATGGCATGGCCGAAAGTATGGCGCTGTCGTTCGAGTCGATGGCCGCCAGCACGCTCTACATCCACGAGGATCTGGCTGCGGTCATGAGCGACGCCACGCATAGCACCGAGTTGGTGACCGACGATGCGTCGTGCTGATGGTTTCGTGGTTGCCCTGCAATCGGCAGGCTTGCTGGTGGCGTCTGTTGTTGCCGATGGTCGTCTCCGGCGCGTACGGGCCGAAGGCGACGGCAGCGGGCAGCGCAGTGGCTGGTATGTCCTGCATGCTGGTCCGCCGCTGGCCGGCGCCTATGGCAACTGGAAGACCGGCGCGAGCGCGCAATGGCGTGATAGCGAGGGTGGTTTGCTATCGGCTGCGGAGTTGGCAGAGATCCGCGAGAAAGCGCGCCGCGCACAGCGGCAACAGCAGGCCGAATGTGCGCGGCGCCACGCAGCGGCACGCGAGGCGGCATTGGCGCAATGGCGACAGGCGGAGGCGGCCAGCGCGACGCATGCCTATCTGGTCGCCAAGGGCGTGTCATCCCACGGGCTACGGCAATCGCATGGGCATCTGCTGGTGCCCATGCGCGACGCCGAAGGGCACCTATGGAGTATGCAGACCATCGCGGCCGATGGAAGCAAGCGCTTCCTCGCAGGCGGTCGGAAGCGTGGCCTGTATTACGCCATCGGGCGAGAGGTCTCGGAGGTGGTGTGCATTGCCGAAGGCTATGCCACCGCTGCCAGCATCTACGAGGCGACGGGCTATCCAACCGCCGTGGCCTTCGACGCCGGCAACCTCGAACCGGTGGCCCGGGAGCTACGCAGCAAATTTCCCGACGCCTTGATTGTGCTGTGCGCGGACGACGATGCGGCAACTGCGCTATGCCGCGGCATCAATCCGGGCCTAGCCAATGCCCAGCGCGCAGCGCAGGCCGTCGGCGGTGTCGTGGCACTGCCACCGCGCTCACCCGATCAACCCTAAGCGCCTCACCTTTGTGACCCTTCAACCCAAGGCGCTATGCGCCGACGTGGCAATGGAGCCTCGTGCATGAGCAACACCATCAAATCCGTAGACTTCAACGATGCTGCCAAAGCGGTGGGCAAAAAGGCTGTGCGCAGTTCGATCGAGGCGGCCGTGCGCAAGGGCAGTGGGACCAGCAAGGCGCGCGCCGATAGCGCTGCCGGAGCTAAGCCGCACTATCGCCTCAGCGATGCCGGGGTGTTCTACGTGGGCGTCAACGAGGACGGCGAACAGGCAGAGCCGCAATTCATCTGCTCGCCGCTGAAAGTCGAGGCCAAGACCCGCAATAGCCAAAGTGAGGAATGGGGCCGGCTGCTGAGTTGGACCGACGCCGATGGTCATCGCCACCAGTGGGCCGCGCCAGCCGAAATGCTGGTTGGCGACCCGCGCGAGTTCGTCCGCCAGCTGGCGGCCGGTGGTGTGGAGATGTCCGCGCACCGCAGCACGATGCAGCGGCTGCTTGCCTACATCATCCAAGAGCGCATCGACGCACGTGCCCGCAACGTGGCCGTGCCGGGCTGGCACGACAGCAGCTATGTGCTGCCCAGTGGTGAGAGCTACGGTGCCGGCGAGGAGTCGCTGGTCTACCAACACAGCGGCGGCTTGCAGCATCACTACGCGGCGGTTGGCACGCTGGACGATTGGAAACGCGAAGTGGCAGCACGCTGCGCCGGTAATTCGCGGCTGGTGTTAGCGGTGGCGACGATGTTCGCCGGCCCGCTGCTGCGCTTCACTGGCGCCACGGGTGGCGGCTTCCACATCGTCGGCGGCAGCAGCAGCGGCAAGACCACCGCGCTACGCGTGGCCGCTAGCGTCGTAGGGCCACCGGAGTACGCCCGCGAGTGGCGTAGCACGGCCAACGGGCTGGAAGGCGTAGCGGTGCTGCACAACGATGCGACGCTGATCTTGGACGAGCTGGCGCAGATCGATCCGAAGCAGGCCGGCGATGCGGCGTACTTGCTTGCCAACGGTAACGGTAAGAGCCGCGCGAACCGTGCTGGCGACGCACGGGCGGCGGCACGCTGGCGCATCATGATCCTGTCGGCAGGCGAGGTGGGCCTGGCCCAACACATGGCCGAGGCCGGCAAGCAAGCCAGAGCGGGGCAGGCGGTGCGCTTGGCGGACGTACCGGCTGAGGCCGAGGCCGGCCACGGCGTCTTTGAGCGGCTCCACGACGCCGGCGACGGCGCAGCCCTATCCGCCCTGCTCAAGGACGCGGCGGCACGCTCCTACGGCGCTGCGTGGCCGCTGTGGATGGAATACCTGACGCGGCTGGATAGCCCCAAGCTCACCGCGCAGCTGCGTGAGGCGACAGACCGCTTCCTAGCAACGCACGTGCCGGACAACGCGTCGGGTGAGGTTCGCCGCGTGGCGGAGCGCTTCGCCATCGTCGCCTTCGCCGGCGAGCTAGCCAGTACCTGCCGGCACCAGCTCACCGGCTGGCAGAAGGGCGAAGCGACCAAAGGCGTGGCGACCTGCTTCCAAGCCTGGCTACAGCGCCGTGGTGGCTCCGGCAGTGCTGACACTGACGCGCTGATGTCGCGCATCCGCGCGTTCTTTGAAGCACATGGCGAGAGCCGCCTCGAGCGATTCCGCGCAGCGGACGGGCTTCCCGTGCGAGAGCGCGCCGGCTTCCGTCGCTTCGATGAGGTTGGCGTCACCGAGTACATGGTGCTGCCCGAGGCCTTCCGCCGCGAATTGTGCGCCGGCCATGACGCGCGCCAAGCCGCGCGTGAGCTGATCGCCGCTGGGTGGATCAAGCCTGCGGCCGATGGCAAACCCTCACAGGTCGTACGCGTGCCCGGCATGGGTGCGGTGCGTCTGTACATCTTCGACTCGCGCAAGGTGCATGACGGCTCGTTGTGAGCCGCATGTAGTGCGTGTCATCACCCTGGCCGTCGCCATCCATGCGCGGCCGTCACAACTGGAACATCACCACATGAAGACCAATGCCGAAATAACCCACAACGCGGAGACCGCGCAGGTATCCACCACGCTAACGACGACCTGCGAGGTACGGGCAAGATACGAGGCCGCAGCGCAGGCACTGAGCGAGGCGCTCGGCCGCAAGAGGGCGATGCACGAACGCGCGGCGACCATGGCGCGAGCGGGTGAGGCAGCGCAAGCGCAGGCCAACGCTGCATGCGAGCGGTACCGCCAGCTGTTGCGCCAGGCCGATGGCGAGCTAAGGAAGGTCTGAATAACGAGGCCTGAGAGTGCGGGATGTCGCGTCGTTCCGAAGAGTGGCGTTTGAATCTTTGGAATTTCGCCATTTCTGGCGCTTTCCGTGGGAATTTCCTGGTTTACAGGCGCACGCTCCCCATAGCCGGCAGCAACTGCTTTCGCTTCATCCACAGATTGGAGAGCGCAAACAAGGTCAGCACGTGTGCGGTGTTTTTGGCCAGGCCG
>NZ_VZPL01000124.1 GCF_008801575.1 Xanthomonas cissicola | reverse complement strand
GCCAAGTGATTGCAATTGTCGGGAACTCAGGCGTGGGTAAGACCACACTCATCCGCGTTCTGGCGGGGCTTGAAGATCTTCAAGTTGGGGACTTCTTAGTCAATGGAGAGGATCTGCGCAAAGTCGGCAAGTCGAGCTACCGGAGCAAGGTCAGCATCGTCATGCAGGGAGACAATCTGTTGTCCGGGACGTTGTCGGAAAACATCTCCATGTTTGATGAGCACATTGACCAGGAACGCCTCGTGCAGGCTGCGAAATTGGCATGCATCCACGACGATATTCAGCGCATGCCAATGGGCTTCAACACCAGAGTCGGCGACTTGGGAAATACGCTGTCAGGCGGTCAAAAACAACGGATCTTCTTGGCCAGAGCTTTTTACAGGCGCACCAAGTTGTTGTTGATGGATGAGCCAACCACTGGGGTTGATGAGCAGATGGGTATGCAGCTGATGAAGAACATCAAGAGCATCGGCGCGACCACAGTCGTCGTGACGCACGACAAGAACATCTCTCGGATGTGCGATATGCACTATCTCTTCGTTAACGGAAACCTGAGGCCCCTGATCAAAGAGCAGCCAAGCAAATTTGATCAGGACGAGGCCGTGGAAACGGCTGAGAAATCCAAGCAACAATGAGGAGTTACAACGCTTATCAAAATAAGTTCAAAGGAAAAAAGAGATATGGAACATTCAATAGAAAAAACGATCAGGAAAAAAATCTAATCACAGGATGGAGCGCTGCAATGAGAGAGCTAACAATCGAAGAGCTATTCCTAGTGGCAGGTGCAGCAGCCGCTGCGGATGTAGATCCAAGCGAGCCTCCCACTGAGCTGCCCCCCGTGGTAGTTAATCCACCTCCATCAGAACCACCAACATTGCCACCATCCCCGCCAGTTGAGCAACCCCCGCCGCCGCCACAAGGTGGAGGAGGAGGCAATGATGGCGATGTCTTTGTCCCCTTGCCGGCTGAAAACAGAATCGATAATGCCTTCATTGACAGCGTGGAGGGTGGACAACAGCTAGATGCGTATGTCCCCAATAATAACGGTGTAGTCATAGATCAAAGCGGAGTGACCGTGGCAACTGGCGTCGATTTGGGTGGCCAGACTGTCGAAAGTCTCACAGCTCTCGGTGTAGACCAGGCACTGATTACTTCGTTGACGCCCTACCTTCATCTAACAGGCCAAGATGCGCTGAGTGCCGTTCAAAACAACCCTCTGCACATCACCGAGGCGCAGGCAGATGCGTTGGATAACGCAGTTCGATCGAACATATTAAATACGGTTGTTAATAGCTATAACAACTCTTCCGATTATGCTGACTTTTATCAGCTGCCTGGTGGCGTCCAGACCGCCATCGCAAGTGTTGCTTACCAATACGGCCCCGGCCTTGCCACAGCAACCCCCAATTTCTGGACCCAAGTAACAACGGGACATTGGCAAGATGCTGTTACCAATCTGAACGATTTCGGTGATGCGTATGATACAAGGCGAGACAGGGAGGCCGCGCTTATTCAACAAGATATTACGAACGGCAGCGTGCCGGGTGGCGGTTAAATGTTGACTTATAACGTGAGGTTGGATATGAAAGCTAACAAAAGAATTGCATCAATTGCAATAATGATCTTTTCGTTGTGGGGAAGCGTTTTGGCCACGGCTGCGCCTGCCAAGATTAATTCTGCGGTCCTATCGGCTTACTTTGGTCAGTCAGCGGGTGACTATATTATTCCCGGAAAACCATTGGTGCAGCAGTTTGGGGAGGCTCTCAGCGGTCCACCCAACAAAGACGTTGATGTGGGGAATGGGGTGACCTTGATATCCGGCTGCCGCTACAAGAGCTGCATTGAGAAAGGTGCAGTTGCCATCAAGAGTGATAATACGGTCGAAGCTGCTGGGCTCATTCACTTTAACTGCAAAGCCGACACCAAGAAGTCGGGCGCTTCTTGCTCAAAAAATCCTACTTTCACCTTATTTGTGCCCAGGAATAAAAAGAGCCTTGACGCAGAGATATCTGTTCTGAGATGGGCACATGAATATGCGCCAGATGCTACTTTTGAAACGGTCACGTTGGAGAAATGAGGTTTGCATGCCAAGATTAAGAGGCCAACAGAGGTAAATTTATCTTCAAGTGCTTCGAGTCTGCCTAGCTCTAATTCTATGTGAGCCGGGCTTGCAATGGACTGTTATTTATGGGCTGCATAGGAAGTAAAAAAATGATGTTTTGAAGGAAAGGAAAGCGAAACAGCAATTTATCAACCGAAATATTGCAGGGAGTACTGTAATGAGAGAGCTGACAAACGAAGAGTTATTCCTAGTGGCAGGTGCGGCAGCCGCTGCGGACGTCGATCCAAGCGAGCCGCCCACTGAGTTTCCACCAATTGTAGTTAACCCTCCTACAAGTCCGCCTCCAACTCTTCCCCCTTCGCCGCCAGTTGAGCAGCCAGGTCCGATAAATCCCCCAGGCGGCGGGGGTGTTGGTCCTACACCTTCGCCAGCAGTAGTGAGCGGGCTTGGAACTGGTGTGGATGAATATATCAATAAAAGCGACGCGGTAAAAAATCTGCTATCGCAATATGTTGCCAGCGATAGACATCCCGCTTTTAAGGATCTTGGTGCTCTTAAGGGGGATGTTGAAAGCGGCCAAATATTTATTGACGACAATTACGCGGGAACAACTTTGGAGGCTGCAACAATTCTTAGCCATGAGCTATATCATGTTTACAATCCTGTTGATTACGGGACTTCCAGTCCTAGCTTGGAACAGTATGTGAATACTTGGCTAAGCAATGAAGCTGGCTCATTGGTTTTTGAGCTGAATTTTGTCAGCCAAGTCGAGCCGACGACGCTGAATCAATATCCAGCTGAAGTCACAAGCATTTATAACCAGATAGGGTCGACATTGACACAGGAGCAAGCAATGAGTCAGCTCGCGACGTGGTATGGAAATCAAGATCATGGCGGAGGGCAAACGGTGAAACAGTATTATGAGTCTGTATACAATGGTAACTGAGAGGGTGGTATTTATGAAAGCGTTTAAATTCTATAGAAGCAAATTAATTTCGAGTCTGGCTGGACTGCTGGTTTTTGCAGTTGCATCCCCGCAGGCATACTGTGCCGAAGAGCGAGTGGAAAAACTTGTCTCCTTGTTTAATGGGGGTGGTTACGTCAGCCAAAGCCAGGTTGAAGCTCTGGTTGCAGACGCCAAAACGTCTATCCTCAAAGATGAAATGCTTCATCGTTATTATAAGGTCTCATTCATTGCGCCATCTTCGCAGATAAAAGAACTTAGATTTGGCTCACATCGAGGAGACGCTAAGAGCCAGGAATGGACAGTTGGTTCGCTGTCTGCTTTTTTTTCAGATTCTAAGATGGAAGGCTGCGAGAGATACGATAGTTTTATTAAAAATATGGGTTTCGTTGAAAAAATGCGAGAACCCAGAGCGTCAATCAGAGGCGCGTCTTGGACTCGCCCGGCTATCCTGTCCAAGGGGCCTTACGTCATATCGATATCCACTACTGATGTGACTTCACCATGCGTTTCTTCACTGACGATTGTGGAAGAAAAGAATTATCCAAAAACTCAGCATTGACAGTCTAGTGAGTGCTGCCAGAAGTAATTATTGATTACTTCGATGGCGACTAGATGCGCTAGGGACTGCTACTATAAAATGGTCGTTTCAGATCTTTGGATTAGATCGCTGGTCAAATGATCCGGACTAGATGTGTCCGGATCGTTCAGGCTTGGAAGTGAGTTAAATGATCTGTCTTCGAAGAAATGCCGAGTAGACAAGTAAAGCAGGTGTGCAAGTCAGACAGATGCCAATGAAAAACGTGCCATAGCCTTGGCTTTGTCCATGGAGCGTGGTGAGATAAGCCACTGCAAGGCCTGAGAAGCCGGAAAGCACCCTGCCGAAGATGGAGTAAAAGCTGGTTAGCCAAGCGTAGTGCTCACCTGCGCGTCCAAGCGTGACCAGCTTTGACATGTAAGCAACCAGGGCTATGCCGGTATAGCTACTGGCAAGGTTTTGAAGAATAACGCTAGCCCAAAGCAGTTCAGCAGACTGCTCGTTTGACGAAAGCAATGCAAGAACGAGCAGGGCAAGGGCTTGGAGAGCCGCGCCAACAAGAATGGTCGTGCTCAAGGGCATGCGCTTCAAGCTGGTGCCTGCAACCAAAATTCCGAGGAAGGCTGCTGGGATTCCAAGCCAGATATGGAGAGATCCGACCACGCTCTTTCCAATGCCAAGGGCATAGAAGAAGGGATTGATCATGGGACCCAGAAGAATGTCCGGTAGGCGATAGCAGCCGATGAAGACGACCACCGCGATCCATCCTTGGAGCGTGGAGGGTCGAAGCGACACCAACGGAGCCCCCTGCTTCTCCGCACTCGTGCGACCTGGGGTGAGGACGCGATCGGGATGAGATCGCAGAAAGAGCGTTCCGCAGATGGGCACCAACATCAGGGGCAGCAGAATTGCATAAGCAACTTGCCATGACAGCCGCGCCGCCAGCAAGAACACCAGACCGTCGCTCAGCAGTAGAGCAATACGGTAGCCAAATTGGTAGGCAGTGAGGAGCTTGGCTGGCTGCTGGTGCACTGCCTCTTGTTCGATCCGGAACGCATCGACTGAGGCATCCAGGGTCGCGCCGCCAAAGGCTGCTGCGATGCAGCTCAGCGCAATCAGCGGAAGGCTGCCGGCGACAACGCTCAGGACAAGGCCTAGGAGAGAGAGGGCGACCATGATGGAAGACAAGACAATCCAGCCTTGACGGTGCGACATGGTGCTTCCAACGACCGGCGCACGACGTTGGTCGAGATGGCGGGCCCATAGGAATTTGAGGGAGTAAGGAAGTGCGGTCCAAGCCAAGGCACCGATGACTGCGATCGAAAGCGACTTTTCGCTGAGCCAATAGCCTAAGGTGCTGCCGATCAGCGGATAGGGCAAACCAGAACCGAAGCCCAGGAACAAAAATCCAGTCCAGGCCTTGGTCGACCTTGATGTCACTTCGTGCATAGGTTGCAACTGCCTTGTCGCTTCGGTTCGTCCATTCGTATCAAGGAAGCGACGTGTCTTCCTCAGCTATCTTTGCGAAGTCTGTGAGTCTTGGTTCCCAGCATAGCGCCCGCCTTATCTCGCACCAAGCGATGCGCTTGCTTGAAGTGTGGTCGCACGCGGTCCCGAAGTGCCTTCGCCAGGCGTCGGTGATGCCCTGGCATAGCCACGAAATCCAAGATCCAGAGTTGATCACCTTCGTTCCAGTCGCTAATTGGCAAGAACGGCGGATCTTGCAGAACCAAATGACTGGCGGTTTCAGGCGTCAGATAAGCCCATAAGGCGTAGCCGGTCCAGACCCCGTCTTCGTCTTCAATCGTGACGAGCTGGCCTAGGCGAATTGCAGGCCATAGCCATACATAGTCGCCCCTGAAAAACCCCCAGGCTGCATCCATTGCAAGGCTTAACCTGCGTTTTAGGTGTGCTGGAATTGCCAGTTTTCGTTACTCTACGAACTGGTTTCTGGCAGTTTTCGCCCATGCGTACACGCCGTCCTGCCGCCGAGCAGTTGCCTGCCGATGAGTTGTTTCGTTCGCGTT
>NZ_VZPL01000123.1 GCF_008801575.1 Xanthomonas cissicola | reverse complement strand
AAGGTGTTGACGAAACGAAAAAGCCGGCTATGATGGGCGGCTCGCTACACGGAAAGACGCTACGGCGGATGGAGGTGCAGCGGCGGCAACGTCCTCTTCACGAGGGGTTGACGAGGATGAAAAGCCTGCTAATATGGCCGGCTCGCTTCGCAGAAAACCTTCGGGTTCAAACGAAGCAGCGTCAACCACCTCGAAATGAGGTGTTGACGGCAAGAAAAAGTCCGCTATAATATGAGCGGCTCGCTTCGACGAAAACGACGAAGCTGACGGGAACGGCGCTGAGGCCACTTCCCAATGTTCTTTGACAGTGTGCGCAGGTAATTTGTGCGGACGCCTGCAGGAAGGATGATTGTCCATCTTGCAGACGTTTAATCAAGCAACATATTAATTGCTTTGCAAGCGATAAGTTGCCAGTGGTTGGACTTCTGCAGCTAAAGTATTTGCCTTCGGGCATGTAATTTTAAGTGAAGAGTTTGATCCTGGCTCAGAGTGAACGCTGGCGGCAGGCCTAACACATGCAAGTCGAACGGCAGCACAGTAAGAGCTTGCTCTTATGGGTGGCGAGTGGCGGACGGGTGAGGAATACATCGGAATCTACTCTTTCGTGGGGGATAACGTAGGGAAACTTACGCTAATACCGCATACGACCTACGGGTGAAAGCGGAGGACCTTCGGGCTTCGCGCGGTTGAATGAGCCGATGTCGGATTAGCTAGTTGGCGGGGTAAAGGCCCACCAAGGCGACGATCCGTAGCTGGTCTGAGAGGATGATCAGCCACACTGGAACTGAGACACGGTCCAGACTCCTACGGGAGGCAGCAGTGGGGAATATTGGACAATGGGCGCAAGCCTGATCCAGCCATGCCGCGTGGGTGAAGAAGGCCTTCGGGTTGTAAAGCCCTTTTGTTGGGAAAGAAAAGCAGTCGGTTAATACCCGATTGTTCTGACGGTACCCAAAGAATAAGCACCGGCTAACTTCGTGCCAGCAGCCGCGGTAATACGAAGGGTGCAAGCGTTACTCGGAATTACTGGGCGTAAAGCGTGCGTAGGTGGTGGTTTAAGTCTGTTGTGAAAGCCCTGGGCTCAACCTGGGAATTGCAGTGGATACTGGGTCACTAGAGTGTGGTAGAGGGTAGCGGAATTCCCGGTGTAGCAGTGAAATGCGTAGAGATCGGGAGGAACATCCGTGGCGAAGGCGGCTACCTGGACCAACACTGACACTGAGGCACGAAAGCGTGGGGAGCAAACAGGATTAGATACCCTGGTAGTCCACGCCCTAAACGATGCGAACTGGATGTTGGGTGCAATTTGGCACGCAGTATCGAAGCTAACGCGTTAAGTTCGCCGCCTGGGGAGTACGGTCGCAAGACTGAAACTCAAAGGAATTGACGGGGGCCCGCACAAGCGGTGGAGTATGTGGTTTAATTCGATGCAACGCGAAGAACCTTACCTGGTCTTGACATCCACGGAACTTTCCAGAGATGGATTGGTGCCTTCGGGAACCGTGAGACAGGTGCTGCATGGCTGTCGTCAGCTCGTGTCGTGAGATGTTGGGTTAAGTCCCGCAACGAGCGCAACCCTTGTCCTTAGTTGCCAGCACGTAATGGTGGGAACTCTAAGGAGACCGCCGGTGACAAACCGGAGGAAGGTGGGGATGACGTCAAGTCATCATGGCCCTTACGACCAGGGCTACACACGTACTACAATGGTAGGGACAGAGGGCTGCAAACCCGCGAGGGCAAGCCAATCCCAGAAACCCTATCTCAGTCCGGATTGGAGTCTGCAACTCGACTCCATGAAGTCGGAATCGCTAGTAATCGCAGATCAGCATTGCTGCGGTGAATACGTTCCCGGGCCTTGTACACACCGCCCGTCACACCATGGGAGTTTGTTGCACCAGAAGCAGGTAGCTTAACCTTCGGGAGGGCGCTTGCCACGGTGTGGCCGATGACTGGGGTGAAGTCGTAACAAGGTAGCCGTATCGGAAGGTGCGGCTGGATCACCTCCTTTTGAGCATGACGTCATCGTCCTGTCGGGCGTCCTCACAAATTACCTGCATTCAGAGATGCGTATCGGCACAGGCCGGTATGCGAAAGTCCCATCATGGGGCCTTAGCTCAGCTGGGAGAGCACCTGCTTTGCAAGCAGGGGGTCGTCGGTTCGATCCCGACAGGCTCCACCATTTGAGTGAAACGACTTTGGGTCTGTAGCTCAGGTGGTTAGAGCGCACCCCTGATAAGGGTGAGGTCGGTGGTTCGAGTCCTCCCAGACCCACCACTCTGAATGTAGTGCACACTTAAGAATTTATATGGATCAGCGTTGAGGCTGAGACATGTTCTTTTATAACTTGTGACGTAGCGAGCGTTTGAGATATCTATCTAAACGTGTCGTTGAGGCTAAGGCGGGGACTTCGAGTCCCTAAATAATTGAGTCGTATGTTCGTTGGTGGCTTTGTACCCCACACAACACGGCAGATAGCTCCGAGGCAACTTGGGGTTATATGGTCAAGCGAATAAGCGCACACGGTGGATGCCTAGGCGGTCAGAGGCGATGAAGGACGTGGTAGCCTGCGAAAAGTGTCGGGGAGCTGGCAACAAGCTTTGATCCGGCAATATCCGAATGGGGAAACCCACTGCTTTGGCAGTATCCTGCAGTGAATTCATAGCTGCTGGAAGCGAACCCGGTGAACTGAAATATCTAAGTAACCGGAGGAAAAGAAATCAACCGAGATTCCCTAAGTAGTGACGAGCGAACGGGGAGCAGCCCTTAAGCTGGAATGGCTTTAGAAAAACAATCTGGAAAGATTGGCCATAGAAGGTGATAGCCCTGTATTTAAAAGGGCCACTCCAGTGAAGACGAGTAGGGCGGGGCACGTGAAACCCTGTCTGAATATGGGGGGACCATCCTCCAAGGCTAAATACTCCTGACCGACCGATAGTGAACCAGTACCGTGAGGGAAAGGCGAAAAGAACCCCGGAGAGGGGAGTGAAATAGATCCTGAAACCGTGTGCGTACAAGCAGTAGGAGCTCGCAAGAGTGACTGCGTACCTTTTGTATAATGGGTCAGCGACTTACTGTTCGTGGCAAGCTTAACCGTATAGGGGAGGCGAAGGGAAACCGAGTCTGATAAGGGCGCATAGTCGTGGGCAGTAGACCCGAAACCGGGTGATCTAGTCATGGCCAGGGTGAAGGTGCCGTAACAGGTACTGGAGGCCCGAACCCACGTCTGTTGCAAAAGACGGGGATGAGCTGTGATTAGGAGTGAAAAGCTAATCGAACCCGGAGATAGCTGGTTCTCCTCGAAAGCTATTTAGGTAGCGCCTCATATGTATCCTCTCGGGGGTAGAGCACTGTTATGGCTAGGGGGTCATCGCGACTTACCAAACCATTGCAAACTCCGAATACCGAGACGGACTGTATGGGAGACACACGGCGGGTGCTAACGTCCGTCGTGAAAAGGGAAACAACCCAGACCCACAGCTAAGGTCCCAAATTCACTGCTAAGTGGAAAACGATGTGGAAAGGCATAGACAGCCAGGAGGTTGGCTTAGAAGCAGCCACCCTTTAAAGAAAGCGTAATAGCTCACTGGTCGAGTCGGTCTGCGCGGAAGATTTAACGGGGCTAAGCAGTGAACCGAAGCTTGGGGTGCATAAAACGTGTTTTATGCGCGGTAGAGGAGCGTTCCGTAAGCCTGCGAAGGTGGATTGAGAAGTCTGCTGGAGGTATCGGAAGTGCGAATGCTGACATGAGTAACGATAATGCGGGTGAAAAGCCCGCACGCCGAAAGCCCAAGGTTTCCTTGCGCAACGTTAATCGACGCAGGGTTAGTCGGTCCCTAAGGCGAGGGCGAAAGCCGTAGTCGATGGGAAGCAGGTTAATATTCCTGCACCTCGCGTGAGTGCGATGGAGGGACGGAGAAGGTTAGGTGTACCGGGCGTTGGTTGTCCCGGGGAAAGGCGGTAGGTTTGGATCTTTGGCAAATCCGGGATCCTTTAAGACCGAGCACCGAGACGAGCCTTTTTGGCGAAGTCACTGATACCACGCTTCCAGGAAAAGCTCCTAAGCTTCAGCTCACGAAGACCGTACCGTAAACCGACACAGGTGGGTAGGATGAGAATTCTCAGGCGCTTGAGAGAACTCGGGTGAAGGAACTAGGCAACATGGCACCGTAACTTCGGGAGAAGGTGCACCCTTTTTGGTGGCTCATGCGAGCTATAGCTGAAGAGGGTCGCAGAAACCAGGCCGCTGCGACTGTTTATCAAAAACACAGCACTCTGCAAACACGAAAGTGGACGTATAGGGTGTGACGCCTGCCCGGTGCTGGAAGGTTAATTGATGGGGTCAGCCGCAAGGCGAAGCTCTTGATCGAAGCCCCAGTAAACGGCGGCCGTAACTATAACGGTCCTAAGGTAGCGAAATTCCTTGTCGGGTAAGTTCCGACCTGCACGAATGGCGTAACGACAGCGGCGCTGTCTCCACCCGAGACTCAGTGAAATTGAAATCGCTGTGAAGATGCAGCGTTCCCGTGGCAAGACGGAAAGACCCCGTGAACCTTTACTATAGCTTTACACTGAACGTTGAGTTCGTCTGTGTAGGATAGGTGGGAGGCTATGAAACTGTGGCGCTAGCTGCAGTGGAGCCATCCTTGAAATACCACCCTGTCGTGCTTGACGTTCTAACCTAGGTCCGTTATCCGGATCAGGGACCGTGTATGGTGGGTAGTTTGACTGGGGCGGTCTCCTCCTAAAGAGTAACGGAGGAGCACGAAGGTACGCTCAGCGCGGTCGGACATCGCGCACTGTGTGCAAAGGCATAAGCGTGCTTGACTGCAAGATCGACGGATCAAGCAGGTACGAAAGTAGGTCTTAGTGATCCGGTGGTTCTGTATGGAAGGGCCATCGCTCAACGGATAAAAGGTACTCCGGGGATAACAGGCTGATACCGCCCAAGAGTTCATATCGACGGCGGTGTTTGGCACCTCGATGTCGGCTCATCACATCCTGGGGCTGTAGTCGGTCCCAAGGGTATGGCTGTTCGCCATTTAAAGTGGTACGCGAGCTGGGTTCAGAACGTCGTGAGACAGTTCGGTCCCTATCTGCCATGGGCGTTGGAAGTTTGAGAGGGGCTGCTCCTAGTACGAGAGGACCGGAGTGGACGAACCTCTGGTGTTCCGGTTGTCACGCCAGTGGCATTGCCGGGTAGCTATGTTCGGAAGCGATAACCGCTGAAAGCATCTAAGCGGGAAGCGCGCCTCAAGATGAGACTTCCCGGGGCACAAGCCCCCTAAAGGAACCATGTAGACTACGTGGTTGATAGGTCAGGTGTGTAAGTACAGCAATGTATTGAGCTAACTGATACTAATGATCCGTGCGGCTTGACCATATAACCTCAAGTTGCCTTGGTCCCAACGAACGTTGGTAGATCACCAAACGCAAGCTACGTCACAAGTTACCTCTGCGAGACGCGCGCCTCATCCGATCTTTGGATGGCGACGCTCCAACCGTCTCCCTGGTGAAATTAGCGCTGTGGAACCACCCGATCCCATCCCGAACTCGGAAGTGAAACGCAGCTGCGCCGATGGTAGTGTGGCTCAAGCCATGCGAGAGTAGGTCATCGCCAGGGGCTTTACCCCGAATCCCTCAGTCCAATGGACTGAGGGTTTCTTTTT
>NZ_VZPL01000122.1 GCF_008801575.1 Xanthomonas cissicola | reverse complement strand
AACGGTTCATGCGTGTGTAGACCGTATGCCAGTTGCCAAAGCGCTTGGGTAGGCCGCGCCATTTGCAGCCATGCTCGGCAACGTAAAGGATGGCGTTGACCACTTGCAGGTTGGTCATGCTGACATTGCCGCGCTGCGCCGGCAGGCAGTGTTCGATCAGAGAAAATTGTGCTGGCGTGATCTCCATGCCCAATAGTTTAATCGCTCGGGCCATTAGTGTTAACAGGCCCTAGGTACGCATGGCGGCGTGCTTGAGCGCAATATCTTGCAGCCAATGACGCACAGCGTGGGCGAGTTGTGTCTTGCCGGCGTCCAGATTGCGTACTACGGCACGCAATGCAGCGTGCCCAATGCGGACGGCAGCGATGTCTACGGCGGCTCGTCGTTGCGCGTCTACCGCGGGTCGTTGGAGGCATTGATGGCGACAGCCTTGCCATCGCTCGAGCGGCGGGTGGTCGAACAGGCGTGCAGCTATGATCGAGGCATCACCGCGGCTTATCCTGAGCTGCAGATTTCCCGCCGCAACTACGATGTGGTCAGCGGGCAGGATGCGGGCAACGTTCCGGTATGCGGCGTACTGGAACAATCCTGGCGAATCGGGGGCGCAACCCCGGCCGAACTCGCTGCAATTGCCGCGTTTCAGCAAGATCCCGCATTGCAGTGGGTCAGTGCGTCCACTCACGAAATCTATGCGGGCGAGCCGCCGACCGATGCGCAGGTCTACTACCGCGCAACCCAACCCGGCCCTGGGCCGCGTTACAAATACAGGAGGATCTCTGCAACGTAATGGAAGCCAAACTTTCCAGTATCGACATTCCGGTCGGCAACGACGCACTCAGTGGCACCTTGCTCACGCCTTCAGGTATGCCTGCAGTGTTGTTCGTGCACGGCTGGGGCGGCAGCCAACACCACAGCCTGGTACGTGCGCGCGAGGCGGCAGGCCTGGGCTGCATCTGCATGACCTTCGATCTGCGTGGGCATGAGGGTTATGCATCGATGCGCCAGACCGTGACACGCGCGCAGAACCTGGACGACATCAAGGCCGCGTACGATCAATTGGCGAGCCTGCCGTACGTGGATGTGCAGTCGATCGCAGTGGTCGGCCTGAGTTACGGGGGCTATTTGTCCGCATTGCTGACGCGCGAACGCCCGGTGGAATGGCTGGCGTTGCGATCTCCTGCGCTCTACAAGGACGCGCACTGGGATCAACCCAAGGTCAGCCTGAACGCCGACCCGGACCTGATGGCGTACCGCCAGCAGCGCCTGCATCCGGCCGATAACATCGCCTTGGCCGCCTGCGCCGAGTACAAGGGCGATGTGCTGTTGGTGGAAGCCGAACACGATGTGATCGTGCCGCAGCCGGTGCTGCACAACTATGCGCAAGCGTTCGTGCAGGCGCGTTCGCTCACATCGCGCGTCATCGCTGGCGCGGACCATGCGCTCAGCATCAAGGAACACCAGCAGCAATACACGCGTGCACTGATCGACTGGCTGACCGAAATGGTCGTGGGACGTCGGATCGCATTGGCCAAGGAGGTGGTGGCCACGCGCAAGCAGCTGCTCAAGGATCAGCAAGGTGCCGCTGCGACCTCTTTGGAACAGGCCGCTCCGGTCTTTCGTGGCGACATCCGTGCGGTGGAGAAGACCGCAGATTAGTTGTCCGGGACGAGATGGCGCGCAAGCCCGATGGGGGCGTGCATCCGTCGCCTTCTCGGCCTGTTGATGCCCAGCGCGCGCGGACTGTCGTGTGGGTTGCTCAACTCGGAATGCTCAACTCGGAATGCATGTCGCATCGATGCGCCCTGAGTGCCGCCGAGCGAGCAATGGAACTTGCATCGCTCCACCACGCGGAACGGGCCCCAACGGGCCCGCCCTGGTTCAGCGCGTTGCGCTCGCCGCGGCGCTTATTACAGCGCCGCGGCGATCACACTTTAAACGCGCGGGTCGGTCGGGTGACGGCGCGCGGCTGCATCGTGATGCTCGGAATCGAACGCTTCGCGCACCGCGTGCTTGGCCTTTTCCCAGCTCAGGCGTGAATTTGCCTTGAAGCGATCCCAGCCATCGCCTAGATCGCGTTCCAGGTGGTCGTCCCACTGGCGGCCGGCGTGCTACTGGCGCGCCTGCATGCCATAGCGGTAGGCCGGGCGATAGTCGTCATAGGAATAGTCGGCATCGCGGTAGCTGGCGCTGTCGAAGCGGCCTGCGTAGTGCGTGTCGCTGTCGCGATAGACAGTGTGGGTACGGTCCGCACGCTCCCATGCGTCGCGTGCTGCAAGCCGGGCTTCGTCCCATTCCAGGCGCGATTGCCCGCGGTTACGCGGCCATTCGCCGGCCAACGTGGCTTCGGTTTCTTCCCACGTGCTGGTGGGGCGGGTCTCACGTGCCTGCAAACCGAATCCGTAGACGGTTGCGTAATCGCGATCGTAGTCGGTGCCTTCCTTGTAGTAAGGACGATTGCGGTGCTCCTGGCGCCAGTATTCTGTCTCCACAGTGGGGTCGAGCCGTTCGGCCACGCCTTTGCCAGCCGCAGCGCCAGCAACCACACCGGCTGCTGCACCGATCAAGGTGCCGAGCGGCCCGAACACCGTGCCTGCGAGCGCGCCTGCTGCCGCACCGCCGGCGATGCCGCCCACACCGACGCCGACCGGATGCGAACCGGGCGCACCGGAGATGGGGTCGCGGTTCAAGTCCCTCGCTTCTTCCTTGCGTTCCTGCTTGTCGAGATTGCTCATACCGCCTCCGGTTATCTAATGGATGCGCCCTGGAGATCAGACCGCGAACGAGGCGCCACGATGGCGTCGAAAGAGTGAAACGCGCGTGCTTTGATGTGAGCGCCATCGCGACATGACTGAACTGTGCACCGCATTGCGGATGAGGTTGCTCACCCGCTCGCGCAACGTGTCTGCAACAAAAAGGGCCGCTAATGCGGCCCTTTTCCATTCCTTGATGGACAGCTATCCCTTGATGCACACCACTTGGCGCAAGGTGTGCAGCACCTCGACCAGATCCTGCTGCGCCGCCATCACCGCATCGATGGACTTGTACGCCGCAGGCGACTCATCGATCACTGCCGCGTCCTTGCGGCATTCCACATGTGCGGTGGCCTCCCGATGCTGTGCCAGGGTGATCTGCGCGCGTGCAGCGGTCCTGCTCATCACACGCCCTGCGCCGTGGCTGCAGCTGTGGAAACTGTCGGCATTGCCCAACCCACGTACGATGTAGCTGCGCGTGCCCATGCTACCCGGAATGATGCCCAGCTCGCCGGCACGAGCGCTCACCGCTCCCTTGCGTGTGATCAACAATTCCTCGCCACCGTGCGTTTCCTTCTGCACGTAGTTGTGGTGGCAATTGACTGCGAGCTTTTCTAGCTGGAATTTCGGCAGGCGGTGACGCATCTCGGCCAGCACGCGCGCCATCATCGCCTCACGATTTTCGCGGGCGTAATCCTGCGCCCAAGACACCGCTTCGACGTATTCGTCGAACAAGGGCTCGCCCTGCATGAAGAAGGCCAGGTCCTTGTCGGGTAGATGGAAGCCCAGCACGCGATGTGCCAGTTGCTCACGCGCGCGCTCGATGAAGTACGTGCCGATCAGGTTGCCGGTGCCGCGCGACCCGCTGTGCAGCATCACCCATACAGCATCGGTTTCATCCAGGCAGATCTCGATGAAGTGGTTGCCGCCGCCTAGCGTGCCGATCTGGCAGTCCAGCTTGTCGGTACGGATGCGCTTGTGCTGCTGCTTGATCGCATCCAGGCGCTGCACCAGCCCGGACTGCGCAATGCGGCTCTCAATGCTGTCCGGCAGCTTGCGATGCTCGCCGCCACGGCCGTTGCCCACCGGCACGCTGCGCTCGATGCTGGCACGCAACTGCGCCAGATTGTCGGGCAGGTCGTTGGCGCGCAGTGTGGTGCGCACTGCAGCCATGCCGCAGCCGATATCCACGCCGACCGCCGCCGGGATGATGGCGCCACGGGTCGGAATCACCGAGCCCACGGTTGCGCCCTTGCCCAGATGCACGTCTGGCATCACCGCGACCCACGGACCGACAAACGGTACCGCCGCGATATTGCGCAGCTGCGCATGTGCCTGTTCTTCCAGGGGCACGCCGCGTACCCAGCCCTTGATCGGGGTCGTGCTGCCTTCGGCGTGCAGAAATTCAAAGTGTTGCGATGTACTCATTGTTGTCATTCCCTTGCGGCAGTGCGTGGCAGATCCTTCCGCCACGCACTACCTTCATTGCCTGATCGTCACCAATTGCTTCAGCACGCCATCCAGGCCGCCGAACACGGTGAGCTTGTCGATCTTTTCGGTGACCTTTTCCAGCGCCTCCAGTTCCTTCAAACGCATCAGCACCGGGCTGTCCTCGATCAACTTGGCGGTGTTGAGCAACGAGCGCGTGGCATTGGCCTCTTCGCGCCGACGGATGACGTTGGCTTGCGCCTGCTTCTCCGCCTGCACGACCGCGTTGAGGATCTCGCGCATCTCGCCCGGCAGGATCACGTCCTTGACGCCGACGCCCAGCACCTCGATGCCGAAGCCGCTCACGCTGCCCCGCACATACCCGAAGATATCTGCATCCAGGCAGGCCTTGTCGCCCAACAACTCGTCCAGCGTCTTGGCCGAGACCGCGCGCCGCAAGCCGTACTGCAACTCGCGATACAGGTAATCGCCGGCCTTGGCCACGCGTGTGCGCATCGCCACCGCATCGGTGACGCGCATGCTGGCGGCCAGGTTGACCCGCAACGACACCTTGTCGCGCGTCAACAGCTCCTGCCCGGACACTTCGACCGACTGCACGCGCAGATCGATCACGTCGGTGGCGATGTTCTTCTGGAAGTTCCAGAACGCATACGCCCCCGGCCCGAACGGTGCAACCAGCTTGCCGTCGACGAACACCAGTCCCTGCGACTCGGCCGGCACGTCCATGCAGACCGCCACGCGCGACAGCGTGCCGAGCTGACGCAGCCTGCGTTGCACATCGACGGGCACCTGCAGCCCCTCGCCCAATGGCAGGGTCTGCAGCTCGATTGCCGCCGGACCACGCCAGTACAGCGTGCGCGTGCCCGGTGGCAGCACGTCGTCGAGCTTGCCGTTGCGGATCAGCAAGCCGACCTGCGCGGTGCCGATGTCGGCCAGCACGAAGTGTTGCGGCAGGGTGCTGCCGAGCGTGTCGATCAGCATCTCCGCGTCGCGGCCCACATAGGCGCCTTGCGTGATGGCATGGACGATGACCTCGCTGCGACCCAACGGGTCGAACAGGCGATAGACGCCGGGGACGAGCACGCGCTCGAACCGACGGTTTCGATACACCAGGCCGCGCTCGCCGTCACCGATCACGACCCGCTTGGTCCAGAACATGGCACTTCTCCTTAGGTTTGGCTCCGGTGGTCCGATCCGGGGCTACAGCCGTCCCGCTGCCCGGATCGGACTGCTGGCGGAACGTGTGCCGATGCAACGCGGCGTTGAAAGGTGGAAACGCCGGTGACGGCGGCTGTGCGGGGCGCAATGCGCTGTTGGCGCCTGCAAGTGCGTGACTGCCGCGGTGCGATGTGCTGCGTCGCGGTCGCGAACGGCGGAGCACGCGCGTTTAGGGAAGCTCTGAACAACGCACCACAGATACGCGACACTACCCGCCTCATCATGTAGAGGATCATCTATGCAGCTGACGTTCGGTGACGCTGAGGGCCTGGGCAAGCGCAAGCAGACCCGGCGCGAGAT
>NZ_VZPL01000121.1 GCF_008801575.1 Xanthomonas cissicola | reverse complement strand
AACGGTTCATGCGTGTGTAGACCGTATGCCAGTTGCCAAAGCGCTTGGGTAGGCCGCGCCATTTGCAGCCATGCTCGGCAACGTAAAGGATGGCGTTGACCACTTGCAGGTTGGTCATGCTGACATTGCCGCGCTGCGCCGGCAGGCAGTGTTCGATCAGAGAAAATTGTGCTGGCGTGATCTCCATGCCCAATAGTTTAATCGCTCGGGCCATTAGTGTTAACAGGCCCTAGCTCGGCCTTCAGTAAGGATACGCAATGTCGATCCAGCCAAGACCTCTGCTGAGCATTACGTTGTTCGCGATGATCGGAGCCTCAGGCTATGTCAGTGGCGCCGAGCAGAAGCCTACTTCTGCCAATGTGATCCGTGGCCTGGGCGAACGTGTTCCGGCCGGTGCAAAAAATATCAGCCTGTCACGGTTGTTCAAGGTCTACTCTTTCGAGAAAGATGGGCTGAAGTATGTCCAGATCAATTCGTTAAGGGACGAAGTCTTGACGGTCATGATCGTGACTCCGGGCGCACAGCAACAACTGCCGGTTGGGTCTGCCGCACAAACGCCCATGGCAATTGTCAATGATGAGAATGCCAAGCCGCTCGGCATGGTGACGGCAGCCGCAACGTGCCCCTGCAGCAGTCAGGTCGTCTATGATGATCCCTATGTCCGTATCGTGGTCATTTATGGAGCGAACGGCGAATATATTCAGACCGTGACCATCAATAAGCAAACGACTCATGAAAAATGAAGGCGTGGCTTATAAGCGTCCATCAAACTTGTATCGATGTGATGATTTTTCTTTCAAGCGCCCGGTAAATCCGGGCGCTTTAGTGTTGGGGCGAGGTGCTGAATAAGTCTGTATCGGGCTGCCAGATCCGCTGAAAGAAGAGATGTCGGTGCGGAACTTGCCTCGCTGTCACTGCAACATCTGATCGCCGTGCAAGACGGGGTAAGGATTCAATGCGTCCCCCTTCCACCACTGTTTTTCCGGCCCCAGGCGGTGGATCTCGAAATGCAGATGCGGTGCGGCGGGATTGGCGTTGCCGGTGCTGCCGACATAGCCAATGACCTGGCCGCGCTTGATCGATTGTTTCTCCGCCAAGCCGTCGGCATAGCGCTCCAGGTGCGCGTAGTAATAGCAGTATTTGCCGCCGGGCTCGAACTGGTACACGGTCAGGCCGCCCCGGTCGCTGGTGAACAGTTTCTCCACCGTGCCGTCGGCAACTGCCACGACCGGTGTGCCGGTGGGAGCGAGGATGTCGATGGCATCGTGCACGCGGCCTTCGCTGCGCGCATCGGTGAAGGTGTCTTGCAGCTGGCTGGCGCTAATGCCCTGTACCGGAATCAGCAAGCCGCTGCCCGGTGCCGCAGCGGCAGGCGACTGCGCTGGCGTCGTTGCTACGGGCATGCCGGCGGGCGCGGCATCGGTCAGTGGTGCCGAGGCAGCCATCGGTGCTGCCGCGGCGGTCGCTGCAGGGGCTGCCATCGGCGCGGCACTCGCTGAGCTGCGGTCTGTCGCGATGGGAGCAGCGCTGGATGACGGCTCTACTTTTGCTTCCGGCGCGGTGCGTTCCAGCCACCAATAGCCGGCCGCACCCAACACGACGCCCACCACCAAAGTCATCAGCAGTTTCATGTTTATTCCTGCATCACCACCGGCACCGACTGGCCGACCACGCTGGCGAGGGCGACCACGTCCCAGTTGGTCAGCCGCACGCAGCCATGCGATTCGGTCTTGCCGACATGGCCGGGCTCCGGCGTGCCATGCAAACCGTAATGCGGCTTGGACAGATCGATCCAGACGCGGCCAACCGGATTGTTCGGACCCGCCGGCAAGGTGGCTTTCTGCTCGCCCTTTTTCGCGTCCCAGAACAGTTTGGGGTTGTACTTGAACACCGGGTCGCGCGAGATGCCGAGAATTTTCCAGCGGCCAATCGGCAGCGGGTCGTGCTTGCTGCCGGAAGACACCGGGAATTGCGCATAGACCTTGCCGTCGGCGTCGAATAGCCGCAGCGTGGAATCGGATTTGTCCACTACCAGCTTGGCCGGTTTGGCCAGCGGCGGCACGCCGTCGATGTTGGGTACTTGAATCACGCTGCCGGCCTTGCTCAGATCCACGCCAGGATTGAGTTGGCGCAGCAGCGCGGGGTCTGCGTGGAAACGTTCGCCCAGCGCTTCGTCGACGGAGGCGTAGCCAAGCGCAGTCAGCTTGGCCTGTTCGGCAGGCCCTTTGGGAATGGGCTGGAACGGGCCGGCGACATCGGCGTCGGTAAGCGTGTACCGCACCAGGGCCGGCGTGGTATCGGCCTGCAAGGCCTGCCAGGTAGCGTCATCCAGCTCGCCGGTGGCCTTGATGTTGTGAGCGGCCTGGAACCCGGACACTGCGCGCTTTTGATTGGAGCCGCGCTCGCCGTCGATCTGGCCCGGCGAAAAATGCGCGCGATCCAGCAACACCTGCGCGTGCAGATCCGAGCGCGCGCCGGTGGGGACATCCTTGGCCGCGGGAGTCGCGGCCGATGCAGGCGCAGGGGCAGGCGCAGACTGCTGCGCTTGCGCCAGCGCAGACAGGGAGGTGCCCAGTGCAAGGGCAAGCAAGCAGACGCGAGCGTAGGAGCGTGGTGGCATGTGCAGGTCCGAAAGAGGCATGCGCGCACCTTGCCGCAGCCGCCTGCGTTTTCTGCGTGAAATCGCTGCACCGGTACTGACTGGTAAGCGGTGAGATGCGGCATTGCGGTGGGCATTGCCGCCGGCGCAATCGACGGACGCAGCACACCGTTGTGATGGAGCCTTGCGTGCCGATACCGATACCGACGCCTCGGCGCGATGATACGGCGGCGGTGCAATCGCGTGTCGAGCAATGGCGCTGCGCCAGCCGCTAAATAGCACGTAGGCAATGGACGCAACGGCGTCCTTTGCGTTGAAAGATCGCCGCTGCAGCGTGCCGGTCTTTGGATCAGTACGTGTAGCCCAAGGTCAGCATGTAGGTGCGCCCGGTTTGCACATAGGCACCGTCGGCGCCGGGATCGTAGGCCATGTAGCGCTTGGACTTGCCCTGCGTTTCGTAGAACGTGGCGGCATTGAGCAGGTTCTTTGCCGACACGCCGA
This sequence comes from Xanthomonas cissicola, assembly GCF_008801575.1. Taxonomy (GTDB): domain Bacteria; phylum Pseudomonadota; class Gammaproteobacteria; order Xanthomonadales; family Xanthomonadaceae; genus Xanthomonas; species Xanthomonas cissicola. The sequence continues at coordinate 2,707 of NZ_VZPL01000121.1, read as the reverse complement.
CATCGATATGGTGTGGCAAGTGATAGGTCGCGTTGAAATCCAGCGACTTCACCGGCTGCAGGTAGTAATTGAGGCGGTCGGTGGTGAGCCCCAGCAGTTGCAGGCCGGTGTAGTTGTAGCTCAGGTCCGTCCGCAGATGGGTGTCGTCGTAGAACAGGTCCAGGTTGTAGATGCGCTCCGGCGCACGCGGCAGCCAGGTCTTTTCCGACTGGTCGCTGCGTTTGCTATCTGCCTGGCTGTGCTGCAGCGTGAGGTTGGCGGTAACACCGAAATTGCTCCAGAGGCCGGGCAACTGTTGCAGCCGCTTGCTCGCTGCCAGCTCGAGCCCATAGAGCTTTGCGGTGCCGCCATTCTGCGGCATGGTCACCGGCACGCCATTTTCGAAGGTGGTGCCGGTTGGCACCAGGCCGCCCAGGGTGCTGTCGTTGCTGGTGGCCGATTGCGAGGTATAGATGAAGCCATTGATGCGCTTGTAGTACGTCGAGGCGCTGAGCACGCCGCCCTCGTGGTCGTAGAATTCGGCAGACAGGTCGGCGTTGTCGGCGGTGCTCGCCTGCAGGTTGGGGTTGGGCTTGGAGATGCCGACCACCTTTTGGGTGTCGTCGATCGAATACACCGTCTCGCCGGAAACCAGCCCGAACGCCGGGCGGCTGAAACTGCGGCGCAACGACGCGCGATACACGGTGAGATCGTCCGGCCGATAGTTGACGCTGATGCCCGGCAAGACCTTACCGTAGGTACTGCCGCTGCCGACGAAACGGCCGGTGCTGCCATCGCCGCTGGATTGCCAGGAGTCGGCCGAATACTGGGTCAGTTCGTAACGCACGCCGGGCAGGATGCTCACCTTGCCGAGATGCAGCGCGGCCATCGCATAGCCAGAATAGATCGCCTCGGTGCTGGAGGTGGTGTTGGCGTTGTAGTCGTTGGCGGTATAGATGCCTGCGCCGTTCGGGTCGTCGACGTATTTGTAAGGCAGCGCCTGCGCGCGCATCCAGCCGCGATCCAGCAGTTTGAACGGCCCCGCGTAATGACCGTCGAATGCATTGTAAGTGATGCGGCCGGGAATCGCGCTCAGCGGCGGGCCGCCGGCGGTGGGAAACGCGTAATTGGGGCCGCCAAAGTACGGGCCGTTGGTGACGAAGTTGCCATCCTTGTGGAAGAACGGGTGGTCATAGGCATCGCGCTCGGAGTGATCGGCCGACAGGCCAAGTTTGACGCTGTCCAGCACAGCGCCATCGACCTGATACGCGATATCGGTATGCGCGTTGAAACGGTTATCGTGGCTGCCGGCGTCGTGGCCCTGCACCTTCCACAACAGCGAAGAATCCAGGTTGTAGAAGAAGTCCTTCAGCGCCGGCGAGCTCGGGCCGATGCTTGGGTAGGTGGGGTCGCTGAGGTCGAAGGCGAAGCTGCCCGGAGTAAACCCGTACAAGCTGGCCGACACATAATCCGGCCGGCTGCGGGTGCCGCGGCCGAACGAGGTGCCGTAGTCGACGTGCAACCGATCGAGCGTGGTCTGCCCGCCCAGTTGCAAGGTGGCCAGGGTCTCGTCGATATCGTGCGTATTGAAGTACCCGCCGCGCACCGCCGTGGGCTGGTTGCGATAGGTCTCCAGGCGCGCACTGGACTGGTCCTGCGTGCCGGTCACGCCGTAGCTGCCGTAGATGGCACGTGCATACAGCGCGCTGGTGTCGCCCTGCCAATCCAGCGACAGGTTGCCGCCATAGCGTTCGATCTGGCTGGCGTACAGGCTGTATTTGTAGCGGGTGCTGATCAACGGGCCAACATCGCGCAAATCGGTGGCCGCGGCGAGCGCAGGGTCGGCGGGCACGTATTTGCTGTTGGGCGCCGGTGCCTGCGCCATGTTGTTGTTCTTGCCGTAGTAGGCCGATGCGTAGATGCCGAAGGCATCGCCTTGCCCGAACTTCCAGGCCAGCTCCTGCTGGAAGGTGCCGCCGCTGTCCTTGCCACCCAGGTGGTTGGCCAATGCGTTGAACTGGCCTTGCGCGGTGCTCTTGGCATAGACGTCCTGGTCGAAATCAAACGCATTGGGAGTGCGCATGTCGATCGCACCGCCGATCGAATCGCCGGGCATGTCGGGCGTGGGCGATTTGGAGACCTGCACCGACTGGATGCCGAACGGCGCCAGCATGTTCAAGGAGATGGCGCGCGTCGAGGAGTCGGTTTCTGGCATGCCGAACCCGTTGAGCGTGTATGCGTTATAGCTGGCGTCCATGCCGCGGATGCTGACGTAAGCGTTCTCGCCGGTGGTGGCCTGGCCAAGATGCATGTCGCTGTAGGACGACAACCCCGGCATGTGCGCCACCACATCGGCAATGCCGCCGGAGGGAATCGCATCGATCTGCTGCTTGCTCATCACGCTGTTGACGCTATTGGACAGGCGCTGTTCGTTGAGCGAGCCCGGCGCAGCGGCGTGGGTGGCTTGCACGTTGACCGAGTCCAACGTGGTGGTGGTCATCTCTGCAGCGTACGCAAGCGACGGTGCGCAAAGCACCGCGGCAATGGCGCAGCTCAAACGATGGAAGGGCCGGAAAGACTGCATGTTGGGGCTCGCGTGATTAGGGCCTGTTAACACATCCGAAGCCCATCAACGACTAGGACGAAGCTGAGGAATCCAAGGAACATGACATCCAGCTTCTCGAAGCGCGAGAAAATCCGGCGGTAGCCTTTCAAGCGACGGAACAGT
>NZ_VZPL01000120.1 GCF_008801575.1 Xanthomonas cissicola | reverse complement strand
ATCTCGCGCCGGGTCTGCTTGCGCTTGCCCAGGCCCTCAGCGTCACCGAACGTCAGCTGCATAGATGATCCTCTACATGATGAGGCGGGTAGTGTCGCGTATCTGTGGTGCGTTGTTCAGAGCTTCCCTAAAGGTGCGCTGGACCATTGCCGCTCTGCTAGTGCTCAGCGTCTTGGCTGGGCCGTCCGAAGCTGCACGGAAATGTCCTGATGGCTCGACCGCAGGATCGGCCAATGAGTGCCCTTCACCTGTGGAGCTCAAGGAGAACGACTCAAAATACATCGGCGGGTCAGTCCCAACGACAATGGTGGTTGGTCAATCGTATACGGCGAGCATCACTTTTCAGAACACCGGATGGAAGACGTGGACGCCGCAAGAAGGATATCGGTTGGGTAGTCTAGGGCCGACAGATAACACGACGTGGGGAACCTCGCGTGTTGAACTGGCCTCAAGTGTGGCCTATCCATCAAGCACTACTTTTAACTTCACGGTCCGTGCGCCTCTCACGGCGGGATCCACCCTTTTCCAATGGCGGATGGTGAGGGATGGGGTTGCATGGTTTGGTGGAGTAGGTTCTCCAACTTACGTGAACGTTCTCCCATCCCTTATCAAAGGCAACATCGACAGCGTCACTTACGGTTCCATTTCAGGCTGGGCGTGCTCGACGAATCTGAATCGTTCTGTCGACGTGCACATGTATTTAGGCGGGCCTGCTGGCTCAGGCACCTTTGCCGCGGCTACCGCAGCTACGTTACCAAGTGATGCCGGCATTGCTAGCGCTTGTAGTGCTTCGGGCAGCAACTACCGATTCTCGTTCCCCATCGATGAGAACTTCATCATCCAGAACGGCGGTAAGGCCATTTATATCCATGGCCTGTCTCCGGTAGGTGCCTCAAACGACACTATTTCCGGGTCGGGCGCAGTGGCCGTGCCTGCATCGGTGATCAAAGGGCGGATTGAGGGTATCCAGGACAACAAGGCGATTGTCGGCTGGGCGTGTTCTGCAGGACTACGCCGATCGATCGACGTCCATATGTATGCGGGCGGGGCTTATGGGACTGGAACGCTTGCTGCTATCGCTAGCGCAAACCTTGCCAGCGAACCGGGCGTTGCCAGCGCTTGCTCATCGTCAGGAAGCAACTACCGCTTCTCAATTCCAGTTACCGAAGACCTGATTCGAAGCCAAGGCGGCAAGCCGTTCTATATCCATGGCATTTCTCCGGTCGGTCGGGACAACTCCCTCATTGATGGGTCGGGTGCACTCTCGATTCCTGCTATGCAGCGTAATGCTGCTTTCGTGTCTCAGAACATGCCCGCGCAGCTCCCAACCGGACGTTCTGTCACCGGGTCGGTGCGGTTCACGAACACGGGAAATGTCACTTGGCGCCAGGGGCAGGGCTATCGGGCTGTGTTGGTTGGCGATACGCGAGGATGGTCGCCAGGCGAAGTGGGCCTGCCATCCGATGTTCCGCCTGGCGGAAGTGTGGACTTCAACTTCAGCCTCCGCGCCCCCCTTGGTGCGGGCGGCTACAACCTGCGTTGGCGAATGCGCGATGGTGCCGGTGATTTCGGTAATGAATCCAGCAACCAGGTCGTGCAGGTGGTAGCACCGCCACCGGTGGAGCATGGCGTTGGCCTGGCGGCCCGTAGCTACGTCTACGATGCGAACCAGCAGCTGTGCAAAGTGATTGAGCCCGAGAGCGGGTCGACCGTCATGGCCTACGACGCGGCTGGCAATCTGGCTTGGTCGGCCAGTGGCCTTGATCTTCCCAGCACGACCAGCTGCGACCTGGAAGCCGCTGCTGCCAGTGGCCGCCAGGTGGTGCGCACCTACGACACTCGCAATCGCCTCAAGACCCTGCGGTTCCCTGACAACAATGGCAACCAGGACTGGTCCTACACCCCGGACGGACTGCCTGCACAGGTCACGACCTGGAACGATGCCGGTAGCTCATCTGGCGTCAATGCTTACAACTACAACAAACGTCGGATGCTGACATCCGAATCGTCTGGTCAGACCGGCTGGTATACCTGGTCCATCGGCTACGGCTACGACGCGAACGGAGCGCTTGCAAGTCAGGCCTATCCCACTGGGCTGTCAATCAACTATGCGCCCAATGCTCTTGGTCAGCCGACCGATGTGCGCGATCAATTTGGGAACGTCTACGCCTCCGGTATTGGCTACTACCCCAATGGAGCTGCGCGGCAGTTCACCTATGGCAATGGCGTGAGCCACTCGCTCGTGCTCAACGGGCGTCAGATGCCCCAGCAGGTGCGGGACAACAATGTCGCTTCGTTCGAGTATCAATACGACGCCAATGGAAACGTCGGCGCCATCATCGATCAGCAGCGGGGGACGGCCTACAACCGCTACATGGGGTATGACGGACTGGATCGCCTGATGGAGGCGGGCTCGGAGCGGTTCGGCGGCGACAACTGGAACCGCTACACCTACGACGTGTTGGACAACATCCTCACCGCCAAGCTTCCAGGTGTGCGCGAGAACAATTACTGGTATGACGCCAAGAACCGCTTGACCAATGTTCAGAACAATGCGGGCGCCACCACCGTCGGGCTGAGCTACGATCCGCAGGGCAACCTCAAGAACAAGAACGGTCAAGCCTATACCTTTGACTACGGAAATCGTCTGCGAGATGTCACCGGCAAGGAAAGCTACGCCTACGATGCCTACGGCCGTCGCACGATAGCTGGGCGCCCCACGACGCGGACCGTTCAGGTCTATACCCAGGCTGGCCAGCTGTTCTACACAGAGGCGTCGGGCAAGGGCAACATGGAATACGTCTATCTCAATGGGAGCCTGCTTGCCACCCGTAACTCAGGAACCATCAGATTTCAGCACACCGATGCGCTGGGCAGCCCTATCGCTGTGACGGATACAGCCGGGCAGGTGGTAGAGCGAACCGACTATCAGCCCTACGGCAGCCCTATCGGCAAAACGGTCGATGGCATCGGCTACACCGGGCATGCCATGGATGGGGCGACTGGGCTGACCTACATGCAGCAGCGCTACTACGACCAGGACCTGGGGCGGTTCCTGAGTGTGGACCCGGTGGCCGCGGATTCGGTGACTGCAGTCAACTTCAACCGCTACTCGTATGCAACTAACAATCCGTATCGGTTTACGGATCCGGATGGACGTCAGTCGAGAGATTTTGAATACATCTCTCGAACCAGTGGCACCTACTTAAAGACGCCTCCTCGCAGCGAGAAAGACTGGCTGGGGCCTGCGATTGGCGTCGGTCTTGCCACTATCCTGGCAGCACCAATCGCTGCTGAAGCCTACTTAGTTGCTGCAACGAACCCGGCGGCAGTCGCTACTGTCAGCAATGTAGCGGCAGAATTCGCTGGCATCACAGGGACCGGTGTAGGTGCTAATCGGTTGTATGGGCAGGCTGCTGAGCGACTAGCTGCGAAAGAGCTGATTGCTGAAGGCAACAAGATTTTGGGAAGCCAAGTCGCGGCGCGCACGTCTCAAGGTTTACGTGTTATTGATCATTTGGTAGAGACTCCCGCGGGCCAAGTGACAGCGATTGAAGTAAAATATGGCGGTGCTGCAAGAAGCGCTTCCCAACTAGCTAAGGATGGAGAGATGGCGACGAAGGGCGCAGTGATTGTTGGCAAAAACGCGCCTGCTCAGCTCCAAGGTCAGCGAATGGTAATTGACACTGTTGAACGAAGGTATGGCCAATGACGGGTCTGAAAGAGCTTGAGAAAGGACTGTTGAAGGAAGTTGGAGCGCTGCTTAAGGCTCGTGGCATTGCTCATCGTCTTGTGGGACAGGCTTTTCGCTTGCCTAAGCCCTATGGGTGGGCAGCACTTCAACTTTCCTTTGTTGAGCATCCGCCCGTAGACGTTGATGTGGTTGTGAACACCGCTATCAGAGTAGATGAAGTCCAGGACATCATCCAAGATAAAGACGATCCTTTGATCAGGAAAGCCGACCTGGAACGATCCGCTACGGTTGGGTGTGAGTTGGGCAATTGGCAGGGGAGTGGTCAGCTGCGCTGGACGGTTGCCACAGAGGCAGACGTCGCTTCTGTAGCGTCTAGCATCCTGGCCGAATTTGATTCTGTGGCTTTGCCTCTTATCGAAAAATATTCTGATCTGCACGTGTTGCTTTCGGAGCTCAAGGCCGGCAAGGAGAGGGCCAAGCTCCTTTCACCTTTTGAGCCGAAGAGGCTGAAGACGATTGCTGCGATGGAACAACTTCTTTCATAGGACATCAGGTGCTCGAAGCAGAGGGTGGACGACAAAACGCGTCGACCGCTCTGCTTTAAGGAACTCGGGTGCGAGTGACCTTCAGTTGGTCAGTTGCAGCTTCAACGCAAGCAGCTATCGTTGCTTTTCTCCGCCTCCTCGATCCGTCTTTCTAAGGTGTCGAGGGAGGGAATCACGACCTCGCTCTGGAACATGGCGAAGGCGTGGAGATCCAAACCTGCGTGGACAGCGAACTGTGGTCAGGCCAATGGATTTGGGCCAACGATAGGGTGGCAGGATTCATAGGTTTGCGTCCGTTCGAAGTGTCCCAATTTTCGCTCTACCGTTGGGGTATTCAAAGGTTGGGCGGGCTCCTTACTTCACCTTGCCCAGGCGCCCCCGAGGTCACATGGATTCTGCTGCTGATGTGTAAGGGGGTATCTTCGGTTGCAGCAAAGGTCGTTCAAGTCGAGGGTTGAGCCGCTACCTTTTATCCAACAACTCTGCGATTAGCTGATCTCGAACCTTGGGCTGAAGATTCGTCAGTGTCGCTAGGACCTTCGCCAGTTGGTCCTGCTGTCGATCGCTTTGCTCTCCCAACGCCAAAATTGCGTCGGCCATGCCAGGGCTGCTGGCTAATAAAAAAGCAGGCGGCACTTCCAGCGCTTCTGCCATCTCGAACAAAGCCTCGAGGCTGATAGACATGGCTCCGGACTCATATCTGGATATCCGCGCTGACGCTGTGTCTTTGTCCAGGCCCATTCGCATCCCTACCTCGCGCTGACTCAGGCCCCGTCGTTCGCGGGCTTGGCGCAGGCGCGCGGCCACGATCTCCCGAGGGGCGGGAGGGGCGGGCTTCACAGGCTGAATCGATGCAGTGCAGACATGGAAAGAGCATGACGGAAGCCTTACGCCACGGGTAGACTCTACGTGACACGTAAGTTTGTCGCAACTTGGCGCAAGGAGCAGGGCATGAAGAAGCAGTGGACCGCGGTCATGGGCGTGTTCGCTATGACCGCAGGCATGGCAGTGCTGGCACAAGACGGGGGAGGTCTTCTTAGACAGATCGGGCGGGCTATTACTGGAGCCCCACAGGCATCCATAGAGAGAGCCACGAGCCCCTATCTGGACCCGCCGGGCACGTATTGGGATCTCGACACGGACGAACTGGCCGGCGCGCAGCACATCCGTGCCGGCTTGGCGTCAACGGCCTCAGGGGGCTACCACACCTGCGATGCGAGACTGATCGCAACGACTCGATCCAGCTACCGGTTGAGCAAGACCGAGCGCGAGCAGTGCTTGTATGGCGAGTGGCTGATCGATACGAAGCGGAACGGCCCGAATGGCATCACCCCTCAGGAGCCGGAAGCCATTGAGCGCAAATATGGCGCGGCCTTTGACGCACGGGCAGAGCGCTTCCGGGGCATCGACCGATTCGCCGTTCGTCCCCATTTGGTCGACCAGCCGGCGTATGACCAACAACGCGGTGTCCTGGACCTCTACGTGCCGATCCCGTGGATTACTGGCTTCCAAGTGGAGGGCATTACCGGAGAGGGGTTTGTTCCTAAAAGCGCTCGCAGTGAGCGAACCGTTTGGACTCCTAAGCACGGCGGCCGGTTTCATGTCCCGATCCGCATGAGCGAGAGCGAAGCCGCTGGCCTGTTCAGGCAGGGCCGAGACGCCAAGGACGATCTGATGGGTTCTACCCCGATATCACGGACGGTTGTAAAAGAGCTGCAACCTTCTGATCCTGCTTGGCCGCCCTTCGCCGCATCCTTGGGTTGTGGCGTCGCTCGATGTAGTCAAACACATCCGCTCTTGCTC
>NZ_VZPL01000119.1 GCF_008801575.1 Xanthomonas cissicola | reverse complement strand
CGGCCTGGCCAAAAACACCGCACACGTGCTGACCTTGTTTGCGCTCTCCAATCTGTGGATGAAGCGAAAGCAGTTGCTGCCGGCTATGGGGAGCGTGCGCCTGTAAACCAGGAAATTCCCACGGAAAGCGCCAGAAATGGCGAAATTCCAAAGATTCAAACGCCACTCTTCGGAACGACGCGACATCCCGCACTCTCAGGCCTCGTTATTCAGACCTTCCGTAGCGGCCCCATCGGGACGATACCGGTGGGATTGATGGTGTCGTGGCTCTGGTAGTAATGCCCCTTGATGTGCTGGAAGTTCACGGTGTCGGCAATCCCCGGCATCTGGTAGAGCTCGCGCAGGAATCCAGACAGCTGCGGGTAGTCGGCGATGCGCCGTAGATTGCATTTGAAGTGCCCCACGTACACCGCATCGAACCGCACCAGTGTGGTGACCAGGCGCCAGTCGGCTTCGGTAAGTTGGTCGCCGCAGAGATAGCGCTGGGCGCTCAGACGCGCCTCTAGCCAGTCCAGGCTTTCGAACAACGGCACCACCGCCTCTTCATAGGCCGCCTGGGTGGTCGCAAAGCCCGCCTTGTAGACGCCATTGTTGACGGTGTCATAGACACGCGCGTTCACCGCGTCGATCTGCTCGCGCAGCGGCTGCGGGTAAAAATCGCCGTCTGCAGCGCCAATCTCGTCGAAGGCGCTATTGAACATGCGGATGATGTCTGCCGACTCGTTGCTGACCACCGTCCTGCGCTCGCGGTCCCACAACACCGGCACCGTGACCCGGCCCGAGTAATGCGGGTCGGCCTTGAGGTACACCTCGTACAGATACTGCGCGTGATGCTCCGTATCGCCGACCACACCCGGCCCATCGGCGAAGGTCCAGCCGTTCTCGCGCATCAGCCAATGCACGGTGGACACGTCGATCATCGACTCCAGCCCTTTCAGGCGCCGGAAGATCAGCGTGCGGTGCGCCCATGGGCAGGCGAGCGACACATACAGGTGATAGCGCCCCGAAGCCGCCTGGAACCCGCCCTGGCCATGCGGCCCGGGGCTGCCATCGCGCGTGACCCAATTGCGAAACTGCGACTGCGAGCGCTCGAACCGCCCCTCACTCTTGCTGGTGTCATACCACCTGTCCTGCCATTTGCCGTCGACCAACAGACCCATCGTGTTTTCTCCCGCCGCCGCACTCACAGGCGACCGTAGCCCACCGATGTTGCAGGCGACGTGAGCAGCGCGATGGTATGCGCGCGCGTGACTATTCATCACCCAGTGCTTGCGCCTGGCGGCAGGCAACGGCGGACCTATCTTGCAATCACCGAAGTTCCCGACGGCACCATGTAGCATGCCTGCGCTTTCTTGCAGGCCTCGGCATTGAGCTCGGCGATCTGGCTGGCTAGGTATTGCTCCGGCGTCAGGCCCATGCGGTTGCGATACGCGTTATCTGCGTCGGCCTTGGCCTCCTGCTCCTGCTCGCGCTGCAGTTCTGCGGTGGTCGCCTCCACCAGGGTCTTGACCCGCTGTTGCTGCGCGGCAGTCAGATTCATCTGTTGCAACACGTCCGGATTCGGGCGTGCGCGGCCCAGGGTGATGTTCTGGATCTGGATCGGCAGGCCTTGCTCCTTGACCAAGGCACTGACGTTTTGTGTCACCGAATCGTCGATCTTCCTGGCGGTGTCGGGGTCGCTCATCATCTTGGTCATGTCGTAGCGCTTGACCTGGTCACGCACGATGGACGCGTACTGACTGGCAACATTGTTCTTGAACCAATCCTGCCCGAACCTGGACAACAACAGCGCCGGCGCAGTAATCCTGTATTGAATCTGGGTGGAGAAGTCCAACAGGATGTTGTCGCTGGAGGAGAAATCGTCGAACGCCACCTGCACGGTCTGTGGCGTCACATCCACATAGGTGGCCGACGTGGTCAGCCACGTGTAAGTGCGGCCGGGATCGCGCACATCGTCCAGGCGGATGCCGCCCTTGCCGAAGAACAGGGGCTTATCCACCAACACGGCCTGCTGCCCCGGATCGGGCGACACAACCGTGCACGCACACAGCAAGCCGGCCAGCCCGATGGCCAGCATGGAAGTCTTCATCGATGTCCCCTTGAATGCCCGGGCGCCAATCCGCGCCGGTGTGGCGGGAGATTACCCAAACATCCGGCCAGTCGCATCCTCCGCGCAGCTCGGGGACTTCCACCGACAGCCCATCGCTCCAGGCGCACCCAAGACCGCCAGCCAAGCGCCCGGCAACAGCCTGGCTGACCCGCTCAGCCGCCCGCATTGGCGCCCACCACCCACAATCGGCGAAAATGCCCACCTGCCGACTTCCCGGCCAGCGGCCATGCGCAGCGGCGCCCTGCCCGCCCGCTCCCGTCATCGTCTTCGTCTGCTGGCTGGCGGCCATCCTTCGCCTGCGCCGCCAGCCGCCCATTCCGGATCTGCCTTGAACACCAACGCCCCACCCTTGCCCAACGACGAGCTTCCCTTGACCGACCGCCTGCGCGCGGCCCTGGACGTGCTGGAGGCCATCGACGCCGACCGCAGCGTGCTGGACACCCTGCCCGAAGCCGACCGCGTGCGGCTGCATCAAGTGGTCGCCAAGGTCTATCACCCCGAGCCGAAGGCGCGGCGGCAGTTGCTCAAGCAGCGCGAACGCGAGCGTCACCAGGAAAAAGTGCGCAAGGCCGAAGCCCTGCTGGAACAACGCGGTATCCGCGCACTACGACGCAAACCGGTGTTCAGCACGCCGAACTATTTCCCGCCGCATGCCGCCGGCCTGCACGATGCCCACAACGGCGAAAACGCCACTGCCGCGCCGGAGCCCACGCACTCGCCCGAGCTGCGCCACTGCTATGTGTGCAAGCAGAAATTCACCGAGCTGCATCATTTCTACGACCAGATGTGCCCGACCTGTGCGGAGCTGAATTTCTTCAAGCGCACCGAAACCGCCGACCTGCGCGGGCGCGTCGCCTTGCTGACCGGCGGGCGCGTCAAGATCGGGTACCAGGCGGGGTTGAAGCTGCTGCGCGCCGGTGCGGAGTTGATTGTCACCACGCGCTTTCCGCGCGATTCGGCCGCGCGCTATGCGCAGGAGCCGGACTTCGCGCAGTGGGGTCATCGCCTGCAGGTGTTCGGGTTGGACCTGCGCCATACCCCCAGCGTGGAAGCGTTCTGCAATGAACTGCTGGCCACGCGCGAACGGCTGGATTTCATCATCAACAACGCCTGCCAGACCGTGCGGCGCCCGCCGCAGTTCTACGCCCACATGATGGCCGGCGAAACTGCCGCATTGCACGAATTGCCGGAGACCGTGCGGAACCTTGTCGGCCATTACGAAGGCCTGCGCACTCCGGAGTTGCTCCGCGATGCGTCGGCCACCGCGTTGCCCGCGGTGCATGGCCGTGGGCTCGACAGCGCCGACGGTCTCACCCGTGCCGCCGAACTCTCGCAGATCGCGTTGCTGGACGATGAGCTGGTAGGCCAACAGCATCTGTTTCCTGATGGGCGCCTGGATCAGGACCTGCAGCAGGTCGATCTGCGCGGCCGCAATTCCTGGCGCCTGCTGATGGCCGAAGTGCCGTCTGTGGAACTATTGGAAACGCAGCTGGTCAACGCCATCGCACCCTTCATCATCAATGCGCGGCTCAAGCCGCTCATGCTGCGCACGCCCGAACGCGACAAGCACATCGTCAACGTCTCGGCGATGGAAGGCCAGTTCTACCGCAATTTCAAGACCACGCGTCACCCGCACACCAACATGGCCAAGGCCGCGTTGAACATGATGACGCGCACCTCGGCGGCCGATTACCAGAACGACGGCATCCATATGAATAGTGTGGATACCGGCTGGGTCACCGACGAAGACCCGGCAGAGATCGCCGCGCTCAAGGTCCAGCAGGAACGCTTCCATCCACCGCTAGATATCGTGGACGGCGCCGCACGTATCGTCGACCCGATCATCCACGGCTTCAACACCGGCGAACATGTGTGGGGGCAGTTCTTGAAGGATTACGCGCCGACCGATTGGTGACACATACTCCGATTCGACCAGTACTGCGTTGAGGCGATGCGGCGCCGATCACACCAGCGTGTCGTCTGCAGCATGCACCGGCTGCAGCCTAGCGGCGATCCGCATCCTTGTTGGCTTGCGCGCGCGCCAGCGTGTTGGTCAAGGCCAGAACCTCCAGCAACTGGTACCGAAAGGCATCTACCTGCCCGGCTGGCACGACGCCTTCGACGTTGGACTGGTCGAAGATCGGGCGGCCTTCCATGTAGAAGCCATCGCGGCCCTGCACGACGAAGTGGAAGCACGATTGCCACCGCGGATCGGGGCGACCGGACAGTTCCACACTGACTTTGCTGCTCGCGCGCCCGGTGTCGCCCGCGGTGACGGTCACGGTGCGCGCCGTGATCTGGTTCCCGATAGTCATGCTGGCAATGATCGGCGGTAGGACGTCGCCGCGCTGTGATCCCAGAGGCCGCGGATGCGTTCAAAGCACGCCACTACGCCTCCTTCACGCCGCCCCGACACACCACTGAGGGTGCGATGGCTGGCGGGTCGAGCCGATGAACAAGGTCAGCGGCATGCGCCGGGCCAGCGATGGATCACATGGGCGCCAGAGACGGACTTCATGCACTCGCAAACGCTTCAGCCGGGCGACGTCGTTTACCGCTGCGCTATGTCTCGCTCGGTCTCACCAAACGCTTGGGTGCCGCCCCGAACATGCGCTTGAACGCATGGCCGAACGCGCTCGGCGACTGGTAACCGACACGCTCGGCAATGTGGGCGATATCCAGACCGGTTTCGGCAAGCAGCCTGTGCGCCAACAGCATGCGCCACTGCGTCAGGTAGTGCAGCGGCGCCTGCCCGACCTTCTGCGAAAAGCGCGACGAAAACGCCGAGCGCGACATGCCCACGCGCGATGCCAGTTCAGCCACTGTCCACGCATGTGCGACATCGCCGTGCATCAGCGCGAGTGCCGCACCGATGTGGCGATCGCCCAGTGCACCAATCCAGCTTGTGTGCACCTGTGTATGCGCGTGCATGTAGGCGCGAATGGCCTCCACTACCAGCACTTCGGAAAGACACGACGCGACCCGGGCGCTGCCCATCCGATGCCGGCCCATTTCCGCATCGAGCAGATCCAGTGTCGTGCGCACGGCGAAGGCGGATAGCGAGACACTCTGGATCTTCATGAGCCGCGGCAGCGCATCGATCAGAAAGCCACTGTTCTCGCCGCTGAAGACAATGCCCGCACCAAGCAGTACGGTGTCGTCGCCATCGCCCAGGCGCAGGCTCTGCTGCCCGGCATAACGCGAGACACCATCGACCGGCGCGCGTTGCGCATCGCTGGCAATGACATAGGGCGTATTGCCGATCAGCAGCACGTCGCCTTCGACCACGCGCTTGGGCGTCCGCCGCGGAAGGCGGATCCAGCATTCCCCGCGTATCGCCGCGACCAGCTTGAGCCGATGCTTTCCCGAAAACGACAGCGCCCAATCGCCACGCGCTTCCAGCCGGTTGAGTCCGGCACTCCTGGCGCCCAGCGCGGCCAGAACCTGCGAAAGCGGGTCATCCTTGGACGATTGCGATGAAACCATGTCCGCGCAAGCATAATCCATCCAAGCGGCAGCGCTACCGTGGGTGGCACGTCCATCACGGAGCACGCAGATGACGATCGAAAACAAGGTCGTGGTCATCACCGGCGCCGGCAGCGGCACGGGCCGGGCCACCGCGCTTCACCTGGGCGCACTCGGCGCTAAGGTGGTCCTCGGTGCACGCCGCGAGGCACGCATTGCCGAGGTCGCCATGGAAATCGTCCAATCCGGCGGGCAGGCAGTCTACCGGCCAACCGACGTCACCGTGCACAAGCAGGTCCTGGCCCTGGTGGACCTGGCCTGCTCGCAATTCGGGCGGCTCGACGTCATGGTCAACAATGCCGGCATCAGTCCACTGTCCCGATTCGATGCCCTGCAGGTCGACGCATGGAACGCGATCGTAAGCTCCCCCGATCCGCAGACACCGCATAAGTAGATCTTTCTGGCATCGTTCCCAAGTCAGGAGGTTCCATGCGCACATCGAAGTTCACCGAGACACAGATCATCGCCACGCTGAAGCAGGCCG
>NZ_VZPL01000118.1 GCF_008801575.1 Xanthomonas cissicola | reverse complement strand
GAGCAAGAGCGGATGTGTTTGACTACATCGAGCGACGCCACAACCCAAGGATGCGGCGAAGGGCGGCCAAGCAGGATCAGAAGGTTGCAGCTCTTTTACAACCGTCCGTGATATCGGGGTAGAACCCTGGTCAGCCACAGGCCTTATGAAACAGTAGGTTAGACCAGATAAAGGTAGCCCCTCAATTTCCCCTCTTCCTTAGGAGGGGGACGCTCTATCCAGCTGAGCTACGGGGCCAAGGGCGGCATTGTCGCACGATCGTTGCGATTGCCAAGCCGGTGGCGGTAGGCGGCCGGCGGAGCCTGCTAAAATCGGCGGCTACCGTGTTGCGGGTGGCTCTGCCACCACGACCGCCACTGTTTCCAGGAGATCCCATGTCCGCTGACCTGCTCAAGGCGCTCGACCTCGCCGCGTCCAATTCCGGTACCTATCTTGGCGAGGCGACCTGGTCGCAGGCCAGCGGCGCCGGGGTGCTGCAGCCGCTCAATCCGACCACCAATGCGGTGATCGCCGAGGTGCAGGCCACCACGCCGGAAGACTACGAGCTGATCGTCCAGCGTGCGCAGGCCGCCTTCAAGGTATGGCGCACCACGCCGGCGCCGCGTCGCGGTGAAGCCGTGCGTCTGTGCGGCGAGGCGCTGCGTGCGCACAAGGATGCGCTGGGCTCGCTGGTGGCGCTGGAAATGGGCAAGAGCAAGCCCGAAGGCGACGGCGAAGTGCAGGAGATGATCGACATCGCCGACTTCGCCGTGGGCCAGAGCCGCATGCTGTACGGCTACACCATGCATTCGGAGCGCCCCGGCCACCGCATGTACGAGCAGTACCAGCCGCTGGGCCTGGTGGGCATCATCAGTGCGTTCAACTTCCCGGTGGCGGTATGGGCGTGGAATGCGTTTTTGGCTGCGATTTGCGGCGATATCTGCATCTGGAAGCCGTCCAACAAGACGCCGTTGACCGCGATCGCCACGATGAAGATCTGCAACGCGGCACTGAAGGATGCCGGCTTCCCGGACATCTTCTTCCTGATCAACGATGCCGGCACGGCGCTGTCGGAGAAGCTGGTCGAAGACACCCGCGTGCCGTTGATCAGCTTCACCGGTTCGACCCAGATCGGCCGCGTGGTGGCAGAGAAAGTCGCCCGTCGTCTGGGCCGCTGCCTGCTGGAATTGGGCGGCAACAACGCCATCATCCTGGACGAAACCGCCGACCTGAAGCTGGCCATCCCGGGCATCGTGTTCGGCGCCGTCGGCACTGCCGGGCAGCGCTGCACCACCACCCGCCGGCTGATCGTGCACGCCTCCATCTACGACACCGTGCTGGCGACGCTGGTCAAGGCGTACAAGCAGCTCGACAGCAAGATCGGCGACCCGACCGACCCGGCAAACCTGATGGGCCCGCTCAACAGCCAGGGCGCCGTTGCGCAGTTCCTGGACTCGATCGCCAAGGCCAAGGCGGCCGGCGGCACGGTCGAAGTGGGCGGCACGGCGATCGATCGCCCGGGCAACTTCGTGCTGCCGGCGATTGTCACGGGGCTGCAGAACAGCGACGCGGTGGTGCAGCACGAGACCTTTGCACCGATCCTGTACGTGATGAAGTACAGCACGCTGGATGAGGCGATCGAGCTGCAGAACGGCGTGCCGCAGGGCCTGTCGTCGTCGATCTTCACCCAGAACCTGAAGGCGGCCGAGAAGTTCCTGTCGGCGGCGGGCAGCGATTGCGGCATCGCCAACGTCAATATCGGTACCTCCGGTGCGGAGATCGGCGGTGCGTTCGGCGGCGAGAAGGAAACCGGCGGCGGGCGCGAGTCCGGCTCGGATGCGTGGAAGGTCTATATGCGTCGCCAGACCAACACCATCAACTACTCCGATTCGTTGCCGCTGGCACAGGGCATCAAGTTCGATCTTTGATCGAGGTTGCATGGCGCGCCGGGCACATGCTCGGCGCGCTGCGTGGTCGCAACGGGCCTGCTGCAACGGCCGTCGTGGCGTACCCGACGCACGCAACCCGGCGGTTCTCGCTTTCGCGGCAGCGGCAGCAGTGGCAGTGGCAGTGGCAGTGGCAGTGGCAGCCAGTGAAGCATCGGCGGCTGCAGGCGACGCTCAGCAATCCGGCTCTGTGCAAGTACGCCACGTCTGCGCGAGGCGGAGCGTTCGCTCCGGTGGCACAACGCAGTCGCCACATGGCACCGGCCCGGCTTGAACCCGCCGACCCGCACGGCGCCCGGTCGGCACCACCGAAGGCCAGCGAACTGCAGGACGCGTCTCGACCGGCATGACCGACCATGCTCTGCCCGCACGAGCGGCGATTGGAGCCGGTCCCGCCCGCAAAACCAGCCCCGCAACGACGTTTGGCCGCAAACGGCACGCCTTTTGCCCGGCGGCTCTGGGATAATCATGCAACGCCAGCCTTCGGCTGCCCGCCTTTCAAGGAGTTCATGATGAACGTTGTCGTTCGACAGACCAGCGCCATGGCGATCGTCAGCCTGGTTGCCGGCATTCTCGGCTGGACGCTGATCCCGTTCCTGGGCAGCATCTGCGCCATCATTACCGGGCATCTGGCCCGCGCGGAAATCCGCCGCAATCCACATGGCCTGGACGGCGACGGCCTGGCCATCGGCGGCCTCATCATGGGCTGGCTGGCGGTGGCGCTCTGGGTCGTGGGAATCGCGTTTTTCCTGCTGTTCTTCGGCGGCATGGCCTGGCTTGCGGCCGCCAACAGTTGAGCATGGCCACGCCCTCCTCCGCCCAGCGCTTCAACGACCGCGTGGCGGCCTATGTGCGCTACCGGCCCAGTTACCCGCCGCAGTTGCTGCGCTGGCTGCACGGAGAACTCGGCGTGACGCCCGCAACGGCAGTGGCCGACATCGGCGCCGGCACCGGCATTTCCAGCCGCCTGTTTTTGGAAGCCGGATATGCGGTGACGGCGGTGGAGCCCAACCAGGCCATGCGCGAAGCGGCGCTGCAGTGGCTGGCGGAATTTCCCAAGTTTCAGGCGATCGACGGCACCGCCGAAGCCACCGGGCTGGCCGATGCCAGCGTGGGCTTGGTGTCTGCGGCACAAGCCTTCCACTGGTTCGACATGCAGGCCGTGCGCGACGCAATGGGCGCGCATCCTGCAACCCGGTGGGCTGGCGGTGGTGTACTGGAATTCGCGCGAACTGGACAGCACCGCGTTCCTGCGCGGCTACGAGCAGTTGCTGCTGGATTACGGCACCGACTATTCCGCAGTGGCCGAGCGGTATCAGGACGATGCCACCATGCAGGCGTGGTTCGGCGAGGGTTTCCGCGCCATGGCGCGTTTCCCGAATGTGCAGCGGCTGGATTTCGAGAGCTTGCGCGGCCGCCTGCTATCGTCCTCGTACGCCCCGCTTGCGCACGACCCACGTCATGCGCCGATGCTCGCCGCGCTACGCACGTTGTTCGATGCGTATGCGCACGATGGGCTGATCGACTTCCAATACCAAACCCGCGTGTTCGCCGGGAGATTGAACTGACCCGCATGTATTCGCTCGCCCGCCCCTTCCTGTTTTCCTTGGATGCCGAGCGCGCCCACGCGCTGGCGTTGCGCTCCATCGACACCGCCTACCGCACCGGCACCACGGCATTGCTGGCCAGGCGCCCGGTGCCGCTGCCCACCCCGGCTTTCGGCCTGATGTTCCCCAACCCGGTCGGGCTGGGTGCCGGGTTGGACAAGAACGGTGAGCACATCGATGCGTTGTTTGCGCTGGGCTTCGGCTTTGTCGAGATCGGCACGGTGACGCCGCGCGCGCAGGAGGGCAACCCGAAGCCACGTATGTTCCGATTGCCGGAATACCAGGCGGTGATCAACCGCATGGGCTTCAACAGCCTAGGCGTGGATGCGCTGGTGGCCAACGTGCAGCGCGCACGCCGCACGGGAGGCCTGCTCGGCATCAACATCGGCAAGAACAAGGACACGCCCAACGAAGAGGCCACCAGCGACTACCGTTACTGCATGGAGCGCGTGTATCCGCTGGCCGACTACATCACGGTCAACATCTCCTCACCCAACACCGCAGGCTTGCGCGAGTTGCAGGAAGAACAATCGCTGCGCCGCCTGATTTCCGACTTGCGCGAAACCCAGGAAGCGCTAAGCGCGCAACACGGCAAACGTGTGCCGATGCTGGTCAAGGTGGCGCCGGACCTCAACGACCGCGACATCGATGCCGCCGCACGCGTGCTGGCCGACCTGGCGGTGGATGGCGTGATCGCCACCAATACCACGGTGACGCGCACGCTGGTGGCCAATCACCCGCTAGCTGCCGAAGCCGGCGGTCTGTCCGGCGCGCCGCTGCTGGGGCAATCCACGCTGGTGCTGCGGCGCCTGCGCGCGCGCCTGCCCGAATCGATTCCGTTGATTGGCGTGGGCGGCATCAACTCCGGCGCCGATGCGGTGGCCAAGATGGCAGCCGGTGCGAGCCTGGTGCAGTGCTACAGCGGGTTGGTATATCGCGGCCCGCAGCTCATCGGCGAATGCGTCAACGCCATCCGACGCCGCCGCGAAGCACCCAGCGGCGGTGCGGTGTCGCCGTTATGAGCGATGCAGTGCAGACAGGCTGGCAGCTGAGCGAACAGGCGCCGCTGCGTACGCTCAACACCTTCCATGTCGAAGCCACCGCGCGCTGGTTGCTCAATGTCCACGCGCCTGAGGCATTGCCGCAGGCATTGGCTGCGCCCGAGATCGCCGGACAACCGTTGCTGGTGCTGGGCAGCGGCAGCAATGTCTTGCTGGCCGGCGATCCGCCAGGCTGCGTGCTGTGTTTCGACAACCGCGAGACGTCCATCATCGCGCACCGTGCCGACCACGCCATCGTGCGGGCCGGCGCCGGCGTGAACTGGCATGCGCTGGTGCTGTACGCACTGCAGCAGGGCTTGTCGGGGCTGGAGAACCTGGCTTTGATTCCGGGCACCGTGGGCGCCTGCCCGATCCAGAACATCGGTGCGTACGGCGCGCAGGTAGGCGACTTCATCCACGTGGTGGAGGCCTTCGACCGGCATAGCCAGCAGTTCGTGCGGCTGGATGCGGCCGACTGCGCGTTCGGCTACCGCGACAGCGTGTTCAAACAGCAGCCCGAGCGTTATCTGATCGTGGCGGTGGAATTCAATCTACCGCTGCTGCACGAACTGCGGCTGGACTACGCCGGCATTCGCGAGGAACTGGCAAGCATGGGCGCCGAGCTGGCAGGCGCGGCCGATGTGGCGCAGGCGGTGATCAACATCCGTCGCCGCAAGCTGCCGGACCCGGATGTGCTGGGCAATGCAGGCAGTTTCTTCAAGAACCCATTGCTGCCGAGCGAACAGATTGCCGCGTTGCAGGCCAGCTTTGCCGACATGCCGGTGTATCCGGGCGAGCATGCCGGCCAGGGCAAATTGTCGGCCGCCTGGCTGATCGAGCAATGCGGCTGGAAGGGCAAGCGCGAAGGCGACGCCGGCGTGTCGCCCGACCATGCGCTGGTGCTGGTCAATTACGGCACCGCCACGGGCGCGCAGTTGCTGGATTTCGCACGACGCATCGCCGAGTCGGTGCGCGAGCGCTATTCGGTGATTCTGGAGCCGGAACCGCGCATCATCGGGGCGCATTGGTGACGCCAGCGCAGGTTTCGCGGCGAGCCGCGCTGTGGATGCTCACCAGTACCGTCGCCTTCGGGCTGATGGCAATCACCATCCGCCTGGCCTCGAGCACCATTGCCACCGCCGAGATCGCATTTTTCCGCAATGCGTTCGGGTTGCTGGCGTTGTTGCCGTTGATCCTGCGGCCGGGCAAGCCGCTGCCGCGCACGCGGCAATTGCCACAGTACTTCGCCCGTACCTTGATCGGCCTGGCCTCGATGCTGTGCGGGTTTTGGGCGATCGGCCATCTGCCCCTGTCGCAGGCCATCTCGCTCTCCTACTCCACACCGTTATTCGTCACGGTGCTGGCAGTGGTGTGGCTGCATGAGCAGGTACGGCTGCGGCGCTGGCTGGCGGTGGCGGCGGGTTTTATCGGCGTGCTGGTGATCCCGTAAGCTCCCCCGATCCGCAGACACCGCATAAGTAGATCTTTCTGGCATCGTTCCCAAGTCAGGAGGTTCCATGCGCACATCGAAGTTCACCGAGACACAGATCATCGCCACGCTGAAGCAGGCC
>NZ_VZPL01000117.1 GCF_008801575.1 Xanthomonas cissicola | reverse complement strand
AACGGTTCATGCGTGTGTAGACCGTATGCCAGTTGCCAAAGCGCTTGGGTAGGCCGCGCCATTTGCAGCCATGCTCGGCAACGTAAAGGATGGCGTTGACCACTTGCAGGTTGGTCATGCTGACATTGCCGCGCTGCGCCGGCAGGCAGTGTTCGATCAGAGAAAATTGTGCTGGCGTGATCTCCATGCCCAATAGTTTAATCGCTCGGGCCATTAGTGTTAACAGGCCCTAAGTCGACCCTACTGGCTGGCATGATTAGGGACATCGCAGAGAACCCCGATTCGCATAGCCACATCATCACCTACGAGTCGCCGGTGGAGTTCGTCTACGACAAGGTCGAGAAGCCTACGACTGAGATTGAATCGACCTCCATCCCGGATCACCTGCCGAACTTTGCCGCTGCAATCCGCAACTCGCTCCGGCGTGACCCAGACATCATCGTGGTCGGTGAAATGCGCGACGGCGAGACGATTGGTGCGGCCATCCTTGCTTCGCAGACAGGTCACGTGGTGTATGGAACGGCACACAGTACTTCTGTCGGCGCTACTTTTACACGCAGCATGCAGAGCCTGCCGAAAAACGAGCAGCAGGGAATGTTGGGTGGCCTCATCGACTCACTGCGCCTCATCATCTGTCAGGAGCTCGTCCAGTCCACCGACGGCAAGCGCGTGGCGTTGCGTGAGTACCTGTCATTCGGGGAGAGCGAGCGCCGCGCGCTCCTGACTGCCGCCATGCGGGATCCTGCAGGTGTGCCATCAGTCGCGCAGCAGCTCACCCGCGAGCGCGGGCAGACCAAGCTGATGCACGCACGCAAGCTTTTCGCTGCCGGTCGCATCAAAGAAGATGTGGTACTCCGCTTCGAGCTCGCCGATCAGACCGCAAGGGCGCAGGTAAGTTTGTTGGCCGGGGAGGGTGAGTGATGTCAGGACCGGCAGATTGGCGCAACACGTCACTGATGGCCAAGTTCCTAATATTCGACGCGCGCGCATGTATCCCCTTCGTCATCCTGTTCTACAGCCCGTCGTTCGCCAAGCTGGGAGCGGCCATCGGGCTGTTCCTATTCTTCTCGGTCTTGTCCTTTTACAAGTACACGCTCGTTGTGCTCGTGCGGCGCGTGCGCTGCAAGCTCGCGGGGCCTGTGCGGTCCGGCGTCGCCTGGTGGCATCGCCCACAACGCCGCCTGTACCGGCATCGCTGAGCCAAGCGCAACTCACCAGATACGCAACTAAGCGAGAAAGCTATACCCATGAATCCAAGGCGAAAGGCCACTATCAACTGGGGCATCTTCACTATGAAGGTGCTCGCCATATTCGCACTCGGCGTAGGAGCGATCAGCGTTAAGAGCACCACCGACACGGTGGGGATGCTGCTTAATCAGACCGGCGCACAACTGCAGTTTGTGCATCAACTGTACGAAACCAAAGATCCTGCACTCGCGGAAGCGGCATTCAACTACGGTCGCGAGGTCATGGGTTCCTTAGACGTCACGGCGTTGACGCGGCAGTTCATCGCGGTTTTCGCGCTGGCGGCAATCACTGGCGTCCTCGCAATCTTCATTCTCCTCGGATCGCCGAGCATCGACCGGGCGGGCCATGCCCAATCGCGCTGGTCGCTGCGAAAGAAATCCACACCCGTTGATTTGAAATAGACCACTTCCGATGGCAATTCCAATGACTAAGTCCAATCCCATTCTTGTTGCCGTCGACGACGGTTTTCGCCAGATCAAGCTGGTAACCGCAGATCGCCGCCACGCGCAGCTGAGCGTGGCGCGCCCAGGGTTTACTCTGGGCGGCGCACTGGGCTCCGCAGGGGGTGACGCGGGCGCAGGCGCGTACCGCACGCAGGGCCGGGATTTCACTGTTGATCCGGACATTGAAGGCGAGGACACGCGCTTTGATGACTATGCGCTATCAGATATCAATCGCGTCCTGGTGCATCACGCCCTCTACGCCAATGGGCTGAGCGGTCGTGATGTCGTGCTGGCTTCGGGCTTGCCGTTCGGACTTTACTTCCGTGCCGGTACAACCGAATCCAACGGAGATCTGCTCAAGCGCAAGATGGAGAATCTGGCCATCCCCGTTGAGTCGAT
Organism: Xanthomonas cissicola; assembly: GCF_008801575.1. Lineage (GTDB taxonomy): Bacteria > Pseudomonadota > Gammaproteobacteria > Xanthomonadales > Xanthomonadaceae > Xanthomonas > Xanthomonas cissicola. Next base: position 4,098 of record NZ_VZPL01000117.1, on the reverse strand, counting down.
GGACGGTCGCGAGCCTCCCCGCATTGTGGGCCAGTTCGTTGGTGCGCAGGGCCTGATGGCCTATATCGATTACGCTCTCGACGACGCCAACAATTGGCGGGAAGGAATGGACCCCAGCGCGCCGGTAGTGGTGGTGGATGTAGGCGGCCGCACCACGGATACGGCAACAATTATTCGTGGGTCGACCGTTGATCACGCAGCGTCCGGCACGATCAACGTCGGTGTCACGCATGTGCTCGACCATTTGCGTAGCCTAATCATGGCGAGGTTCGATGTCGCGGGCGTTCGTCCTTCGCGACTGGAGACGTTCTTACGAACGGGAAAGGTGCAACTGCGCGGCGAGTGGCATGACATCTCTGCTGAACGCGAACAAGCCGTCGACCTGGTATTGCAGCAGGTCCGGCGCGAGCTGCAGCGGCGGGTGGGCGATGCTGCCGACATGCAGGCAGTCCTGCTCGTAGGCGGCGGCGCCGCGCTGTTGGCCAGCGGCCTGAAGACGGGGTACCGGCACTTGGTGGTGCCTGAGGATCCCGAGTTCGCTAATGCGCGAGGCATGCTGAAGACGCTGCGTGGGAACGTTGCCGCATGAGCGATGAAGCGCCGTCCGGAAAGCTGATGCGGATCCGCGTCTACGAGGACGACGCGGAGATGAACGCTATTCACGATCGCTTCAATCAGGTCCGCGAGAACTCGCGCAACCAGCGAGGACGCGCGCGCCGGGGGGCAGAGAGCGAATGGCTCAGGCGGATCCTTGTAGCCGGCTATACCCAGCTGCACGGACCGTTCTATGCGGCTCCGGGACGCCCGGTAGTAGGTCCTGAGCCACCGACATCGGAGGTAGCTCGTGCGCCACGTGAACCGCCCAACGCTCGTACGAAAGCCTCTCATCCGCCCGAATCGTCGGAAATAACTAGGCGTGATAAACAAACGAATGTTGCACATTCGTCGCCTTCGTCGAATAATGATACGGCGCAACAACAACGGCACTCGGCCGCTCCCATGAGCGCCGATGGCCTCGACTTCAAGCTGCTGCTGGGCGGCGGCAACAGCATCGTACCGAACCCCAACCCTACGTCGGATGACACATGAAAACAGGTCTCTCGCTCTTGTTCGTCTGCTTGGCGTTGGCACTTGCCAACCAGGCACAAGCTGGCTTTCGCGTGGCGTCTATCGAGCCTGCGCCGAAGGTGGCAGGTGCAGCGGCGTCCGTAGCGGCGATTGCTCCGCGAAGCGGCTATGTGGCAATCGATGGTCAGGAGCCACCACCGATCACGGAAGCGCTCCGTCCGAGCTCTTCAGGCTTCGGTTTGATCGCGGTCTCATACGTGGGTGGTCCGCCGGCTGTAATTGAGCGACGTGGCGGTATGGGGCGCGATGTGCGGCTCGCTGATGCGCTTAAACAGATCGCGCCGGAGGGCTGGCGTGGATTTGGCAAATCGGAGATCGCCGGATCATTCGATCCAAACAAGCTGGTCAACTGGCGTGGCGGACGTCCGTGGACGGACGTGTTGGACATCCTCGCAAATGATAACGACCTGTCAATAGAGGTCGATTGGAACAAACGCCATTTGTACGTCGGCAAGCGTGACTACACGTCAGCTTTGACAAACAGATCCAGCGCGCAGCGTATCGCTACGGCGTCGACGCAGACCCCCGTGCAGGACAAACAGATTTGGTCCGCGAAGGCTGGATCGACCGTACGAGAGACGGTGGAGCAATGGGCCCAATCACAGTCCTGGACGGTGTATTGGCCCATGCAGGATCTTGACTATCGAATCGTCGCGCCGCTGACATTCGATGGATCGCTTGTCGATGCGGTCAGCAAATTCACCCTGCTCTATGAATCCGCCGAGCGGCCCCTGGCGGTGGGCATTTTTGTCAATCAGAAGCTGATCCGCTATTCGGAAAAGGAAGCAGCGAAATGAAGTACCTCTTCACCCTGGCTGCGGCCGTCACCATGCTGACTGGATGCTCGCACAGCATCCGTAATGCCGACCGCTCTTACCACGATGTTGACGGTGAAGCGAAAAAGTTGCTGATCGATATGCGGACTCCTGCTGTTCCCGGCCAACGGGAAACCGTCACCATCTCCAACTCGCAGTGGGTGGAACCGGTGCCGATGGCAGTCACTACTCCGAAGCTTCCGGCAGCTCTGAGATGCGACCCCGGATTCAAAACCTTGGAGCCAATGGGCCTCCTTGAATTCGCGCAGGCTGTTTCGGAGTCCTGCAAGATGGCAGTACGCGTTACAGCAGATGCGTTGTCCGCTTTTGGCAGTGGCGACAGCAACAGTGCAACGTCCGGACCGTCTGCAGGTGCATCTGTGCCGGTTGGCGGTATGCCTCTACCAAATCTTCCGCTGTTGCCGCCTGTCACCGGCACCGCTGCCAACGCAAGTGGTGGAATCGGTGGTCGCGCCGGCGGAGCTTTGCTAAGCAACATCGAATGGAAAGGCCCACTGGCCGGCTTGCTAGATCTCGTCGCCTCGCGATACGGGCTTTCTTGGCGCTACAACGAGCGGAATAACAGCGTCTCGATCTTCCATGTGGACAGCCGCACTTTCCAGCTGGACGCGTTCCCCAACCAGGTTGACATTCAGTCAACAACCCACAACGGCATGAGCTCTCAATTGGGCTCCGGTGGCGGTGGCGGTGGCGCCAGCAGCGGCGGATCCAGTGGAGGTGGTGTCAGTGGAACAGTCGGAAGCTCGCAAACGACCGTTACATCAATGAAGTCCTCGCTGTACACCGATGTCGAAAGTTCAATCAAGGTTCTGTTAACTCCTGGCATCGGCCGTGTCGCGCTTTCACAGAGCACAGGTGCGGTGACGGTGACGGTGACGGACACGCCGGATGTGCTTGATCGTATTGGGAGCATGCTGGAGCGGGAGAACACCACTCTTACCAAGCAGGTCACATTGCACGCGAAGGTACTTTCGCTGACCCTTAACGATGCGAACGAAGTGGGCGTGAATTGGGACGTGGTGTATAGGTCGTTGTCGCGTCAGTTTGAATTCACCACCCCCTTTCAACCCGCCTCCAGCGCAGGAACACTGGGCGCGTCAGTCATCAACACGGGCAAGTTCGCCGGGACCAATGTCATCGTATCCGCACTGTCGACGCTTGGTACCGTCAACACCATCACGTCGCCTTCGTTGAAGACATTGAACCTGCGTCCAGCGCCAATCCAGATCGCTCGCCAGATAGGCTATATCCAGAGCTCACAGATCTCCCAAACCGAGGGAGCTGGCACGCTCGGAGGGCTGACCCCCGGGTTTGTCACTGTTGGCTTCAACATGACGGTGGTGCCCCGACTCCTTGCGCAGAATGAAGAGATGATCTTGCAGTACTCGATCAACATCTCCGCGCTCAATGAGTTGCGGAGCGAAGAGGCTGGCGGGACCAAAATCGAGATGCCTGACATCGACACGCGTAACTTCAACAGCGAGGTCCGACTGCACGCTGGGGAAACGCTGATCCTCCACGGATTCGAACAGGAGAATCACTCGTCTAATCGCCGCGGCATGGGCAGCCCATTCGCGTGGCTGCTCGGCGGAAGCGCTAGAGGACAGCGTCAGCGCACGGCCATCGTGATCCTGATCACCCCGGAAGTCGGCTCTTCAATTTCGGCCATGCGTTGATTGCTGAATCACAGAACAAACTCAGGACACACCCTTAGCATGGCGCGCCGCAAATCGATCGATACATCCATTGCCGATCGGCAGAAGATCGGCACGTTCGTCCTGAATGGACGAACGTTCGTAAGCGGTCTGCATTGGGAAACCCTCGACAACGTGTCTTCTTTTATGAAGGAAGCGCGCAGCAAGGGTCGCCAGTGGGGTATGGATGTCGTCGCAACCCGTAAGGGTGTCGACTTGCGCTCTAAGGGGAAAAGCGCAAAGTATCAGGCCGGCTATGCGCCCAAGAACCGTGGCGCCGCCAAGGGCATGTACTCGCTGGCCTCAGTACTAGGGAAGCTCTGAACAACGCACCACAGATACGCGACACTACCCGCCTCATCATGTAGAGGATCATCTATGCAGCTGACGTTCGGTGACGCTGAGGGCCTGGGCAAGCGCAAGCAGACCCGGCGCGAGAT
>NZ_VZPL01000116.1 GCF_008801575.1 Xanthomonas cissicola | reverse complement strand
AACGCGAACGAAACAACTCATCGGCAGGCAACTGCTCGGCGGCAGGACGGCGTGTACGCATGGGCGAAAACTGCCAGAAACCAGTTCGTAGAGTAACGAAAACTGGCAATTCCAGCACACCTAAAACGCAGGTTAAGCCTTGCAATGGATGCAGCCTGGGGGTTTTTCAGGGGCGACTAGGCTATTGGCTCAGCGAAAAGTCGCTTTCGATCGCAGTCATCGGTGCCTTGGCTTGGACCGCACTTCCCTACTCCCTAAAATTCCTATGGGCCCGCCATCTCGACCAACGTCGTGCGCCGGTCGTTGGAAGCACCATGTCGCACCGTCAAGGCTGGATTGTCTTGTCTTCGATCATGGTCGCCATCTCTCTCCTAGGCCTTGTCCTGAGCGTTGTCGCTGGCAGCCTTCCGCTGATTGCACTGAGCTGCATCGCAGCAGCCTTTGGCGGTGCGACCCTGGATGCCTCAGTCGATGCGTTCCGGATCGAACAAGAGGCAGTGCACCAGCAGCCAGCCAAGCTCCTCACTGCCTACCAATTTGGCTACCGCATTGCTCTACTGCTGAGCGACGGTCTGGTGTTCTTGCTCGCAGCGCGGCTGTCCTGGCAAGTTGCTTATGCACTTCTGCTTCCCCTGATGTTGGTGCCCATCTGCGGAACGCTCTTTCTGCGATCTGCCCCCGATAGCGTCCTCACCCCAGGTCGCACGAGTGCGGAGAAGCAGGGGGCTCGGTTGGTGTCGCTTCGACCCTCCACGCTCCAAGGATGGATCGCGGTGGTCGTCTTCATCGGCTGCTATCGCCTACCGGACATTCTTCTGGGTCCCATGATCAATCCTTTCTACTATGCCCTTGGCATTGGAAAGAGCGTGGTCGGATCCCTGCATATCTGGCTTGGGATCCCAGCAGCCTTCCTCGGAATTTTGGCTGCAGGCACAAGCTTGAAGCGTATGTCTTTGAGCACGACCATTCTTGTTGGCGCAGCTCTCCAAGCCCTTGCCCTCCTCGTTCTTGCATCGCTCTCGTCGAACGAGCAGTCTGCTGAACTGCTTTGGGCTAGCGTTATTCTTCAAAACCTTGCTAGTAGCTATACCGGCATAGCCCTGGTTGCTTACATGTCAAAGCTGGTCACGCTTGGACGCGCAGGTGAGCACTACGCTTGGCTAACCAGCTTTTACTCCATCTTCGGCAGGGTGCTTGCCGGCTTCTCAGGCCTAGCAGTGGCTTATCTCACCACGCTCCATGGACAAAGCCAAGGCTATGGCATGTTTTTCATTGGCATCTGCCTGACGTGCGTGCCCGCCCTCCTCGTCTACTTGCTCATCATTCGGAATAACTTGAAGGAGCGACCAGAGCCGTAAGTGCCATCACGCTGTTGCCTTGCAATGACCTTGGGCTGTTTACGAGAACATGTAATGCGTGAGCTCAGTCGTTATGCACAGGCCGGTGCAAAAATGAACACTATTTGCTTGAAGTTTGAGTGACAGCATCTAAACCATCAGTCAGCCTCGTCGAAACCGTCAGCCCAGAAGCACAAGGCGAGGTCACGTCCGTCGTCGAGACATAGATTTTATACGGCCCTTTCGTCAATGTCGCTGGTTGGGTCCAAGCTGCATTTTTTATCACGGCCCGAGGCTCACGTATGCCTTCCACAAAAGCATATTTTTTAACGATATCACTATATCTTTCACAGCCTCGGGCTTTTTTGTCAGTAGAAATTACAGCTAGGGCAGCTACTGTCCAAGCCTGAGAACTTTCATCACTGCGATGAACGCCGAAGCTCAACGCTGCTACCTGGGACTTCTGATCATTCAATGAAACTCGATAGTGACGACGAAGGGGCTCGTCTCTGACAATCTCGGTCTTGCCGGCTCTAATTAATTTGTTGACCTGAGACTCTTCAACAATAACGCCGCTACTGAATAGCGACACCAGTTCGTCAAGCACTTTTTCTGAACCATAGGCGTCACCACAGAATGTGGCCGATACTAAAATAGAAAAGGCCACGATAGCTGAGGACCATACACTACTCTTATAAAATTTCACTCCAGCCCTCATTGCATTTAAAGCGCTTCAAGTGTCGTCTTGAAGCCTGCCCAGGTGTCGGCCCAGATTAGCGCTAACCAATTAGATGCCTAATTGGCTAGCACCAGCGGACCTCATCAGTTTCGACTTCTCGTGAGACCAAGCAAGCACTCGCCCTTCGAACTCGCCTTTACATACACCGACGTTTCACCAAGATTGGTTTTATAGAAGACATCCTTACTAACGTCGGCGAGTGGCGCATGGGGATTGGGTGGCAGGACGTATGGGGTGAGCGCAAATTTCTGCTTGATCTTAGACACTTCATAACAGCGCTCAGGAGCGAGCTCCATATACATAAAACTCACTCCTTTATCGAGTTCAGGCGGGACCCTGAACTCAACAAAGGAGATCGCATACTGATCCCGCGTCTTGAACGCATTTGAGCGAAAAGCAATATTCAAAGATCGACTTGAACTCACCTGATGGAAATCAAGGAGTCCAATTTCGCGGAAAACTTCATAGTTTACCGGCTTACCCGGATCATAGATTTTACCAACTATTTCATCCATGGCGAGCCCTGAAATTCCATCTTCCGCAATGGCGCTTGTGCAGAAGACAGCCATCAGTAATGTAACCGCAAGACCTTTGTGCACGCCCAACATTACTGGCCTCTCAAATAAGCACGCAATTCAATTTCAACCTGATCTACAGGCGATAAATATCGAAAGCAACCGACAACAAGGAAGAGTCACCTTTGACCAAAGCATAAAGAGTCCCCTGGTCAACCCTGTGCAGCGCACCGATTTGAGCCAGTGAAACTACTTGACCATCGATCTCGGCAATTGCCTCTCCCTTTTTCGGAAGTCCTGATTTGCTTTTTGAATACATCATGAGGCGCGTTTTACCATTAGTGACCCAGGCTCCCACGTATTTGTCGTCTGAGTGATCGTGTGATGGCGATACGAGAATTGAATCGACCAATACGCCCTTTGACAGCGCACCATCTTTAGCTGCAAGAAAATTACCCTTATCAATCTTCTCGGGACGAGGATCTATATCACCAATAATCCCTGGCTTCGCCTGAATTTTTAGGTTGGTGGACAGGTAATAAGTATCACCAGAATAATAGTCAACAAATTGAGCGCACGTGCCTTTGATCGCATGAACTCGGACATTGTCAACCTTACTTACCTTGGCTAGGGGGACTACCAAATTCACACTCCCGCCCTCCACATAGAAATTGTCTTTAAGCTGAGACTTTTCTGAACATAGAGCCCTAGCAGCACTCTCTCGCTGGTCATTTGAGCGGGCCTGCCCGACCATTAGGCCGGCGAGCGTAAGCACGCAAATCGAATTTAAGGCAACCCTAACTATGGACATCGAAAGCACCTTTTTAACGCGAATGTAAAATCAAGGGGTTGGAACAATGATAGTCGGAGTTACCTCACTATATCCACCAACAACCTTTGTATCACTGGGACCAAGCACGCCTATGCTGAGATAATTTGCAACACCCCTCACAATATCATTGGCAAATTTTTCACTTTGATTAAACTCAGCATTGGTAAAACCATCTTGATAGAGGTTTTGGTAAAGGGTTCGAGCAGCTGCTGCATTATGTGCTAGCTCATGCATCACCAAGAAATTCGCCCCTCCCATTAGATCGGAATACCCCTTAATGGTGTCAATGTTTATTGATATCTGTGGGTCGCCGTTGTTATAGTCGGACTGCCCAGTCGCAAACCCATTACTATAGCTAGTGCCCGCTTCGTTTACCTTATAGTCTGCATTGAGCATCAGACTCTTGATTTCAGACATCTGCACGGTTGAACCATCGCTCATTTGCATATAAGCGTTATCAGGAAGCGAGCTGATAGAGTCTTTAACAAAGTAGATTGCATCGTCAAATTTAACCAGAGCGGCCGACTCTTCCGCTGTCAACGCACGCGTGAAGTTGAGATCGTATTCCGGCGCTGTTGGAAGAGGAGTGCCACCCCCACCTGGAGGACTAATAGGCCCTGGCTGTTCAACTGGTGGTGAAGGGGGAATAGTCGGAGGCGGACTTGGGGGAGGGTTAACTACAACTGGCGGCAGCTCAGTAGGCGGCTCGCTCGGATCGACATCCGCAGCGGCTGCCGCACCTGCCACTAGAAATAATTCTTCGTTTGTCAGCTCTCTCATTACAGCACTCCCTGCAATATTTCGATTGATAAATTGCTGTTTCGCTTTCTTTTCTTCCTAAACATCATTTTTTTATTTCCCGTGAAGCCCATAATAACGGTCCATTGCAAGCCCGGCTCACATAGACTTAGAGCTAGGCAGACTCGAAGCACTTGAAGATAAATTTACCTCTGTTGGCCTCTTACTCTTGGCATGCAAACCTCATTTCTCCAACGTGACCGTTTCAAAAGTAGCATCTGGCGCATATTCATGTGCCCATCTCAGAACAGAAATCTCTGCGTCAAGGCTCTTTTTATTCCTGGGCACAAATAAGGTGAAAGTAGGATTTTTTGAGCAAGAAGCGCCCGACTTTTTGGTGTCGGCTTTGCAGTTAAAGTGAATGAGCCCAGCAGCTTCGACCGTATTATCACTCTTGATCGCAACTGCACCTTTCTCAATGCAGCTCTTGTAGCGGCAGCCGGATATTAAGGTCACCCCATTCCCCACATCAACGTCTTTGTTGGGTGGACCGCTCAGAGCCTCCCCAAACTGCTGCACCAATGGTTTTCCGGGAATAATATAGTCACCCGCTGACTGACCAAAGTAAGCCGATAGGACCGCAGAATTAATCTTGGCAGGCGCAGCCGTGGCCAAAACGCTTCCCCACAATGAAAAGATCATTATTGCAATTGATGCAATTCTTTTGTTAGCTTTCATCTCCAACCTCACGTTATAAGTCAACACTTAACCGCCACCCGGCACGCTGCCGTTCGTAATATCTTGTTGAATAAGCGCGGCCTCCCTGTCTCGCCTTGTATCATACGCATCACCGAAATCGTTCAGATTGGTAACAGCATCTTGCCAATGTCCCGTTGTTACTTGGGTCCAGAAATTGGGGGTTGCTGTGGCAAGGCCAGGGCCGTATTGGTAAGCAACACTTGCGATGGCGGTCTGGACGCCACCAGGCAGCTGATAAAAGTCAGCATAATCGGAAGAATTGTTATAGCTATTAACAACCGTATTTAAAATGTTTGATCGAACTGCGTTATCCAACGCATCTGCCTGCGCCTCGGTGATGTGGAGAGGGTTGTTTTGAACGGCATTCAGCGCATCTTGTCCTGTTAGATGAAGGTAGGGCGTCAACGTAGTAACAAGCGCCTGATCCACACCTAGCGCGGCAAGGCTTTCGGCAGTTTGGCCACCCAAATCGACTCCAGTTGCCACAGTTACTCCGCTCTGATCTATGACCACGCCGTTATTGGTGGGGACATATGCATCTAGCTGTTGCCCGCCCTCGACGCTATCAATAAAGGCGTTATCGATTCTGTTTTCAGCAGCCAGCGGGACAAAAACATCACCATCGTTGCCCCCTCCTCCACCTTGTGGCGGTGGTGGGGGTTGCTCAACTGGCGGTGTTGGCGGCAATGTTGGTGGTTCTGATGGAGGTGGATTAACGACCACGGGGGGCAACTCAGTGGGCGGCTCGCTTGGATCGACGTCCGCAGCGGCTGCTGCACCTGCCACTAGGAATAGCTCTTCGATTGTTAGCTCTCTCATTACAGCACTCCATCCTGTGCGTTTAATTTTGATCCAATCATTTCTACCATTTGATTCGCAATAAGGCTTCTCTCTCTGAATTACTTTTACGAGTATTACTTCTTATCCTTGGCTGGATTTTCCAGCTGTTTCCACTGCATTGTCCTGTTCAAAGCTGCTTGGCTGCTCTTTGATCAGGGGCCTCAGGTTCCCGTTAACGAAGAGGTAGTGCATATCGCACATCCGAGAGATGTTCTTGTCATGCGTCACAATGACTGTGGTTGCACCGATACTTCTGATGTTCTTCATCAGCTGCATACCCATCTGCTCATCAACCCCAGTCGTTGGCTCATCCATCAACAACAGCTTGGTGCGCCTGTAAAAGGCTCTCGCCAAGAAGATCCTTTGCTTTTGACCACCTGACAGCGTGTTTCCCAAGTCGCCGACTCTGGCGTTGAAGCCCATTGGCATGCGCTGAATATCGTCGTGGATGCATGCCAATTTCGCAGCCTGCATAAGACGCTCTTGATCAATGTGCTCATCGAACATGGAGATGTTTTCCGACAACGTCCCGGACAACAGATTGTCTCCCTGCATGACGATGCTGACCTTGCTCCGGTAGCTCGACTTACCGACTTTGCGCAGATCCTCTCCATTGACTAAGAAGTCCCCAACTTGAAGATCTTCAAGCCCCGCCAGAACGCGGATGAGTGTGGTCTTACCCACGCCTGAGTTCCCGACAATTGCAATCACTTGGC
>NZ_VZPL01000115.1 GCF_008801575.1 Xanthomonas cissicola | reverse complement strand
GCGCCGGGTCTGCTTGCGCTTGCCCAGGCCCTCAGCGTCACCGAACGTCAGCTGCATAGATGATCCTCTACATGATGAGGCGGGTAGTGTCGCGTATCTGTGGTGCGTTGTTCAGAGCTTCCTTAGCCATGGGGCTACCAGTCTGTTCAACGAGTAGCCGCCGATCCTCAGCCTTGATAGGGACTGGAAAGCTTCGGCCTTTCTTAGTCCAGATCGCGGTACGCCGCGCTGCGAGGAAATCCCACGCTTCGATCATCTCAGGATCCCACTCGGTCAGCGTGTCGCGTGATCCTTTGCGCCGCTGAGCATGTATGCCTGTTGGCTGATTATGTGTGTCGTTAAGGGTGCACACCTCGATGCCGCGTAGGCGCGCGCTATACGCGAGCACCATGACTGGCGCCAGGTAGCTCGGGCAACTGCCCTTTGTGTGTGGTGGACGGGAGCCGCGTTCACGAGCGAAGGTCAACACCTTGTCGAATGCAGCCGGCGTTGGCATACGGTGCTTCTTTGCTTCGCGTGCTTGCCTCACACCGATGGCTGGATTTGATCTACATAGGCCAACACGCATGCCCCATGCGAGTGTGCGACGTAAGTAGCGGTGAAGGTGATTTGCTTTACTGGGCGTTGCAGGAAGCGCGGGTTGGTGACCGTTGGCAAGCCGTCCCATTGCGAAAACTTCCACGAGTCGCCGGATCACAGGCGTCGTGATGCGATCAACCTGGACCGAGCCCAGTTTCGATCCGTCCTTGCGCAGGTAGTCGGCAATGGAGTTGGCATAGCGCTTGTAGTCATCTTGCGTGTCGGTCGCTAGTTCCTTGAACTCCAACGACTCATGGAAGCGATCAAAGAGATAACGCAACGTGCCTCGCATGCCCTTGCCTGCCCGTTCCTCAATGATTCCGTACAATTCCGATAGACGAGCTCCAGCGTAGGCCACGGTTTGCTTTCGTCTGTTTCCACCTTCGGGATGCGGCTCGACGACGTACCACCGGCCATCCCCCCAATAAAGGCCGCGCGGGAGCGCGGCCTGATCAATGTGAGATGGTATGAGGGGATTGAATTTGCGCTTGCGGCCTCTTGCCATTACATCAGCTCCTGTTCTGTATCCATCTCGATGTCGTTGTGTTGCTGCAATCCCAGCGCGGCGTTGAGCGCGTCTAGCGTTGTCCAGATACCCCCTCGACCGTCGTATTTGTATCGGATGCCCTGATCATTGGCCCAACGCACGACGGTCGCTGTACGGGGGGAGGGTCCAATCGGTGCGCATAGCCGCCGCAGATCCTCAAACGTCAGTACCTCACCGCTCATGCATCTTGCTCCTTGGTCCACTCCCGCCTGTGCCGCCACTGCTCGCGCATTTCCTCCACGAGCAAGTCAGCAGCGGCATAGCCGCGCTGAGCAGCGATGCGGAGCCGTAGCTCTCGCACCTTGGCTGCATCCGTGTAGCCCTGCCGTAGCCAGTGACGCGCCTCGCAAGCCCTGCGAAACCCTTCCATATTTGCGCCATCGATCATCGCTGGTGTGTGCCGGTGAATCGCAGGCCGAGCTGCACAACGTTGTGGGCGCGGGGCCGCGGCTCACGAGGGGTGCGGATGCGATGAGCACGCCGCCATTCGGTCATAGCCAACTCGAAGCTGGGGTGCTTCTGCGTGCGCCCACACACGCACTCGATGAAATGCCCGCCGCCGGCCTCGGGGCGGCGGGCGTCGAGCATGTGACGAGCCAGGTGGCCGCTCGTGCACGGCGGCAGAGGACTGTCGTGGTCGACCTGACGTTGCGTCACGGTACCTCCAGGCGCAGCACGCGCTCGGCGTCCCGAAGATGTTGCGCGGTGTCGGAGTCGATCCGGTCCAACGCTTGGGCGATGGTGTAGCCCATTTCGGCCAGCCAGTCGTGGCGATTCAGCACCAGAGCGGCTGTGAGCGCCTCCCCGGTGGACAAGGGGCCAGGCTCTCCCAAACGCGCTGCGGCGCGCGCAATCTCGATCGTGCGCTGCAGGTTCATGGCTGCGTCCTCCACGCGTCGCCGAGCTGGGCACGTGCTTCCTCGACACGCATGAGGCGCAAGCCCCAGCGTACCGACCAGGTGCGGGCCTGCTGCTCGTTGCAGGTCAGGATCAGCTGCCCGGAAGACTCCAGGCGATCAGCGCGGAACGCGAACAACAGATCGTCCAGCTCGATGAACTCCTGCAGGCCGAGCTTTTGACACAGAGCCTCGGCGTTGAGCGATTTGCAGCTGCCCTGCGGGCCGAGAAGAATGACCGACTCAGCCATGAGCAGCCTCCCGCCGCACAGCCATGCGGGTGCGGCGGCGCAGGCGCTGCGGCACCTGTCCGACAGCCAGGCCGGTCTGAGTCAGGCGCGGACGGCGCGTCGTCCACAGCTTGTAGACCAGCGCGCCACCGGCCGCCGGCGCCAGGACCGCCACAAGCGCGAGTAACTCAACCATGCGCCACCTCCCGCGCGGCCTGCGCGACCGCAGCTGCAGCCGCCGCAGTCGGCCTGCGCGGCAGCATGTTGGCCAGGTCAAAGGGAAAGTCCAGGCCGTCCATGAACTCAGCCAACTCAGTGCTGATGCGGTCTTCTACCGTCGTCCACAGGCGGGGCCCGTCGATGAGTTTCCAGCCGGTGCCAGTGCCACGCCGCCGCTCCCACGTTTGATGAGCCTCGCGTAGCGGTCCCATGTTCAGGGTGGCGGTGACTACGACCGCACCATGCGTGACGTGCATGGTGATGGTCGCTGAGCAGTCGCCCATGCTGCGGTCGTAGGCGGCGACGGCCGGCGTGGTAGCCTCCGGGCCGGGTCCGGTGCTCAAAGCCAACGGACGTGCTGCCGTGGCTGGACGTGTTCCAGTGTGCTGTTGCATATCGACTCTCCTGAGTTGCGTTGGTGGAGGGCCCTGGGGCGGTGTTACAGCACCGCCCGCCGGCCCGCTGGTGCGGGGTTAGATCAGGTCGGCGCCAGATGGCGGAATGCTGGGGTCGGGCTCACGCAGACGTTGCGCGCTGCTGAGGACATCAAGCAGTTCGTGGCGGATGTACTCGGCCACTGCCGCCGGTCCGTCGTGATTGATGCCTGCCTCGATCGCGATATCGTTGGTCAGCGCTGCGAGCAATGTGGTCGCGTGGTAGGCGAGCCAAAGGCGGGACTGATCTTCTTCACTGATCGAGAAGTCAGCGTCCTCTGGCAGCTGTGGGTTCGGGTGAACGGCGTCCATCACGCCACCTCCGATGCAGGCATGCGCTCGATGACCCATTCCTGCAGCGCGGCGGCCTCGTCTTCCGGCATGACCACGTGCAACGAGCCAATGACCAGGCCAGTTCCGTCATTGACAAGAAACAACGCGCTCGGCTCGTCGATCGCGCTGCAGGCGAACATCACCGGTGGGCGATCATGCAGACCGTCGGCGTACAGTTCGGCCAGCACGTCGGTCTTCCGGATTTGCAGAAGCAGGTACACGCCGGGGGCCACGCGCAGCGTCTTATGCATGTCGCGCCGGCTCACTGGCGCACCTCGGCCAGATCGACATTGATGCCGGAATGGCGGCCTCAACGTCGGCCAAGGTCAGCGCCTCGGGCGCTTTGCCAGTGGCTTGCAGCTTCGCCTGCAGGGCGAGCCAGGCGGTGTGATTCCAGTCGAGGGTGTCGGCGATCAGGCCGAAGTAGTGGGCGATCTGACGCGCGGCATTGGCCGGCGCTTCTTGAGCGTCGTAGGACATGCAGGACTCCGTTTGTAATTTGGAGTCCGCCGCCCCGACGCCAATCGGGGTGGCGGACGGTGCGGGTTGGCGTACCGGACAAACGGAACCGGTGGGCCTCGCGGCCCCCACGCACCGCCCGCCATAGAACTGGCAGGCACGCGCCCGAGCAGAAGCCGGGCGAGAAAAAAGCGCCGGGCATCGTTCGATGGGCGCTGTTGCGCCGTTTGAAGTCGGGACGCCAATCCCGGCCGCCGATTTTGCGGCGACGCGGTAATAGTTGCTCCGCTCCCGGTCGGAAGTCAACGAAAATTTCTCAAAATTTCCCACATGTGCGAGCGTGCTCATTTGGCAAACACCCAGCACTTCACGGTGGTGCCGACGCCGGTCAGATCGTCCTTGAGGACGGCGCTATTGACGGCTACGTTCGCGCCGATGAACTTGTGCCGACGCGAATCTCCAAGCAGCGCACGCAGCACCTTGAGATCGGGCACGGACTGACTGAACTGCGCGGCTCGTGCCGCGAAGTGATTGAGGTTGATGGCGATGCGCTGCGTGTCGCGGCTGTGGTTGACGACGGCTTTACCGTGGCCGGTGGCTTCGAGGTATTCGTAGACCTCCCAGAACTCGTTGACCATCGCGTGGTCGGCGCTGATCGCCTTCTGTCGTTCCAGCGCCATGTCCAACAACGCCAGCCGGGTCTGCTCGACCATGTCGTCGGGGATGGTGATGACCAGGCGCAGGCAGTCGAATAGCGCCAGCATCTGGGCGTGGTTCTTGATGACGCGTTCCAGGCGCAGATCCTGCTGCGCGCGCAGCTTGGCCTCGAAGACCTTCACCCGTTCGGCGAACAGATCGAGGATGGCGCGTTCCTGACGAATGGCGCGCACAAGGAAGTGGCTGACTTCTTCGACCTGCAGCGCGTTGAGATTGTCGGCCGCGATACGGCTTTCGGTGGTGACCTGGGGACGTTTGAAGTGCAGCTTTACGATGCGCGTGAGGATCGCCTCGCTGGCGTCCACCGCAGCGTTCTGTGTGATGACGATCGTGCCGCGAAACGGCGGCTCGTAAGTCTCGTTGCCGCCGTTGCGCACGCCGCGTGTTGCTAGCGTGCCGCCGTCGAAGAAGTCCTTCAGCTCATCCCATTCGAACGTCTTTGAATGTGCCTTGTCTGGCTCGCTGCGATCGGCTTCCAGTAGGACCACGGGCATGCCAGACACCTGGCCCATGGCGCGTGCACGGCCGGCCTTGGACGACTTGGCCGGGTCGAAGCCCTCGTAGTCCGAGCGGCCTAGCAGCTTCCACAGGAACGTCAGCAGCGTGGTCTTGCCGGCGCCCGCTTCACCGGTGGCTTCGAGGAATGGGAAGCTCTTGTGCCCGGCGCGGATCTGCTCGGCGAACAACGAGCCAAACCAGAACGTCATGGCGACCATGCCGTGCGTGCCAAAGCACTGCCACAGCCACGGCAGCCAATCTACGCGGAACGCGTCGGCGTCGCGCTGGATCTCCAGACGGATGGACTTCTGCGTCGTCTTCAAGCGCAGCTTGTCGAACTCGAAGTAGTCCTCTTCGTTGGCCGTCACCAGCTCGCCGTCGCGCACGGCCATATCGCCGAGCAGGTAGGCACGGTGCTCCTTGCTGTAGCCCACGAAGTCGATGGCGTCCACCGTCTTGATCGCCTCGGTCTGCTCTTCGATCAGGCGGTCCAGCTGGTGGCCGGTACCGGTGAACATGGCACCGGCGGCCAGGGAGATCAGGCGCTTCTTGAACTCGGAGGCGCTCGCGACATGGCCACCTGTAAAGGTGCCCTTTACGCTGGGTCCGTCGTGCGGAAAATCGACACGGAAGTAGTACCAGCTTTCGTCGGTGACCTCTTGGCGCTGAAAATACAGGGCTTCCGGGTAGCAGTTGGCAATCTTCTGCACGGAACAGGCGGCGCGCTTGATCTTCTTCAGATCCTCGGCCGCAACCTCGTCGCCTTCGTCCGCATCGATGTCGCCCAGCTTCTCCTTGCGCAGCTTGTCGAAGCGTTGCGTATCGAAATCGAACCAGTACAGGCGAGAGCGGTAGTCCAACCAGAAGTCGTTGCGGCCGTCGTGTTCGAACATCAGCAGGCCTTTGTCCACAGCCGAGCGAGCCACAAGCAGGTCGCCCTGGTAGCGGGATTCGTTGACGTCGTTGTCCCATTGCTTGGGATCATCGGACGCGATAGCGCGCAGATGCAGGTCGTTCCAGTCGGTCTTCTTGCCGTCGTGCTGGACGATCTGCGCGGCCCGCGAGTCGAAGCCCAGCGCCGCTGCGCGCTTGATGTGCTTATGCGTGTACGCACGGGCGCCCGGCTCGTTGTCCAGCGCCCACACGAGCGTCGGGAGATGGGCCATGCGTGCCTTTGCCAGCTCGCGTAGCGATTCTTCCGGAAATGCGTTGGAGGACATGGCCGACACTGCGCACATGCCGTGCTGCAGGAGCGCGATCGCATCAAAGATGCCCTCAACGATCCACACCTCGCGCGCCGTCTGCATGGCTGTCAGCGCGGCAGGCGCCGCCCACCAAGCCCCCGCATAGCTCTGGCCTGGCGCAAAGCGCGCCTTCTGCTTGCCGAAGCGGTGCGGGCGATCGATCAGGCGCTCCCACCAGCCGCCTTTGACCAGCGGAAAACGAACCGTCGCGGTACCGGCGCTGATCTTGCGATCGTAATGGCTATCCTGGGTGTAAAGACTGATACGCCCAGGATTTCTTAGAACCTGTTCACGATCTTCTGAGTAATAGCGCCAAGAAGGCCAAATGGATGAACTGCAGGCTGGTGTTGAGTTTGCGCTCGCAGTTCTTCCATAGCCTTCGGTTCTTCTCCAGCCAAGCAAAACTA
>NZ_VZPL01000114.1 GCF_008801575.1 Xanthomonas cissicola | reverse complement strand
ACTGTTCCGTCGCTTGAAAGGCTACCGCCGGATTTTCTCGCGCTTCGAGAAGCTGGATGTCATGTTCCTTGGATTCCTCAGCTTCGTCCTAGTCGTTGATGGGCTTCGGATGTGTTAACAGGCCCTAGTTAGCCTCGTAAATTTCCCAATTTTCATTTCCTACCTATGCACCCAGGATGTGCTTGGGCCGTTGTCGCTTGCCTGGCATCCGGGCAGCGCAGCTGCAAGCCTGTTGACAACAATCTTTTAGTGATAAATGATGCATCAAATGTTCAATATCGCATAAGCGAATTTAGCCAATGGCATTCCGAATTCTGGGACTTCTGGTGGGCTTGTTCTGCGCGATGATGGCACCAAACGCGCCGGCACAGTCCGTTCATGAATTTGAAGCCCTGGCCCGCCAGTGCGCCCCGTCCGTCCATCCCGCCACTCTAGCCGCGGTCGTGAAGACCGAATCCAGCTTCCGGCCCTACGCCATTAACATCAACGGCAGCCGGCAGTTGCCGCGCCAGCCGGCAAACCAGGCAGAAGCCATCGCAACGGCCGAATACCTGTTGGCCAACGGCTACAACTTCGATTCAGGCCTGGGGCAAATCAACAGCACAAACGTCCGCAAGTTCGGCATGGCCTGGACGGAAGTGTTTGAGCCGTGCGCCAACCTAACGGCTGCGGCCCGGGTCCTGACCGAATGCTTCGTGCGCGCCTCCGACGGCGAACCGAACGATCAAGCGGCGCTGCGCAATGCGCTGTCCTGCTACAACACCGGCAACTTCACGCGCGGGCATGCCAATGGCTATATCGGCCGCGTCGAACGCTCTGCCGGCACGATTCCTGCGGCCGTGGTCCCGGCGCTTCTTCCCGATGGCCAATCCCACGAACCGGCGGTGGCCACGGTCACAGAAACCACCCCGCCGGCCTCGCGGCCCATCGCTGACGTTGGCCCTGACGCCTTTGGCCGGGGGCGCAGCGACGCCTTCGGCCGGGCTTCCGCTAGGTCGCGGATGGAACGAGAACTGCAAAGCGAATCGGCCGCCATCACTGCGGCTAGCACTACATCAACAGGAGCGGATCGACCCATCACTCTCCCAGGATCGAATTTTGCAGATTGACGCTTCACTATGTAAATAGTGAAAAGGACAAACCGCAAGGCAGCGCTTACGCTGGCCCGTTAACTTAGGCCAACGGGAGTGCTTGCAATGAAGCTTATTCAATCGCCTGAACTCGATCTGCTGCTTACCCACAGCACCATCGAGGAATGCTCGGTTATCGAGACAAAGGACCGCGCCTGGACGTTCGTGCTCCACGTGCGCAATCACAAGGATGGGTCGGTGTCGGAATACCGGCTTGTGAGTCAAAGGGGCAGGAAGCGGGAATGGAGCGATCCACGCGCGATGTTCCGGCTTCTACGCGACCACTACAACGTCCAGAAAGGACATTTCCAACTGAGGTAGATATGAAAGGCACCCCCGCGCGTTTCGCCGATTACAAGACCGCTGTCGCTTCCTCCCTGCTCCTGGCAATCGTTGCCGCCGATGCCGACGCCCAGGGACTGGCCAAGGCCAAAGGTTTCCTGAACTCGCTCAAGGACAATCTGCTGTCCTTCGTTCCCATCATCGCCATCTGCGCCGGCCTGGTCCTAGTCATCCTCTACTGGTTCAACGTGATCCAGAAAGAGGGTTTCATCAAGTGGATCGTGGGCCTCATCATCGCCGGCTCTGTCGCAGAAATCGTTGCACTGTTCGTCACCTAAGTTCAGGTGACGAACATGGACGAGAACGACAAGAAGCCAGCCACGTCATTCCCGCTGTTCAAAGGCGCAACGCGCACTCCCATGTTCATGGGAGTGCCATTGCTTCCTTTGATCCTCGCCGTTTTCTTCGTCTTCATCGTGGCGATGACGGTCAGCATTTTCTGCTGGGCGCTACTCATCCCGATCATTTTCGTCATGCGGCAAATCGTCAAGCACGACGACAAGGCGTTCGGCACTTGGGGTCTGTGGATAGATACCAAGCTGCGCAACACGAACAAGAGGTTCTGGAACGCCTCGTCGTATGCGCCCGCTACTTACAAGCGCAAAAGGAAGAAGTATGTCCGCTGAAATTGCTACGAGAAAGGAACTGGACGCCGAAAAGGCCATATCCAGCTTCATCCCGTACACCAGGCATGTTACCGATACGATCCTCGGAACAGCGGCCGGCGACTTGCTGACCGTGTTCAAGCTGTCCGGGCGTTCGCACCTCAGCGCAGACTACGAAACGCTCATGAACTGGGTGCGCGACCTGAACACTGTGTTCAAGGGCGCGGCTTCCGACCACCTGGCGCTATGGACGCACATGGTGCGCCGCCGAGTGACGGAGTATCCCCAAGCGCACTACGACAACACCTTTTGCGCGCAGTTCGACATGAAATACCGCGCAATGTTTACCGAAAAGTCGCTCATGGTGAACGAGCTTTACCTGACCGTGATCCATCGCGCGATGCCGGATAAGACGCTGGCGCTCCTGGCCAAGTTCGAGAAGCAAAGCACGCGGGAAAAGGTCGAACGCCAGCAGTCCGCGGTGAAGGATCTAGAGGAACTTCAACGCCTGTTCTTCTCGTCGCTCAAGCGCTACGGCCCCGAAGTCCTGAGCACCTACAAGTGCGTCCACGCGCTGACGGACGTGACGGCAGATGATGGCACCGTACACCAGGAGGAACAGCGTATCGAGTTGGCCGATTGGTGGGAGCGCGAACGGCCCAGGTTCCCCCGCAAGCCCGACGACGGCCGTAGCGAACTTGAGTTCGCAGAGGCCGCCGCGGCGGCCGACAATCTGCCAGTGTATCTGTACTCGCGGCCAGCCGAGTTCCTGGCGCGCCTGGTCAACGGCGAACAACTGCCGATGCCGGTGACCTTTGCGCACTTCCGCGAAACGATGCCGCAGAACCGCATAAATTTCTCGTCCTGGGGTGAGTTGGGCGAGATTCGCACACCCACGCGCGCGCGCTTTTTCGGCATGGTTGAGGTCTTCGACTACGAGAAGCGCACAGAGCCGGGCCACCTCAACACGTTCCTGAAAGCGCCTTACGAGTGCGTGCTGACGCAAAGCTTCTCGCTGCTATCGCGACACGCTGCCAGGGGCCAGCTTGAACGCCACCGTCAGCACCTGGTTGACTCAAATGATCCGTCCAGCGATCAGGTCAACCAACTGACCGTGGCTCTCGATCAACTCATGGCCGGCGAGTTCGCGTTTGGGGAGCATCACGCCACGCTGACCGTCTTCGGCGACACGCCGGCTGAAACCCGTGATCTGATGGAGAAGGCGCGCTCGGCCTTCTTCGATGTGGCCATCGTTCCCCAGGTGGTCGGCCTGGCGTTGGAAGCCGCGTATTGGGCGCAGCTGCCTTGCAACTGGAAGTACCGCCCGCGTCCGGCGCCGATTTCGTCGCAGAATTTCCTTAGCTTCTCGTCGCTTCACAACTACATGGCTGGCAAGCCGGCCGGCAACCCCTGGGGTCCGGCCGTCACGATGTTCAAAACGGACGCCGGCACGCCGCTCTACTTCAACTTCCACGCGACCGATCCCGACGAGGACAACGAAGGCGACCGGCCGGCTGGCCATACCATCGTCACCGGCATGACGGGGCAGGGCAAAACCGTCCTGCTGGGGATCCTGCTTGCCCAGGCCGGCAAGTTCCGGCCGTCCGTCGTGGTGTTCGACAAGGACCGCGGCATGCAAGGCACCGTCATGGCGATGGGCGGCAAGTATTTCCCGCTCGCCATGGGACAAGCCACCGGGATGAATCCCCTGCAGCTGGATCCCAGGCCGGAGAACATCATCTTCCTCAAGGCGCTCATCAAGCAGTTGGCCGAGTCATCGGGGGATCCGGTCAACCACAACGATGAAGTGGAGATTTCCCGCGCGATAGATACGGTGATGTTCCGCCTGGACAAGCCGCTGCGCCGTCTCTCTCTGCTGCTGCAAAATCTGCCGAACCCAATGCCGGACCCGAACGATCCGAACCCGCGGCCGACCGTGCATGCGCGACTGCTCAAGTGGGCCGAGGGCGGGGAGTACGGCTGGCTGTTCGACAACGAAACCGACGATATCGACCTGACCAGGTATCGCCTCTACGGCTTCGATTACACCGACTTCCTGGATGTGCCGATCATCCGCACGCCCATAATGATGTACCTCATGCACCGCACGGACGCGATGTTGAACGGCCAGCCGTTTATCAAAGTCATGGACGAGTTCTGGAAACCCCTGGAAGACGCGATCTTTGTCAAGTGGTCGAAGGACGGCTTGAAGACCATCCGCAAGGAAAACGGTCTCCTAGTGTTCGCTACCCAGGAACCGGGCGACGCCCTCGAAAGCCCGATTGCGCGCACGATCATCCAGCAGTGCGCCACGCAAATCTTCCTGCCGAACCCCATGGCCTCCCGTGCCGACTACGTGGAAGGCTTCAAGCTGACCGACGCCGAGTTCGACCTGGTGAAGTCGCTTCCCCAGGACTCGCGCAAGTTCGTCATCAAGCAGGGCGGTTGCTGCGCCGTGGGCACGATCAACCTGGTTGGGTTCGGCGACGAATTGCTGGTGCTGTCGTGTTCCCCGGACCGGGCCGAGATTATCGAAGCGGTCATCGCTGACGTGGGTGATGACCCCGATCGCTGGGTGCCGGCGTTTGTGAGCCGCGTCAAAACCAAGGAGAAACCGCAATGATCATCCAGCAGTGCGCTACGCAAATCTTCCTGCCGAACCCCATGGCCTCCCGTGCCGACTACGTGGAAGGCTTCAAGCTGACCGACGCCGAATTCCACCTGGTGAAGTCGCTTCCCCAGGACTCACGCAAATTCGTCATCAAGGAGAAACCGCAATGAGACTGCACGCACTAGGAGCCGCGTTGGTCGTGGGCCTGTCGCTGTCGTTCGGTGCCGGCGCGCAAATCCCGGTCACCGATGTGGCGATGAATACACAGACGCAGATGAATCAGACGGCCAACTTCGCTAAGTACGTTGAGCAGGTCGCGCAGCTGAAAAACCAGCTAGAACAGGCCAAACAGCAGTATGAAGCTCTGACCGGCTCGCGCGGCCTGGGTGACCTGTTCAACAACCCGGCGCTGCGCCAGTACCTTCCGCAGGACTGGACAGGTCTCTATGACGCCGTGCAGCGCGGGGACGTGACGGGCATAAGCGGCAAGGTCCAAGACATCATCGACAAGAACAAGAGCGGTTCGATCGCCGATATGTACGCCGACGTTAGCGCTCGCCAGGAACGTCTCGGTGCGGTGAACAAGGCAACAGGCCTAGCCGGTTTCGACGCCGCCATGAAGCGAGCCGATCAGATCCAGAGCTTGATCGGTCAAATCAATGGCACATCGGATCCGAAGGCCATTGCCGAGCTGCAGGCGCGCATCGCTGGCGAACAGGCCCAGGTGTCGAACGAGATGGTCAAGCTACAGCTGGTGTCGATGCTCCAACAGGCAGAGGAAAAGGCCATCGCCGCCAAGGCCGATGCTGTGTACGACAAGCAGATGAGCGGCAGCAACGACGTGCCACGGATGAAGCCGCGGACCTTCTGACCAGTTGTTCAAGGGTATGGCGCACGGATGCGCCGCTCTTGATCGCAGCGCTGGGAGCGCGACCGGATCTTCGCCGGAGCCAGGAAACGCAGCGGATTTCCCCCCGAGCCGGATCCCCCACCAACTGCCAAACCCGAGTTCGCATAACATTAATTATGTCAATACTTAATTAGGTCATTACGTATGAAAATCACTAAGCCCCTGTTTGTCTTACTAATCCTGTTTTCTGTCGCCAGCTGCAAGCCGGATCCATTGGCTCCGGCCCGCGACGTGGCGCACTTCAAGGCGCACCCGGACGAACGCGCCGACGTGCTGGCCAAGTGCGAAGCGGATCCTGGCCAGCTCAAAGAGCACCCCAATTGCGTCAATGCCCGGCAAGCGCAGTGGGACGAGTCGATGAAGTCGAACGACAACGCAGTTCCGCGCCTGCCGTCGAAGAACTGAGCGAAGGGAGGGCGCCGCTATGGCTGGTTTCCACGTATTCCAAGACCTGTTTGCACAGGTCGATGCGATCCTGCAGAACTTCGTGACCAGCGCGTCCGCCAAGGCCGTGGCAATCGTTGCACCTTTTGTGGCCGCGGCCTTCGTGATCGTTCTGCTGTGGGATGCCTTCAACTCCATCATGGGGCGCGGGGAGGAGCCTATATCCAAGCTCATCATGAAGTGCTTGTTCTGGTCCTGCATATTGAGTGCCGCGCTTACGGCCGGTGCTTATCAAAGCAACATCGCAGACATGGTTCGCTCAATGCCGAACGACGTTGCTGCCGAAATGTCGCCAGGCAATGACACCAGCGGCGATTCGGTCGGCTCGCTCTTAGACAAAGTTGCCGATAACGGCATCACCAAGGCCAAAGAAGCGTTCAACGCCAAAACCGGCAATTTCGAGTTCATGAAGGCGCTGACCTATGTGCTTATCGGCGTCGGGATCCTCCTGGCTACGCTGGCGCTAACCGTCAGCGGCGGGGTGATGCTATTCATGGCCACCACTGCGATTTCGTTCCTAGCAGCGCTAGGGCCATTCTTCATTGCAGCCCTGCTGTTTGAATCCACGCGAAATTTTTTCTGGTCCTGGGTTAGCCAGGTCGTCTATTGGGTCGCCGACGTCCACCCAATTTTGAGTAGCGCCTCAGTTTGGAGTCCAATTCCCTACCCCGAGGAGATTGGACGTGAAGAAACGTTTTACTGACGAGCAGGTCATCGGCTTTCTGCGCGAAGCCGAAAGCGGCGTGGCGAT
>NZ_VZPL01000113.1 GCF_008801575.1 Xanthomonas cissicola | reverse complement strand
ACTGTTCCGTCGCTTGAAAGGCTACCGCCGGATTTTCTCGCGCTTCGAGAAGCTGGATGTCATGTTCCTTGGATTCCTCAGCTTCGTCCTAGTCGTTGATGGGCTTCGGATGTGTTAACAGGCCCTAGTGAAACCCGCTCTGCTTCTTTCTGCGTCCCATGCAAGAACCCCCGTTCCAGGTTCGAACATAACCGCTGAAACGTGCGTTGTCAGCAAGCGAACGATGCTATTGCGGTCTGTAGCCCATTAAATTTCGGGACGACGCGCTTCAGCGCAAACGGCTTACCCAATGCCAATGCTTGAGTTCGCTCGCATCAGTTCAGCGCAATTTGTGCAGATACCCGCGGGGGTGTGCGCTAACGGATGAATGAAGTCGCAAACCTCACAGGCAGTCTGGGAACCAATCGGTGGCTCCATACTCCGTAGCCATCTTTGCCAATGAGATGCACATGCTTATTCGTTGGGCGAGCAGAAGCCAAGCCTATGCGCGAGGCATTTGTGGCCAAAACCGATCAATGTGGATGTGGCCTTGAACCGCGCCGCAATTACCGCTTGATTGCGCGACCAAGCGGGCTTCTTAGCCCGCTCGGCCACACAACGCGCGTCCTCGCCAGAGGACAAGGACGCGCAGTGCGACTTACTTGATTTCCACCGCACCCACGTCGCAGACCGCGGTATCACGCGCAACACCACGCTGGTCGATAGTGCGACAGCCGCTGCCGAGGTTGCGGACCGGGCTGTTGGCAGCCGGCAACTGGGTGAGCGTGGGGCCGCCATTGGTGGCCGGTGCGCCCAGTAGCGGGTCGGTGGCGCGTGCCAGGCCGGCGGTGAGGCAACTATGGAACAAGCCGCCCGCAGCGGAGTACTCGATCAGGTTGTTGCCGGTGCTGCTCTGGTCGCTGCAGAAGGTGCGCTCGGTCTTGGAGTAGAAGATGCTGTTGCGGATGTCGAAGCCGCTGCCGAACAACGTCGACCCTGGCGTGTTCTCGGCGAAGGTGACGTTGTTGAAGCGCACCGTGGTCTTGCCCTGGTCGCCATTGGATGGCTGCCAACCCACATGCTGGATCGCCGCGCCCACACCCTTTGCATAGTTGCCATAGAAGGTGCTGTTGCTGACGTTGCAGGACGGGCCGTAGCAGTCCATGTACAAGGCACCGGCGTTGCTCTTTTCGGCGCGGTTGGAGATGAAGCTGGTTTCTTCGACGTTGATGATGCCCGGCGTCGTGATGGTGGTGCCGGAGTGTGTGGTATCGCCGAAACCCAGGCTGATGCGCGCACCGCCGGCCGGGCCGCCATAGGCGATGTTGTTGGCGAAGGTGGAGTAGCGCACGTCGATGGTGTCCGGTGCATACGCCCACAACGTGGCGCCGCCGCCGCTGTTGGCCGCGCTGTTGTTGCGCACCACCGTGCCGCACACCGAGAGCGTGGCGCCACCGGCGGTGGCGTTGAGGTAGCCGGCGAGCGAGGCGCCGTCGGTGTCGATCGCGCCGCTGTTGCCGAACTGGTCGGCATCCGGGAAGCCGGCCGGCGCATTGATGGCCTGGTTGCCGACAAATTCGGAATTGACGATGGTCAGACGGCTGAGCTGCGTGTAGAGCGCGCCGCCCAGCCATGAGGTGTTCTTGGAGAACGAGCTCTTGACGATAGTCACGTCGGTATCGCTGCCGGCGAAAATGGCACCACCCCCAATGCTGCTGCGGTTGCTCAGGAACTGGCTGTTGATCACTTCCAGCTTGCCGCGGTAGCTGACCTTGATCGCGCCGCCACCCCAGGTGCCGGGCGCGTACTGCGTGTTGGACGGCGGCTGCACGGAGCTGCCGTTCTGCAGTTTGAGATTGCGCACCGACAGCGCATTGCCGTTCTGCACCTGGAAGATACGCGCGGCCTGGCGGCCATCCAGGGTGATCTTGCCCTGACCATCGATCACCGTTGGCGTGCTGGCACTGATGTTGATGGTCTGGTTGACGGCGATGCTGGCCGCACGCGTGCCGCAGTTGAAGGTGACATAGCCACCTTGCGCCACCGCAGTGGCGAGTGCGCTGGCGGTACAACTGGCGGCCGTGCCGTTGCCGACCACCACGCCGGCATTGGAGTGCGCCCACGGCTGCGGCGTGGTGCACTGCGCCACCGATGGCACGGCAGCGATGGCTGCACTGGTGGTGATCAGGGCAAGAAGCCCTGCCGTCACGACGGTGGCATGAAGTGTCGAACGCATGGTGATGTTCCTGCTTGGAGAAAGGGATCGAAGGGGAGTCCGTTGCCCACACGCAACGTCAACGGGTGATGACAGATGTGTTGCAAGCCGGAGCGTCGCTACCAAGGCGTGGCATGGTGCGCGATCACACGCATCGCGATGCCAACCTAAGTTCCAGAACACCACGCGTCGATGCGGCGCCATCGCGTGGCCGCACATCGCTTCGCGCATGCGGAAGCTGGCCACTGCAGCGATCGACCGATGCTGCAGTGCTGCATGCAATCGCCCGCTGCATGCAATGCGTTGCCGCATCGCGCGTTACCATGCTGCACTCTCGATCCTGTCGCGATCTCGGCAATGCCCGATGCACCCCGCACCCACGATGGCACGCCGGCCAGCCGCTTCCAGCTGCCTGCCGGCCCGTGGGTCTCGGTCTTCGAGGCGCTGTGCGCGTGTTTTCCGGCGATCGCGGCCGAGCGTTGGCGCGACCGCTTCGCACGCGGCCTGGTGCGCGATGCCAACGACCAGGCCCTGGCGTTGTCAGCGCCGTATCGCGTGGGTGCGGACATCCGCTATTTCCGCGAGGTCGCCGATGAGCCGGTGATTCCGTACGTCGAGACCGTGGTGCATGCCGACGCGCAGTTGGTGGTAGCCTGCAAGCCGCACTTCTTGCCGGTGGCACCCGCCGGTGCATACGTGCGCGAGACGCTGCTGACGCGACTGGTGCGGCGGCTGGACAATCCGGCGCTGGTGCCATTGCACCGCATCGATCGCGAAACCGCGGGGCTGGTGCTGTTCTCGGCCAATCCTGCCACGCGCGGGATCTATCAGGCCTTGTTTCGGCAACGGCGCATCCGCAAGCACTACCTGGCGGTGGCACCACCGCTGCCACAGCTGAGGTTTCCGCATGTGCACCGCAGCCTGTTGGAGCCGGGCGAGCCGTTCTTCCGCATGCACGAGGGCGTGGGCGAAGCGAACAGCGAGACGGTGATCGAGGTGGTCGCACGCAACGCAGACACCTGGACGTATCGGCTGGAGCCGGTGACCGGGCGCAAGCATCAGTTGCGTGTGCACATGGCCGCGCTGGGCACGCCGATCCTGCACGACCGGTTTTATCCCGCCCTGGAAGCGCAGCGGCCCGACGACCCGGGACGCCCGCTGCAGCTGTTCGCGCATACATTGGCGTTCGATGACCCGATTACCGGTGAGCCGCGGCGCTTCACCGCCACGACCGAACCGACAAAATCGGCGTGAGACGCGCGCGCCTGCTTCGCTAAGAAATCAGACGAAATATCTGGTTTTCAGATATCCGAAAAAGCGCGCTACGGTGGCCTTGCGGACATCCCGTCCGCTCACGTCGAGGACGGACGCCATGACTGCTCCGAAAGCCCCTGCAACCCACAGCCGGCACCATGCTCGGGCACCATTGCACGCAGAACCCTTCACCTTCGGCGTGACCCTGCAGCAGATCGACCGCTTCCACACACTGCTGCGCACGATCACCGCGCACAGCGACATGGTGGCGGTCTGCAGCGGCAAGTCACTGGACGCCACCAGCCTCTCGGTGCTTGGCGAGAGCATCTTCAATGCCGCCCGTGCGGTGCGCGGTGTGGTCGATGAGATTTACGAACAGCGGCTCGGCGGCGATGGCCCGGCCGATGCAGCCGATGCGCGCGTGCAGCGGGGCGCCAGGGCCTGACTGGGCGCCGCGTGCAATCGCGTCGGCCTCAACGCACCTTGTACAACACCGCCGCACCCGGCCTGGGTTCGAACATCGGCACGGTCTGCTGCGTGAGCGCGCTGCCCTTGGCGTCCCACACCAGGGTGTCGGTGGGGTAGTCGTCCTTGCGGGTCATGCTGTCGATCTGTTTGGCGATGACGGTGGATCCGGCTTTCACTTCCGGGTTCCAGGCGAACACGCCCAGGCGGCCGTAGAACACGGCCGGTGCTGCGGCGTCCAGGCGACGGTCTGGGCACATGACCAGGCCGCGTTCCAGCATCACGCGCAGCGCGCCGACCGGGACGGCCTTGACGGTGGGTGTGGTGCGTTCGGTGCTGTGGCCGGGGCAGACATTGGCCGAGCGGGTGAGCATGTCTTCGACCACCTGACGGTCGGACTGCGCCAGCGCCGGCAGCGCGGCGGTGGACAGGGCAAGCATGGCAAGGGTGGGTTTCCAGGGCATCTGACAACTCCTCATGGGGTGAGACTCCAACACTGCAGCCATTCACGTGCAGGCTGTTGCCAGTGACGCGCCCGGATGCTAGCAACCCCTGCGTTAAGCGCCGAGAAGGCGGGTGAGGGCGACGCCGTGCAGGCGATGCCCTGGCCCTGCGCGTGCAGTCCATGCCCGGCCGCCGCGCCGCGCTGCATGACGCAACGGCCGCTGACGCGCCTGGCGGCTGTCAGGAGTCTCCCGATTGAGCGGTAGCAGCGGCCCGGTTAGCGTGCGCGCACGTACTCAGCTGGACAACCCATGGAACGCGCCGATCTCATCGCAGCAGTGTTGACCGGCATGCGGCGCGCCGAAGATTTTCGCGCGCAGGGCTCGCTCTACAGCACCGCGCACAGCGAGCAGATGCAGGTGGACCATGGCAACGCGGCCGACGCCGAACTGGTGCTGTCGATGTTTGCGTTCACCCCCGAACACCTCAAGTTGCTTGGCACCGCCGGCATCGAAAACCTGGGCGAAATCGTCTGCCACGCATGGGCGTTGAACGGTGGCAATAACGAGGGGCTGATCCGCTGGTTTCGCCAACCGATGAATGCCCTCGACGGCCAGACGCCTGCAGCGATGGTGCGTGGCGGGCGCATCCAGGTGCTGCTGCTGGTGCTGCGCCAGCAGGTGGAATGGGAATTGCCGCGCTCTGCCTGATGCCCGACCGACAATGCCGCGCATGCGATCTGGTAGGCGCGGTGCGGTTGCGGCAGGCGGTGCACGCACGTAGCGCTGCATGCAACCCGGTGATCTCAGCCGCTCACCGCTTCGGTCGCGCCACTGCGTACATCTCTGCGGCAATCTTCTTCATCAGCGCGTCGTTGTCATCGCCCTCGGTGTAGAGATCGAAGTGGGTGCGGCCTTCCAGATAGCGGAAATCGCTCCTGGCGCCCAGGCCATCCAGCACCGCCTGGAATTGATGCGCCGCGCCATCCAGGTAGAACGTATCGGCGGTGCCGACGATCAGATGGATCTTGCCGTCCAGATCCGGCTTGAGCGTGGGCCATTGCGCGGCCACGCGCGCGGAAATGTCGTAGTGGGTACGCCAGTAGGCCACCACGGCCGGGTCCACCTTGCCGGTGTCGCGGTCGAACATCGGCAGCGGGCGGCCGTCGGCGCCGCGCGGCGAAAAGACCCACTCGAACGAGGTGAGCTGCCCGCCGTACGGGCCGAGCACGCGTTCGAGCTTGGCGAAGGTTTCCAGATCGGCCAGCACCTTGCCGTGGTCGCGGATCAGCGGAAACTGGCTGCCATCGGCGCGACGGTAGACGTTGGCATTGGGCGCGTACAAGTTCGGGCCGGTGAAGTCGCGGAAATCGCTGGAATCCGGCGAGGTAGACCACGTGCCGCCGAATAGTTTGGGGTAGCGCGTCTGCAACCACAGCGTGGCCCAGCCACCGGACGAATGCCCGTTCAAGAAGCGGCCGCTGGCCTTGCCGTCCATCTTGTACTGGCGCTCGAGCGCCGGAATCAGCTCTTCGGTGAGCGCAGTGCCCCACGGGCCGTTATTGACCGAATCGGCGAACTCGTGGGTGCCGGTGGGCGTGGACTGATCCAGGAAGACCCAGATCATCGGCGGTATCTGCTTGGCCGCCATCAGGCTCCAGGTGGATGCAATGCTGCCGGCGAAGCGGTTGTAGTTACCGCCGAAGCCATGCGTGACATACACGGTGGGATAGCGCGTGGCGGCCTTGGCGTTGTAGCCGGGCGGCGTCAGCACGCGGGCGCGCAGCGACACCGGCCGGCCCCAGAACGCGCTGAGCGAGGTGCTCACCATCGAGGCATCGGCGCTATGCAGCCTGGCTTCGGGCACCGCATCGCGCACCGCCTGCGGCGCACGTGGCGAGACCTGCCACGGATCGTCCGAGACCGGCACCTGCTTGCTCAAGGTCAGCGCCGGCAGCGGCTTGCCCTTGGCCAATGTCACGGCGGTGACCTCGCTCAGCAGATCGCCGCCGTCGCGGCCGCTGTAGCCATAGCTGCCATCCGGGTCGAGCACGGCCTGGAACAGATAATCGCCGGCCGGCAGCGCAGAAAACCCGCGCGGGAAGGCGATATTGTCCAGATCGATCTGGACGCTGCCGCCGGGTGCCAGCGCGGTGACATCCTGCGCGGCCACCGCCACTGCGGTGGGGCGGAAGGGATTCATATTCACCTCGTCCACCTTGCCGTCTTTCCCGCTTTGTTTGGCCTGCGCCTGGGCATCCTTGGCCAGGGTGGCGAACACCAACAGGCGGCCCGACGTGGCCTGGTCGGTCGCCCCGCCCAGGGTGACGCGTAGCAGACGATGCGCCGGCGCCGGCTCGGTGGCGTGTACGGCACAGGCGCACAGCAGGCCAACGGCCAGGCCCAGGCGCGGGGCAAGACGATGCAGGGACATGCAGATCCTTGGAAGCGGATGGGTGGGGTGGGCTTGGTGGCCCTGTGCGGACTGTAGCCAGTTTCCAGGACGCTGCGCGCCCTGTGGGCGAGGTGAGGTCGTAAGCTCCCCCGTCAAGCAGGCACTTTAAAAGTAGAGCTTTCGGCGTACTTGTTGCGGTACTCGACCGGGGTCATTCCGCCGAGCGAATCATGGGATCTTGCTTGGTTGTAGTCGATCATCCACCAGTGGGCGGCTTCGCGCACCTCGTCGAGGCAGGCGAAGAGATTCAGGTCGAGCACTTCCTCGCGGAACGTACGATTGAAGCGCTCAATGAAGGCATTCTGATTTGGCTTTCCCGGCTGGATGTACTGTAGTGCGACGCCA
>NZ_VZPL01000112.1 GCF_008801575.1 Xanthomonas cissicola | reverse complement strand
CGGCCTGGCCAAAAACACCGCACACGTGCTGACCTTGTTTGCGCTCTCCAATCTGTGGATGAAGCGAAAGCAGTTGCTGCCGGCTATGGGGAGCGTGCGCCTGTAAACCAGGAAATTCCCACGGAAAGCGCCAGAAATGGCGAAATTCCAAAGATTCAAACGCCACTCTTCGGAACGACGCGACATCCCGCACTCTCAGGCCTCGTTATTCAGACCTTCCCTAACAATTCATTCAAGCCGAACTGGCTTCGTCAGTCGGCTTAATTCAGCCGATAGGACGCACTACATGACATCAACGCAGTCCATGGATGAAGTACACGCCAACTACGTAACGTTGATGGGCGATGAGCTTGGTACGGCTTTCGCAACGCTTCATCGCAAGCTGATTGAACTACATATAGTGTGGCAACAGTACCGGCAGCTATTCGGTTCGGATCAAGAGACAGTGGAGCTTTTGAACCGCACCGCCGCACTATTTTTCAAGATCACTCAAGACGAAATGTGGGATAGCGTTTTGCTTGGCATATCTCGGATGACTGACCCGCCTGAGACCCGCGGCAAGAAGAATTTAACCATTCACTCATTGCTCACTTTGATTGAGGATCCCGCGCTAAAGCATGAACTGGAGACTCTGTGCGAGGCAGCGCATAAGCAGGCGGCTTTCGCAAGAGAGCACCGAAACAAACGCATCGCTCATCAAGATCACGGGTACGCCACCAATCGAGCAGCACACGCTCTCAGTGGTATCAGCCGAGAGCACGTGCAGTCCATGCTTGCAGCTATTGGCAAGGTAATGAATTGCCTGAATCTGCACTTCAAAAAGAGCACTACCCTCTACGAGAAATTCATTGATGATAGCGGCGCCAGAGTGCTTGTCTCAAAGCTGCGCAAGTTTGAGCATCTTAAAGCTACGCCGGGTGCGCCCTAACAATTCATTCAAGCCGAAGTTGCTTCGCAACTCGGCTTAATTCAAGCGTTAGCCATAAAGGGAGATTCAAGTTGCCCACCGTTGTCATTCTCAGAAGACAAATGCACGGAATGTCAGGAGTCGGCTGTACTAGTGGATTGCAGCGCGGCGTATAGAGCCGTCTTGCTCACCTTGAGCCGCGCTGGCACCAAATAAACTGGACGAAGCTATCAGTCAAACTGGACGCCGGCGTCATTTAGGCTGGCGAATTCATGACAATCTGTGCAGCCTATGCGTCTTTCTAGCGAAGTCTAAAGCCCACGGTGATTCCTGGCGCGTGTAGAGAAATCGTCTTGTGTTGTGAGCCGAGCGACGATTAAGCTCCAGTACTGTCGAACGCTCGGTCGAGAAGTATTGCGGCCTGTTCGATATGGCTCGCCTTGCCCAGAAGCATATCTCTGAGCCTAGAGGCATGCTTAGCTCGGCTTGATCTGCAGCAATACCTTCCGACTCGAAGAAGAACACCGGATTGTCACAAGTCATGAAGTTTCCCCCAGTAGTGACGAGAAAACACCACTCCATGGACATTAGGCCCTGGATTGTTCGTTGCGTCGCTCCAGATTGGGGTTCGGGGAGCAATGGAACAGGGAAGTCAGTTAAGCCGGTATCAATGAAATGTCGGAGCGCTGGTAGCACAGCAATGCTTGTACTTCCGCCCACTGCCACATGGGCACTGATCATTTCTCCCAATCTTAGGACCCTTGTTGTCTGCGTAAAGGCCCTTGGGTTGCCAATTGGCGATGTGAGGCAAAGTAGCGATAGATGTGCGTCAGTCCGGCAATCAGGGGCTGAAGCAACTCATCGCGTTTGTCCGGCGCAATCTCTGGCGGGCGCATGGCGGGATCAGGATCATGTTCATGGGTCAAGATCATGATTGGCAGCATGGGCCCGCCAAATTCTTCGCTGCCGATCAACTCTTGCCAACTATTGGGCCGTAATTGAATGCCGCGCATGAAACCACGTGCCCAGTCGTTACCGTGTACGGCCCCATCCGCATCTTCGAGTAGCACGGGAAGGTAGACATCGTCTTTCTCCAGAGTGCGGAACAATTCTGATGCAATCGTGTTCCAGTGCCGCATGACCAAGCCAAGAATTTCGGCGGCTTGGTCATTGCTGTCGAAGCAATGGTCTTCCCCGAATACTTGTGGCAAGTATTCGCTGGGCAAAACCGTTTCTGGACCACAAATGAGTGCGGCAAAGAACCCATCGAGCATTTCGAGATTCATTGCAGGTGCGCCGACTCCTTCGAGAAAGTCGCCCAGCCGATCAAGCTGGGCATCGTTCAACGGTTGTTGCGTCATTTGTTGCATGGTGAATTTCCAAGGTTTTTAAGGATCATTCGGTTTGGTCAACGGTCTCAGCTCGCCGCGCGCGACAGCTTCCGGCACCGAGAACGAATAGCGTCCGAGCATGTTGATGTGCTCGTGGCCGAACGGCGACAGCCGTGCCTCGTCTTCTGGCTTCACGGGGTAGCCTTCGCTGCGCAACTGCGTCAGCACCGCATCCATGTACAGCGTGTTCCAAAGCACGATCATGTTCACGACCAGGCCGAGCGCGCTCAACTGGTCTTCCTGCCCTTCGCGGTAGCGCTGGAACAGCTCGCCGCGCTTGCCGTGGAAAACCTCGCGCGCCAGGCTGTGGCGGCCTTCACCGAGATTCAGTTGCAGCAGCGTGGCGCGACGGCGGGCTTCGTCGTCGATGAAATTCAACGTGTGGATGGTCTTGTCGATACGGCCGATTTCGGCGATGGCTTGCGCCAGGCTGGTGGGCCGTTCATCGACCTGTAAGGTGCGCATGATGCCCATCGCCGGAACCAGACCGAGCTTGAGCGAGCCGACCAGACGCAGCACATCATCCCAATGCGGGGTGATACGGTCGAGATTCACACGCTGCCGGGCCAGCGCATTGAGGTCGCCATAGTCGGCGTCGGGATCGACGCGCCAGAAACGGGTACCGCCAACATCGGCCAGGCGCGGGCAGAATCGATAGTTGGAGAGGCGGAACAAACCGAACACCAAATCGCTGTACGCGCCGGTGTCGGTCATGATCTGGGTCGGCTGCAACTCCGTTTGCTGCTCCAGCACAACCGCTAGCAAAATCAAACTGTCGCGCAGCGTGCCAGGCACAGTGATCGCGTTCAGTCCGGTGCGCTGATCGGAAAGCAAGTTGTACCAAGTGACGCCGCGCCCGCGATTGAAATACTTTGGGTTCGGTCCAGCGTGGATCGTGCGCACCGGCACCACGAATCGCATGCCGTCGGCCGAAGCCACATCGCCACCTCCCCAGGTTCGCGCCAGTGCGATACGACTTTGCGCGGCCACCAGCACGGCATTGCAGGCTGTCAGCGTGTCGTCACGCACATAGTTCTGATCGACCCACATCAGCCGGTCGCGCTTGAGCGCCGGAGTGTTTGGCCGCACCAGTGGTTCCGGGCCGGTGTTGCAGGCTTCGGCCATCAGCACCGCGCACAGGCTGGTGGTCAGGTCGGCCGCGCGCGCGGTGCGTTCAGTCAGGTGCGTGAACGCTTCCATGCAGCCAGTACGACCGGCGACTTCCAGCAGGATTTCCGGAAGATCGACGCGCGGCATGCGCGCCTTGATTTCGTTGCGCAGCGCGATCAATGAAGGCGGCTCCTCCAATGCTTCAAGCGGACTGAGCACCAGTTCCGTCTTGTCGCCAACGTTCTCGAAGCGCACTGCGTCGTTCTGGGGCAGGCGCGCGGCGACGCGGCGGTAGGTTTCGTCCAGCTCGCGCGTCAGCTCGGACAACGTGGCCTCGGGCTGCGCCGACAGGCTCAGCGAGCGGCAGACGATAGGCCGCGAGGCCTCCCATTCAGCTCCGGCCAGCAGCCCGGCGCGTGGATCGGCGTAGCGCCAACTCGGGCTGATGAACACGTCGCGGCGGCGAATCGCACTGCGCAGCTTGTCGAGCGCGCAGAACGAATAGGCTGTGGCATTGATGCGGCCATCATCCTGAACGACATGGCGTTGCCACGCCTTGCCGACGATGGCCGTGGGCGGATCATGGTCGGGCTTCTCATGCAGCCATTGCAACGCCTGCGCCAAAGGTTGCGCGGCCGGATTGGCGTCAAAGCGGATGACGCGCAGCAACGCCGGCAGGAAGCGCGAGACGGTGGCCTTGCGGGCTTCCAGTTCGGTGTAGAACACATCGTTGGGCGGGCGCACCAGACCGCGCACTTCATTGAGCGCCTGGGCCAGTTCATCGTGGCCGATGGCGGCATAGACGCGCTCGCGCAGTTCGCCGTCCGGCAGGGCCGGATCGAGCAGCATCCGGCATGCCTCGGCCAGCGTCGAGGCGGCCCGATCCAGATCCTTGAGGGAGCGCTGCCTGACCTTACGATCTTCTTTCTCAGCCTTGGTGAACAGCTCGCGCAGCAGCAGGTCGAGCACATCGATGGCATCGTCTTGCGCGCTGGCTTCCAGGCAGTGGACGAAGGCCACTAGCGTGGCGATGCGTCGCACCTCCGGCAATCG
Organism: Xanthomonas cissicola; assembly: GCF_008801575.1. Taxonomy (GTDB): domain Bacteria; phylum Pseudomonadota; class Gammaproteobacteria; order Xanthomonadales; family Xanthomonadaceae; genus Xanthomonas; species Xanthomonas cissicola. The sequence continues at coordinate 2,777 of NZ_VZPL01000112.1, read as the reverse complement.
AGCCACGGCGGATACCTTGGCAGTACTGGCGAAGCGGGCCAGCGCTGCGATGCGGCTCGGCGGCACATGGGTGCCTGGCAGCTTAATGCCCAAGCCACGCACGGTTTCGATTCGCAGCAAGGCCGCAACGAGCGCCGGAGCGCTGACGCGTACCGGCCCCTTGCGCAATCGATCCAGCCAAGACTGCCGGCTGCCTTCGACAAGCTTGAGCAAGTCATCGAGGCGTTGTCGCTGCTCGGGTGTCACGCCGTGCACCAGTAGTCGCCACAGACGCGACTCCATGCGTGAGCGTATCTCGGCGATAAAGCGCTCCAGCAAGGTGACGCCGGGTAGCAGCACCTTGTGGCCGACCAGCCAGCCGTTGGCGTAGTCGAACAGCGCACTCGGGCGGTCAGTGCCCGTCCAGCACAACGCGCACAACCAGCGGCCAAGGCGGAACTGGACGCCGGTACCCGTGAACTCGCGGTAGCCATAGCGGGTGCGAATCTCGCTCGTGTGCTGCCAGCGCTGCCGAGTTGTCCGGTAGTCAATGACGCAATCGGAAGGGTCGGCGATGCCAAGTTGCGACGACAGCGTATGCAGCACCGGGCTTGGCACGGCGGTAGGGTCTTCCAGAAAGGTGCCGAGAAACCGCGCCGTGGTCAGTTGCAGCGCATAACCGAGGCGACTGCTGTCGCGTCGCTTGGTGGCGATCCACTCGCGGTCATCGTCGTCCAGGTGGAAATAGCGCGCCAGCTCTTCGCTGGAAAGCGTGTCTGGATAGCGGCCGTAGCGTTCCCGTTGTGTGGTGGACAGGAAGCTGACCGGCATGGCGTCAAAGCGCCTCGGCGCAGAAGGTGACTGGCGTGACGATGCGCGTGCGGCCAATGCTACCGCGTTGCAGCAGCCCAGCGCGGCGGTCGCCAGTCACAAGGTAATCGGCCTCGCTGGCCAGTGCCATCGCCAGCAGGAACGCATCGTTCGGATCATTGACCTCGATGCGATCAGGCAGAGGCGGCAATACATGCAGCACAACGGCGCGCTGCATGTTGTTGATCATCGTGCCGACGCGATGCGCGGGCAGGATTGCCTTGATCTTCGGGTAACGGCTCACGCGGCGCAGTTCATCAAGCTGCGCCGTCCCTGTCACCAGTTCAAAGCGTGCTGCAAGCCAACCGCGATAGATGATGTCGGGTGGGCTGTGCGACGAGATCAGCGCGGCCAGCAATACGTTGGTGTCGAGGACGACCCGCATTAATGCTCACGCGCCCATTGCACCGCCTCATCAATGAGGTCGTTCAGTTCTGTCTCACCCATACCCACCGTAGCGGCTTTGGCTTGTTCCACAGCCCGCTCGAAGAGGTAGGCGCGCACCGCATCCTCGATGAAGCGTGACAGGTCGCCCTTGCGACCGCCGCCTTGCGCGGCGATGAACATGCGGACGGACTGATCCACGTCCGGCGATACGGCGATGTTCCAGCGCACGGTATTCATGAAGCTCTCTCCAATCAGAGTTTATGCACATCGGTGTTTATACACTCTTTAAGCGGTTTTTTTGCAACGGTTCAATAAAACGATCGTTTTTATGAACTCTGATGGAGCGATCGGCGCGAGGTGTCCGTAAGCCAACAAGCAGTCTGTAATAGTGGTTTGTACAATCAAAGTTTGATATTATTAAAACTTAACGAGTAAAGCAAAATATTACGATGAAAATCGGCTATGCGCGCGTATCCACGCGCGAACAGAACCCAGCCTTGCAGGTGGACTCCCTCAAGGCGGCCGGCTGCGAGCGCATTTATCAGGACGTTGCGAGCGGCGCGAAGACCGCGCGCCCAGCGCTCGATGAACTGCTGGGCCAGTTGCGTGGCGGCGACGTGCTGGTGATCTGGAAACTCGACCGCATGGGACGCTCACTCAAGCACCTGGTTGAGTTGGTGGGTAGCCTGATGGAACGCAAGGTCGGGCTGCTCAGCCTGAATGACCCCATCGACACCACCAGCGCCCAAGGGCGGTTCGTGTTCAACCTGTTCGCCACGCTGGCCGAGTTCGAGCGCGAGCTAATTCGCGAGCGCACCCAGGCCGGGCTGACGGCCGCGCGGGCGCGTGGCAGGGTCGGTGGGCGACCCAAGGGCCTGTCGCCGCAGGCCGAAGCGACAGCGCTGGCGGCCGAGACCCTATACCGCGAGCGCAAGCTGTCGGTCGCTGCCATTGCGCAGAAACTGCACTTGTCCAAGAGCACGCTGTACAGCTACCTGCGGCATCGCGGCGTAGAGATCGGCCCGTACAAACAATCGGCGCAGTCGCCGATAAACGTCTCCGTGGTCGAGAGCGGAAACGCTGACCAGCCGAAGGTCGCCACCATCCTGCTGACCTTGCGCATCGAGAACAATAGCAAGTTCGTGCGCGGAAAGAAGCGCTCGATCGAGCATGTCGAGTTTTTTGATCTTGCCCAATACGATGCCACGCGGCGGCCGAACGGGGAATATGAACTGAAGGTGCCCTATGACACGGATGAAGAGCTGGATGAAGCCGTGAACGATTTGCTAACCGACATCGCCTGCGGTGCGGATGACCGCCACTGTTTCTCAGAGAGCCACGCCCGCATGGAAGGTACAGACCGGCACTGGTGAAGGCTTAACTGACTTCCCTGTTCCATTGCTCCCCGAACCCCGGGTATTGAGCTGGCGAAGGCCAGACACAAGTACCGTGGCCGCCCGGCCGATCCTACCGTACATGCTCGTATCGTCGCTTTGCGCAGTCGTGGGGAAACCATCGCCAGCACTGCGCGCCTGGCAGGC
>NZ_VZPL01000111.1 GCF_008801575.1 Xanthomonas cissicola | reverse complement strand
AACGGTTCATGCGTGTGTAGACCGTATGCCAGTTGCCAAAGCGCTTGGGTAGGCCGCGCCATTTGCAGCCATGCTCGGCAACGTAAAGGATGGCGTTGACCACTTGCAGGTTGGTCATGCTGACATTGCCGCGCTGCGCCGGCAGGCAGTGTTCGATCAGAGAAAATTGTGCTGGCGTGATCTCCATGCCCAATAGTTTAATCGCTCGGGCCATTAGTGTTAACAGGCCCTAGTTGGTACGTCGTCAGGCCGGCGACCACAGCGCCGCTGCGCCTCACTACAACGGTAGCGGCGTCGATGCACTGACCAACGCACGACAGGCATCTAATGCTCGCAACGACCACCCAGACGACACTCGCCCACCGACGCCATCGCCATGCCTAATGGCATGGCGACCCGGCGCCCTGGCCCTGGCCTTGGCCTTGGCCGTTCTTCCATCGCGCAGGCCAGCGTTCCAGTCCCCCTCAATCGTCGAGCGTGCCGAGATCCTTGGCAGCGGCCTGTGCACCTTCCAGGCTGTCGAACGCCACGCCGGTGTCGCCGACCACGTACTTGGTCAGCTCGCCGTCGCGTGTTGTTTCCAGCATCTTGAAGATCGGCACCGCATCGGTGCCGCCGACGCGTTCTTTCTGCGTTGTCATGGGTGATTCCTCCAGTAAAAGCGCCCTGCGTGGGACCCGTGTCCCGTCGCTCCCGGGCGGGAGCGCAGACGATTGGACCCTAGCGCGGCAGTGCGTGCAGTCGCGTGAATCCGCAGGCGGCCCCGACTGCCAGGATGCGACGCAGGACGATCGGAAAAAAATCACAGCCGCTTCGCTCCGCACACGCGCGCAATGCACGCGTGTGTCGTACATTCGCGACGTGCAGCCTCATCAGTCCATGCCGTGCGTCACCAATCGCTACGTGCGCCACGTTCGCGCGCGCTCCGGTTGGCGTGCACCTTCCATCTGCCAAAGCCTGCGTTGGCGGCATTTCTGCAGGGGCCGTGCGTGAACCGGCAGCGCAGCCGTCGCGGGTGGTGAAGTGAAGCGCCAACGCATCATCAGTGTCACCGTGCTGCTGGTGTTGCTGAGCGCAACGCTGCCGATCGGCCTGTCCTACTACCTGGCCTGGCGGCTGGCGTTGGCGCGCGAAGAGGGCAGGCTGAGCCAGCTGGCTGCGCTGTCGATCCGGCGCACTGAAACCGCCTTCGACGAGGCGCATGGCATATTGTTGAGCATGGCCGCCTCGCGGTTGCCACCGTGCTCGCCCGCGCACCTGGCGCAGATGCGCGCCTTGGTGCTGACCAGCCACTACATCGTCGAGCTGGGGCGCTTTCAACAAGGTCGTCTCAGCTGTACGTCATGGGGCCAACTGCGCAACACCATTCCGCAGCGCACGGCCGATTTCGTGGTCAAGCGCGGCATCTCGGTGACCACGCGGCTGCTGCCATTGGCCAATCCGCAGCGTCCGCTGATGGCGCTGCAACTGGGCGAATACAACGTCCTGATCAACCCCGACACGCTGGCCGACATCAATATTCCGCCTGGCCTGCAACTGGCGATCGGCACGCCGGACGGACAGATTCTCAGCAGTACCGGCACCGCCGCCGAACACTTGCTGATCGACCCCACGGCCAAGCGCGAGCCAGGCGATCTCATGCTGTCGCAGGTGCTGTTCGGGCGCGACCGTCGTGGCGATTGGTCCGCGGTGGTCACCGAGCCGGTGGCCTATCTGCGCGGCCCACTGGCGGCGGCGCGGTGGCAGTTGGTGCCGGTTGGCATCGCCATGGCACTGCTGCTGGTCGGTGCAGTGCTGTGGGTCTCGCGGCGGCGGCTGTCGCCACTGGCGCGGCTGGGAATCGCCGTGCAGCGCGGCGAGTTCATCGTGCACTACCAACCGATCATTGCGCTCGATAGCGGTGCCTGTGTCGGTGCCGAAGCGCTGGTGCGCTGGCAGCAGCCCGACGGCGTGCTGGTGCCACCGGACGCCTTCATCCCCCTGGCCGAACAAAGCGGCCTGATCCTGCCGATCACCGATCTGGTGGTGGCCGAAGTCATCCGCGAACTCGGCCCCACCCTGGCCGCCGATCCAGCGCTGCACGTGGCCATCAATGTCTCCGCCGACGACATCAAGAGCGGCCGCGTGCAGGGCGTGCTGGCGCAGGCGTTGCGCGGCACCGGGGTAGACAGCGGCCAGCTGTGGGTGGAGGCGACCGAACGCAGCCTGATGGACATCGATGCGGCACGCGCCACCATCACCCATCTGCGCGGTGCCGGCCACACGGTGTCCATCGACGATTTCGGCACCGGTTATTCGAGCCTGCAGTATCTGCAGGGCTTGCCGCTGGACGCGTTGAAGATCGACAAATCGTTCGTGGACACCATCGGCACCCATTCGGCCACCAGCGCCGTGACCGCGCACATCATCGAGATGGCCAAGACGCTACGGCTGCGCACCATCGCCGAAGGGGTCGAGCGGCAGGAACAGCTCGATTATCTGCGCGCCCATGGCGTGGATCTGGCGCAGGGCTGGCTGTTCTCGCGCGCGTTGCCAGCCACTGGTTTCATCGCCTATCACGCACAGGCGCGCAGCGCGACGCAGTAAAACCGGCAACAAAAAAGGCCGCCATTGGCGGCCTTTCGATGTCGATCACGCGTTGTGCAATCCGATTACGCGCTCTGCAATGCACCACTGCTCTGCCGCACCGGCTTGGGCCGGCTCGGAAAGGCATGGCGCACGATCCGCCACATCACCTGACCGAACTGGCGCGGCAGCGAGCCGGTGTTGTAGTGCTGGCCGTAGCGCGCACAGACCTGCTTCACTTCGACGGCGATCTGCGCATAGCGATTGGCCGGCAGGTCTGGATAGAAGTGATGCTCGATCTGGTGGCTCAGATTACCCGACAGCACGTTCATCAGCTTGCCGCCGGTGAGGTTGGACGAACCACGCAGCTGACGCAGATACCAGTGGCCACGCGATTCGTTGCGGATGGATTCCTTCGGGAACACTTCTGCATCGGCGGTGAAGTGGCCACAGAAGATGATCACGAACGTCCAGATACTGCGCAGCACGTTGGCGGCCAGGTTGCCCAGCAGCACGGTCAGGAAGAACGGGCCAGCCAGCAGCGGAAACACGATGTAGTCCTTGAGCATCTGGCGCCCCATCTTGCGGCCGACCGGCAGGAACGAGGCGCGCAATTCGGCCGCCTTCATCTTGCCGGCGAACCAACGGCCCAGACGCAGGTCCTGGATCGCCACGCCCCATTCGAACAGCAGCGCGAACACCACCGCGATGAACGGCTGCAGCAGGTAGAACGGGCGCCAGCGCTGCTCGGGGAAGATCCGCAGCAGGCCGTAGCCGATGTCATCGTCCATGCCGCGCACGTTGGTGTAGGTGTGGTGCTTGAAGTTATGCGTCTTGCGCCAGTTGTCTCCGGTGGCAACGATGTCCCACTCGTAGGTGTTGCCGTTGAGCTGCGGGTCGCCCATCCAGTCGTACTGACCGTGCATGACGTTATGGCCCAGCTCCATGTTCTCCAGGATCTTGGACAACGCCAGCAGCAGCACGCCGGCGATCCAGGCCGGAATCAGCACGCTGTGCACGAATGCGCCCAGGAACAGCAGCGCACGACCGGCCACGCCGGTCCAACGCACGGCGGCCACGATGCGGCGGATGTAGCGCGCATCGGCAGCGCCCACCTGGCTCAGCACGCGCGCGCGGATGGCATCGAGTTCGTCGCCGAAAGACTGCAGTTCGGCAGCGGACAAGGCACGGTTATGGACTCGGCTCATAAAGATTCCTTACAGATCCAGGATCAGGTCGGTGCTCGGCGCACTGATGCACAGGCGCACCTGTGCGGTGGGTTCGTTGCTGCGCTCACCGGTCAACAGATGCCGGGTGGTGCCGGATTGGCGCGGGCAGGCGCAGGTATTGCAGATGCCCATGCGGCAGCCGTGTTTGGGCCGCAGGCCCTGCGCTTCCAGCCCTTCCAGCAGCGACTGGCCGCGCGGCAGGGTCAGGGTACGGCCGCTGCGTGACAGTTGGACCTGCACCTGCCCGGTCTCGGCCTCATCCAGTGCCGGCACGCTGAAGGCTTCGGCCTGAAATGCAGCCACGCGTCCCTGCAGACGTTCGCGCGCGGCCTGCACGAAACCGCCCGGCCCGCAGGCCATCACATGGCGCTGGTCCAGCACGGCAATCTGGTCCAACGAATAGGTGTCCACGCGTTCTGCAGGCGTCTCGCCTTCGCGGGTGGTCAGCAGTTGCACACGCAGGCGCGGATGCGCCGCAGCCAGCGCGGCGAATTCGTCGACAAAGCAGGCTTCGTCGCGCTGGCGCACCCAATACAGCAGGTCCACGTCCATCGGCATGCCGGCTTGCGCGGCGGCCTGCAGCAACGCACGCATCGGCGTGATGCCGGAGCCGGCGGCCAACAGCAGGAGCGCGGTAGGCGTGGTCGGCAACAGCATGTCGCCGAAGGCCGGGGCTAGCGACACCACCGTGCCCAAGGCCGCATCGCGCGCCAGGAAGCGGCTCACCAGCCCACCCTCGATGGCCTTGACGGTAATCGCCAGCCGGCCGTCGGCCAGCACCGTGGGGCTGTAGCTACGCAACAGGCGGCGGCCGTCGATCTCCACGCCCAGACTCACATGCTGGCCGGCCTGCAGGCCGCGCCAGTGGCCGTTGGGCTGCAACACCAGGGTCACCGCGTCACGACTGGCCGGGATGCGCTGGACCAGGCGCGCCACCGGCTGTTCGAGTGTCCACAACGGGTTGAGCCGGGTCGCCCAAAAATCGAACAGTTGCGGCGACACCAGCCGGCGCGCCAGGCGTGCCGGCAGCGGGGACTTGGACTTGCGAGGAGATGCCAGGTTCATGGGTCGCACTATACGCATGCATGCACAACCGTGTATACACTTGTATATTGCTGGAGGGGCTATGATTCAGACCCACGCCCGGCTGCAGCCTCATGACCTCTATCGCCCTGCCTTCCCACGACGCGCCGCCGTCCCGCAAGCCGGCGATTTCACGGGAAGATCTCATCGCTGCAGCGCTGTCCTTGATTGGCCCGCACCGCAGCCTGTCCACGCTGAGCCTGCGCGAGGTGGCACGCGAGGCGGGTATCGCGCCGAACAGCTTCTATCGCCAGTTCCGCGACATGGACGAGCTCGCCGTCGCCTTGATCGACCTGGCCGGGCGTTCGCTGCGCACCATCATCGGCCAGGCGCGCCAGCGCGCCACCTCCACCGACCGCAGCGTCATCCGCGTCTCGGTCGAAGCCTTCATGGAACAGCTGCGCGCCGACGACAAGCTGCTGCACGTGCTGCTGCGCGAAGGCGCGGTGGGCTCGGACGCTTTCAAGCAAGCAGTGGAGCGCGAACTCACCTATTTCGAAGACGAGCTGCGCGTAGACCTGATTCGCCTGGCCGCGGCCGACAACGCCAAGCTGCACGCTCCTGCCCTGGTGTCCAAGGCGATCACCCGGCTGGTGTTTGCGATGGGCGCGGTGGCAATGGATTCCCCGCCGGAAAAAGACCCCGAGCTGATCGAGCAGATCTCGCAGATGCTGCGCATGATCCTCACCGGCGCGCGCACCCTGGGCACGCACGCTGGCTGATTGTCTGCACTGACGTTGCCGCGCGCGTTGGCGTGCGGGTGAAAGGGACATCGCAGGCAGTCGGCGTCGTGCCAGACGACGGATCTTCAGCGACGTGGCGGGCACGGCATCGGCCTTGCGAGCCACCCTGATCCAACATGTCAGACCTCGCGTCACTGGGCGACATGCGGGCGCGCAGCACGCGCGATGAGGTGTCATCCCGTCTGCCATCGGCACATCGTCCTCTTTGCGAGGCGAAACTGGCCCGCAGCACCGACGCGCGACGCCTCGCCCAATGCTCCGCATGCGGCACCTCGGCGAAGCATCTGACTGCCCCATTCTCTCGAAGCGATGGAAGCATCGCAGGAGACGGCTTCCGTAGCCTACGAAAACCAAGAGGCAGCACGCAGCATGAGCGCGTCCAGTGTGTAGCTTGGGCATGGGCCACGCGACACACTGGCCAACAGCACGCCGCTTGAATTGCGTGACGATTGCTCGCCGCGCGCAGGGCTGGCTCGCTTGATCCTGGTTTTCGAAATCGTGTCATCGCCTGCGTCGACCATCCCGCGCAAGGGGTATGGCCTGCTACCGCTACGCGCTTTTGATTCTGTTTCCGACTTCCGAATCCGACCACCAGACAGATAATCCGAAAAATAATTGCATAAAGTGCTTGCATCACCAAAAAGACACGGGTAATGTTCGCGCCCTCGGCAGCTACGCCTGCACGTTTACCCAATCGATCTCATGTTCCTGCTCAACTCCGCCACATTCAATCGACTGCCCAGCGCGCACCGCGCGGCATCGTTTGTGCGCACGAAGAAAGCAGACATGCGCATCACCCTCTTCGACTGATGTCCTGACAAGGAGATCGGTCACCCGATCTCCGAGGCAAGCGAACGCCCTCGGATGCTGCATCCGGGGGCGTTTTCGTTATGCGTTCGCACCGACTCTTGCGGATGACCTTCCAGGCACCCGGGCATGGACTGCCCGACAACACGGACGTAGCACGCGATGAGGCGCGAAAGCGCTGTGCCCTGGTGCCGGGCACGGGTAGCGCGTGGTCATGCGCATACAAGAGTTACCGTTGAATAAACGGTAATCAGAAACATTGCGGAAGATATTCAGCGGCCTGGAGTTTATTCCAGCTGGTGCGCGCGGCGATGCCGTGGCGTATACCGAACTCTTTCTCATGTTTCTCGTTACGGGTATCGGCTCCTGGTGGAGCGGCGGCGCAAGCCGTAGGCCTGGTTCAATTCCGGAATACCCACCACTGGATAGCTCAATTGGTAGAGCAGCAGATTTGCAATCTGTTAGTCGCGGGTTCGAATCCCGCTCCATGCATGATCTTTCGGTCATTCCTTGGGACGCAAGTCCCTTTACGGAAACGCCCATGCCGCAGGCAAACAGGTATCCATCGCCTGATCGCCTATAGCAGCGGCGGCCTTGCCGGGCCCTTGCCCTAAGGAAGGTCTGAATAACGAGGCCTGAGAGTGCGGGATGTCGCGTCGTTCCGAAGAGTGGCGTTTGAATCTTTGGAATTTCGCCATTTCTGGCGCTTTCCGTGGGAATTTCCTGGTTTACAGGCGCACGCTCCCCATAGCCGGCAGCAACTGCTTTCGCTTCATCCACAGATTGGAGAGCGCAAACAAGGTCAGCACGTGTGCGGTGTTTTTGGCCAGGCCG
>NZ_VZPL01000110.1 GCF_008801575.1 Xanthomonas cissicola | reverse complement strand
AACGGTTCATGCGTGTGTAGACCGTATGCCAGTTGCCAAAGCGCTTGGGTAGGCCGCGCCATTTGCAGCCATGCTCGGCAACGTAAAGGATGGCGTTGACCACTTGCAGGTTGGTCATGCTGACATTGCCGCGCTGCGCCGGCAGGCAGTGTTCGATCAGAGAAAATTGTGCTGGCGTGATCTCCATGCCCAATAGTTTAATCGCTCGGGCCATTAGTGTTAACAGGCCCTAGACGGGCCAGCTGCTGGCCTTGATCTCACGCGGGATAATCTAGAATTATCCCGCCTAATCCCGATTTTTCGGCTAGGCTCGCACGCGGGCCGTTACACCCCGGCCCATCGGGCGACTGGAGGAGCCGATGATCAGCGTTGCGCAATACCTGGAAGCCGCCACCCGACCCAACACCCAACGCGCTTACGCCGCGGCGACCCGCCATTTCGAGGTCGAATGGGGCGGCCACCTGCCGGCCACCGCCGACAACGTGGCGCGCTACCTCGCCGCCTACGCTGGCCAGTTGGCGATCAACACACTCAAACACCGGTTGGCGGCGTTGGCGCAGTGGCACCGGGTGCACGGCTTTGCCGACCCGACCCGGGCACCGGTGGTGCGCCAAGTGCTCAAGGGCATCCAGACCTTGCATCCGAGTGTCGAAAAACGCGCCACGCCCCTGCAGCTCACTCAACTGGGCCAGGTCACGACATGGCTGGAAGACGCTGCGGCCGCAGCCCGGTCTCGCGGCGATCGTGCCTCGGAGCTGCGGCATCTGCGCGATCGCGCCTTTGTACTGCTGGGCTTTTGGCGCGGCTTCCGCGGCGACGAACTGGTTCGCCTCCAGGTTCAGGATTTGGAGTTGGTGGCCGGCGAAGGCATGACCTGCTTCCTGCCGCACAGCAAGAGCGATCGCCAGCACGCCGGCACCACCTACAAGGTCCCGGCGCTGTCGCGCTGGTGCCCGGTTGCCGCCACCATGGCCTGGGTCGCGGCAGCCGCCCTCCACGAGGGGCCACTGTTTCGCGCGGTCAACCAGTGGGGTGGGATTGCCGCCGCGCCGCTCCACCCTAACAGCCTGGTGCGCCTGCTACGGCGGATCTTCCGCGAGGCCGGGCTGAGCTCTCCCAACGACTACAGCGGCCACTCGCTGCGCCGCGGCTTCGCCGGCTGGGCCAACGCCAACGGCTGGGACGTCAAGGCGCTGATGGAGTACGTCGGCTGGCGAGACGTGCAGTCGGCGATGCGCTACATCGACGGGGCCGATCCGTTCGCCCGCCAGCGCATCGAAGCCAGTCTGCCGGAAGCGCCTGCGCTGCCAAGGCCTGCAACGACCTGAGGGGCTGGATGGCGTCGATCGAACGGACCGCATACCCGCAATTCAAGCGCAACCCGGTCGTCCGCGAACTGGTTGCGGCCTACACGCCAACCGACGCTGAGGTGGCCTTCGTTGCCGAGTACACCCGGCAGCCTGCGCACCGCCTGACGCTGACGATCCTGCTCAAGACCTTCCAACGGCTGGGGTACTTCCCCATGCTGGACGAAGTCCCGCCGGCGGTGGTACGCCATATCCGCAGCGCGCTGAAACTGCGCGTGCAGGTCAAGCCAGCGAATCTTGCCAACGCCTCGCGCTATCGCTACTACCGCCGGATCCGTCAATTCCTGCAGGTCCGGGCCTACAGCGACGGCGGGCTGAAGATTGCGGCACGCGCGGTATACGAAGCCGCTGCGGTGATGGATAACCCGGCGGACCTGATCAACGTGGCCATCGAACAGCTCGTGCGTGATCGCGTCGAGCTGCCGGCGTTCTCCACACTGGATCGCCTGACCCGGCGCATCCGCACGCTGGTCAACGGGCGCTATTTCGCCCAGATCGGGGCTCAACTGACCGTCGACGAAAAACAGCGCCTTGAAGACCTTCTGCAGGTCGAAGAGGGGCGCCAGAAGAGCCCACTACATGCGATCAAGCGCCTGCCCAAGCGCTCTTCGTTGCAGCATTTCCAGGAGTTGATCGACCATATCGCCGAACTGGGCGAATTGGTCGGCAGCGAGTTGCACCTGGCGGGCATCCCGGAGGTCAAGCGGAAGCACTTCGCCGCCGAGGCACGGGCATTGGATGCTTCCGAGCTGCGCAAGTTTCGGCCCGCCAAGCGCTACGCCGTACTGGTGTGCTTGATCCACCGGGCCCGGGTCCAGACGCGCGACGATCTCGCGGAGATGTTCATCAAGCGCATGGGGAACATCCACAACCGGGGCCGAGAGGAACTGGAGCGGCTGAGGGCGCGCTATCGCGAGAAGACCGAAGCGATCGTGGCGACGATGTCGGATGTGGTCCGCGTCCTCGACCATCATCGCGGCGACACCGAGGCGGGGCGTGAAATCCGCCGCCTGGTCAACGCCCATGGTGGCGTGCAGACGTTGCAGGCCGACTGCAACGCCATTGCGGCGCATAGTGGCGACAATCACTTGCCGCTGCTGTGGCCGTTCTACAAAAGTCACCGCTCCACCATCCTGCGGATGGTGCGTAGGCTGGACTTGGCCTCGACCACGGAGGACCGCTCGCTGATCGACGCGATCGAGCTGATCCTGACGCAGGAACGAACTCGCAGCGATTGGTTGGACGAAGCGGTCGATCTGGCGTTCACCACCCAACTCTGGCGCAAGACCATAATCCATCGCACCGAACAGGGCGAAGAGCGCATCCACCGGCGCCTGTTCGAGGTTTGTGTGTTCTCATCGCTGGCCAACGAACTGAAATCGGGCGACGTGGCTGTGCGCGGATCGGAAACCTACGCCGACTACCGCGAGCAGTTGCTGCCGTGGGACCAGTGCGAACCTATGTTGGAGGATTACTGCAAGCAGGTGGGGCTGCCGGCCACGGCCGTGGGCTTCGTCAACGCGTTGCAATCGCGCCTGATGCAGGTCGCCGAGCTGACCGATCAAGGCTATCTGGAGAATGGCCAAGTAGTCACCCGCGCCCTGGAAACCGCCATCCTAGACCGCATGCCCGAACGCAGCGTCATCGAGATCCTGTGCGATGTGGCCCACTGGACGCGCTGGCCCCGGCACTTCGGTCCTCTGTCCGGCTCGGACGCCAAGATCGAGCAACCGACCGAGCGCTACGTCCTCACCGCCTTTACCTATGGTTGCAACCTCGGACCGGCCCAGGCTGCCCGACACCTGCGTGGCGCCGTCTCGGCGCACATGCTGTCGTTCGTCAACCGCCGGCATGTGGATGCCAACAAACTAGCCGCGGCCTGTCGGGACATCATCAACAGCTACGCCGGCCTGCAGCTCCCCAAATGCTGGGGCGATGGCAAGAGCGCAGCTGCCGACGGCACCAAGTACGACCTCTACGACCAGAATCTGCTCGCCTCGTACCACATCCGCTATGGCGGCTACGGCGGCATCGCCTACCACCACGTGTCCGATACGTACGTTGCGCTGTTCAGCCACTTCATTCCGTGCGGTGTCTGGGAGGCGGTCTACATCATCGATGGCCTGCTGAAGAACACCTCCGACATCCAGCCTGACACCGTCCACGCTGACACGCAGGGGCAGTCGCTGCCGGTGTTCGGCCTTTCGCATCTGCTGGGCATCCAGCTGATGCCGCGCATCCGCAACTGGCGCGAATACAAGTTCTTCCGCCCCGATGAGGACATTCGTTACGAACACATCGACGCGCTGTTCCGCGACACTGTCGACTGGGATCTGATCGAAATCCACTGGAAAGACCTGATGCAGGTCGTGCTCTCGATCAAGACCGGCAAGATCGCGGCCTCGACGCTGATGCGCAAGCTGGGCAACTACAGCCGCAAGAACCGGCTGTACCAGGCCTTCAAGGCACTCGGTTCGGCCGTGCGCACCTTGTTCCTGCTGCAGTACATCTCCAACCTCGAGTTGCGCGAACAGATCACCGCCTCGACCAACAAGGTGGAGGCCTACAACGGCTTCGCAAAGTATTTCTTCTTCGGCGGGGAAGGAGTGATTGCCGACAATGACCCCGTTGAGCAGGAGAAGGCCGTCCAATACAACGACCTGGTCTCCAATGCCGTCATCTTCTACAACGTGGTCGAACAGACCCGAATCATGACGTCTCTGATGCGGCAGGGGTGGAAGATCACACGGGAGGACGTGGCTTTCCTCAGCCCGTACGTGACCAGCCATGTGAAGCGCTTCGGGGATTACCTGATTGATGTGGAGGCAGTCCCGGAACCGTACGAGATTGAACTGGCGTTGGTGGCGTAGCTTTGTTGCGCAAGAAAATCAGCTAACTCACTGATGCAATGGATGAAATCCGATCTTGTGAGCTATTTTTATGCGTATGTCGGCTGAACCCCCAGTTCAGCATCGGTCAAGGCCAGATATTCCAGCCGCTGGGTGTCGTCGAAATCCGGCAGGCCGTACAAGGCTTCCTGCTCGGCGTCCGACAGAATGGTCAATCGTTCGCTCTTGGCTGCCATTACATTGCCGCTGCGCGTGAGGCGGTTGTCATTTTTGGAGATCTCCTGCGCTGGTGGATTGCAGAGCTGCATACAAGGCTGTTTTACTCACCTTGAGCCGTGTAGCGGCCTCCCGGACATTTAGCCCGTTGGCGATGTGTTTACGTGCCTGCTGCAACTTGTCGGCGGTGATGACTGGTTTGCGTCCGCCCTTGCGCCCGCGAGCGGCGGCGGCACTCAACCCGGCCTTGGTGCGCTCGCGAATCAGGTCGCGCTCGAACTGGCCCAGCGCGCCGAACACGTGGAAGATGAGCCGCCCGCCCGGCGTGGTGGTGTCGATGGCTTCCGTCAGCGAACGAAAGCCGACGCCTCGCGCTTCCAGCGCGCCTATCATTTCGATCAGATGCGGCATGGAGCGCCCAAGCCGGTCCAGCCGCCAGACGGCCAGCACGTCGCCGTTGCGCAGGTAGGCTAGCGCATCAGCCAAACCGGGGCGGTCAGCCTTGGCCCCGGAAGCCGCGTCCTCGAAAACGCGCTCGCAGCCTGCTTTGCGCAGCGCATCCGTCTGCAAAGCGGTGTCCTGTTCGGCCGTTGATACCCGCGCATAGCCGATCAGTGCCATTTGCCACCCATCTTGTCCGCCATTCCGTCCGTCTATCTTGTTGTCCGACAACCCGTTGCACAAGCAGTTTTCAGGACAGCGTCCGGCACGGCCGACTAACGATCATTTGACGGACAAACAGATGAAGGGAGGGAGGCGCTCGACATGGGATACATGCCAGGTATCATGTAAATATACATGCAATGTAAGGAGCCCATTATGCCGAGAACTCACAATCCGACGAACAAGGTCACCCGTCATCGTGACCGACTGCGTGCAGCCGGGTACAGGCCAGTGCAGTTTTGGGTGCACGATACCCGCTCGCCCGAGTTGGCTGCGATGCTCAGCCGCCAGTGTCGCAGCCTGCATGGTGATCCAACCGAAACCGATGCTATCGGCTTCGGTGAAGCCGCCGCTGGCCTTATCGAGGGGTGGGAATGACGCAGCGTGGCGACTTGGTAACGGTGGCTTTGCCGGGAGCCTACGGCAAGCCACGGCCGGCGCTAGTCATCCAGTCCGATTTGCTTGCCGAGCTGGAAAGCGTCCTCGTATGCCCGATCACAAGCGATCTGCGCGACGCGATGTTTCGGGTCACGGTCGAGCCGAGTCTGACCAATGGTCTACAGAAGATTTCGCAGGTCATGGTGGACAAGACAGCACCGATACCTCGCGCGAAAGTCAGTGAGCCGATTGGCACGCTCGACGCAGAACGCATGAGGGCCGTCGAACGCGCCCTCATGCTCGTCACCGGGCTGGCATAACGAAGGAAGACGAATTCCGATTTGGATGTTTTTGAGGAGTGCAACAGTGGCTACTACTACCCTTTCCCCCATCGCAGAAACGGCTCGCCTAGAAGCCGCCACAGAAACGCTGGCCGAGTACATCGGCTACCTGAACAGCGAGATCGACGCCGAGCAGGACAAGGCCGAACCGAACGCTGGTCGCATCGAGGCGCTAGAGCACGAGCTAGAAATCGTGGTGGACGAGCGCCGCGCCATTACGCCCGATAATCTCGGCCTGATTAACCGGGCCTTGTATGTCTACGCACCCCTGCTCAAACCGATGCACGGGTGACGCGTAATGGATGACAATCGCTTCCAACTGAGTCCGAGCAAGCACGCGATCATTTACGAGAAGATCGAGCGGCATCAATTCAAGGACACCGCCCCGGCCGACCAACCGCAGGCAATCATCTTGGGCGGCCAGCCCGGCGCAGGCAAAAGCGGCCTGCTCGAAGCGAGCAAGCAAGGCTTTGCAGATCGCAACGTCGTCACGATCAACGGCGACGAGCTGCGCTACTACCACCCGCAATACCTTGCCATCCAGAAGGCCGACGAGCGCCACTTTGCCGAGCTGACCGACCCGCATGCGCGGCCGTGGACGAAGCAGCTATTCGACCGCACCATCGAGACTCGCCGCAACGTCCTGTTCGAGGGCACGATGCGCGAGGCCGGCCCGATTACCGACACGATGCGCCGCCTCAAAGTGGCCGGCTACTACGTCGTCGCCCGTGTGATCGCGGCCAACGAGCGCGACAGCATGGCCGGCATCCATCGCCGCTACGAAGAACAGAAAGCGGCCAAGGGCTTCGGCCGCTGGTCGAACGTGCAGGCCCACAACGACGCCTATCAAGGCATGCCGGCAACGCTCGAATACATCGAACGTCACAAGCTGGCCGACCGCGTACAGGTCTACGACCGCAAGGGCAACGTACTGTATGACAACGAGATGCAGGGCAACGAATGGAAACAGCAGCCGACAGCAAGAACCGCCGTCGAGGCCGAGCGCAACCGCCCACCGACGCCCGAGGAACGCCGGCAGCACAAGGCCGAATGGACAACGATTCTCGCCATGATGGCAGCCCGCCGCGCCGACGAGCGCGAGATCGAGCGTGTGCAAGAAGTAGCTCGGCAGTACGGGGGATTAGAACGCCTGGAGCTTAAGCCGGCCGAGTACGAGCGCCAGGACTACGGCCGGCAACAGCCCGAGCTGCGCGCGCCCGAAACCGGCAAGACCTACCAAGGCCCGATTGTGTCGGCCGACGACAAGCACGTCATCCAGTCAGTCAGGGAAGCCGGCCGCGAGCTGCACATTCAGCACGAACGACTTGTACTGAACACCGACCGCCGCGAGCTGCTGAACGCCGGCGCGAACGTCGAGATTCGCTACCCATACAACCGGGTCGGCATAGTGAATGAATGGGGAGCAAAAGAGATTCAAGGGCCGGCATCCAAGGGCATCGAACCCAAGGATTTTGGCAAGAGATAGATGCAAGCGGCGAGGTTGAAGGAGCCGCCCTACAACCCGGTAATCCCCCCGCCCATTAGCAGACGCCAGTTGCCCGGCCTGCCGCGCACCCGCAGCAAACCGGCCCGCGCGAGCAGCGCCAACGCCTAAGGAAGCTCTGAACAACGCACCACAGATACGCGACACTACCCGCCTCATCATGTAGAGGATCATCTATGCAGCTGACGTTCGGTGACGCTGAGGGCCTGGGCAAGCGCAAGCAGACCCGGCGCG
>NZ_VZPL01000109.1 GCF_008801575.1 Xanthomonas cissicola | reverse complement strand
TGGCGTCGCACTACAGTACATCCAGCCGGGAAAGCCAAATCAGAATGCCTTCATTGAGCGCTTCAATCGTACGTTCCGCGAGGAAGTGCTCGACCTGAATCTCTTCGCCTGCCTCGACGAGGTGCGCGAAGCCGCCCACTGGTGGATGATCGACTACAACCAAGCAAGATCCCATGATTCGCTCGGCGGAATGACCCCGGTCGAGTACCGCAACAAGTACGCCGAAAGCTCTACTTTTAAAGTGCCTGCTTGACGGGGGAGCTTACGCAATGGCGCGTGCAGCGACGGCAGACACTGCGCGGCAATGCCGAGCGACATCGCATACGCACGCGGCGCATCGTGCGGCGTGATCACCACCGCCAACGGCGCATGCTGCGCATGCAGCCACGGCTCCAGTTCCTGATCGGCATGGGTATGCAGCTCGATATACGGCGTCGGCAACGCGTCCACCGCTGCCCGCAAGGCGCGCGCGCAGCTGCGCTCGGACAAGGGCAGATCGCCCGAATCCAGCAATACCAGCTCCACCTCGGCATCGCCACCGGCCGCATGCAGCTCGGCAATCAAGCGATCCACGTCGGCACACGCCAGCGTGCGCAACGCACGCCCAGCGCACGCAGGCAGTTGCATCGGCACCAACGGTGCCGGATCGGCCTGAGGACCGCGCAAAATCAGGATACACATCGTGTTCGGCTCAACGCACCACAGTGCGGGGGTGCCAAGGTAGGCCTGACGGGCATAAAGGAGCTATTCGCACGCCGGGGCGCGAGCATAAAGAGTGCGTAATGGCGCGTTGAAACAGTCCAACGCGCCATTGATGCCGATGCGCAGCGAAGTAAAGCAGATGCAACCGGTGTGATCCTCCATCCATGCAACAAGAGCTGCACACTAACGGCAGCAGACGCCGCAGAAGGACCAGCAGTTTCTACCAGCTCACCGTCGCCTACTTCTCCCGCCGCCAGTTCACCGACCCCTTGGTCTCGATGGTGCTGGATTCGGCTTCGATATCGAAGCCGCGGCTGAGCAGATATTTGAGCGTCAGTACCGAGCCGCCGCCGACCATCGACACGCCGTAGCCGACGTAGAGTTTGGGCGAGAGATACTTGCCGAAACCGACCACCGAGCCCAACGTGCTGGATTGACTGACGCCCGCTTCGTGCAGGCCGAGCTTGGCGCCGATCTGCGAGGCGATCAGGCTGCTGCCGGCCGATAGTGCCGCCGAGGCGGCGCTGACCTGCTGGGTTTCGTCGCTGCTGGCGGTGGACAGGCCGCGGCCCAGGACCAGGTACGAAAGCGCTTCGGATTGCGACATCGCCGGTTCGGACCACACATCGGCACGCGGCGATTCGGCGCGGCCGCTGACGTCGATGCCGGCGGTGACATCGCCGATCTTGCGTTCGGCGCGCAGGCTCACGCGCGGGTCGGAGACGATGTTGTTGTTCCAGGTCAGCTGGCCACGGGTGATGGTCAGATCCTGGCCATAAGCCTTGTAGCGCCCACGCACATCCAGCCCGCCATTGGCGGTCATTTCGCGGCCAGGGCGCGCGCGGATCTGCATCTGCCCGCTCAGCCCGCCCTTGAGGCCGAAGCCGCTCATGTTGACCTTGTCGCCGAGCACGATCGCCAGGTCCATATCCAATGGCGATGCGGGCGTCTGTTCCGGGTCCACCGGGTCCAGCACCACCACGTCTTCGGACACCGAGGTGCCACGGTCCAGGCGTTCCAGGTCGATGTCCGCTTCGGGCACGGTGACCTTGCCGCGCAACTGCATGGTGTTGTCGGTAATGCCGAACTGCATGTCCGGGTTGGCGATGATGCGAAGCTCGCTGGTGTTGTAGGCCAGCACGTTGTCGCCGCGGATATTGAGCAGCAGCGGGGTGCTGGTCCCGAACCACGACAATCCGCCATCGACGGTGAGCGTGCCGGGACCGGACTTGGCCGAGGCGGTGATCTTGGCCGAACCATCCGGCAACGCGTCGAAGCGGCCCTTGCCCTCGCTCAGCGTCAAACCCATCGACGGGTATTCGGCGGTGAAATCGCTCAGGGTCGCATCGCCGCCGAGCAGCGGTTTGTCGCGGGTGCCGCGCAGGCTCACGTGGCATTCGACCAACCCCTTCGGCCGCACCACGTCGGCAATCACCAGCTCCAGCCAGTACAGCCGCGACATATTCAGATACAGCTCGCCGTTGAGCGGCGCGTACGCATCCCAGCCGGTATTGAACTTGGCATCGACAAAGCCGGCGCCTTGGAAACCGATACCGAGCTTGCCCTGGATCTGTTGCTGGGTGAAATCGGCCTGCACGCTGAATTGGTCGTAGCGCAGCAACTCGCCGCGATTGGGATTGCCGGCCACTGCAGCGTAACGGGTTTCGCCCAAACGAATGCCGCCTTCGGGCGACGCGATGCGCAGGCTGCCTTCCCAGGCATTGCCGCGTGGCTTGAAGCTGCCGTCCAGCGACAGTTCGCCACGCAGATAGATCTGCCGACCTTCCTGCTTGGGCAGCCACGGCTGCACCAGCGACAGCGGCAATGCCTCGCCGTGCACCACCATGCCCTCGCGCGGCCAATTGGCGCTGGCGCACAGTGCGCCGCCGGTGGCCGCGCCCAGGCAGGTGTCGGACAAGGTAAACGCGGCGCCATCGGTGCTGAACTGCGCCGGTTGGCGCAGCGCCCAGGCATCGCCCTTGGCCGGTGCGATGCGCAGCGTTGCGACCTGGCCCTGCCAACGCTCGCCGTTGCGACGCACATCGCCCTGCAGGGCGACGCTGGCCATGCTGCTGGCGATATCCGCATCCAGCCGCAGGGCCTCCACCGCGCCGCGCGCCTGCACGCGCACGCTGTCGAGCACCACACCGGCTTCGATGGCGGTCCCTTGCAAGGCCAGTTGACCATCGCTGCCGCGCCACGGTAGCCGGCCACGCAGGCTGATGTTCTGGGCGCTATAGGTGTCCCACCGCAGGCCGTTGCCGGCAATGTCGGCGGTGATGTCGGGTGCGTCGCGCTTGCCGCTGACCTGCAGCTGCCCGCGCACCACGCCGGTGGCGCCGGGCAGCACGTCGTCCAGCTGCAACGGCTGCAGCTGCGCGGCGATATCGAGCTGGTCGCCCACCTTGCCCTTGGCGTTGATGCGGCTATTGCCCAGCGCCAGCTGCAGTTCGCCTTCGCCCTGTTGGCCGCGCAACGCGAACTTGCCATTGCCCGACAGCGCGCGTTGACGCAGCTGCCCGGTCAGGCTGGGAATTTCCGCAGTGGCCTCGAACCCCGGCGAGACGCCGCCGGCGGGGGGCGGCAATTGGCGACCTTTGGACGCGATCTTGCCGGACAGGTTGCCGTTCCAGCCCGGCGCGAAATAACCCGGATCGAACTTGGCCAGTTGCGCGCTGACATCCCATTGCAGCGCCGGCGCCCAAGCCACTTCACCGGTGAGATCCAGCGCGCCGCCCGGGGTTTTCGCCTGCACCTGCTTGAGCTGTGCACCTCGGTCGTTGCCACGGCTGTCGAAGACCAGCTCGGCCTGCTGACCATCGCGCTCCACGGTGGCGCGGCCGATCGCGGCCCAGGCCTTTAACGTGCCGGCCACGCCCAGGCGCGCGTCTTGCAACTCCACCGGCACCAGCGGCGCGTCGGGCGTGGCTGGATCCGCGGCCGGGGTGAAGCGCAGGCCGCTGGCGTTGACCGCAAACCGGAAACTCGGATTCTGGGTGTCGCGGAAATCGGCGCTACCACGCAATTGCGTGCGGCCTTCGAAGGTGTCGATCACCAACGGTTCGACGGTGAGGACCTGGTCGGCCAGGGCGATATGCGAAGGCTGCAGCGTGGCGCTCAACTCGCCCTGCTTGATGCTGCCGTGCAGATCGGCGTTGCCACCCTTGCCGGAGGCTTGCAGGTTCAGCGCGATCGGCGTGGCCGGCGGATTGGCTTGACCCTCGGCGGCCGGAATCAACAGCGAGGTATCCAGTGCTTCGGTCACGGCCTTGAACGCCCAGGTCGGGTCGTCGCGGCCGGTGAACACCAGGCTGGCCTGCAGCGGCGCCGGCGCCCGGCCGGCGATGGCTACTTCCATCTTGTCCAGATCCCCGCGTGCCACCAGCCCCAGGCTGGCCGGGGTGCGCCCGCGTGCGGCCGGTAGCACCGCAGTGGCGGTCAGGTCGGCACGGTAATCGTCGTTGGGCAGGTAATCGCCGTGCAGGCGGAAGTCGCCCATGTCGGTGTCGATCACCAGATCGCGCGTGCGCAGCTCGCCCGTAGCCACATCGAGTCCGCCCTGCACCTTATGCAGCACGATCATCGGCTGCTGCAGCTGGGTGATGCGCAGGTTCTGCACATCGATCTTGTCGGCCTGGATCGCCAGCGGCACGTTGATCTGCGGTAGCGACTCGGGCCAGCTGGGCAGGGTGAACGGTTCCTCGCTCTTGCCCAGGTTCAACGTGGCATTGATCACCTGCACCGCGTCCAGCTGCAGCTTGCGCCCCAGCAGCGGGCGCAGGTCCGGCTCCAGATACACGCGCTCTGCAGTGAAGTGGATGTCCTGATAATGGAAATCCACATCGCGCAAGGTCAGCGGGCCGGCTACCGGGCCTTCGACCTTGCCGTAGGTAAAGGTGGCGCCCACCGGCAGGCGCGCGGTGACCTGTGCCAGCAACACATCGCGCCCGGCCACGGTCTGCAGCAGCCAGTAGATCGCGATCAAGGCCAGCAGCACCAGCCCGAGCACGGTCAGGCCCGAGCCCACCCAGAACCGGCGCCGGCGATAGAAGCGCGGGCGCGGTGCCGGCGGCGTAGGTGAGGGTGCGCTCACAGGTTGGCCCCGATATCGATGTAGAGCTGGAATTGCGAGTCGGGGTCGTTCAAGCCATGTGCGATATCCACGCGCACCGGGCCCACCGGCGAGCGCCAGCGCAGGCCGAAGCCGATACCGGTGTGCCAGTCCGGCCGGTCATCGAAGGCGCTGCCGCCATCGACGAACACCGCCCCGCCCCAGGGGCCGCCCTTGAGGTAATGCTCGTATTCGGCACTGGCGGTGACCACGTTCTTGGCACCCAGCGCGAATTCGTCCGGCTTGGGCGTGCGTGGGCCGACTTCGCGGAACGCATAACCGCGAATGCTGTTGGCGCCACCCGCGAAGAAACGCAGGCTCGGCGGCATCGCCACCAGGTCGCTGGTCCAGGTGGTGCCGCCTTCTCCGCGCAGGATCAACCGGCCATTGTCGCCAGCGCCCAGAAACCAGCGCAGCTGGCCATACAGCTGGCCGAAGTTGGTATCGGAGCCGGCACCCTCGGCGCCGCCGCGAATGAACATCTGCGCCGACACGCCACTGCGCGGAAACAGCCGGTCGTCGACATTGACGTAGTTGGCCTGCAGTTGCGGATAGATCAGTGTGGAGGTCTCGTACACCGCGCCTTCGAAATCGTCGCCGCTGCTGAAACGCCAACGCTCGCGCAAGGCGTTGATCGAGGCGATCGCGCTCCAGCGCTCGTTGATCTGGCCGCTGCGGCTGCCGGTGAGTTTGACGTTGCGCAGGTCGATGTACTCGGTCTGCTCGTCGTACAGCCGCGCCGAGGCGGTGTACCAGCCATCCAGCCAACGGAACGCCGGCACGCGGTAACTGGTGGTCAGGCTCTTGCGGTTCTGCGCGTAATCCAGCTGCGTGTCCATCTTGTGGCCGCGCGCGTTCACGTAACGCCGCTCCACGCCACCGCGCACACCGGCGCCGCTTTCGCTGCCGTAGCTCAAGCCGGAGGTGTAGACCGTGCGCTTGGCGCGGGTGAGTTTGACGTCCACCGGCACGCGGCCCTGGTCGTCCGCTTCTTCGGGCTTGGGCTGGATATCGATGGTGCTGAAGTAATCCAGCTTGGTCAGCGACTCGCGCAATCGGTCAAGCTTGCCTTCGTGGTAGTAGCTGCCTTCGTCCCAGTACACCAGCGGGTCGAACAGGCCATCGCGGAAGTAGTCGTAGTCGAAGCGCACCTTGCCCATGTCGTAGCGGCGGCCGCTGTCCCAATTCAGATCGATGTCGGCCGCATGCTCGGCACGCGTGATCGCAACGCGGCGCTGGGTGAAGTCGGCATCGAAGTAGCCACGCTCGGCCAGACGCCGGGTGATGCGGACCTTGCTGGCTTCGTACTGCGGATGGCTGAAGACCTGGCCTTCGCGCGGCTCGAACTGCTTGAGATCCTGGCCCAGATAGCGGTCCTGCTCGGCCCAGCCGGTGATGGAGATATGCGAGGTGCGCACCTGCACCGGCTCGCCACGATCCACCGTGATCACCACGGTCACTTTGTCGCCGGCGCGTGGTGCGGCCAGCGTAATGGTCGGCGAGTAATAGCCAAACGGCTCCAGCGCCTCACGCGTCTGCCGCTCGGCCTGTGCCAACAGATATTCCAGACGCGACTCGCCCTGCTCCTTGCCCACGGCCTCATACAGAGACAGGGAGACCTGGATGTTCTCGATCATCTCGGCGTCGTCGCCGTCGTCCAACCCCTTGATTTCGATCTTGTCGATGGTTGCCCGCGCAACCGCTTGCAGCGGAACGAACAGGGTGCACAGCAAGAAAAGAGCAAACGCGACTTTAAGCATCTGCAAAGGATACCCAGCCTTGGCGTGAAGGGCTAAAAAATGTGAGCAGACGCGACTATACGGGCGGCGCAACCTCCTTTGGGCCGAGATCACTTTAACGTTTCTTTCACACTCTCACCGCCGTTCTGTCTCGTCGGAATTAGACAGGATTTAGTTAAGCCAGTTGCTCCGCTTGAGCTCGCTGCGTTATAGCTCGCGAGTCGCAAATAGATGCACGTTCCGCTTTCTGCACTTAAACACCACGATCAATTCAATACCAAAATTATTTTTTGTCATGCAATGAAGGGAAAGGTGCTTAAAAACGCCAGTTGCTTAGGTTGTTTCCGTCTCTTTGGGGGCCGCAAGCTTGCGCTGAGAATTGCGGGTGCAATGAAAGGATGCGAGGACAGACATGCGTGATACCTACAAAAAAGCCGTACTGATCAATTCTCTCGACGGGGATTTCCATGCAGCCGTCTTTGGGCAAGCACTGTCTAGGCGCGGCAGTCGCGTCATCCGATGGAATGCCGAGGACTATCCCACAAAATCTTCGGTGAGTATCAGCTATGCAGAAAGGCATGCGGATGTAAAAATCAGCACAGGGGAGCATAACTTCAATGAAGATGATATCGGTGTCGTCTGGAACAGGCGTCGGCGTGTGCCGGAAGTTCCGAAAGTCATCGACGTCAGGGATCGTCAGTTCGTCCAGATGGAGCTGGATGCGGCGTTCCATGCGCACAAGTCGCTCTTTAGAAAGGCGTTCTGGATTAATAAGGGTATTAGCGCAGACGCCTGTGAGTTGAAGATTCATCAGCTCTTGATGGCGCAAACTGTTGGGCTGCCGACGTCCCCCCGCCCTGAGTAGCGGCCGCGTTTAGAGTCCGGGGTTAATGATATCGGTGTTTGCCAGATGTTGGGCATAAGCGGACGGCGTCATGCCGCCAATTGCTTTCTTGGGTCGGTCCTCGTTGTATTCGCGTCGCCAGCGTTCGATCTCGGTGCGCGCGTGCAGCA
>NZ_VZPL01000108.1 GCF_008801575.1 Xanthomonas cissicola | reverse complement strand
ACCCTCGACGACCAGGGTGAGGCGCAGACATGAAGGCGATCACGGACCCGCATGGAGGATCGGCAGAAGGTTGTGAAAAATTTCTGTGCTGACAGCGAGTTAGCTCACTTTTGGCTGTTTTTTACACGAATCCCTGCCGACCCTCCTCATGGCCGAGCTGCTGCAAGATGCCGACGCCCTCGTGCGTCGCTTCGAGCAAGCAGACGATGTGCTGGCCGGAAAGATCGAGAAGGCGACAACGGACGCGGCCGGAAAGGCGTTCCTGGCCGCCAAGCTCAATTTCGAGTCGGTCATCGACAAGAACGCCGAGAAGCTCACCGAAGCTGGCCGACATGCAGCCGCGCAGATCGGAAATCAGCTCAATAGCGGCGCGGCGCAGCTCGTCGCCGCGAATGCGGCGTTTGAGAGCAAGGCGCGGCGGTTCGTGCTGCTGCTGGCTGGGTTCGCGTTTGTCGCCGGCGTGGTGGGCGGCTTCGTTGGCGCCAAGCTGGCCGGGATGTAAGGCGCAGTGGCGGGCAAGCCCCGTAGGGGCGCGCAGGGACGCTGAACAGCGGCCCGGAGGCTGGACACCCCAAGGGTGGTCAGCTCAGGTGCGCGGCCGTCCACGCTTCGTCCACGGCCGGCGCCAGCGGTGCCGCCCCGGCCCGTCGGGGGTGCCCCTTACACCCCAGGGCCGAGGGAAGCGGTGGGCCAGGCGTGGACGTCTCGGCCCCCGCGCCTCGCGCCGGCGCACCTGCGTCCGGACGGGCGCTCCAACACGAACGCCGGCAGCGCCGGCGGCTGACCCGGTGCGCGACAAACCTCGCCGTTCAGGGCGGGGAGCAGTGAACCGCCCCGGGATTCCTGGAGGCTCCAACTCTTGAGAGGATGGGTGATGACCAAGCCAGTGAAGTATTCCCCGGAAGTCCGGGAGCGCAGCAACTGAGTCCTGAGCGAGCCAACCTCATGCCGGGCCTACTCGGAGCTTGAAAGCGCACTTATCACGCCCCAGGGCGGTTCAACCGCCTTTTCTTGCGCGCGGCCAGCGCGGATTTTGACACGGTTTGCCCCGTTTCCGGGTCGATCACCTTCTGGCGCCCGGCCAGCGCGGCTTTTGACACGGTTTGCCCTGTTTCCGGGTCGAGCACCTTCTGGCGCCCGGCCAGCGCGGCTTTTGACACGGTTTGCCCTGTTTCCGGGTCGAGCACCTTCTGGCGCCCGGCCAGCGCGGCTTTTGACACGGTTTGCCCCGTTTCCGGGTCGAGCACCTTCTTGCGCTTGGCCAGCGCGGATTTTGACACGGTTTGCCCCGTTTCCGGGTCGATCACCTTCTGGCGCTTGGCCAGCGTGCCTTTTGACACGGTTTGCCCCGTTTCCGGGTCGATCACCTTCTGGCGCTTGGCCAGCGTGTTTCTTGACACGGTTTGCCCTGTTTCCGGGTCGATCACCTTCTGGCGCCCGGCCAGCGCGGCTTTTGACACGGTTTGCCCCGTTTCCGGGTCGAGCACCTTCTTGCGCTTGGCCAGCGCGGATTTTGACACGGTTTGCCCCGTTTCCGGGTCGAGCACCTTCTGGCGCCCGGCCAGCGCGGCTCTTGACACGATTTGCCCCGTTTCCGGGTCGAGCACCTTCTGGCGCTTGGCCAGCGTGTTTCTTGACACGGTTTGCCCCGTTTCCGGGTCGAGCACCTTCTGGCGCCCGGCCAGCGCGGCTCTTGACACGATTTGCCCCGTTTCCGGGTCGAGCACCTTCTGGCGCTTGGCCAGCGTGTTTCTTGACACGGTTTGCCCCGTTTCCGGGTCGAGCACCTTCTGGCGCCCGGCCAGCGCGGCTCTTGACACGGTTTGCCCCGTTTCCGGGTCGATCACCTTCTGGCGCTTGGCCAGCGCGGCTCTTGACACGGTTTGCCCCGTTTCCGGGTCGAGCACCTTCTGGCGCCCGGCCAGCGCGGCTCTTGACACGGTTTGCCCCGTTTCCGGGTCGAGCACCTTCTTGCGCTTGGCCAGCATGGAGTTGGGAATTAGCCCAGGCATGCTCGAACCGGGAGCCTGTGAGGGAAGAGCGGGCGCGTGCGTCGACGAATTGGCTAACAATGAAACGGAAGGGCCGGGATAGTGTCCAACGCCCTGGGAATAGCTCAATGGAGGGGGGGGCGCGATTGCAGGGCAATCAACGGACTCTCCCGCAGGCACCGACAGCTCCGACCGGTTGGCAACCTCCTGTAATGCAGGGGCGCTTTCGGCACAGGATGCAGCGCCTGGAGTGTCTGGTATGTCCAGAAAGTCCATCGGGTCAAAGGCAAGCTCTCCGGACAACGCCACTGCCGGCGGTGGCGCAGGTGGCGCGGACTGCATGGAGGTGGAGGCGCGGTTGAGGCGGTGTTGCCGTATCTCCTGGATCTGATACGGGGTGGGATCGGCGGGCAGAACACGCCGTCTCCACGGAGGTGCCATCTCACCTAATTGCGTCAACGCGTCCTGACCGTGTTGGGTGCGGCGCCAATTGACGCTATCGGCGATTTCCTGATCGGGCGAGTGAGGATCGACGAGGCCGTTGTCGATGTTGTCGATCAGGTCATTGGCAATGATGGCTGAAGCGGGCGAAAGAGGGCGCATTCTTGAGTCCTCGTCGTTTTTTTCGGAGACGGCCTGATGTAACCAGTTTTTGGCAAGCCACCCTTCGGAAACAGCGAAATTACGAGGGAACATCGGAACATGGGATGGGATTGTGGCCAGACTGGACATGGAGCGACGGAAATTTTGTTGCGCCAAAATATCCGCTAACTCACTGATGCAATGAATGAAATCCGACCTTGTGAGCTACTTTTACACGTATGTCGGCTGAACCCCAGTTGGATGTAACCAAAGCACTTTTCAGATATCAGCCATCGAAAACAGGCACGACACCCAAGCCGGTAGAAAACAGTTCAAAGGACACCGAAGCAACATCCGGAACCCCGGCCCCCTGCGGGGCAGCAGATACCTGATGCGCACCATGTTTAACATCCTCAAGATTGCCCGAAGCGCCCCCCAAAATCGCCACGGGGACGGGCTTGAGCACTTCTTCGAGTACATGCTTGTAGGTGACCACCGTCTGCCTAGTGAGGCCCGCCACGCGGCCGATAGCGGCTTGCGTGAGGGCTTCGCCCTTCTGTTGCAGCAAGCGGCATGCGGCGCGCACCTTGGACTCGGTGGCCTTGTGGCGCACGTCGTGGGTGCGGGCGGCGGCGAGGCGCTGCCGCTCGATCAGCGGCAAGTCCTTGTCGAGCTGCATCACGCCCCGGTGGCACCGTCCGCTGCCGGTGTAGCGATCCCACGTCCAGCGGGCAACGGACTTCACCGTGGCCTTGAGTGAGGACTGGGCCAGGTTGTCCATGAAGCCCAGCTTCTGGAAGCTGTTGCGGTTGTGCGCGTAGGCTTCGAGCAGCCGCGTGAAGGTGGCAAACGAGCCGCGCTCGCGCTCACGGTTCACGATGGAATAGGCGTAGTGGCGCAGGTGCTCGAAGAGGATGCAGTGCCGGGAATGGCTCACCTCGTCGAGCTGCGGCCCCCTGCCCCACGGGCTGGACACAGCCAAGTCCACGTAGTCGGCCAACTCCCCCAGCTCATAGACGTGGGCGTGCAGCTCGTGCGTCAGCCACCAAGGATGGCCGGGCGTCTTGGCCACGGGGCCGCTGTGGAAGTCGGTGTCGGCATCGAGCCGGGCAGCGAAGGCCTCGTAGACGGCCTTCATGTACGCGATGGGCTTGCTGCGGGCGGCCTCGGTCGTGCAGACCGGGGGAATCGCGTAGTAGAGGTGGCTGTGGCCGCTTTGGCGGTTGCGGACGATCAGGTTGGGAGCAGGAAGCCCAGCGTCCTGCCAGATCATCGCCTTGGTGTGGTCGAGGTCGAAGATCAGCCAGCTCACGAAGCCGGGCCGATTGACCTGCATGTAGGGGTAGCGAATGGCGTATTCGCGCGGCCGGACGCGGGTGGCCGTCTTGTCGTCAGAGCAACGCGGCAGATAGGGCGCTTCGGTGAGCACGCGATTGAGCGCGGTGCCCGACTGTAAAAAGCGGTGTGCTGTCTGGTTGTCTAGTTTCTGTGCCGTTGTACCTGCCATAACCCCTCATCACACGTCCCTTAGGGGCGTGCGCACGCTTGCGCGCAGGGGCTAAGACTCGTACAATAGAAGCACTTTGAGTCGCTTTATTGCCCTGGTACAGGGTTCACTCGCCAAAGCGAACGCTGTATTTGTCTGGGCACCCTGCCCTGTTTATCTGTCAAGGCCCGCTCGCCAAAGCGGGCTTTGTCGTTTCTGACTCTCCAGTTTTCTGCTGTCTGGTCAGCTCTCTCCTTTGCCATGACGGTCACTCGTCGGCATCCACAGACGCCGGGGCTTGCTTGTAGCCCCGCACCATCGTCTTGGGCACCCAGTGCTCCGTGTTCACATCAAACTTCATGATCCCGTAGCCCTGCAAAACGCTTGCAGCGCCATCGAGACTCTGGAAGTACCGGAGGCCGCCACGGGCAGCACCCAGCACTCGCTCATTCATTCCGGCCCGCACCAGGATCAGAAGGCCCTTGTCACCGGGTTCCACTCGGGCGGCGGAAACCGACCCAGCGGCGATGAGTTCCTTCAAAACCTTCGGCGCGACCACACTAGCAGTTGTCGTCAGCATCATTTATACCCTGTTCCGCGCCCAACCGCAACAATATCAGAATTCGTTGCAACTTTCGCTGCATGGTGTTGGTGCCGTTACTTGTATGGACTATATTCCATACTGGAAATCGTTATATACATAAATATATAGGTATATATATACCTATCAACCCTTGAGGAAGGCTTCCAGTGCCTCGATCACGATGTCCTTCTCCGTGACCCGGCCGCCCTTCTCTTCCGAGCGCTTGAGCGCTTCGCGCCGCAGGTGATCAGCCAGTTCCTCGGGGAAGTTGAAGATTTTTTGCACCCGTGCGCGGCCGTAGCGCTGCGTTTCCTCGGCAGCGGGCGGCGTGGCGGCCGGTGTCGTGGTTACGGCAGCAGGTGCCACCAGCGGCTTCTCGGCCTTGTCCGCCTCCCCGCCTTCGAGGAAGGCGGTCGGGTCTTTGGGCGGCTTGAACTGCGCCGTGTTGGGCTTGCCCTTCATGCTCATGCCATCACCTCCTTGAAGAAGGCTTCCATCTCGGCGATGGCGGCTTGATCGCGGCCCAGCTCCTGAACGGTCGCACCCTCGCCAATGGCGCGGCGGAAGGCCACGCGCTCGCAGACCTTGGTGGGCAGCACGGTCAGCTTCTGCTCGGCCAAGAATTCCAGCATCTCGGCCGCATCCTTGGTGCGTGGATCGACGCGGGTCAGCAGCACGCGCACGTCCAGCTCGGGGTTGTAGTCGCGGGCCAGCTCGACGACTTCCAGCAGGTCAGTCATGGCCGCTGCGTCCAGATTGGAGGCACCGACCGGGATCACGGCACGCTGGGCCAGCAGCAGCGCGGAGCGCAGGCCCACGGAATCACGGCCGCCTGCATCGACGACGACGTGCTCAAAGCCGGTGGCCAGTTGCTTGCCTTCGGCCAAGATCGCCTTGCCAGCGAGGCAGGTGGTGGTGGGCGACGGGTCGTACTGCGTCTCACGACGCCATGCCGCCCAACTCGCGGCCGAGGCCTGCGGGTCGCCGTCGATGAGCAGCGTCTTGCCCTGACGGGCCAGCATCACTGCCAGATGCACGGCGGTCGTGGTCTTGCCGACGCCGCCCTTGGTGTTGACACACGCAAAGATCATGGGTGCTCCTATCTATGTATATACATACCGATGGGCAGCGCGGCGGCTGGCCCTCGACCTGCCGGGTGCATCCCCGGCCCTGTGACTCGGTAAGTATATATATACCTACCGACGCTTTTGGACATTCGACCCAACACCTGCCGCTTCGAGCAAGCAAGCCGCTTTGCACGCCGCCGACGTGACCGTGGTCACTGATGACACGGACGTGCAGGTCATCAGTGACCACCAGCCGCCCAAGCGCTGGCCCAGCGGCGAGCCGCTGGTGGTGGCTGGCGTCGAGTTCGAGCGCGAGCTGTTCGAGCAGGTATGTAAGTATATAGGTAGGTATATATATACATGAAGTCCACAAGAGCCATGTCTTTGACGCCTTCGGCACCCTGATCCGCTACACCGCGCGCCCTGCACCCTACGGGCGTCTCGTGGACGCGACCGGGCGGCCGGTTGATCGGCTCACCTCGATGCCGTAGGCGATCAGGCTTTCCAGCACGCGGCCGACTGTGTGGTTCGGCGCGACGGTCCAGAAATTGCGCATCCGCTTGATCCACCACAGCGACCGGGGCGTGCAGTACGTGTCGATCCGCTACACCGAGCGGCTCGCCGAGGGGGGCCGATCCGCACCGCGTAAGCCTTTGATTCGTATGCCACGGGGGGCCGATCCACACTGGCCTGGCCACTGGAGCTTATTGCTGCCTCAGCTTGATTCCTTCGCTCGGGTACACCTGCGGGAAGCGATCGTTCTCGTGACACCATCGCCGTGTCGGCGGTGACAACCACTCAATCAACTCCAAGATTTCATTGTGGTGCTTGCTCAAATTCCAGCTAAGGATTGGCTCGTGGTGAGCTATTCGATTTCGCAATACGCGGATGCGCGCCAGCGGCCCAGAGAAGCTCTTTCTCTTTAACCCTTTAGGCGCAGTAGGATCGACGACCCTATGAAGGGTCTGCTGCCACAACGTTTCGTAGTCTTTGTTAAACATCGTTGTCCAGAAGCTGAAGGTGAGACTGGCGACCACGCCGCCCGCCGTCACTGGCTTTCCGGCTTTGCCCAATTCATCGATGGCTTTCGATATCTGCTCGGACTGATGCGCAGAGAGCAGAACGGCGGCGGCTTCGCTATACCACTCATCCCCTTTAGCCTCGGCGAGGACAGTGTGTATTCGGTTGCGCAGCGCCACTTCTAACGTTTGTAGAGGCGTATACAGGCTTTCCGAAAGGCGCGTATTGAGCCCATAGAGGGCGATCGCCTGGCAACGGTCGCCGGCTGCCCAAGCCAAGTAGCGGCCAAAGCGCTCCAGGGACAGCGCTTCCTCAAAATTGTCGTGACTCATCTTCCTGAATGCCTCCACCATGGCAATTGCAAAAGCTTGCCCAGTGGGGTAGTCTACTTCCGTACACCCCGTTACCGTCTCTGCCCACAAGGCACGCGGCCGGGGTATTTTTTTACTTCGACTTCGACTTTAGACCGCCTGGCTTTTGGAGTTGCGCCTTCCGGGCAGCCCGTTCCTGTTTTTCTTGGGCGAACTCGGGTTCAAGTGCCTGCACCTTCGCAACCAGTCCACTCAAGTCGTAGATGTTGCTGTTCCAGTCGCCTGCTGTGGTCTTGCGCAGCACGCGCTGCACCAGCCCGGCGTCCTCAAGCTCCCGGATGTTGTTTTGAATAGTTTTCTCGGTGCATCCGATGCGCTGAGCCAACTCCTTTTTTGTAGGGAAAGGCTTCCGCGTCAGTTCGAACCAGTAGTCCAGCAGCTGGATGCGGGTTCTACCCCGATATCACGGACGGTTGTAAAAGAGCTGCAACCTTCTGATCCTGCTTGGCCGCCCTTCGCCGCATCCTTGGGTTGTGGCGTCGCTCGATGTAGTCAAACACATCCGCTCTTGCTC
>NZ_VZPL01000107.1 GCF_008801575.1 Xanthomonas cissicola | reverse complement strand
GCTGCGCTGGATCGCCTTTTTGCGTGCCTGGTTGCAGGTGGTGCGGGAGCGTTCCTCAACGTGCTCAAGCACTATGCGGCTCGCAAACATGGCAATGGAGGTTTGACAGGGGTTTTTCAGGGACGACTCGATAGGCAGTTTCCACCAAGGCGTTATCGGTTGGTGTGCCACGCCGGGAGAAGTCCAGCTCCACCCCGTTTTCATATACCCACCGATCCATGACCTTGCCGGCAAACTCACTCCCGTTGTCCACCTTGACTCCTCGTGATGACGGGGGCCCATGCCGGCGAAGTCTCTACTTTACGTTGGCCCGGTTTTCCGGGAGTGGGTCATCCGCCCGCCAGAAGCGATCCATGGGAATCGGCAGGGCCGACATATGGATTCCTCCATGTATAGCTGCGATCGATATGCCGTTCACCCGCTACCGGGATCGACGTCCCCACGGCGGCCTCAGTGGACGGCGGCCGGGCCAGCTTCAGGTCATATAAGGCTCACCAATCGACCGCAAATGGGTGATCGCCCGCGTGTTGTTGCGGATCGACGTCGATGGGAAACCACCATTCGCCTCCAATTCGTCGGCGTGTTCGATCGAGAAGCCCATATCGTTCAGGGCTGCTTTATCGCCCTTCGCCAGCGCTTTGTTGGCCGCACGCATGAGGGCATTCGCCCATTGAAGGCGAGCGATCTCGAACCGGATTGCATCCGAGCTGATACGATGTTTAGTTGCCATGTCATCACCTCTATCCAGGTGGTGTAGTGGAAGTCCTGCCCGCGTGTTCCAGCACACGGGCGGGGCGCCTAGAGTAGATCAGTAGACCGTGAGGCCTTCTGATCCGACTGCTGCTCGCCGAGTTCGGCGAGAATATCGGGCCGCAATTCGAGCTCGCCGGTATAGACCAGCGGTGTGCCGCAGCGGACGTAGTTGTCATTCATTGCCTTTTCCGATCCGGGCGAGCAGTTCGGCTCGCTGTCTGGCATGGCTTTTCCGCGCTTCATCGTCAGATATCCATTTCGTATTCGGATAGTGGGCTTCCTCCAACCCCTCTCGAACCTGCTCCCGAAACCATCGATCATGCGCCGCCGTCTCGGCTAGCAATCGCAAAGTCGGCTCATCCCGAACCGTGACCTGCTCGAGCACCAGACGGTAAGCCTGCAGGGGCGACAGCCCCTGCTCGGCCAAGACCGCCGCTGCGTCGTCGTAGAGCACTTCGATCCGCGCTTTGGCCTCGTCATCTGTCATGATCAGTACCCCGCTTCCTTCTGGTGTCGCACGGCCAAAATCGTGACGGTATCGCCATCGAAGCGGTACCGAGCCACATAGCCGCTATCCCCAAAATCGATAAGCCACTCCCGATACTGTTCAGACAGATCTTCTATGAGCCGCCCCATTCGAGGGTGGGCACCGAGAGCCTGGACGCCGCGCCTAATCGCTTCGCCGGCCCGCCTCGCGGCATCGGGATTCTTCGGCCTCAGGAATTCACGCAGCCGTAGCATGTCCCCGATCGCCGCCGGCGCAAAGATTACTTGTGGCATTCTGGCGGAGGCAGTTCGTCGTCAGTTCCCCAGCTCGCGAGCCACTTGTCCACTTCCTCAGCGGTCACGTGCAGGCCAGTCGCCTGAAATTCATCCCATGCCTTGAGCGTGTCCCGGTTCAGCGCCTCGCGCTTTTCCTCGCGCTCGACGTACTGCTCAATGGCTTCGCGCATGATCCAATGCGGGGTACGCCGGCGCGCCTCTGCCAAGTGCTGAACCCGCCCTTTCAATTCATCATCAAGCTTGATGGAAGTTGCCGTAACCATGACACGGCCTCCGTAGCAAAAGGTAATACCTGAGCCTACTATAGACCGAAACGCTGACTCCGTCCATGACATCCCAATATTCAACGCGACGGACTGCCCCTTCGGGGTTTACCGGGACGACAGAGCGTTTGCTTCGCTGCGGCCGCTGCTTTGGCACGCCGCAACGCTTCTTGCTCGGCGTCTCGAAGCCGGGCGTCAATTCCATGCTCCACCATAAGGGCGATCGCGCGTCGCTTGAATTGTTCGCTGCCGGTAAGCTCGAACGCGCCCCCGTAGCTGGCCGATAGCCGCGCTATCGCCTGTGGCCGCCTGTTGCTCCACCCATTCGCGATATGACAGCCTACGATTCGTCGGATCAGCGTACAGCGCCTGACACTCTTTGCGGATCTCGCGCCGCAGTCGATCGCGCTCCCGCAGCGTCTCGGATGCGACGACGCTGTACAGCACGTTCCGGGCGGTAGCGTCCGTGACGGTCTCTTGGATTTCACGGCGCTTCCGCCGAGCGGCTTCGCGGAAAGCCGTCGAGCCTGCGAAGCTCATTGAGAATATGTGTTTCGATCTTGGTGCGCGTGCGGCGGCCAAGCGCGGCTGCGAGCACAAATTGCCCGACGCTCATACCGCAATCACGTACCCTTTCGCGGACCAAAGTTTCCTCGTCCTCATAGCACCGTATCGGCGGAAGCATGCTGGTCCTTCGTCGCTGTTCGCTCGTACTCACTGTTACGCCAATCTCTCTCGAATTCGGGGTCTCGGGGCGAAGCCCTGAGCAGGGAC
This sequence comes from Xanthomonas cissicola, assembly GCF_008801575.1. Taxonomy (GTDB): domain Bacteria; phylum Pseudomonadota; class Gammaproteobacteria; order Xanthomonadales; family Xanthomonadaceae; genus Xanthomonas; species Xanthomonas cissicola. Next base: position 5,193 of record NZ_VZPL01000107.1, on the reverse strand, counting down.
GGTAGGCTGCGCGTAGGGAGTGAAACGACTGGTGCGCTGCCGGTTGCTAGGACGCCATTTATGGCGGTATAGCAAACCCTACCCTGTCCCCGAAGTTACGCTGTCGTTGTTGGAAGTTTGAAGGTAGCTTGCGTGGACGATTTTTTTCAATCGAAATCGAAGGATGCAAAGAGGAACTCTGAATAGTTCAAAGCAACTCCTTTCGGCGCACTACTCGTCAGCTGGGAGTGTGTTGTTTCTCCCAGACATGTGCCAATCGATAAGACATTTTTCGGTCATCAAAACGGCACTCTCTTACTGCTCACGGGTTGCATGTAAAGTGCGCAGCCTTAGGAGCAAGCAACGCCGATCGATGGACGATGGGAAGACAAGCGTGACGACGATGGAAGCTCACTCGGCAAGGTCGGCAGATTGTGAAACAAAGTCGATCGTGACAGGCTTTATGAATCGACGAGGACGAGAGGCGATGTGATGACCTGGACGGATGATCAACTGGCGGACTACGAGACGGCACTCGAGACGATCGGCAACGCGATCGCGGTCGCATCGCGCGACATTAGCAAAGAACGGGAAAAGTCACGGCCGGACGTGCGTCGAATTGACGAAGTGCTTGAGCTGCAAAAGCGGCTCAGCGACGAGCGCCGGAGCTTGCGTATCGACGATGATGCGGCCGTTCAAGAAGCCATCGAGACTTACGGTCAAATTGTGCGTTCGGGCGAGCTCGTTAGGTAGCTTCCTGGGTGGAGACAAGGTGAGCAGAGCCGTCGATGCTGCCGCTTTTATTGCCGATCGTACGTATCGATAGCTGGGAAAGCGGAATGTGGGCAAAGGCCCGAAGGGGCGGTGCGCGCAGCGCATTGTCCACATGTAGCGAATAGGCCGGTGGACCCTGTGGGCAAAGGCGTCGGACTGTGGGCAACCGCTTGCGGTTGTCCACGGGCCGTCGCTGGTGCGCGAAGCGCATTGTCCACAAGTCCACGGGCACCAACTACCAGAAGAAGTTACAGGAACCTTTACAAGCAAACCTTACAGGTTTAGGGGAGGTCCGATTTAACGCGCCAATGGGGGCTGATTTAACGTGGTAAGCCCCTTGTGAAGGGGGCCGATTTAACGTCTTCGCGGGGGCCGATCTAACGTGGATAATTTGTAGAGTCCACAGGCTTGCTAACAGCATGCACAGCGGGTCGAATCGGTGGTGGTGATGCCATCAATAGCAGGCCGCCTGTTATGCGCTTGACCTTGGCCTGTGGGTAGACCGCCATCACGGCTTGCAACGCTGTCAGGAATTTTTTCTTGAAGTCCTTGTCCGGGTCCTTGCCCTTGTATTCTTGGCCGAATTGCTCACGTAGATTTCGCCAGTAAACCTTCGGCCCGCGCCCCTGTATCTGATGCAGGCGATAGGCCAGCCAAGCGTAGACATCAAGCGCCAATGCTGAACCTTTCAAGGCCATCAGGGCGCGGTTGTCCAGCGGGACTCCTTTCTCCATCAACTCTTGGAAGTAGCTCTCCGACAGCAGCATGACGCCAGGCCACAAAGATCGTTGCCTAGCATCCCGGTTGCCAAGCCAAGCGTCGAATTGCTCGATCGGCTCACCGTTGAACGTGCGCCCTTTGTATCCGAGCTGCAGCCGACACGCCGCCAGTGCATGCATTTGTTTGCGCAGCGTGACGTACCGATTTCCTTGCGAGTCCATTCCAACCAGGCGAAGGAACTCCGCGGCGCTGTCGCCGATCGGTATCTCGCGTGTCTTGTGCCGTTTCGCATAGGTGGACACCCACGCGAGCGCGAGGCGCGGCATCGCTCCATACGGAATGGGCTGGACCACCGGTCCGTTGCCTTCATCGAGGAGCCCAGCCTGCACGCTTAGCCAGACAGAGCCGGATTGCCGCACAAACTCCCGTCCCAGCACCTTCGCTCGCGGAAGACCGACTTGGCAAAAAACGGCATGCGTGAAGGTCATATCGTCGCCACTGGGTGGTTCCGACTCAATTGATAGGCCAAACTTGATCAGCCGTTCTTCCCGCGACGTCGTCGTTGCGTGAGCCGGAGCTGAAGCGACTTGACCGTAGGTAACGGGCTCTTCGCTAGGGCGCTCTTCCAGTGCATCGTGGGCTACCCGGAGGCTCTTCATGCAGCACCTCCAAGGCTATGCTCGAACCCCTGCCTCTTGGCGTCACCCTCGATCCATCCAGAAAAGTACGAAAACGGGTCGAGATTTTGCGGGCACGGAGTCATCGGGAGACCCGCTTCGCCGGCGTCAAATCCGGCTTGCCATGCCGACAGGTCGATTCGAACCATTACGTTCATCGCGCCCCCCCTACCAACTCGGATGAGGGGGCGGATTGGGGAGCGCTCGTCTGCGCTTGCAGTTTCGCTACCTGTTGGACCTTCGTCGGTCGGCCTCGTCGGACTTGCCGATTGGAGGGATTGGACGGGTCATCGGCACATTGCCGATCGATGAACGCCGCAACATCAACCAGGCGGAAAGCGCGCTTCCGGCCGACTTTGAACGATGGGACAGGGTATGTGCCGGCGCTCAGCCGGTTACGGATTGTCTGGGGCGCTTCGCTGGTGATCGCGGCTACCTGTGCGACGGACAGGGCGGGCGGATACAGCGACGATAGATATGCGAGCGAGGTGCCAGCATGACTGGCGGCGGACAGAGGTTTGGAGCGTTGCATGGACGTACGCCTTCTGCAATCGCCCCATCGCCTGCCGTACGGGTCAGGTGGCAAAAGGAAACGTACGTATGTCTCAACGGTATCCCCCGCGCCCGAGGGCATGCATAGCAAACACTAGCTGCGGCGCTGTTTGTTCGGTCCGGTCTTGCAGCTATCCACTATGGGAAGCGTCCGCGTGTGCGCTATGCATCGAACTTTGTACTTGCCGCCGATCCGTTGAATGCTCGGGGGCTTTCCTTGCAGGCTTGTGTCGCTCTACAGGAGCCTGCCCTCCTGTTAAACGGCCTCAGTGAGGCGACCAACGCCCCGCCACGGCACTGCCCGGAACATCGACCGGGGTTGTTTCCGGTTCGGATGGCGCTGCGGTTGCAGCCCGGGAAAACGCTGGCCAACTGAAGACGGGAAAAGCGCTGAATCTACCGAAGTATATGTTGAGATACCGATATAATTCAACGATTCTGGGAGAAGTCCGCCTGCGGCCAGACTGGCCGGCAGCGATGTCTATCCACCACCACGAGCAAAGTCAATAGCTGCATATATGGCCAACAACAACGAAGTCGCCTACACGGACACGCTTTGGAAATCGGCTGACGCCTTGCGCGGTCAAGTTGACGCCGCAGAGTACAAGCACGTCGTGCTTGGACTCTTGTTCCTGAAATACATATCCGACTCTTTTGATGCACGGCGTGAGGAGCTCAAAGCCGAGCGTGCGCCGGTTGCTTGCCAAGTATGGGTATCCGCCGGACCTCTCTGAAGATGCGACGCAACTCGTTCTACGCCAAGCAGAGTCGTCGGCTGCTGAGGCCGACGAAGATAGCTAAGTGGTCAGAGTGGATCGGATTCTTTGCTCCAATTCCGCTCCACTGCGTGGACAAATTTTTCGGTAGGATACAGAATCCCGGCGTGTACTCGGACCTACCGAAAATCGCGGCAGGCGAAAATATGCCGGTAAGCCATTGATCTAAAAGACTCTTTTTGGCTTTGTCAAAAGCCGTTGAAGAACAAAGTCTTTGAGTGGATTGGGGCGAAGAGATTGAAACCTCATTCGCATTGCGAAGGTCGTGGGTTCGATCCCCATCCGCTCCACCATCTTTCCGTCCTAGACGGTGCAAACGAGGCCAGAAAGCCCTGCGACACAAGGCTTTCCGGCCTTTTTTGTTTCCGAGGCAGTCTAGCCTAGACCGCGCAAATCCGGCGGTAGGTGACGGTAATTTTGGCGGTAGCGAGGGCATCCCCTACTCTGTTACCGTCAAGGAGCCGTCCAATGCCTCTCACCGATACCGCCATCCGTAAAGCGAAACCCGCCGCCACGCCTCAGAAGCTGCGCGACGGCAACGGCCTGTATTTGCTGCTACGACCCGACGGCGCACGCTGGTGGCGCTACGACTATCGCCGCCCGGTCACTGGCAAGCGCAACACCCTGTCGTTCGGCACCTATCCGGAAGTGAGCCTCTCAGACGCGCGAGAGAGGCTGGCGGAAGCGCGCCGCCTACTTGCGGCCAAGATCGACCCTGGCGAACAGCGGAAGGCCGTCAAGGCCGCTGGCGAGGCCGCCGCCGCGAACAGCTTCGAGGTCGTCGCCCGAGAGTGGTTCGCCAAACAGCAGAAGGATTGGAGTATCCAGTACGCGGACAAGATCATCCGCCGCTTGCAGACCGACATCTTTCCCTGGATCGGTAGCAGCCCCATCGCAGCCATTACCGCCCCGGAACTGCTGAAGCACTTGGAGCGGATCGAACAGCGAGGCGCCATCGAGACCGCTCATCGAGCCTTGCAGACCTGCGGCGCAGTCTTTCGGTACGCAGTGCGTACTAGCCGGGCCGAAGCCGATCCGACAGGTGCATTGAAAGGAGCGCTGACTCCATGGCGATCCATGCCGTTCGCTGCTGCCACCACATCGGAGGAAGCGACCACCGTGCTGCGGAAGATTGACATCAGCACCAGTAGGCCAGTGGTCAGGAGTGCCTTGCGACTGGCACCTTTGCTGTTCGCCAGACCCGGCGAGCTTGTCCGCATGAGGTGGGCGGAGCTGGACCTCGACGCCGGGCAGTGGCGTTACTTCGTGACCAAGACCAATCGCACCCATATCGCCGCCCTTTCGACTCAGGCAGTGGAAATTCTGCGTGACCTACATCCCCTGACCGGGCGCGGCGAGTTCGTTTTCCCTGGCGGACGCGACCCGCGCAAGCACATGTCGGGCAATGCCATCCTCGTAGCCGCGCGCCGCTGCGGCATTGAGAAAGATGAAAGTACCATCCATGGCTTCAGGCACATGGCAAGTACGCTGCTAAGGAAGGTCTGAATAACGAGGCCTGAGAGTGCGGGATGTCGCGTCGTTCCGAAGAGTGGCGTTTGAATCTTTGGAATTTCGCCATTTCTGGCGCTTTCCGTGGGAATTTCCTGGTTTACAGGCGCACGCTCCCCATAGCCGGCAGCAACTGCTTTCGCTTCATCCACAGATTGGAGAGCGCAAACAAGGTCAGCACGTGTGCGGTGTTTTTGGCCAGGCCG
>NZ_VZPL01000106.1 GCF_008801575.1 Xanthomonas cissicola | reverse complement strand
CGGCCTGGCCAAAAACACCGCACACGTGCTGACCTTGTTTGCGCTCTCCAATCTGTGGATGAAGCGAAAGCAGTTGCTGCCGGCTATGGGGAGCGTGCGCCTGTAAACCAGGAAATTCCCACGGAAAGCGCCAGAAATGGCGAAATTCCAAAGATTCAAACGCCACTCTTCGGAACGACGCGACATCCCGCACTCTCAGGCCTCGTTATTCAGACCTTCCCTAAGGGGTTGCGTTGTTGTCAGCGCTACCACTTGCGCTGTGTGCCTTATCAGCAGCTGCTCAGGTGGTACAGGAATATGAGTATGCACCCGATCGTATCTATCAGGTGCGCACAGGCCTTGGCATTACCACTCAGGTGGAGCTGAGCCCGAACGAAAAAATTCTGGATTACAGCACCGGCTTCACTGGTGGATGGGAGCTCACGCGGCGAGAGAATGTTTTTTATCTCAAGCCTAAAAATGTCGACGTCGATACGAACATGATGATTCGTACCGCGACGCATTCTTATATTCTTGAGCTCAAGGTGGTGGCAACAGATTGGCAACGTCTTGAGCAGGCGAAGCAAGCGGGTGTCCAATATAAGGTTGTGTTTACCTACCCGAAGGACACAAGCTTCAATAATGTCGCGGATGCGGATACTTCGAAGAACGGCCCGCTACTGAATGCCAAGATCTTGAAGGATCGTCGTTACTATTACGATTACGATTATGCGACACGGACCAAGAAGTCCTGGTTGATCCCAAGCCGTGTCTATGATGACGGTAAATTCACTTATATCAATATGGATCTGACGCGTTTTCCGACTGGAAATTTTCCTGCGGTCTTCGCTCGCGAGAAAGAGCACGCCGAAGATTTTCTCGTTAATACGACGGTGGAAGGAAATACTCTGATCGTGCACGGAACCTACCCTTTCCTGGTGGTTCGTCATGGCGATAACGTCGTCGGTCTGCGAAGGAACAAGCAAAAGTGAATTCGAATATTCCAAACAGCCCTGATGAGCGCATCCAGAACCATGGCGGCGATGAGCAGCACAACAGTGACCACAACGAGCGCAACAATCCTTACTTCGCGCGCCAGCAGGCCAGTGCGGAACCGGACCTGGATGCCAATGAGCCGATCTTAAGATCGAGCGACATCAAGCGACTTAATCGCAAGGCCCTGGTGTTTCTTGCAGCCATTGCAGCTCTCTTGATTCTCGCCATCTTCTGGCTAGCGACGCAAAGCGGGGAGGATTCCGCGCCCCCGAAGCCGCGTACCGAGACGGTGGTCGCACCTGCGTTGCCGCAGAGCATGACTGCGCCGGTTGAGGAAGCGCCAGTCCCGCTAGCTCAGCAGCCCAGTTTGCCGCCACTGCCGCCAATGCCGACCGACAATAGCGAAGAGGTCAGCTCCGCACCGGAACGTCAGCGCGGGCCAACGCTGTTGGAGCGTCGCATCCTTGCCGAGTCTGCTGCAAATGGCGGTGGGGTTCCCGGTCAACTTGGGGCACAGCCTGCGCCTACTCAGGAAGATGGTCCGGTCACGCTCGCCAAGCCGATCAGCAACCCGGACGGTCTGCTAGTGCGCGGTACCTATATTCGCTGCATCCTGGAGACTCGCATCATCTCCGATTTCGGCGGCTATACATCGTGCATCGTCACCGAGCCGGTCTACTCCATCAATGGGCACAACCTGCTTCTTCCGAAAGGGTCCAAGATGCTGGGTCAGTACAGCGCCGGTGAGCCGACCTCTCATCGTCTCCAAGTTGTCTGGGACCGCGTTACTACGCCTACCGGTTTGGATGTCACGCTCATGGGTCCTGGCATCGATACGCTCGGGAGCTCCGGTCATCCGGGTAACTACAACGCACATTGGGGTAACAAAATTGCTTCAGCACTGTTCATCAGTCTGCTGAGCGACGCATTCAAGTATGCAGCAGCGGAATATGGCCCCGAGACCACAACAATTGGCGTGGGCTCCGGCATCGTTACCCAGCAACCGTTTGAGAGTAATACCGCGCGTAGCATGCAGCAGCTTGCGGAGCAGGCGGTTGTAAAGTCGGGACGTCGTCCTGCCACACTGACGATCAACCAAGGAACCGTGTTGAACGTCTACGTTGCCAAGGACGTCGATTTCTCGGCTGTCCTGCCGAAGTGAATGAAATGGTTGCCATGACGATCGATGACTCCCCGACAGCGCGTATTTCCAATGACTTTCTGGATTACCAGTACTCCGTGCTGGGAATTCTGGACTATCTGAATTCGCCTGACGTGACCGAAATTTGCATCAATCGTCCTGGTGAGCTGTACCTGGAGACGATCCATGGATGGCAGCGAGTCGATGTGCCATCCCTCACCTACGACCGCGCTCGGCAGTTCTGTACGGCGGTCGTCAATGAGAGCAACACCGGGCAACGCATCACCGATGCCGACCCTGTCGTATCGCTGACGTTTCCGACCGGGCAACGTGCGCAGTTCGTGATGCCTCCTGCCTGCGATGCGGGCAAGGTGTCCATCACGATCCGACTTCCTTCGAAGCACACAAAGTCGCTTGAGCAGTACAAGCACGACGGTTTCTTCGACGAAGTGCTTGAGCAATCGGCAGATGTAAGCGATCACGACCAAGAATTGCTTGAGCTGCGCCGCAAGCGCGATTACGCAGAGTTTTTCAAGAAGTGCGTGCTTTACAAGAAAAATGTCGTTGTTGCCGGGGCGACAGGTAGCGGCAAAACGACCTTCATGAAGGCGTTGGTCAACCACATTCCGAACGAAGAGCGCCTGGTGACGATTGAGGACGCCAGGGAGCTATTCATTAGTCAGCCGAACGCTGTGCACCTGCTTTATTCCAAGGGCGGTCAAAGCGCCAGCAACGTGACTGCTAAGAGCTGCATGGAGGCCTGCCTGCGTATGAAGCCAGACCGCATCATCCTTGCCGAGTTGCGCGGTGATGAGTCGTTCTACTTCATTCGCAACTGCGCGTCGGGCCATCCTGGCTCCATCACCAGTTGCCATGCCGGAAGTGTTGAGCAGACCTGGGACCAGCTTGCGTTGATGGTGAAGGCCTCCAATGAGGGCTCCGGTCTGGAGTTCGAGGTGATCAAACGTCTGTTGAGAATGACCATCGACATCGTGGTTCACATCAAGGCGCACGCTGGACGGCGCTTCATCACGGGTATCGATTTCGATCCTCTTCGCACCCTGCGCGGCGACTAGGGCATCGAGTTCGTCGCTGATTTTGATCTGGTTTTGGAAGGAGTACTGACATGTTGCCTGGCATGGAACTGATGGGGTGCACTGGACTGGCCGTCCCCGGCGAGGTAATGCAGCACGTTGTCCGTGTCGAGTCGTCGCGTAATCCCTACGCCATTGGTGTCGTTGGTGGACGCCTGGTGCGCGAGCCACGCGGTCTGGCTGAGGCCGTCGCCACAGCGAAGATGCTGGAGCAGAAGGGTTACAACTTTTCGCTGGGTCTAGGTCAGGTCAATCGGTACAACCTGCAGAAGTACGGTTTGGCTACCTATGAGATGGCATTCGACAAATGCCCTAACTTGGTCGCTGCGTCAAAAATTCTGGCCGAATGCCACTCGCGTTCTGGCGCCAATTGGGGGAAGTCGTTTAGCTGCTACTACTCCGGAAATTTTGAAACCGGCTTCAAACATGGCTACGTGCAGAAGATCTATGCCTCCATTCGTCAGTCGGTCGCGTCTTCCGGCGCAGAGCCCATCGCGGTCGTGCCAACCCGCCAGGTGCAATTGAAGCCCGCAAATCCCCTGCGACAGGCTGCAGCCGAGTTGGCAGACGCGATTGTGGCTCGTCGCATTCAGGAATTTTCCGGGGCGAGCCACACAGCGGCTTCACCGCCAGGGCCTATGCTATCCCAGCCTGCACCAGCATATTCCTTGCCGAGTCGGGTGGCGCCTGTGGCTCCTGCAGCTGCTCCGGAAGAAAACGAACTGTATGTGGTGAAGGCAACCGGACAGGGGCGTGGGGTGGCGGTACCAGCCTCCGGTCCGCAGGCTTCGACGCTGATCGAGCAATCTGCACCCGTTTCTACGCAGCGAGTACCGCAAACCGTTCCGCAAGTGGATAGTGCATTCGTTTTTTAGGATGGAAATTGCCAAGGATATGGCTGCTGGACCCCCTCTGTTCCCAAGGAGTTAGACATGAAGTTTGAAATCGATAACAAGACGATCGCCGATGCCAAAATGGTCGGCACCCAGGCAGTAAAGGCATTGCTATTCATTTCGTTGCTGATGGTGGCCGGCGGTGCATCCGCAGACGGCAATGGTCTTGCAGACACCGACACCCGCGTGTGTGGCTTTTTGAATAATGTGACCAAGCTGTTGAACATGGGCTCGATCGCAGTGGTCACCATCGCAGTCATCGTGGCCGGCTACCAGATCGCTTTCGCACACAAGCGTATCTCCGAGGTCTCGCCAATTCTCATTGGTGGCGTTCTCATCGGTGCTGCTGGCCAGATCGCCAACATGATCCTTCAGAATAAAAACGGCAGTTCGGGTGATTGCTCGACGATCACCGGTTCGCTGATGCAGATCGCTCAATACTATGCATAAAGACGTACTCTTCCGCGGATGCACCCGCCCAGCCATGTTTTTTGGGGTGCCTTACATCCCCTTCTTCATTGGTGCGGGTGGTGGCTTGCTGTTGGGGGTGTACACCAATCTTTGGTACCTGTTGACCATTCCAGTCATCATCTTTGCCATGCAGCAGATGGCCAAGCGTGACGAAATGATTTTCAGGTTGCTGGGATTACGCTGGCTGTTCCGAATGCGTGCGCGAAACCTTCAGCGTTATTCAGGAATGTGGGTCTTCAGCCCAAATGAATATCGCAAGAATCCCCCGGGAAAATCGCGATAAGCACGTAGCCGTTTACCAACCCCACGCACACAACCCGCGTGGGGTTGGTGTTTGCGATAGTCGCTTGGTGTGATGCTTCCTCTCTAAATTTGGTAAGACCATGTTCAGTCCAGACAGTCCGATCAGCGAGTTTGTTTCCATCTCGACGCATGTTGCGCCGTCCGTCGTCAAGACGACCGCTGGCGACTACCTGTTGATCTGGCATCTGGGCGGGCTGCCGTTTGTGGGGCGAGACGAGTTCGAGCTCGAACAACGGCACAACACGTTTAACCGTCTTCTGCAGACTCTGCGCGCCCCGGATTTCGCCAACGTTGCATTCTGGGTCCACGATGTACGGCGTCGGCGCAGAATCGGTGCAGGCGGACGTTTCAAGCAGGCATTCAATCAAACTCTGTCTGACGAATATTACACAGCGCTTTCATCGCAAAAGATCATGCAGAACGAGCTATATTTCAGCATGATTTACAGGCCGGTAGTCACGGGACGTCGCTTGGTGGAGAAATCCGCGAACCCGGACAAGATTCGCGCCGAGGAAGAACAGGCTGTCGCGAAAGTTGTCGAACTGGCTACTAATGTCGAAGCCGTGCTTAAGGATTATACGCCGTACCGTCTCGGTATGTACGAGGCAAAGAACGGCCTGGTTTTCTCCGAGACCTTGGAGTTTCTGGGCTACTTGTTGAATCGGATCGATGAGCCTGTGCCGGTCTTGCCAGCTCCGGTGCCCGCGTATTTGCCCGTCAGTAAGCACATGTTCGCCAACAAGACCGGCGATTTCGTCATTCGTACTCCAGACGGAATTAATCACTTTGGCGCCATCTTGAATATCAAGGAATATGCGGATGGAACCTATCCGGGCATTCTCAATGGCCTGAAGTACCTGGATTTTGAATACGTCATGACCCACTCGTTCAGCCCGGTCGGCCGACACGATGCGCTGAAGGTGTTGGAACGCACCAAGGGGATGATGGTTTCTTCAGGCGACAAATCGTCGACCCAGATTCGCGATCTCGATGTCGCGATGGACGATGTTGCCTCAGGAAACTTCGTGCTCGGCGAATACCATTTCACATTGGCTGTCTATGCCGACAGCCAGGAGAAGCTGGCTAGGCAGATCGCAACCACCCGAGCCGAATTGTCCAATGCCGGCTTCGTCTCGGCCAAGGAAGATCTTGCGATCGCCTCGTCGTTTTATTCGCAGCTGCCAGGTAACTGGCGCTTCCGTACGCGCATTGCCAACCTGAGCTCGCTGAACTTCCTTGGCTTGTCGCCGCTGCACAATTTTGCCCAGGGCAAGCAGCACAACAATCCATGGGGCGACTGCGTCACCACCCTGCAGACAACCAATGGGCAGCCGTACTACTTCAACTTCCATGCGACGCATCCGTCCGAGAACTCATTGGGAGAGAAGGCCATCGGCAATACGATGGTGATCGGCAAGTCGGGTACCGGTAAGACGGCGCTGATCAACTTCCTGTTGAGTCAGGTGCAGAAGTTCGACCCGATTCCGACCATCTTCTTCTTCGACAAGGACCGCGGCGCGGAGATCTTCGTGCGCGCGTGCGGTGGCAACTACCTGGCGCTGGAAAATGGTTCGCCGACTGGCTTCAACCCTTTCCAATGCGAGCGCAATGAAGCCAACACCCAATTCCTGGCCGAGTTGATCAAGGTGCTGGGCGGCAAGGCCGAATACAGCGCCCGTGAGGAAGAGGACATCTATCGCGCGGTGGAAGGCATGCTGGACACGCCGATGCACCTGCGCAGCATGAGCAATTTCCGCAAGAGTCTGCCCAACATGGGCGACGACGGCCTGTATGCGCGTCTGCGCCGCTGGACCGCTGGCAATTCGCTCGGTTGGGTGTTCGACAATCCGGTGGATACGATCGACCTGACGCGGGCGTCGATCATCGGGTTCGACTACACCGACGTGATCGACAACGCTGAAGTGCGCGTGCCGGTGATCAATTACCTGCTGCACCGCCTGGAAGCGCTGATCGACGGCCGCCCGCTGATCTACGTGATGGACGAGTTCTGGAAGATCCTGGACGGCAAGGGTGGCCTGAAGGAATTTGCCAAGAACAAGCAGAAGACCATCCGAAAGCAGAACGGCCTGGGCATTTTCGCCACACAGAGTCCCGAAGACGCACTGGCCAGCGACATTGCCGCTGCATTGATCGAGCAGACGGCCACCATGATCCTGCTGCCGAACCCGAATGCCAGCCGCGACGATTACATGGAAGGGCTCAAGCTCACCGACGCCGAATACCAGGTCGTGGTGTCGCTGGATGAGCGTTCGCGCTGTTTCCTGGTTAAGCAAGGCCACGCGTCGGCGGTGTGCCAGCTCAACCTGCGCGGGATGGATGACGCGCTGTCGGTGATTTCCTCGTCCACCGACAATATCGAGATCATGCACCAAATTCTGGCGGGCAAGGCCGGCAAGCTGGGCGTCACCGTGGACCAACTGACGCCGGAGCAGTGGTTGGCCGATTTCTATGCCAACCGCAAGGGCTCCGGTAAGCGCAAGTCGGCCAAGGACAAGGAGGTCGAAGATGCATAGTCAGTCCAGGCACGCGAAGCGGTTCCACACCGCACCATCTTTATTTGTGTCACAGGAGGCGAAGAACACCATGGCAATCAAGTTCAGACATTTTTCCCGGGTCTTCATGGGACTGGTGCTGCTCAGCATGGCGGGAGCGGCCAGTGCGCAATGGGAAGTGGTCGACAAGGATCTCAACACGAAAACCAAGGAAATTCAGGATTCGCTCAAGCTTGGTAAAAAGCCCAAGGACAAGGACAGCGGGACAGAAGTCGACAAACCCAAGGAAGAGCTCAAGGTGGTTCCGGACGACTACGGGATTGCGGATTGCTCTAGGGAAGGTCTGAATAACGAGGCCTGAGAGTGCGGGATGTCGCGTCGTTCCGAAGAGTGGCGTTTGAATCTTTGGAATTTCGCCATTTCTGGCGCTTTCCGTGGGAATTTCCTGGTTTACAGGCGCACGCTCCCCATAGCCGGCAGCAACTGCTTTCGCTTCATCCACAGATTGGAGAGCGCAAACAAGGTCAGCACGTGTGCGGTGTTTTTGGCCAGGCCG
>NZ_VZPL01000105.1 GCF_008801575.1 Xanthomonas cissicola | reverse complement strand
CACCGAAATCGAACGCTGGCGACGCGAATACAACGAGGACCGACCCAAGAAGGCGATCGGCGGCATGACCCCGGCTGCTTATGCCCAACATCTGGCAAACACCGATATCATTACCCCCGGACTCTAAACCAAACCACTACTCAGGGTGGGGGGACGTCGGGGCCTGGCCGAGCGGTGGTCACCGGCCAGAGCGCTTCGGCTGTTTCAGGTTAAAGCTCTTGGGGATAGAGGCAATTGTCTTAGATACTGCTTGGCGCGTCAGTGGCCGTTGGCCCTTGCCTAGAAGCTGTTCTGCAATTTCCGATTGATTGAGTCCCGAATGCTGGAGCATCAGTATTCTCTTCTTGGTGTCTGACAGCTTGGAGTCCACCATCAGACGCGCCAGGTTGCGCAGCTCAGCTATGTCGGCAGGCTGTAAGGTCCGACCTAGCATGTAGTGAAAAAAGTAGTCATCTACCAGCGGGTCACCGGATGCAGCGGCATGGGGCGTGGATCGCTTCGCGCATTGCCGGTTAAGCCTGGCCAATTCGAGATCGAACTGAGCGACTGATCGCCTCGCTTGCCGGTAGGCTGGGTTCCACGCGCCACTCGGCAATCTGGGCCGATGATCCAGGCAGTATTGGCTGCTCAGCCGAAGCTCTTCCTCTGGATCGTTGGCCTTCGGGGTGTCGCTCCCGTCAGCGTACAAAGTGAGTTCGGTAAGTGATCCGCAGAACCGGCAAAAACCCTGGCGGCGCTCGCCATTCAGACGTGTGGCGCGCACTCGGGACTTTGCCGGCCGTTTGCAGGCGCAGTCCTCCACCAGCTCAATCAATGTTTCCAACGTCGCCACAAACCGCTGGTCCCTCGCAGATTGTCTGTCCGCAGTTTTGACGAACTGGCGCAGCAACTGACGCTGCACACGAACCATCGCGTCAAGCCCCACCAACCGAATGATTCCGCTGAGGCTCACCCCTGTTCCTGCGCCAGGGACGTGACCCAAGTAGCGTTGTGGCAGCGTCGTCGTGTACGCGGCCACGGCGGGATCGATCAGCTCCTGTATCAGCCGAACGATGGGATAGCGCTTCGAATACTTGGAGTACGGGTGCCAGCGATCCTGAAGCTGACCAATGGCTTCCGAGACAGTGGGATCGCATCCGTCCCATATTGTTATGGTCGACTTATTTTTCATGTCAACCATTTTAGCCAATCATTAGGTCGATGCAATCCCGCATTGCAAGGCAAGATCAGGCACATATTCGAAAGTGCCTGACGGAGGTCAATGCATGCAAGCAACGACAAACAGAACGCTCATCAATAAGAAGAAGCTACTCGCCATGATCCCGCTGTGTGAGCGCACGATTTACAACTTGGAGCAGCGGGGAGAATTCCCGCGCCGCATTGCGCTTACCAGCCGAAATGTCGTGTGGGACTTGGCTGACGTTGAGGAGTGGATCGAGGCCCGCAAGTTGTCGGGTATCCAAGCTCGCCGCCCTGGATTGGGGGCTTAATCGTGGCGATTGATTTAAGGGCCGCGTTCGACAACGAGCCGCCTTTACTCGACTTTGTATGGCCAGGTTTTCTCGCAGGAACCGTGGGAGCGCTAGTAGCCCCAGGAGCCACGGGGAAGAGCTTTTGGGCATTGGAAGCTGCAATGTCCATCGCGTGCGCCGTTGCTGGTGGGGACCTGGTAGGGATCGCCCCTGAGCGTGCTGGGCGCGTGGTCTATTTCGCAGGGGAAGACCCGGAAGTCGCGTTGGTACGGCGAATTCATGCGATAGGCCTGCACCTGAATCAGCAGGCACGCGAAGCTATCGCGCAGAACCTCACCCTTGAGCCGATCATGGGCAAGCGCCTGAACGTGATGGATGATCGGCACCTTGCCCGTGTCATTGAATTTTGCGCGGGTGCTCGGTTGATCGTACTGGATACCCTGAGCCGAATTCACGACAAGGACGAGAACAGCAACGGCGACATGGCGAGGCTTGTCGCCACGCTTGAGCACGTCGCGGCCAGCACCGGCGCATCAGTTCTGTACTTACACCATGTGAGCAAGGGCAGCGCCCGCGAAGGGCAAACCGATCAGCAGCAGGCTGCGCGAGGCGCATCCGCTCTAATCGACAATGCCCGCTGGTGTGGCTTCGTCGCCAAGATGAGTGAAGACGAGGCGAAGCGTTTGAGCGACCGCGACTATGACCGACGGCCCATCGGCAACGACCGACGCGGCTTCTTTATCCGGTTTGGTGTCAGCAAGCAGAACTATGACGCGACCGCTCTCGACCGATGGTACCAACGTCACGATGGCGGCGTCCTGGTGCCGGTGGAACTGGTGGAGGTGAAGAAGGAGAACGTCCTGCACGTCGTAAACGGGAGTGACGATGAGCGGTGGTAATGCCGTGACCCCCACCAGTACCAGCGCGCAGGCACGAGTAATGCTCTATCAACCTAGCCAGCGCCCGCGGTTGCGGGAAGGCGACTGGATGGATACCTCTTTTGGTCGATGTCGCGTGACCGGCAGGTTAGGTCAGCGGCACGCCGATATTGTTGAGGCGATTCTGTACTGCGCCGAACGGCGGCGTGATGTTTCAGATGGTGGTGTCGAGCTGCTCGTAGACCCAGCCCGCGTGCGGAAAACGCTTTCCGACAGCCGGTACAGCTTTACTCAGATCGAAAAGCTGTTGGCCGAGCTGAGAGCTGCGACGATCACAATCGAGACGCCCCAGTTCGATTTCCCAATCATCGGCGGATTGATTGATCACGTTATCCCTTCACCCATGACACGCCCTGACCCTTTGACGGGAAGAGAGCGGAATCTGTGGAGGGTGCGGCTTGGGGTTGCGCTTGTGATGCTGCTCGAACATGACTTGAGTTTGTACTATGACCCGGCCCCCATTGCTCGCCTACAGCATGGCATCAGCCAGGCCGTCGCAAGGCACGTCTTAAGCCACAAAGTCGAGCCGACGGGTGGTTGGTATGTAGACACCGTTATCGTAGCCGTTGCTGGCACCGTACCAAGCAAGGCAATGCGCGATGCACGATTCAGGCTGAGGGAAGACGCCGACGAATTGAAGGCGCTCGGCCTGACTGTGGATGGCGACCGCGTGAGGAAAAAAGGTGCTGGTGACGCCTAAAGCGTCGCACACCCGCCCGATAGCGTCGCACACCCGCCCGATGGCGTCGCACAGGCGCCCGAAACGTCGCACACCCGCCCGGAGTTAGCAGGATATTCAGGATATTCAGATCCTGCGCGGCACAGCCCGCGCTTGACGCGCGACCTGGCCTTGCCAGTCGGCCGTGGGCCGACGGTTGAACACCAAGGAAAGTGCGGGTGGCCGTCAGACCGCCTACGACGACCGCTATGGCCTTCTAGGGCTCGTCTCACCCTTGGGCCACCGAATCGCACTTACAACGCCGCTACGGCTGCTATAGGCCCTCTGGGGGGCACTCCCCATCCTTGGCGTCCAACCATCGGCCGCAGGCCGATACTCGATTCTGCAATCGCCAGAGAAAGAACGCAGCGGATTGGACCAACAGCCTCTTTAGTCGGTAAGAATAATAAGAATAATATTCTTATTATCACTACCTAGCCCTTGCTGCCAAACGTCTGCGGCTTCGTGAACATGAGTGCGGTTCGACCAGTGCGGAACTCCTTGCGGCGACCTCAGAATTTCAGCGGCTAAATTTGCCGCCCCTCAAGTGTCAAAGAACACGGCACAAACCAGGAACGTGTGACCGGTAAACCTGGGAAAAACGGGCGTTCTGCGTTTGGGTCTGATGGTTCTTTGACAGGTGCGGCGGCCCTCGCTGCGCGGTCGCAGGTCGCGACAGTCAAATGTTTGCAAGTTCCTGTATTTGCCTGTTTTTAATCAGTAGAACCTTGGCAAATGGCAGTTTATCGCCCTGAAAACACGGCCTTTCGCTGTATTCAGCCCATTTACCAGCGATTTCTGTCATTTCCATGCAATACACCGCCTTATGCAGAAGGGACTGCATTATTTTCCTTGGAGTTTGCAGGTGCGTGAGCGGGGCAGTATAGGTGAAGTTAGCTAACCGGCGAGCCGGTCATCTATCTTCACTGTCCCTTATTCGCACCTGGCGGTGCTCAACGGGAATCCTGCTCTGCGAGGCTGGCCGGCTACCGCCGAAGACGGGTAACGCCAGAGAGAAGGGCGCGGCCGTCCTTGCCTTTATGCTGTCAATTTTGTAAGATTGCAGTCAATGAAGTCACAGATGAGGTTTTGACTATGGCAATCCTGACAGTGCGGAATGTGCCCGATGAGGTGCATCGCGCTCTGCGCTTAAGGGCCGCCGAGCATGGCCGCAGTACAGAGGCGGAGGTGCGCGAGATTCTGGAAAGTGCAGTGAAGTCGGAAAAGCGCATCCGCATGGGCGACGCTCTGGCGGAGCTTGGCCGCCGCGTAGGGCTGACAAACGATGATTTTGCAGTGTTGGACCAGGTGCGCGACAAGGTGCCGGCAGAACCCATGAGGTTTGAATGATTGTCTTGGATACGAATGTCGTCTCCGAGGCGATGAAGCCCGAACCCAACCCGGCCGTGCGAGCTTGGTTGAATGAGCAGGTAGCGGAAACCCTCTACCTGTCCAGCGTGACGCTGGCCGAACTGCTGTTCGGCATCGGCGCGCTACCGAACGGGAAACGTAAGAAAGGCCTTGGCGAAGCCCTGGACGGCTTGCTCGAACTGTTCGGCGAGCGGGTGCTGATGTTCGACACCGAAGCAGCTCGCCATTATGCCGAGCTGGCGGTGAAGGCCCGCACAGCCGGGAAGGGTTTTCCAACACCCGACGGATATATTGGGGCTATTGCGGCCTCCAAGGGATTTATCGTAGCAACACGCGACACCAGCCCTTTCGAAGCGGCTGGGCTTACTGTTATCAATCCTTGGAACTATCAGTAAATCCAATCACTACTTGACACCGTGATCTGATCAAAAAGGCCGGGCTTCGGTGTCGCCCAGGTCAATTACCGGTAGCTCCGTGGCGCAGCTACGCGATGAACCCTTGAACAAGCGCGCTTGCTCAAGGGGGCAGCCATTTATCGCGAGGTAATGACCATGAAGCAGCACGTTTTAGCGGCTAAAATCGCTTTCTCCATAGCCCTCACTGTTGGCGTCGCCTCGATGCCTGCGCACGCGGGCATCCCGGTCCTCGACGGCACCAACCTGTCGCAAACCACTGTCACCGCGATTCAGCAGGTGGCGCAGGTCCAGAAGCAAATCGAGCAATACCGGACGCAGTTGCAGCAGTACGAAAACATGCTGCAAAACACCGTTGCGCCGGCCGCGTACATCTGGGACCAGGCGCAGTCCACCATCAATGGGCTGATGCAGGCCGTGGACACTCTGAACTACTACAAGAACCAGGCGGGCAGCATCGACGCCTACCTGGGCAAGTTCCAGGACGTGTCCTACTACCGCAGCTCTCCATGCTTCACGGCCTCCGGTTGCACGGACGCCGAGCGCAAGGCGATGGAAGAGAACCGCCGCCTGGCATCCGAATCGCAGAAAAAGGCCAACGACGCGCTGCTCAAGGGCCTGGAGCAACAACAGCGGAACCTCGCCGCCGACGCGCGCCAGCTCGAACGCCTGCAATCGAAAGCGGGTACGGCGCAAGGGCAGATGGAAGCGATCCAGTACGCCAACCAGTTCGCCAGCCAGCAGGCCAACCAGCTCCTGCAGATCCGTGGCCTGTTGATTGCACAGCAGAACGCCATCGGTGCGCAGATGCAGGCGCAGGCCGACCGCCAGGCCCAGGAACAGGCCGCCCGCGAAAAGGCGTTCGACATGGGCGAAAAGACCAACCGCAGTAAGAGCAAGAGCTACTAAGGGGGGCACCATGCGCAAGTTCATTCTGGTTGCATTGGCGCCCCTGTTCCTGGCCGCGTGCGATCAAAAGCAGGACGTGAATAGCCGCACGCCCGAGCAGCAAAAGGCAGCCGAACAGGCATACGACATGGGGAAGCCCACTGACCGCAGAAAGAGCAAGGAGTACTGATATGCGCCGGATACTCTTCTACGGCGGCCTATCGCTGCCGCTGCTTTTCGCATCGACCGCCGCGAACGCGGCGATTGAGCCGGCTGGGCTGCTGGACGAGGTGGCGGACCGCTTCCTTGCAGTCAGCAGCTCATGGGCTGGGACGATCACCGACGCGGCGAGCTGGCTGTTCTGGACGCTCGTTGTGATTTCGATGGTCTGGACCTTCGGCATGATGGCGCTGCGCAAGGCCGACTTGGGCGAGTTCTTTGCGGAGTTCGCCCGCTTCACCATCACCACTGGCTTCTTCTGGTGGCTGTTGAGGAACGGGCCAAAGTTTGCAATGGACATCATCAACTCGATGCGCACTCTGGCCGCGCAGGCATCCGGTCAGGCGCGCGAGCTGACGCCTTCCAGGACCGTAGATATCGGTTGGGATATCGTCGTCAAGGCGGCCGACAACTACAGCGTTCTAAGCCCCATCGACAACCTGTCGATCTTCCTCATCACGGCCGCGATCTTGGCCTGCATGGCGGTGGTTGGGGCAAATGTGCTCATCACCCTGGTGAACGCCTGGATACTCGCCTACGCCGGCATTTTCGTCCTGGGCTTCGGCGGTGCCCGTTGGACCTCGGATATCGCCATCAACTACTTCCGATCGGTGCTCGGCATTGGCTTGAAGTTGCTAACGATTACGCTCTTGGTCGGCATCGCCGTATCCATCATGGACAGCTACTACGCGAACCTCTCACAAGGCGCGCCGGTGCGTGAACTGCTGCTTGTGTTTGTCGTCGCCTTGGTACTGACGCTGCTGATCCATTCCGTTCCCAATGTCATCGCCGGCCTTGTGCCTGGTGGCGCTGCTGCTACCGGCATCGGCAGCTTTAGCACCGGTGCAATCGTTGGTGCGGGCATGGCGACCGCAGGCATGGCGGCGCAAGCCGTTGCCGCTGCTGCGTCCGGAGGTGCCTCTCTGGCTGCGTCGGCCGCCGGTGGTGCGCAGGCGGTCATGGCGGCCGCGTCGGCTGCCGCAAAGGCCGCCGACGGCGGTGATATGCCCGGTGCGAGTAGCGGCGGCGGCGAAGCTGGCGGCGGTGCTGCTAGCGGTGGTGGCGGTGGTAGTGGTGGCGTCTCGGGCAGTGGTGAAACGCCAATGGCTGCGGCCGCAGGCCACAGCAGCACCGGCGCACGCGGCAGCTCTGGCGGCGGTGGCTTCTCTGGCGCGGCCGGGAAAGCGGGCCGGGTTGCGACAGGCGCGGTCGCCAACCTCGCCAAAGGCATCGGCTCGATGGCGTCTGCGAAGGCCGGCAGCATGGCCGACGCGGCCAAGAACCGGATTGCAGAGACAACCGGTGGCAAGCTCGCCGCGACGATCAAGGCGGCCAGCAGCTCGACCGATGGCAACACCCTTTCCGGCTCGAATGACGACGCGACGGCAACAGCCGGAAATGATGAAGTGGCCGCGTTCGTGAACCGACCGGAGGCGACCTAAAGCGTGTCGGCCGGCGATGCAACGCCGGCCGACACTTCCACAATCCCACCTGATACAGAGGTGAAATCATGGCAACCACCAATCCTAATCAATTTTCTCATGCAGTTCAGCAAGCGGCCGCGCAGTTGAACGCTATCGACTGGCTGGACCAGGACGCCGCACGCGAGCTGGGGCCGCTGGCCGAAGCGACGGCCAACCTGTTCATGGTGCTGTTCTACCAGGCGGAAACGGGCCTTGCGACGCGCGAGGACTTCTCCCTGGCAAGGACAGCTATTCAGCTCGCTTTGCATCAGCCTCACGGCCACAACTGACAGGAGGAGCCATGGGAACCCTTCGGAAAAGTTTTGCGGCTGCGCGCGAGGAAGGATCAGTGGGCGTTGTCGGCTATCTGGCGGTGTTCATTCCGACCGCGTTGATTGTCCTGCCGGTCCTGCCCTTCGTATTGGCCTTTATCTAGTCGTCCCTGAAAAACCCCTGTCAAACCTCCATTGCCATGTTTGCGAGCCGCATAGTGCTTGAGCACGTTGAGGAACGCTCCCGCACCACCTGCAACCAGGCACGCAAAAAGGCGATCCAGCGCAGC
>NZ_VZPL01000104.1 GCF_008801575.1 Xanthomonas cissicola | reverse complement strand
GCGGCCCGACTTCCAACGATACCCTTGGATCGCCAAGGTGATGATGCCGATGTAGTAGCCCCACTCATAAATGAGCAGTTGCGTGATCGACTTCAGGAAGGCGGTGATCCCGCCGAACGTGCCACCGGCATCTTGTGCATATGCGAGCTGCGGAAGAAAGACGAGGGCCATCACGAGGACGTTAGCCGCCAGATCGAGCACCCTGTCTACCTTGTCGCCCTTGCGCGGGCCTGCTGTCGTGTCCTTTTCAATGGCTTCATTCTTTTCCACTCTTAGAACCTCTCAGATTGTTAGTTGTGCCACGGGGCAAAAACTACGAACACGCTCTTTGTGTGCGGGCAGCTCTCCTTGATGAAATCGACAGCTATGTCCAAACGTTTCCAGAGCTTGGTTTTACCGAGCGCGGTAACGACCTCATAAACCTTGTCCTGCGGTAGCTTCAACGTCATCCGCCACCACCGGCTGTTCTCGTGCTCCGTCTCAACCAGATAAACCGCATAGTCCGGCTGAGCCTCATCGAGCACGGCCAGCTCTTTCTTGGTCAGGGTGAGCATTGCTTCCTCATCGTTGAAAAACAAAGAGGGAAGTAATGCCACGGTCAAGTTCAGCTTTCTACGCTTAGGTTTGGGTTTTTCACTCTTCACATCGCACGTGTAACGTTTTATACGATCCGTGAATTATAGAATCACAATCGTGCTGCGGATGCAATCATTCGATTGTTAAACTGTTTGATTCGCGTTCTCCTGTGCTCTGTCCGCCATTCCCAACCTCCCCGCGTTTTCCTACACTGCCTAGGCTAGGCACCGACTTTTGCGCTTAAATATGCCCATATCTATGTGCATATTCAACCCCCAGAGAAATTTAGGACTCCGATGAGCAAAGCAGCCCCCGTGAACATCACCTTGCCGGCTGATTTGCCAGGATCCGTGGTTCAGAAGTTCATAGATCCCATCGACCGAGCCGCTTTCTTCGGCCGCCTGTCCAATTCGATGATGGTCCGAGCCCTGCTCGAGCTCGCCCTGGAGCACGCCGACGCTTACGACGCCTCGGCCATCAAGGACTACGAAAGCCTGAAAGCAGAACTGAGACGGACGCTGAAGTCCTAGGCGTACTTGAGCAGGCCGCAGCCAAGCAGAGGGTCGGCAGGGATTTGTGTAAGAAACAGCCAAAAGTGAGCTAACTCGCTGTCAGCACAGAACTTTCAAGAACCCTCCCTGCTTTCCCGAGGAAGACAAAAACCATGGGCATCAATTACACCGATGAACTTGCCAACCTAGTACGGTTTACAGGCAACACTGCATTGGCCATCCGGCAATACTGTGCTTACAGCGCGGATGCCACCCCCGCCAGTCGTGCGCCGCGCGATGTCATGTGGCTATCTGACAGCCTGCACAACTTCGAGGCCATTGGCCGCAGCGTGTTGCAGGCCAACCACGCGTACGTCGCTTTCATGGCTGGTTTGCTGGCCGAGCAGTTCCAGGAGCATTTGCAGACCGATCCGAGTGATCCGGAATCACCGGCGGCCGCTTTCAAGCGCAATGCTCGGTACGTCGATCTGCACGCGGTCATCGCGACGCTACTCAATCTGCAAGCCAAAGCGGCGGCGGCGGTCGAGGAGGCGACGGTTTAAGAGGCGGTTGACACGTTCGCCGGTTGGCGAGAGGATTGAGCTATCGCTGCACAATCAGCGATTCGGCACATCAAACCGATCAAGATGGCAGGAGCGTGCAAGCGCCCATCGTCCGATGCTGGCGCTTTTATTTAGCTCGCCAGTTCTATGGTGGGCGGTGCGCGGAGGCCGCAAGGCCTGCCGGTTCCCGCTTCTGCCTATCCGGTTTTGATGACCGCGTACCGTCCACCACCTTTCCTGCGAGTACACTCGCTCTGCAAGAAGGTAGATTTAGCACCAGACGTACCAACACAACGAGGCAGCCTGCTGGTGTGATCAGCGGAGGCCGAAAACGAAAAAACCGCCCCTGCAAGGGCGGCTTTTTCATCACTGGGCTGGCGGGAAAAAACCAGTACCAATGGGGCACTAATCGATACCCCCATCCTAATCCCGCCGGCGAAGCCGTGCAAGAGGGAAAAGGATGCAAAGGCCGAAACGCCGAACACCTTGCCCCGCTGCCGTTCATCGGCGCGGGACATGCCAGCAGTAGATCCAGGCTTCCACACGCCAGGCCCAGAACCGACCGCCACCAGCGGTCGGCCGCACAAGCGTGTGCGTTGGCGTCAGCCCAAGCCGCCGGCTGGCAAGAAGCGCCGGCCGCCTGTGCTGGATGCCACCCGCGACGGGCTGGTGCTCGCCTTGGAAGAACGGAAAGGCGCTTGGAAGCGGATTAGAAGCAACGTCATTGTGGCCGGTTATGCGCTGGACAAGGCGCTGACGCGGGTGCGCGGACTGCGCAAGGACGGGGCCGAATCGTTGCTGTCCATGGCCGTGGCGCTGCTCTACCTGGCCGACGTGCGAACCGGGTTTGTGGGTAAGCCACGCCAGGGCGGCGGTCCCTGGCAGCGCTACACGCTGCTCGACCTCGCCCAGCTCGCCTATGGCGGGCAGACGCCCGCCGAGGAGCGGCGCGCACGGCGCTCGCTCGACATGATGGTGAGCCTTGGCTGGGCATTCCCCACCAAACAGGTACGCCGGCACACCAAAGACACCGAGGGCGGCGACCTGTGGCGCAGCGCAGCGGGCGTGCGCCGGCTCAACTTCCAGCGGCTGTGCGCCTTGGTGGGCACCAGCTGGTTGCTCAAGCGCGATCGCAAACACGCCGACCAGGCACGCGGCATAGGCGTTGCGTCCTTCACGCAGGTGCAAGCACGTCAGCCGGCCCAGGAGCCGCGCACCGCGCCGCGCAGGGGTGATGCCCGCCCTGCGGCACACCGCGCCACGGGCGACCCACCAGGCGGCCTACAGCACGCCGCGCAGTACATCGCGGACATAGCGAACACATTCAAAACGTAGCCGTAGCCGTAGCCGTAGCCGGCAGGCTCGCCCCTGCCCGATGCCGCAAAACAGGCACCACGCCGGCAAATCTGCCGCGCAAAGGCCGGCTAACGCCCCTGCGTCGGCCTCTATACACCGAGTCGAACCCCTCAGTTATCTACGCAGCGGTGGATAAATCCACCGCTGCGGTGGGTAAGCCTGTGGAGGAATAACGCTATTTGTCCTGTTTAATTGTCAGGCCAACCAGTCAACCTTTGGTTGAAAACACAGTCAGTAGAGCGCTCAACAGCGAATCGGCGTCGCCGCCGCTACGCGACGACGAAAGCATTAGACGCTCAATAGAGGGGCTGCGCCCCTCGAGCAAACAGCAAAAACGGGTCAGCAAGGAATAATTAATCGGACTTCGAGGCAGGCCATGACCCTGGAAGGGCTGTCGGCTTCGGGTGGCATGCGTTAAAGAGCGGTCACCGTGCGCTACGCGCACACAAACCGGCAGCGGTTCACTGGACCCGCAGAATGGGGTTGTAAGCCGGAACCGCCGAAATTTCCGTCATCCCAGCTCCAGTTCCGCCACGAGCGCGTCTAGGTCGAGCATCTTGCCGTCGCTCTGGAAGGTGTAATGCCCGTTCAGCAGGATGTGCCGCCAGGCTGCCGGTGACATCTGGATGATGAGCGCCAGCGCGTTGGCGTTGCCGCTCGCCTCATACTTCGTCAGCAGCCGCGACAGGATGGCCGAGTTGAGGGACGGCAGGGATTCGTGCAAAAAACGGCCAAAAGTGGGATAACTTGCTGTTAGTAAAGAATTTCTCACAGATTCCTGCCGGCCCTCAATCCCGGCCGCGTGTACTCCTGAATAGTCCTTGCGTGCTCTGCTGTGAAGCCGGCGGCATCCGTCTATTACCCACCCTGCGACCGACCGGTCTCGCACAGTCGTCGCAAGACAGTTGCAGCGTGTCGAACCTCGAAAGGGACCAGGTAGTGGATGAGCCGATGGAAGCGCCGTTTTATCTGGCAACTTCATGTTTTCACAAAAGAAATCGGATTCTGCGAGTCATTTTTACACGTATGTCGGCTAAACCCCTGGAAGGGCTCCCGACTTCGGGTGGTCTGCGTTTAAGAGCGGTCACCGTGCGCTAAGCGCACAACAGCGCTTCGCATAGCAAGCCCTCAATCCGAGGGTCGGCAGGGATTTGTATAAAAACCTTCTTTGACAGCTAGTTAGCTCACTTTTGGCTTTTTTTTACACGAATCCCTGCCGACCCTCGACCTGGGCCAGGAAGCCGAAGCGTTAGCCTTCATGACGCCGGCCGACGGCCTTTTATTGACTACCGTGACGGCGCAAATTTTAGCAGCTAAAATATAGCTAGCTTCTAGATGACAAGAAAAGAAAAAACCCGCCAAGGCTGGCGGGTTTTTCGTACTATCGTATGTCCTCGGGGGGAGGCTTGCGCCCGCTAGTCCCGTGGCTAGTGACTCAAATATAAGGTTTCCGGGCGGGTATGTCAAACAACAACCAGAAAACAACCATTGATGCAGTACGGGCCGCGTTGTCAGCGGCTCGCATGGGAACCTTCGAGGTCGCAGCCGGGGTGCAATCGGATGATAGCCCTGCGGCCCTGTTGCTCTACGCATGGAACGCTAAGGTGTCGGGCGCGTTCCTGGCCCCGCTGCATGTGTGTGAGGTCGTCGTCCGAAACGCGGTGTCCGATGCGCTGGAAGCCCTCTATGGACCGCGCTGGCCGTGGTCGGCAACATTCGAGCGCAGCTTGCCAGATCCCATGCAAGGCTACAGCCCGCGCCGTGATCTGCAAAGCGCCAGACGGTCAGCGAAGACCACGGGCAAGGTGATCCCGGAACTGAAGTTCGTTTTCTGGCAGAAGATGTTCACGAGCCGTTACGACACCCGCATTTGGGATCAGAATCTGCGGCGCGCCATGCCGAACCTTGACCCGGCCAAACCTGTTGCCACTCTGCGGCACGTGATCTATGGCGATTTGGAGCGCGTGCGTCTGCTGCGGAACCGCATCGCGCACCACGAACCGATCTTTGCCCGAGCGTTGGCAGATGACTACCAGACGATATTGGCACTGGTGACGTACCGCTGCGCGGTTACAGCCGCGTGGCTGGATAGCAACCAGACTGCCACAGCCATCATTGCTGCCAAGCCCTAAAGAGCGCGAGCGGCGGTGAAAACTTTAGCAGCTAAAGTCTATCTAGCTACTATCTTTTATCTATCTTCTATCTTAGAATCGCTGCTACCTAGCAGCTAGATAGGGGCTAAATTATGGCGGCGATTGTCGCATTCGTCTCACAGAAGGGCGGCGTAGGGAAATCCACACTGGCGCGTGCCCTTGCGCGTGAAGCGGCCGCTGGCGGCTTGCGCGTGAAGGTAGCAGACCTGGATACACAGCAGGGAACGGCTGTCGATTGGCACCGCCTGCGGCTTTCCCAGGGCATTGAACCCGTGGTGTCCGTCGAGGCGTTCGCCACGGCCGCGCAGGCCCTGGAAGCAGCCAAGGGTTACGACCTTCTCATCATCGACGGGCCGGCCCGCACCAGCTCGGCGACGCTCGACATAGCCCGCGCTGCCGATTTGATTGTGCAGCCGTCCGGCGCATCGAGGGATGACCTCATTCCGGCCGTGCGCGAGTTCCACGCGCTGACGAAGACCGGTGTCCCGAACGACCGCCTGGCGTTCGCCCTCAACCGCATCGGCACGCCGGCGGAAGAAGTCGCGGCGCGGGTCTATTTGCAGCAGGCCGGCTACACCGTCCTGGATGGGAGCTTGCGCGACCGGCCGGCCTACCGCCAGGCGCAAAACACCGGCCACAGCATCACCGAAACCCGCTTTGCGGGCCTGAACGAGCGGGCCGACACACTCATTCAATCGCTCATCGACCGGGTGAAAAATGGCTGACGTATCCAAGCTCAAGAAACTGAAAGGCCGGCGCGACGAGCTGGGCGCACCGCCGACGCTGGACGAGGCCAGCACGAACCTGAGCGCGCCGGAGGTTGCGCCGGTAGCCAGGCCGGCCGCCGCCAACCCACCACCGCAAGCGCCGGCGGCCAAGAAGATCGACGGCCGGAGCGCCCGCAAGACTAACCGCACGGTGCAGTTCGCCACGCGGGTGACGCCGGAATGGGATGCCCGCATCCGCGCCCTGGCGCAGCGTGAAGGTGTGCTGCTGGTAGAGATACTGGAAAAGGCCCTTGACCATTACGAAAAATCTAGCAGCTAGTTTGCTGCTAGGTAGCGACTACATAGTCGAAAACCGACACCTGCATTTTTTGTTAATGCTGGACACTGCTGCGAAGGTGGGGTGATTACCCGAGCGCCCGTGCCTTACATCCCGGCCAGCTTGGCGCCAACGAAGCCGCCCACCACGCCAGCGACAAACGCGAACCCAGCCAGCAGCAGCACGAACCGCCGCGCCTTGCTCTCAAACGCCGCATTCGCGGCGACGAGCTGCGCCGCGCCGCTATTGAGCTGATGTCCGATCTGCGCGGCTGCATGTCGGCCAGCTTCGCTGAGCTTCTCGGCGTTCTTGTCGATAACCGACTCGAAATTGAGCTTGGCGGCCAGGAACGCCTTTCCGGCCGCGTCCGTTGTCGCCTTCTCGATCTTTCCGGCCAGCGCATCGTCTGCTTGCTCGAAGCGACGCACGAGGGCGTCGGCATCTTGCAGCAGCTCGGCCATGAGCGCTTCACGGGCCGTGGATACGTTACTCCCCATGACGTCCCCTCATCACTTGAACAACGCTTTGTAGACGTCATCGAGGTTCTTGTTAGCCGACTTGGCGAGCCGCTGCGCCGAGATCATGCTGACCGCGTGCGCCTTGGCGTCCTCGTCCTTGGCTTCACGAAGCCTTGCCCGATAGTCCGTTTCATCGGCCACGATTTCCGAGACAGTCTTTTTCAGCGTCCGCAGCCGGTCGAAAATCTCGTTCTTGAACACCACGGCTTCCGGTCGCAGCGTGAAGCGTTTCTCGGCCTCGTGGAAGCCGAAGATCATCGCGAAGAGGCGCGGCACGTCGTTCGCGTCTTCCAATTCGACCTTGTTGAACACCACACGGATTTTCTTCGCCGGTACGCCCAGGTCTGCCAGCGTCCGGATGGTATTCAGCGTGTCGATTTGCTGCTTTTTCTCACTGACAGCCGGCACAACGAAGTAGTCGAATTCCTCATGGGAGCCATCGAACTGGCCCATCTGCTTGATGAACTCTTCGACGTTGGATGCACCCACGTCCACGATGGCCGAGTCGAGTGTCATCAGGTCCTCTTGCAGCCCGCCGTAGTTCTTTCCCTTGAGACGCTGTGCGTCACTGTCGGCTGATGATCCTGCATTGATGGTCTCAATCTCGAATTTCGGTGCGTTCATGCGCGGTGCAAGCAGGTGATCGACCAACGTGGTCTTACCTGGATTCCCACTGAAATTTATGACGGCGACTTTCATTTGTGCTTTCTCCATTTCTCTTTGGCCAAGCGCTCGTAACGGGCGATATCCTTGGCCTGTTCTTCCGGGTCGGGTTTCATCACGCGGTCAAGCTCTTGCATCGAGATCGGACCGCGAGATGGTGGTGTTTCGGCTGAATCTGTTTCGTGCGATACAGATTCGGATTCGCCAGGTTGAGGTGGTGCCGGCATGCCGACCGTCCGCGAGGCCGATTGCTGCCCTTTGGTCTTTGCTTGATGCTTCTTTCGGTATCGATACAGGTACGTCTTGAGGGTCTGAAACGTGAGGTCGAAACCGGCATCGGTCAGCGCCTTATGGATCGTCCCAAGCTGCACGCCTGCTGCCAGCTTCTTTTCAATCTCTGGCATGACTTCTCGCAGTTGAGCCGCTTTCGAGGTCGGTTCCGTTTGCCTGACTGCCTGTTTTGCGTCTGGCTTGGTCATTGATGTGCCACCGTCGTCAAAGTGTTCTCTAAATGTACTCTGTTTGTATTCCATTAGTACACCTATAGTAACCCTATTGACCTCTATTCGTATCCGGTTTGCACGCTATATGTTAACTAACCGTCTACTTTCTGTCGTCGCCGCTCCTACGGCCTTCGGCCTATGCGACCTGTACGCCCTTAACCCCTAGAGATTTCGGTCCTTAACAGGCCCAAATCTCAATACACATCACGCACCCCCTTCGGGGTTGCTAAAGCCTTGTCAAACATGGATTTGCGGGCGATTTACACCGCATAGATGACTATAGCTACTCTATAGGATGTAGCCGGAATGCC
>NZ_VZPL01000103.1 GCF_008801575.1 Xanthomonas cissicola | reverse complement strand
AACGGTTCATGCGTGTGTAGACCGTATGCCAGTTGCCAAAGCGCTTGGGTAGGCCGCGCCATTTGCAGCCATGCTCGGCAACGTAAAGGATGGCGTTGACCACTTGCAGGTTGGTCATGCTGACATTGCCGCGCTGCGCCGGCAGGCAGTGTTCGATCAGAGAAAATTGTGCTGGCGTGATCTCCATGCCCAATAGTTTAATCGCTCGGGCCATTAGTGTTAACAGGCCCTAGTCACATCAAAACGCTACGATTTCATCTGTTGCACTCGCTTGGCATACGTTAAACCTGGTCAGTCCAAGCTACGTTGCCCTCACCGCGCCAGACAGTTGGTCGGTGGTCTGGTGAAGCTCTTTTGTTGCTCGGCCTTCGTTGAGAAAGAAATCAGTCTGCGTCTCCAACGCGCGGCAA
Organism: Xanthomonas cissicola; assembly: GCF_008801575.1. GTDB lineage: Bacteria > Pseudomonadota > Gammaproteobacteria > Xanthomonadales > Xanthomonadaceae > Xanthomonas > Xanthomonas cissicola. Next base: position 7,779 of record NZ_VZPL01000103.1, on the reverse strand, counting down.
TAGTCATCGCACTGCCAGCCGCGCTCGCCACGCATCAACGCAAGCCGGGAGTGCCACCGGCTTCATACGGGCCAACGTTTGCACATGCACCCCTGCCGAAAGTCATTTGACGCAGCGTTCATCGCCCGGCAAGAATCGGCCGATACCGCGCGCAGAGCCATGTGCGTGTCACCACACCACCTGCGCGCCGCGCGGGACTATTGGGGAGTTGCCCGTGCAGCGACGTGATTTCCTGGCCCTCACCGGGCTGACCATGGGCGGGCTGATCGTGCCGGCCTACTTCGGCAAGGCCATTGCCGCCGAGCAGTTGCTCACGCCCTTCGATGTGGGCCGCAAGAAGCGTCTGGCCGATGCCGGCTTGAACGCGGCGCGTCAGGCCGGAGCGAGCTATTGCGATGTGCGCATCGGCCGCTATCTGCGCCAGTTCGTGATCACCCGCGAAGACAAGGTGCAGAACGTGGTCAACACCGAGTCCATCGGTGCCGGCATCCGCGTCATCGTGGGCGGCGCGTGGGGCTTTGCCGCCACCAACGAGCTCACCGAGCAGGGCGTGGCCAAGGCCGCCGCGCAGGCCGCGGCGATCGCCAAGGCCAATGCCAAGGTGCAGGGCACGCCGGTGCAACTGGCGCCGACGCCGGGCGTGGGCGAGGTGAGCTGGAAGACGCCGATCAAGAAAAACGCCATGGACGTGCCGATCAAGGACAAGGTGGACCTGCTGCTGGGCGTCAATGCCGCCGCCACGGCGGCCGGCGCCAACTTCGTCAACTCGATGCTGTTCGTGGTCAACGAGCAGAAATATTTCGCCAGCACCGACGGCTCCTACATCGACCAGGACGTGCACCGCATCTGGGCCCCGATGAGCGTCACCGCCATCGACAAGGCCAGCGGCAAGTTCCGCACCCGCGACGGGTTGTCCGCGCCGATGGGGCTGGGCTATGAATATCTCGATGGCGCCGCCTCCGGCAAGTTCGTCTCGCCCAACGGCGTGGTCAATTACGGCTTGTCGTACGACATGAAGGAAGATGCGATTGCGGCGGCCAAACAGGCGCAGGAAAAGCTCAAGGCGCCCTCGGTCAAGCCTGGCAAGTACGACCTGGTGCTGGATCCCTCGCACACCTGGCTCACCATCCACGAGTCGATCGGTCACCCGCTGGAGCTGGACCGCGTACTCGGCTACGAAGCCAATTACGCCGGCACCAGCTTCGCCACGCTGGACAAGCTCAAGGCCGGTTTCCAGTACGGCAGCGACAAGGTGCATATCCTCGCCGACAAGACGCAAGCAGGCAGCCTCGGCGCGGTGGGCTACGACGATGAAGGCGTCAAGACCAAGCAGTGGGACCTGATCCGCGACGGCAAGCTGGTGGACTACCAGGCCATCCGCGATCAGGCGCATATCCTGGGCAAGACCGCCTCCGATGGCTGCTGCTATGCCGACTCGTGGTCGAGCGTGCAGTTCCAGCGCATGGCCAATGTGTCGCTGGCCGCCGGCAAGACGCCGCTGAGCGTGAGCGATCTGATCAAGAACGTGGAAAACGGCATCTACATCATCGGCGATGGCTCGTTCTCCATCGACCAGCAGCGTTACAACGCGCAGTTCGGTGGCCAGCTGTTCTACGAAATCAAGAACGGCGCCATCACCCGCATGCTCGAAGACGTGGCCTACCAGATCCGCACGCCGGAATTCTGGAACGCCTGCAGCGCCGTGGCCGACCAGCGCGACTACCGCCTGGGCGGTTCGTTCTTCGACGGCAAGGGCCAGCCGAGCCAGGTCTCGGCGGTCTCGCACGGTTCGTCCACCGCCCGCTTCGATGGCATCAACGTCATCAGCACCGCCCGCTCGCTCGGCTGACAGGAGAAACCCACATGAGCATCCTTACCGAAGCGCAGGCCAAGGCCATCCTGGACAAGGTCATCAAGCTGTCCAAGGCCGACGAGTGCACCGCCACCCTCACCGGCTCGATCGACGGCAATATCCGTTTTGCGCTCAACAACGTGTCCACCAGCGGCATCGTCGACAACACCGACCTGCAGGTGCAGGTGGCGTTCGGCAAGCGGGTGGGCGTGGCCACCATCAACGAGTTCGACGACGCCTCGCTGGAGCGCGTGGTGCGCCGTGCCGAAGACCTGGCCAAGCTGGCACCGGAAAACCCGGAATTCATGCCGGCGGTCGACAAGCAGACCTACAGGCCCAGCCCCACCTTCAGCGAATCCACGGCAGCGATCGGTCCGGCGTTCCGCGCGCAGGTGGCCGCCGATTCGATCGCCCCGTGCAAGGGCAAGGGCCTGATCGCGGCCGGCTTCCTCGAAGACGGCCAGAGCTTTACCGCATTTGCCAACAGCAAGGGCAACTTTGGCTATCAGCGCGGTGCGCGCTTCGACTACACCTGCACCGTGCGCACCGAAGATGGCCGCGGCTCGGGCTGGGTGGGCCGCAATCTGAAGGATGCCGCCGACTTCAAGGCCGAGCAGGACATCCGCATCGCGATGCGCAAGGCCAGCGATTCGGCCGAAGCCAAGGCGCTGGAGCCGGGCAAGTACACGGTGATCCTGGAGCCGGCGGCGGCCGCAGGCCTGATCTCCTTCATGATGAATTTCTTCGACGCGCGCCGCGCCGACGAAGGCCGCAGCTTCCTGTCCAAAAAAGGTGGCGGCAACAAGCTCGGCGAACAGGTCTACGACCCGCGCGTGAACATCACCGCCGACCCGTGGGACCCGCGTGCGGCAGTGATGCCGTGGGACGAAGAAGGCCTGCCGCGCGAAAAGATGGCCATCGTGGAAAACGGCAAGATCGCCAACCTGCAGTACTCGCGCTTCTGGGCGCAGAAAAACGGCAAGCGTGCGGTCGGCGAGCCGGGCAATCTGTTGATGGCCGGCGGCGACAAGAACATCGCCGAGCTGGTGCGTGGCACCGAGAAGGGCATTCTGGTCACGCGCACCTGGTACATCCGCATGGTCGACCCGCAGACCGTGCTGCTGACCGGGCTCACCCGCGACGGGACCTTCTACATCGAGAACGGCCAGATCAAGTACCCGGTGAAGAACTTCCGCTTCAACGAATCGCCGGTGATCATGCTCAACAACATCGACGAGTTGGGCAAACCGGTGCGCGTGGCCGGCGACGAATCCAACTTCGTGATGATGATTCCGCCGATGCGGCTGCGGGACTTCACGTTTACCTCGTTGTCGGATGCGGTGTGACTGAAGACCGGGATTGGGGAGTCGGGAGTCGGGATTCGGAGAGCGCAGCAAGCTCTCCGCAGCCTGATGTTTTTCCTGCACCTCCCGTTTCCGGTCCACGCGCCTCGGCGCCGTCCGCGCCGCGCCGCCATTTCCTTGGCCTGTTGCTTGGTGGCGTCGCTGCGTTGGCGCTGCCGCAGCGCGCGCGGGCGGCCGGCAATTACGATTTCTGGTTCACCCGGTTGCGCTACGACTCCGGCGATTGGGATGTGGATGCGCGCATGCCGTCCAACCTGATCACCTCGTTGATCGACTACACCCAGCTGCGCGTGGATCCGCAGGAACACGTGCTGGATCTGGCCGACCCGCGCATGTTGCAGGCACCGTTCTGCTATCTGTCCGGGCACAAGCTGGTGGAGTTCAATCCGGCCGAGCGGCGCAATTTCGAGCGCTATGTGCGTAACGGCGGCTTCGTATTCGTGGACGACTGCAATCACGATATCGATGGCCTGTTCGCCACCTCGTTCGAAGCGCAGATGACCTCTATCTTCGGCAAGACGGCGTTGCAGAAACTCCCCAAGAACCATCGGCTCTATCGCGCATTCTTCACCTTTCCCGATGGCCCGCCGGCAACCGGTTTCGAGCTCAATGGCTGGGGCGACGACCTGGTGCACGACTATCTCAAAGGCATCAGCATCGATGGCCGCCTCGGGGTGCTCTACAGCAACAAGGATTACGGTTGTGAGTGGGATTACGACTGGCGCAACAAGCGCTTTCTGGCCGAAGACAACACCAAGTTCGGCGTGAACATCGTGATGTATGCGCTGACCAATTGATCGCCGCATGTCGATCGCGATGCCTTTTGATCGACACCTTGCAGCGCGCTTGCGCGCGATGAAGATGTACCGGTGAAGCGTCGCGCGCAAGCGCGCTCCTACACCAGCAACCCTATAGCGAGACTTGCCCATGACCTCCCCCAACAACGACATCCTCGCCGCGCAGCTCTCCCAGCTGGGCACGCTGCGCGCCGCCCTGGCCCAGGCGGTGGTGGGCCAGGACGCGGTGGTGGAGCAATTGCTGATCGGCCTGCTTGCCGGCGGCCATTGCCTGCTGGAAGGCGCGCCGGGCCTGGGCAAGACGCTGCTGGTGCGCTCGCTGGGGCAGGCATTGGACCTGCAGTTCCGCCGCGTGCAGTTCACCCCCGACCTGATGCCCAGCGACATCCTGGGCACCGAGTTGCTGGAAGAAGACCACGGCACCGGGCATCGGCATTTTCGCTTCCAGCAAGGGCCGATCTTTACCAATCTGCTGCTGGCCGACGAACTCAATCGCACCCCGCCCAAGACCCAGGCCGCATTGCTGGAAGCGATGAGCGAACGCACGGTGAGTTATGCCGGCACCACCTATGCGCTGCCGGCGCCGTTCTTCGTGCTGGCCACGCAAAACCCGATCGAACAGGCCGGCACGTACCCATTGCCCGAAGCGCAGCTGGACCGCTTCCTGCTGCATGTGCGGGTGGATTACCCCAGTGAGCAGGAAGAGCGCGACATCCTTACCCAGACCACCGGCAGCGCAAGCGCGCAGGTGCCCAAGGTGATGGATGCCGCTAGCGTGCAGGCGCTGCAACAGCATGTGCGACAGGTGCATGTGGGCGCGGAGTTGCTGACCTGGATCAACCGGCTGGTGCGTGCCAGCCGTCCCGGCCCGCAAGCCAGCGACGAAGTGCGCCAGTGGATCAAATGGGGCGCCGGCCCGCGCGCCGGGCAGTCGCTGGTGCTGGCGTCCAAGGCGCGCGCACTGCTGCATGGCCGCTTTGCGGCCACCCGCGAAGACGTGGTGGCGCTTGCGGCACCGGTGATGCGCCACCGCATGTTGCTCTCGTTCGCCGCCGAGGCCGAACAACGCACGGCCGACGACGTGGTCGCCGCATTGCTGCGTGCCGTGCCATTCCCGGCGTGAGGCCTAGCGCGGCGTGAGCGTGGACGTGCCGGCATTGATTCCCAGCGACGTACGCAGCCGCCTGCGTGGTCTGCAGCTGCGTGCGCGTCACGCACAGGGTGCGCACGGCATCGGCCAACACGCCAGCCGCAGCCGTGGCGCCGGGCTGGAATTCGCGCAATACCGCGCCTATGAACCGGGCGATGCGCTGCGCCAGATCGACTGGAAGCTCTACGCGCGCTCGGACCGCTTCTTCGTGCGCGAAGCCGAGCGCGAAAGCCCGCTGACGCTGTGGTTGTTGCTCGATGCCACTGCCTCCGCCGGCCAGGCCGATCACGCGCGCCCCGGCGGCACGCGTCTGCACACCATGGCGACGCTGGCGGCCTGCGCGGCAGAGATCGCGCTGCAGCAGGGCGATCAGGTCGGCCTGTTCGCGGTACACGGCGGCGGGCTGGTGGCAGTGCCGGCCGGCGCCGGGCCGCGTCAACGCGACCGGCTATGGCTGGCCCTGCATGGATTGCGCGCTGGGGGGCGTTGGCCGGGCATGGCCGCCGTACGCCCGCTGTGGGAACGCATCGCCACGCATGCGCTGGTGCTGTCGATCGGCGATGGCTTCGACGAAGACCTGAACATTGCATTGGAAAAACTCGCTGCCGCACGCCGCCAGGTCATGCAACTGCAGGTGCTGACCTGCGACGAACGCGATTTCGGTTTCAGCGGCGGGCACCGGTTTCGCGATCCGGAAACCGGCGAAGAATTGCTGGGCGATGGCGCGGCCATGCGCGCCGATTATCTGCAACGCTTCGGTGCTGCACAACGCGCGCAACAGGCGCGCTGGCGGGCCGCCGGCATCGCACATGCACTGCAGTATCTGGACGCTGCACCCGACGCGGCGTTGCGCCAGTTGTTCGGGCAAGGCGCGCAGCGATGAGCTGGCAGGTCGGCCGCGAGCATGTCGCCAGGCGGGTGCCGCGATGAACTTGCTGTTGCTTTTCCCCGCCGGCCTGGCGGCGTTGGCCGCGTTGCTGATGCCGCTGCTGATCCATCTGGCCCGGCGCAGCGAACACCGGCCGACCGACTTCGCCGCGTTGCGCTGGTTGCGTGCGCTGCCGCGCCCACGCCACCACGTGCGTTTGGACGAATGGCCGCTGCTGCTGGTGCGCTTGCTGCTGCTCGCTGCCGTGGCGCTGCTGCTGGCCGAGCCGGCCGTGCGCGGCCATGACGATGCACGCCCACGCATTGCGCTCAGCCCGGGGGTGGATGTGGCCGCCGCACGCCAGCTGCGCCACGCCGCGGACGCGCAATGGGTATGGCTGGCGCCGGGCTTCCCGCCGGTCGATGCTGATACCAATGCCGATACCCACAAGACACTCGCTAGGCCCGCGGGCGCGACGCAACCGGTCTCCAGCCTGTTGCGCGAGCTCGATGCCAGCCTGCCGCCAGATGCGGCGCTCAGCGTGATCGTGCCGGCCCAGTGGGGCCCGCTGGATGCGCAACGGCTGCAGCTGTCGCATCAGGTGCGGTGGCAGATCGTGCCCGGCCAGTCGCCGCTTGCGGCGCCCGCCGCTGCCGCGCCGCTGCGCCTGCAGGCGATTGCCGACGACAGCGCCGCGCCGGCCCTGCGCTATCTGCGCGCCGTACACGCCGCCTGGGCGCTGCCGGGCAGCTTGCCCGTGAGCACGCCGGCCGATGCGCAGCCTTCGCGCTGGCAGCCCGGCACCGTGGTGGCATGGCTCTCGCGCAGTGCCCCACCGGCGCCGGTGATGGCCTGGGTCGCAGCCGGTGGGAGGCTGGTGCTGGAAGCGCAGACGCCCGTCCCGCCCAACCTCGCCGCGACACTGCAGCCCGTGCAACAGGCTACGTCGGGCGAGCCATTGCTCGACGCCGCAGCGCTCGGCCGCGGACGCGTGTTGCGCTGGGCCGCACCGCTGCAGCCGCAGCAACTGCCGGCACTGCTGGATGCCGATTTCCCCACCCGCCTGCACGACGCCCTGCAGCCGCTGCCCACACCGCAGCGCGCGCTGGCACAGACCCAGCAACCGCAACGCGGTGCCGCCAGCCGCCTGACGACGGCGCCGTGGCCGCTGGCGCCGTGGCTGATCGGCCTGGTGCTGCTGCTGTTCGCGCTCGAACGCTGGCTGGCCACCGCGCCGCGCCGGTCCACTCCCGCATGAGCACGCCGGCACTGCAGCGGGCGTGGCAGGCGGCACGGCGGCGACAGGCCGCAGGCGTGCTGCTGTTCGGACTGCCGCTGGCGGCGGTGCCGGCGGCGCTGGCGTGGCGCGCTGGTGCGCAGGCAGCCGTGGTGGCGCTGCTGCTGGGCCTGCTGGCATTGGGCGGCGTGGCGCTGCTGGCCGCGCGGCGGCTCGACCAGAGCTGGCTGATCCGCCGGCTGGATCGCGATGCAGATCTGGAAGACAGCAGCGATTTGCTGTTCGCCCCGGCCACCCGGCTCGGCCCGCTGCAGACCCTGCAACGGCAACGGCTGGAGCAGCGCCTGCGCAGCAGCCCGCGCGACCTGCGCCCGGCCTGGCCGTGGCGCCGCGCCTGGCCCTGGAGCGTGCTGGGCGTGCTCGCCTGTGGCGCGCTGCTGCTGTGGCCACAACCGGCCACCCACCGCACCCCGCCAACCGACCGCGTGGCCGCCGCGCGTGCCAGCAGCGG
>NZ_VZPL01000102.1 GCF_008801575.1 Xanthomonas cissicola | reverse complement strand
GGCTGGCTGGCCTGCTCAACCGCGCCACGCTTGAACTCGGCAGTGAACTTCCTGCGCTTTGACATGAACACTCCTCATGGCCTTGATCGGCCTTCTTGTAAGTGTCCGTGAAAACGGGGGTGAACCCATCAGTCATCGTGATCTCCTCGATCTGTGGCTATTTGCCATCGTGCTGGTGTTGCTTCTTACGGTGCTCGCTCTCTAGAAGTTCGGCACCCACGCCTATCGCAAAACCTAGGATGTAATGCAAATCAGCGCCCGTCGGGCCGTCGCAGCACATCCGACAAGGCGCCGATGAAGAGCCAATCGTTACTTCTTCGCCTCAACGCCCGGAGTTGCATCGCGCACCAGGAACTCTTCGGTGAGTTCTGGCAGGTGCGTCGCGAGCCAGTCGGCCATTGCTTCCTCCTGAACCAAGATCTCCTCACACACGCGTGCCGTTTCCGGGTCACCGGCGGTCTTGGCTGCCGCGATCAGCGCGGTATAAGACGCGATTTCGAGGTGTTCGAAGACATAGCCGGCCATCGCGCCTTTCACGATTTCGTCTGATGCGGTCATCCCACCCACCGCTTGGCCTAGAGCCGCCATCTTGCCCATCACGTCTTTGATCGTGGAGGGAGAACCGCCTAGACGCTTGATACACCCATCGAGCAACTCTCGCTGCAACCATTCAATTACCAGGTGGCTGTCCAAGCCCCTAACCAGGCAGCGGTGACGGTGTCTGTGCAGGTGGAATTCAGCTCGCATTGTGTCAGCAAGGGGCCACCCAAGAAAGGGCCTGCGCTGGTCTTTCGCGAAAGCCACGATGACCTGGTGATCGACGGGCGCCGCATCTGGCGCTGCTTCCATCCCGCGCGTTACGCGGCCTCAGTGCTCTTGCCCGACATCATGCGCACTCTCGATCAACGCCCTTGTCTTTTTACCAATGGCGACAACTTCCTGACGATGGAGTTGCGGCAACTCATTCCCGGTTACCCGCCAGGCGTGCAGTACGAGGTGTATTTCAACGTCACCACGCGAGGCGGTGGCGCGGTGCGGATCTACGTCGAAAGTGCCTACGTGCGTGATGAGGACGCCGACAACGATCCCTACAAATTCAAGAAGGAGGATCGCATCAAGGGATGGCGGTTGTTACTCAACCGCGCAACGGGCAAGCCGGTGCGCCGGCCGCCGAAGCGGTAGAAAAAGCAAACCCCCCTTTCGGGGGGTTTCGCGGAAGCCCTTAGGGATTGCTCCCATCAACCGGCAATAGCCTGGAACCAGTGGCGGCGTCTGAACACCTAGAGGTGACTACTAGGCTCCGTATATATCCAGATGTGAATACTCTAAAGGGCGCGCCCGGGCTATGCAACATCTGGACGACGTTCGGTTCATGTGCGGAAGACCCCCCGCCCGCCCCACTGCGTGGAATCTCGCGTTATGTGCGCTGGCGACCTCGCCGCACTAGGGCTTGCAGCGCAGCTCCCAATGATCGACTATCAAACATCCATGTTTGATGCCTCGATCATGACATCACCCGCCAAGCCCCTCGCCACACGCATCGCCGATGCGGACGCGCTGGCCAGCCGCTGGCTGGCGGACGGCAACCAGGCCGCCGAAGCCGGCCACCAGGCCAAGGCCGAACAGTGCTACGCCAAGGCGCAGCACTGGAAAGACCGCTACACCCTCCTGACCGGTCAGGGCGATCGCCCGGCACCCAAGGCATGAGAGCATCGGCCATTTCCGTCAGCACCCTCGCCGCCCTCGCCAGGGCCGGCGTGCTGCGCACCGTGCAGCTGGTCGGCCAGGTCGGCGGCTACGCGGTCATGGTGCGCGTGGGCCAAACCGAAAAGCAACTGACCGGCCAGCGCGGCGAACCGCGCGTGTTTGCCTCGCTCGACACCGCCGCCGCCCAGCTGCTGGCGCTGGGCGTGCTGGTGTTCGAGGTGCTGCCGGCCAACTACGTGCGCGCGCCCAAGGTCTACCGCCGAGGACGGCCAGCCGCGTTGAAAGAGTTGGCTAAGCTCCAGCGCGAGGGCAAACCTGCCAAGCCCAAGCCGGCCAGGAAGCCGGCCGGCGCGGCGGCGGTGGCCACCGCCGCGAAGATCCTGCCCAGCGATCGGGCGCAGCTGAAATTGCCCGGCCTGCCGCGCACCCGCAAAGCTGGCCGCAGCGTGGGTGCCGGCGTATGAGCGGCACCACCTCGGCGGAAGGCATGACATGGGATCTGGGAGCCTTGCGCGACGGCGTCAGGGCGGCGTTTGGCCCCGACCAGCGGCGTCTCGTATCGCAGAGCATCCGGTCCGTGACCGACCGGCGCAGGTTCAGTGCCTATCACTACCAGGAGGCCATGCGGATCATTGCCGCCAAGGTGGACGGCCGGCCTGGCGATGAACTGTGGCCGATCATCTTTATGGGAGCCGATGACAACGACACAGGCTCATTTGAAGATGCCAGATTTATGGCTTACGCCAACATCGTTGCCTGCATGCATAGCATGCGCTCGGTGGCGGATAACTTGGTGCACTTAGTCTATTACGCCACCGGAATGAATCGCGATGCGGCGACCTGCATCAAGAGAGAACGGGACATTGCGTGGGAGACTGTCCGTAAAAAGCTGATCCCAGCTGCGGTTAAAGCGGAGTTGGAAGCGCTAAATGAGCATGCCGATTTCAAGTACCTATGTGCGCTCGACAATCATTGCAAACACCGCAGCATCGTCGATATTGGCTATGCGATCAGCTCCACCGAAGAAACGCACGGCCTGCGCATCAATGCCTTCACCCATGATGGGATCGATCACGCTCCCCAGTGGGTCAGTCCATTCCTAAAATCCGAATATCAACGTCAGGAAGCGACCATTTTGCGAGCAGGCAATCATCTGAATGACTACGTGGCGCAGGCCTTGGCCAAGGGCCGTGGGGGCTAACCATGCCAATCCCAAACCTCTCCATTCTGCTGGCCGCGTGCATTGCGTCCACTGCCCTTGCAGTGCCGCCGAGCGGTGGCAACTGGACCACCATCGCCGGCTATCACCCTGGCATGGGGAAAGAAGCCGCACGCAAGGTTGGCCTAGCAAATTGGGGTATCCGGATTTCGTGATTGATGATGAAGTCCAAGCGCTGCCCGTCGTTGGCTTGCCGCGCCTACACTGCATCCGTGCCGTGCTGCAAAAGCCTCCAACGTCATAGACCGCAAATCATCGGCACGATCAGACCACCAAGCATCCCAATCCCAGCGCAATCCAAGATCACGGCGTAGACGCTTGATGACGGTCCGCCCGATAGGCAGGTCTACATCACGCGGACGTTTTTCGGTCAGGTATTGGGCTAGCGGCTGTGTCAACACTACGGCTGCGCCTTGCCCACCACGCCCGCGCTCCACGTCGTCAGGCCAGCCTAACAGTACTGGCCAACCATGTGACGTTGTGCGCTGCTCGCTCACATCCCAGCCACCGCCCCACACATCCACCGCGTGGCCAATTACCGAGTCAGAGCGATTGACCAAGCGCCGCCTCCACCTTGCTCTGATGCAGCGAGCGGATCGCGCCGGCATTCGCGCGGCAGTACACGCCCGTCTTCCTGTTGCGTATCAACGCCCCTGTTCCGTCAGCATCTGTGACAGTACCAATGACATCCCAGCCAGGTAGCGGTGCTAACTGGTAGAGGCCGGGTTTCCCCGGCCTCTCAATCGTCAGTCGGCCTCGATGGGCGCGGCTCACTCTGCATCCCCGAAGACGATGCATTCGCGGGTGTGGGCATCGTCGCAGATCTGCTCCAGCGTCCAGTTGTCGCTGTAAGACCCCGGCACAACCTCATCGGCCGTTACAGTGTCCGACCATTCGACCTCATCAATTGACGGGATCATGCCCAATTCGGCGGCAGCGCGGATGCGAAGCAAGGTGGCCTCAGTGAAACGGCGCGGCGGCTCCGTCTTCTTGTCCAGCACCTTGCCGTCGATCGCGCGCAGATCGCCACCAACAGCCAGGCGTGGAACCTGGCCGTCCTTCGCGCCGTCTTCGTCGCTGTTTTCTTCCTCGTCCGGATCGCGCTCCAAGAGCGCCCGCCACCCGGCATCGATCATCTTGCGGCCACGCGCGACGTACTCGAAGCCGTCGCGATCGGTGGCGCGTAGGCGCACCGTATTGACGGTGTACCGCGCGTCAGGCAGTTGCGACACCAGGGTGCGCAGCCGGATCAACCGATAGAGCGCCCGCTGGGCTTCGTCCGCGCCAGCGTCCTCGACCTCGATGTGCGTCGGCCGCACCGCGTCGGCGTGACCGCCCTGTGCGCTGGCCTTCTCCTTCCACCTGCGCACGTCTGGCGATAGCGCCATCCCCTGGCTTGCCGCGAAGCTACGCACCTTGTCCGCAGCATCCGGACTCAGGTTCACGCTGTCGGTGCGGATGTACGTGATATGGCCATCCTCAAAGAGCTTTTGCGCCGCCTTCGTCGTCGCGGCAGAACTCATCTTCAGGACTGTGCTAGCTGCGCGCAGCATGCCGAGCGTCGAAAGTGGCGACGGCGGCCGTTCCGACTTCTCTTCCGTCTTGGCCTCCAGGACCACGAATTGCCGCGACTGCGATGCCTTCGCGGCCAGCGCCGCGTCCAGCACATACGGGCTGTCCTCGGTCACATACGGCTTCGTGTCCCACCTCGCCGACCATTTCGCGCCGCCGCCAGCGTCGAACGTCACCACCGCGCCGAAATGCTTGGTGGATTTGAACGCCGCGATGCGGCGTTCCAACTCCACCACCAGGCGCACCGCCACGCTCTGAACCCTGCCTGCCGAGAGGGACATGCCGAGCATGTCCGACAGCAGCGGCGACACCATGTAGCCCACGAACCGATCGAGGGCGCGCCGCCCTTCTTGGGCATGCACGAGATCCATGTCGATGCGCCGGGCGGCGCGGAGCGAGGCTTGGATCGCCTTCGGCGTGATCTCGGTGAACGTCACACGCTCGTAGTCGCCTTCGCCGAGCTGAAGCGCCTCCTTCAGATGCCAGGAGATCGCTTCGCCCTCGCGGTCCGGATCGGTTGCGAGGTAGACGACCTCGGCTTTCGCGACCTCGCGTTTGATCCGTGCCACGCGCTCAGCAGCGCCAGGGAACGTGCGGTCGCCGACTTTCTGCGGCGGGATGTATTCGTACTGAAGCGAAAAATCAGGCTTGCTGATGCCAAATTCGCGCTGCGGCAAGTCGTGAATATGGCCCACACTCGCGACCACCTTCCAATCGTCGCCGAGATAACCTTGGATACTGGCAACCTTATTCGGACTCTCCACCACCATGAGTTTCATACGTTGGCTCGTGTCGGGTAATTGGTCAGAAGACGGAAAAGTCGTCCGCGTCGGCCGCCGGCGTGGGCGATGCGGACGGCTGTTGCGCCTTCAGCTTCACCGCATCGTCAGCCACCGGCGCGGCAGGCGGCTGGGACAGCGCCGACCGCTTCGGCGGATCGAGATCGACCAGCACTGAGGCGTGGTCGGCCGGCTCCGCCGGCTCGCTTGGGGCTGGCGTCGCCGTGAGCGGCACTGCTGCAGTCGCATCGCCTGGCTGCGCCGGCTCAGCGGCCGGAAGGTGGGCAGTCGGCGACGTGCGCGCGCCGATCGCCGGCACGACCGGTATCGCCTTCGGCACCACCCCGGCGCTCGCGAGTACCTTCTGCACGTAGCTCGGCTGGCCCGCCTTGTCGGGCCGGAAGCCGCGCGAGAAATTACCGGAGTAGTAGCAAGAGAACGCCGCGTGCAGCGGGTCTTTCTCGCTGGCCAGCTTGGCCGACGCACGCGCGTAGCAGTCTTGCAGGATCTTCGATCCCGCACGCAGATTGGCGCAGGCGTCGAACGCCTGCGCATATGTCAGCTTGTACTTCGGAAGGTTGTGCCGATTGACCTGGGCGATGCCCAGTGAAAAGTTCCAGCCGCCCGCTTCCAATTGCTGCGCAGTGGCGACGGCTTCCTCAAGATTGACGGGTTGGCGGGCTAGTCGCCCGTCAACCACGCCAATCGCATACGGGTTGAAACCCGACTCGACTTGCACCAGCGCTGCCATCGTCTGCGGCGCGACGGTCGGTGCGCACTGCTGCGCAAGGTCCATGAACTCCAGCAACATATGGCCTCCATTGTTGGGTCTGGAGACCATAATAACATATATTGGTCAAAACACTTATGCCATATTGGCTTTAGCTTTTTGCCAGTTTGGCGTTGGCTGGCATATCCCCAACAACCGCCATCGGTCGGGCCTCGCCCGGTAATCCCTGGTTGCGGAGCAGAGTAAATCCGTCCAACGGATCTTTCTCCAGCAATAGATCGTTGAGACGTTTCAAATCCTTAAACATTCTCGGTCTGTCGCGATTCCTCCGAGTGGTCAAATACCACTCCTTGCCGGGCTCGCCAAGAAGTTGCGCTAGAACGTAGTAAGCCTCGGGTACCCCCATAGGTTTGATCTGTTTAAGAAAATGACCCTTCCTATCTGCAAATTTGGCAGTGACGTAAAAACCCTTCGGCGTTTCAAATACCTTGATGTGATTCACAATATTATATTGGGCGGCCAACTCCAGATCACTCTCCAAAATAGAATTAGACAGGGTGCAGGGTGGGTAAACGGGTGGTAGGGCGGCTCCCATGAGGCGGTCGCGATCTCGGTCTCGGTCGTTCATCTTAAAATTTTCCTATCCTACTACCGAAGCACCACATATTGGTAATCGATTTGCATCATTTCGGTTCCATGGTCCGCTCAGAGAACGAGCTGGCTGGCTCACCCCATCCCCCGACCTGCGGCCAGGGGATGGGGACGGGCTTTCGTAAACCGAACCCGGCTGTGCCGGTTTCGGCCCTTCGGGCTTCAATCCCTTTCGGGTCCGGCGAACAGCAAGGAACGCCGGTAGTGCCTCGGCGGTTTACCATCACTGCGCGAAACGCGAACCAACATGCATAAATCTGCATCCCAAACTGCCGCGCTACATGGCCACACTGTACTATGTTGGCGACAAAAATGTAATTTTCGATGTGGAAGTGTCACCAAGCAGACGAAGCCTGGCGCAATACTGCCAGAGCGAAGCAAGGCATTGCTCTGCAAAGGAATTTAGCAGGCGCGCCACGCCGCTTACCGACAAATCTGCGTGTTCCGTCGTGAATTTGTCGTCACCGTCTCAGTAAGGCGCGGTCAGCGGCGCCGCCCCTGCCGTGGCGGCTGACATTGGCGACTGCCCACATACCCACCGCCTCGCTGCTGGTGCCATAGAAGGCCCCTACGCAGACCGTGGATATGTGGACAGCGCCGGCGGCGCTTGTGCGCCTTGGTGACGACCTGGCCGGCGTCGCCGGCGAGATCCGTGACCAAGGATTGGCGACAGCCCGGCGGCTGGCCAGGTCGAGGCCTGTCGCCAACGTGCCGGTCGGCACGTGTCACCAACGTCGTCGCCAGCGCCGACGACGACCAGGTGCCCGATCCGGGGTGTAGGGGGAACCCCCTACGGAGAACGCTTCACCCGCGCACGCGCGGCTTCAGCGCCGAGAGCAACGCTCCCGCCGCCGGCAGGGAGCCACCCTCACCCCCCCCTGCAAACCCGCTTTTGATGGCGCCGCCGCCAGGCCGTCCCTCACTGCAAGAGCCTCCGGCCTGACGGCCTGCGCGCTGCGCTTGCCGGTCATGGCTTCGGATAGATAGGGCTGTCTTGCTGGTCCGTTCATCCTGCCACGTCGTTCTCGCGGTCAAGGGCTGCGCTCGGCGAAATGCCGAGCTTGCGGCCGCGGCCGTCTATCGACCCCTGACAGCTGCGCTGCGACGTGACCCGAAGGGACCGGGCAATCTGTCCGCTACCTGGATACGACTATGTTCTCTTCCGCTCTCATGGTTCGCGATGCGGCCGGCAACTACAGTGAAGCTACCCCTGACCAGATCATCGATGCCGCGCGGTTCGCGATCGAGGCGAAGGCCAAGCGTGGCCAAAAGTTCAGCCGGCCAAGTGAGGTCAGCGAATATTTCGCGATCAAGCTTGGCGGCTTGGAGCGGGAGGTGTTCAGCGTGATTTTCCTCGATCACAGGCACCAGCTGATCGAGTATGCCGAAATGTTCCAGGGCACCTTAAACGAAGCAAAGGTCTACATGCGCGAGGTCGCGCGCAAAGCCCTGCAATTGAACGCGGCGGCCGTGATCGTGTCACATAACCACCCCAGCGCGGACCCGGCACCCAGCTGGCCAGATGTGGTGATGACCAAACGCCTGCGCGAAGTCTTGGAGCTGGTGGAAGTGCGCCTGCTGGACCACATCGTTGTCGGAGGGAACCGCACCGTTTCGATGGCTGCAGCGGGCCACTTCTGACCAAGGGGGCTTTGCCCCCTTTTTGCTGCGCCTGCTGGCTTTGCGGGCCAGACGGAAAATCGGGGGTTCCGGCTTACAACCCCAAGCTGGGGGCGGGCGTCCTCTCGCACGCGCCGCAAGACAGTTGCAGCGCACGCGCCGCACACGTCCCGCGCTGGCGCGCAAGACAGTTTCAGCGTGCCGATCGCACGCCGGCCAGTGCGGCCGCCCTGCCCTGCAGAACGGCCACCAGCTCGATCACCAAGGCGATCACCAGCGACGGCCGCACACGGCCGCAGAACCGCGCCTGCGGCTCGCCGGAACGGCTCCATCTGCACGTCGCTGACGCGACGCGCTCACGGTCCACGGGACCGCTCCCACGCGTCGCCGGTGGCGTGCTGCATCGCTGAGACCCTTTCGCCTGCCCTGAACGGTAGTCCGGGCGCTGCGCAGCCATCCAGGGCACCGCTTCGCTGATCCGCTCACCCGGTCCCTGCGCTGCGCTCCGGGCTGCGGCTTCCCGTCTCTCCCTGGACACCCGCTTGACCCGGCCGACCTACGGGCAACACGGCGAAAGGCACTCAGCGAAGCAATGGTCAACTCCCCCCACAACAGCAAAAGGAGCGTCCCGATGAACCTAGGGCCTGTTAACACATCCGAAGCCCATCAACGACTAGGACGAAGCTGAGGAATCCAAGGAACATGACATCCAGCTTCTCGAAGCGCGAGAAAATCCGGCGGTAGCCTTTCAAGCGACGGAACAGT
>NZ_VZPL01000101.1 GCF_008801575.1 Xanthomonas cissicola | reverse complement strand
GCTGCGCTGGATCGCCTTTTTGCGTGCCTGGTTGCAGGTGGTGCGGGAGCGTTCCTCAACGTGCTCAAGCACTATGCGGCTCGCAAACATGGCAATGGAGGTTTGACAGGGGTTTTTCAGGGACGACTAATTCAACCAGTTGCGGAATTGTATTCCACTTGACCACCCGTTTGCATTGCCACTGGCCAGTCATTTGCATTCGACGTGACCAAGCGTTGCACGAGAATTGACCGGCGCACTGCATGCCCTCGACCGGCTGGAGTCTACCCGAAGCAGGCCTTCCTTAAGGGCTGTTACATCCCCCCTAAAACTACGTGGGCGAAAGATCCGACTCCACTAAATTTGTTTGCTGGTCTTTGCGTCGTATTCGCCGTTATATAGGCTATCAAAAGTGAGGAAAAGTCGGTTGTTAACCCGTTCAATCCAATCTACCGTGTCCTGAAGATCACTACTTGAAGCATCGATCCGCTGGAGCCAAAGCCTGAAAGGCTTGATGGTAAATTTCACAATTGGGGCCACGAATCTTATATCGGCTGGGTGGTACTCAGTGAAGGCCGAAAACGTGCCATCGTCATTTCTCACCAAGCCCCAATCCATAGATTCATTCCAAGAGCCATGAATTGATTCGGACATCATGCCGTAGGTGGCGGGATACAGATCATCGTGTTCGATTTCAGCGAAAATGTCGCGGAAACTTTTGCCTTGTAGACGCCATCTATTTTTTTTCTGCTCAGCAAAATCGTGTTTTGTTAACCCTTCAAAATCCATTTTCTCTACGACTGCGGCAAGCAAACGCTTACCGGCTTTGGTGTGGAAGAACGGGGAACCTTCCTCCAGCTCTCTGAGAAGTCTAAGCCGATCTTTGTAAGAGCATTTGCGGTAGTCAGCAATCACTGCATCACCATTCAGCATTAGATAGCTAGCGAGAGTTGTCGCTTCGATGAGGGGACGCTCAAAAATTGCGATCACCTCAGCATTGTCCTGCTCGTGGTACTTAACACATTCCTTGAGCAGCTTGGATATTCGGACCAAAAGTCCAAGGATAGGAGCGTCGTTAATCGAATACCCTGTGGGGTTGCGCTGGATATTACGCACCCTCGTGAGCGCATCATAAATTTCTGCGACATCTTTGAAAAACGTGTTCGAAAATGCGTGCAGCCCTTCCAAAGAGCTGAAATGATGCTCGATGTAGGATGGCTGGTATTTGTCGGTAATTAGGGAAAATTCCAGCATGCGGAGGTCACCATATAAGACTTAGACAATTATACTGCTTGGCTCGGTCGCCGTTACGAGCTTCAGGTACCACACGTGAAGGGTGCTTACAGATCTTTTGAGCACTGCCCGACTCTGGTCAGCTCTAAAGTTCTCTTTCAGCTTGGCAGTGTTCGGAACAAGTCAACGGTCGCTGCGTTCGGTCGCGCGGTGCAGATCGTCTCGGACGAGTTTTTGGTGATCATAGGCGATCATGAGAGCTGCGTCCTCGATTGGCAGCACACGGGCTACAGGCGCTGATTCACTGGTAGGCCGTCTCGAGAAGATCGACGCGCTAGAATGTCATTTAAGGTAGAACCGCCTACGGTGACAAATCTTATGAAGTCAAGAATCGGCCCAAACGGGGTGCATCTTTTCGATCGCGTTTCAGGCCTGAATGTCCTGCTAGACGAGTTGCGCCCGAAAGAGGCGATTTGGTCAACGTCCCCCCGCCAGGTATCCATTGCTCTAACAAATGTTTGCGACCTTCACTGCGCGTACTGCTACGCGCCGAAGCACAAGGCGTCCCTGCATACTGACCAGGTGCTCGGCTGGTTGAAGGAACTTGATACTGAGGGGTGCCTCGGCATCGGATTTGGCGGCGGCGAACCCACGCTGCATCCTGATTTCGTCGACATATGCAAACGAGTTGCAGGTGAGACTCAGCTCGCGGTCACATTCACGACTCATGGTCATCGCCTGACGCCACAGCTAGTCGAGCACCTCAAGGGCTCGGTCCATTTCGCACGCATTAGCGTTGATGGGGTAGGTCGCACCTACGAACAACAGCGCGGGAAGAAGTTCGCCAGCCTGCTCCGAGGAATGGAGTCGATTGCGACCTTGTCGCCATTTGGGATCAACGTCGTGGTCAACGAGCGTACGGTCGTAGAACTTGACGCGATGAGCGAGCTCGCGCAAAAGGTTGGAGCTAGCGAATTGCTGTTGCTTCCTCAGCAAGCAACCACCGCGGTTGCAAGCATGGATGGAGTCGTTGGCCGAGCACTTCATGACTGGGTCTCCAGCTACAGAGGCAAGGTGCGCCTTGCGGTCAGTGAGGCAGGTGCGTCAGGACTGCCTACGTGCGACCCTCTCCCCGATGAGCGAGGCCTTCAGGCCTATGCGCACATAGATGCGTCCGGCATGCTTCGTGCGAGTTCTTACTCGCCCGCCTGCGTTAAAATTGAAAACTCCGGCGTTCTGTCGGCGCTTAAACGACTCAGAAATACCTTCGAGATCAACCGGGAGACTCAGTCATGAAGATTTGGAACGGATACGGGTCTGAGCATTCGATGAACCTGGTTCTCATCGGAAAGTTCAAGCGAGCGCAAGACGCCGAGAAGGTCGAGAGAGACATTGACAGGCTCAGCGCTCAGGCGTTTGAAGACGACGGCGACTCCATCCCTTTTGCTGAACCTGAGAATCAGAGATTTTCAGATGACATGCTTTCGTTGCTGGTAAGCCTAAACGTCCACTCCTTAGCACCAATTGAGCTCGGACAGCTGGTATCAGATTATCGCCTAAAGCGTGAAGACGTTCGAATCACAGTAACGACCGATGAGGCTGACGTATCCGCATTCATGAAACTCTTCATTGAAGCCGGGGCGAAGGTCGAGGTTTTCTCAGCGCACGACTACCCGGCCGATTCAGACGACGCCATCTGACAAGGAAAACGCAGATGCCTGAAGTAAATTGGGATGTATTCAGCAAGCTACCCGGTGCGGCAGACGAAAACTTCGAGAAGCTTTGCCGCGCTCTGGTGCGTCGACACTACGGACGTTTCGGTCGCTTCAAGCAACTCGCAAACCAACCTGGTGTGGAGTTCCACCTCCAGTTGGCGGAGTCTTGCGATCTTGGGGAACCACCACGCTGGGTTGGTTGGCAATGCAAATGGTATGAGCTGACAAACGGGCAAGACTTGGGAGCCTCACGCCGCAGGATAATCGTCGAAGGCATCGAGAAGACGCGCAAACACGTCCCGGGTGTGACCGACTGGAAACTTTGGACACGCCACACCCTGACGAAGGGGGATCAAGAGTGGTTCTTCGCGCTTGAGAAAGACAGCTTCCCTGAGTTGAAGTTGGAGCTGCTGACGGCAACGGACATCGAAGACCTTCTTGTCGGGCCTGAAGCAATATTTCGAGAGACATACTTCGGCGAGCTTGTTCTGACGCCTCCGCTACTTGCTGAGCAGCACAAGCTCGCTGCGGCTCCATTCAAGCGCCGATACCAACCAGAAGTTCATGTTGTCGTTGAAGCCGAGGAGAAGATATTCAGGCATATGGGCGCCCAAAGTGCGTGGGAATCGCTGGATAAGCTCTCAAGTGCTCTGCAGAGGAACTGCACGGAAATTGCTTCGCTAACGCTTCAACTCAAAACTGAACTCAAGGCCGAAGTAGGCTCGCTCTTGGTTCGAGCCAGCGAATCGGCAGGCCTGCTAGATGACCTGCACACAGCGCTTGGCAATGGCGACTTCGACACTGTACAACAGATGCTGGCTGCGAATCCGCCTCAACCAGTGCGCTACGACAGGCTACTCTCGAAGCTGCGTGGAGCCCGTTCAGGCGGAGCACCGTTAGCCGCAAATTTGGTCGCGGACATCCATGCGCTTTCCTCGGAGCTGCTCAGCCTGGAGCGGTCGATCGGTGTTCGAGCCGTGGCCGTTCTTGCAGCTGCGGGCGAGGGAAAATCCGAGCTTGCCGTCAAGGTGACTCAGCCAGATGGAGATCTCCCCGGCGGTGTCTTGTTACTGGGCAAGAATCTTCATGCAGGCCAGCGGCTTGACGATCTTGTGTCTGCCTTCAAGATTGCTGGTAGGCCGGTGGAGAGCTTCGACCGACTGGTTGAGGCCATTGATGCGGCGGGCCAGCGCGCAGGCAAGCGCATCCCCATTGTCATTGACGGTCTGAATGAGGCAGAAGACCCAAGAAACTGGAGGGATGAACTTGCCAGAGCGGAACAGCTTCTGGAGGACTTTCCGTACGTTCTATTGGTTGTCACTCTACGCAATGAGTTCGCGCAGATCTGCCTGCCGGAGGACTTTCCTCAAGTTGAGCACAACGGATTCCAAGAAGCCCCGACGACGGCCATCGACAAGTACTTCGAGTACTACAAGATCGACGCCACCGATGCGGATCTGCCAATCGAGTTCTTGCAGCACCCGTTGACGCTGAGAATCTTCTGCGAGGTGGCGAACCCTCGGCACCAGCACATTGTCGGGGTGGAGGCGTTGCCCAATTCGCTGGCAAGCCTGTTCGAAGCGCACTTCAACAAAGTTGCCGAACGAGTTGCTGAGCTTTCAGCGGCAGCGAATCGCATGTATCAGGATGAGGTGCAAGATGCGCTGCAGACTATTGCGGGTCTCCTCTGGGAGGGCAACGCTAGAAGCGTCGAGTTCCAAGCTGCTCGGACGGCAGTTCGAGACGTGGGCCGTTGGGACGCCAGCGTCATTCGCGCACTGGAGTCAGAAGGCGTCCTCGTTCGAACGACTTCTTCAGAAGGTGGCCAAGGAATTGCGTTTTCATACGACCTGATGGCTGGACATATGATGGCGCGCCACCTGCTTGCCAGGCCGGCCTTAGCGCAGTGGCTGCAAAGCGATGAAGGACGCACGCAGTTCCAATTCCGTGAGCCTGGAGCGCATACTTTCGCCTATGACGTGTTCCAGGCTCTAGTTAGCCAATATCCGCAACACTCTGGCAGGCGCCAACTTTGGCAAGACATGTCGGACGAGAATCTCGTTATGAGTGCTCTGTCGTTGACGGCGCAATCAGACCCAAGGCAAATAGGGCGAGAAACGGTAGAACGGTTCGCGCGCGCAATGCAGGAGTCGAAGCAGTTCGCATGGAGAGCCTTCAAGAGACTTCGGAGTACCAGGGCAGCGCGAGCGCATCCGTATGATGTGGATTTCTTGCATAGCGTGCTCTTGGCCATGCCCAACACGCAGCGCGATCTTTTCTGGACGGAGTGGGTTCGCGAGACGTCTGAGGAAATTGAAAACGATTTAAAATTCCTGTCGACCAGATGGAAGTCGGGTGACCTAGACGAGCGCGAGATTCGGCGGGCACGCTGGGTGATGTGGACGCTGACATCTACGTCCAGAAGCCTTCGGGACGTGGCCACCAAGACCTTGTACGAGTTCGCCGCCAAGCGGCCTACAGAGTTTTTCCGACTGGCAGTGGAGGCAATTACCGTTTCGGACCCATACGTCCCCGAGCGGATGTTCGCCGCAGCCTACGGTACGGCTCTGACCACTTGGTCGGACATGAATGCTGTGGAGATGCGTGAGGCACTGCCGAGAGCCGCTCGCGAGATTTATCAGGCGATGTTCGCGCCTGGCGCGACGCATCCTACCTCGCATGCTCTCTATCAGCAGTACTGTCTGGGAACCATTGCCATAGCGAGGGCGGTTGATCCGGCTTGCTTGTCTGAGGAGGAGGCAGCTCATCTCCTTCCACCGTTTGGCCATCTGCCCAGTCCGTTTGAGAACATGCAGCAGTACGACTTGGCGGTGATCGAACGAGCGAAGCGTGCGGCGATTCGAATGGACTTCGGCAACTACACGATCGGGAGACTGATTCCAGATCGCTCGAACTACGACGACAGCAACCCAGAGTACCAGCGGGTGCTGCCAGCAATCGTTTCGCGGATGCTGGTGCTTGGCTATGACCCCGAGCAGTTCGAAGCTGCTGATCGGCAAATGAACCCCGGCCCTCGTATGGGAAATGATAAGCACAAGGTCGACAGATACGGGAAGAAGTACGGCTGGATCGCTTACTTCGAGATGTGGGGTGTCCGGTACGCGCGGGGCCTCCTTGCCGAAGAGCGCAGTGCTCGTCCCTCAGATGCGGACATTGACCCGACGTTCCCGCTTGAGGCCGCGAGCATCGACCTGCCGCTTCCAGCCTTGTTCAGCGGTCAGCCTACGGATACTGGCGACTGGATAGTGAGAGGTCCGCAACCAGACTATCGTGGCATCCTAGAATTAGCGGAGATTGATGGCCTGACGGGGCCGTGGATCGTACTTGACGGGTTTCTCGAACAGAACGCCCCCGCTGATGACAGACAGGCCTTCACCTTCCTCCGAGGTGTGCTCGTGGACAGCGGAGAAGTCGACCGCCTGTGTACGTTGTTCACTGGCCTAGAGTACCCCGGCAATGACGCCATTCCGCGCGAGCCCAGCTACTACTACACCTATGCGGGTGAGATGCCTTTCTCTTCGATTCCGGGACTGCCTATCACTGATGAGCAAGAAGGCGACCGCGCCGAATACATCGTGTCCGCTGATAGGTGGTCAAACGATGGCATCGCGGTCGACATCCCAGTGCAGAGGTACAACTGGGAGAGCTACCACAGCGTGGTGAACCAGAACAGCGGTGCATGCCTGCCCTCTAAACAGCTCTGTCAGTCTTTGAGTCTCAGGTACTGCGACAACAAATGGGACCTGCACGATACTGCAGGCGTGGCGTCCCTGTACCGCGAAGTCGGCGAGTATGGCTCGCAGGTCAGTGGCTTTTTCAGCTATCTGCGCCGTGACCTTCTTGATAGCTACTTGACGCAGTCCGGCAAGGTGCTGGTATGGCTAATGTGGGGAGAGCGTGGCCTCCATCACCGGTCAGTAGAGGCGCAGAACTTGCACGAGTACTACGCGGACCACCAGAATATTCACAAGCGTACTCACATCTATCAGCCTGCTTCGAGCACTCAATCGTAGACCGAATCAGGAGTGGGGACGCCGCCACTCTTGTTTCACGTAGCCGCGCGAACAACAGGCTCTTTCACCGCTCGGTTTCCGGGGAATTCGAGAGAGCCGACTTTTTCAACAGAATCGGCCGATTTCTGCCGGTCAGGTTCGGCCAGCGGACTGGTCAAATCCGATGCAAACGACTGGTCAAGTCGAATGCAAATGGGTGTTCAAGTCCGTGCAATTACTCACAGTAAAGCGAAATGTCCATCCCGCTATGCTGCTGTGAGAGCCCGTTACTCGTCGGCCCGAATATCCTGAATCGGTAGCAGATCCATGACATCACAAAACAATGGCCGATGTTTCCAGTCATTCCTGTCGCCAATCACATAGAGGCGCCGCTTGGCGCGCGTCGCCGCCACGTTCAGCAGGTTTGGTTCCGAAACAGCCCAGTTGCGAGCGCCAGATCCTGCCGTGTTGCCCCCCAGTACGACTATGACGACCGATGCCTCTTTGCCTTGCATTGTGTGGATGGTGCCGGACACCATCTTGCCTGGGAGCATGCGCTTGAGGTTCTGCTGCACAGCCTTGAAAGGAGTGATGACCGAAATATCTTTCGCCTCTACGCCATCGCCATGTAGCCGCTTGAGCAGGTCTCGTAAGACTTGGCCTTCTGCAGGCACCCAATTTCCTTCGGAAGTGCCACTAATATGTATCCACCCTGTCGGCAGACTGGCGTGGGTTTCTTTGTCGGCGCGCGGCGCAATCGTTCCATACACCATCGCTCCGTCGTAGGCGATACGGTTGGCGAGTGCATACATGGGCCTGTCGCAGCGGCGATGCACGACCAGTGGCAACCCTACCCAAGTCTTGCCACCGGCAGGCCCAGCCATGCGCCCCCAAGGGGTGGCTTCATCAGCCAGTACCTGCGCAGATTTTTGGTTGGGAATCCAGTGCGCATCAACGCCGTAACGTGTACGCATGTGCTCCAGCACCGCATCGGAGACGGTGACGATGGGCTTGAGTTGCAGTGGGTCTCCCACCAGCAACGCACGTCGGGACCGCCACAGCGCGCCGACTGCTTGTTGCGGAGCGGCCTGACCTGCCTCATCCACGAGTAACCAGCCAATCTCACTGGCACCTAGCGAGCCAAACGAACGGGCGAACGATGCGAAGGTGCTGCTCAGCACCGGAACGACCATGAACAAAGATGCCCACGCGGAACGGATCGCATCGCGCGACAATCCTTGGAAGCGCGAGCCGGTCAACAGGCCATTGATCATGAACAAATTGGAGCGCAGTCTTGAAGCCTCAAGCTCGAAGAACGTCTGGTGGAGCTTCAGTGCCTGGATGAAAACCCGCGCCCGTGCCTTTCGCCAGCCTTCAATGCGCCAGGGCTCGGCCAGTTCAATGACATCCCCACGCCCGATAGCATTGTCTTTCAACCAAGCGAGCAGATGGTCAGCCTGATGAGTGGTTGCGAGTTCGTAGGCATCGCTCGTAAGCGTTTTGTCCTGCTGCTGCGATCCCTGAAGCACTCGACGCGCTTCAGCGATTTTCCCTTCCACCTGGACCTTATCGCCATCGAGTTGTTTAGTGAGACGCGTGATCCTCGCGAACTCAGCCTTAGCGATGTCATGCTGGCTTTCTAGCAGTTCCCGAGCGGTGCTCCATTCGCGTCGAGCATTTCCGAGACTGAATAAATTTGACCAGAAACCGGGTTTTTTTGGCAGCTTCTCAAGCGCGTCAATACACTTCTTGAGCGCCATATTGGCGGGGCCACCTTCCTCGTTATCCAAGCGCGAGAGTTTATTTGCTACCTCAATCAGTGACTGTTCGAATGCTCGGAGTTTTTCGGAGTCTTCGGCAATCGTCTTCCTGATTTTGAGGATGGCCAGAATCAGCTCACGAATTCGATTGGCGTCATTGCATGCTTTGCGTTCTTCCGCCTTGACCGCCTCGTAGTCAGACACAGCTTGTTGCCACAACGCTTGACGTTGCTCCGAGGAGCGGACTGCATTCGCCTCAGCACTCACTTTGAGCCAGCCCCGAAACCCCTTCGGGCCCTTCTCTTCCTCGGGTGGAGCATCTTCGCTCGGGTTCTACCCCGATATCACGGACGGTTGTAAAAGAGCTGCAACCTTCTGATCCTGCTTGGCCGCCCTTCGCCGCATCCTTGGGTTGTGGCGTCGCTCGATGTAGTCAAACACATCCGCTCTTGCTC
>NZ_VZPL01000100.1 GCF_008801575.1 Xanthomonas cissicola | reverse complement strand
ATCTCGCGCCGGGTCTGCTTGCGCTTGCCCAGGCCCTCAGCGTCACCGAACGTCAGCTGCATAGATGATCCTCTACATGATGAGGCGGGTAGTGTCGCGTATCTGTGGTGCGTTGTTCAGAGCTTCCCAAGTTCTTCCTCAAGCCGCATTACCAGCTGGAGGGCCTGACCGTGTCGTTGCGGTTGGTCTCGCGGTTGCCCTCGGCCGCCAAGGCCTGATCCGACGCATCTGCGTCATGGCGAGGACGTCTTCGCGTCGCGCCACCTCGTGTTGTCACTCTCATTGAAGGAGCAGTTCCATGGCGTTCGACATGCATATCAAGTTCGGCAGCGGCAAGGTCAAGATCGAAGGTGCGTCCAACCACAAGAAGCACAAGGGCGAGATCCCGATCCTGGCCTGGTCGTGGGGCGCCAGTAATTCCGGCGACCTGCACACCGGTGGCGGCTCGGCCAGCGGTGGCAAGGCGCATGTCCAGGACATCTCCATCACGAAGTACGTGGATGGCTGCTCCAATGCATTGCTCGATGCGGTGTGCACCGGTGCGCGCGTGGAAAACGCCTGGCTGTACGTCACCAACGCCACCGGCGAGCAGAGCGACTTTCTCACCCTGGAGTTGAGCGAAGGCGTACTGATTACCTCGCTGTCGACCGGCGGTTCCGGTGGCGAAGACCGCCTCACCGAAAACGTGACGCTGCACTTCGGCAAGTTCAAGTACGGCTTCCAGCCGCAGGACGACAAGGGTGCCTCCCAGGGTGGCGCGAAGGAATTCACCTACGACATCCAGGGTGTGGCCAAGGCCTAACGCGAACGCAGGCAACCACAACGCCTTCGCCACGCACGTGCGTTTGGCGACGCGGTGCGGCACGCAGCGCGCGTGTAGACGCTGCTCTGCGCCAAGCGGATGTTGGCGTTGTGATGTTGGCTGCTTCCGATGGCGGTCATGCGATAACTGGCGGTGCCGCGCATGGCGCCGCCACCTTCTTCGATAAGGAACCGCGCGATGGATGCCACCGCACAGACCCTGCTTGCCCAAGGCGAGCCGGCGCAGGCGTTGCAGCAACTGATCCAGCAGGTGCGCCGGCAACCGGCCGATGCAGCGCAGCGCGTGTTTCTGTTTCAGTTGCTGGCCGTCCTCGGCCAGTGGTCGCGCGCCGCAGATCAGCTGCGTGCTTGCGGTGAACTGGATGCCACCACGCAGCCCTTGGTCCACACCTATCTGGCGGTATTGCAGGGCGAGCAGACGCGCGCCGAGGTGTTTGCCGGTAAGCGGTTACCGCGCGTGATGGGTGAGCCGGCCGAGTGGCTGGCAATGCATCTGCAGGCGCTGCAACTGGCGGCGCAAGGGCATGGCGAACAAGCAGCGGCGTTGCGGGCGCAGGCCTTCGAACGGGCACCAGCCAGTGCCGGCGTGCTCGATGGCGAACGCTTCCAATGGCTCGCAGATGCCGACACCCGTTTCGGGCCCTGTATCGAGCTCATGCTCGACAGCGGCTATGCATGGGCCCCGCTCAGCCAGATCCAGCAGCTGCGCATGCAGGCGCCGCTGGATCTGCGCGACACCGTGTGGGCGCCGGTGAGCGTGCTGTGGCGCAACGGCGGCCAGGCCTTCGGCTACCTGCCGGTGCGTTACCCCGGCAGCGAGCACCTGGATGCCGGCGAGCTGCAACTGGCGCGTCGCACCGAATGGACCCATGTCGCACAAGGCGAGATCGGCCTGGGCCAGCGCATGTGGAGCACCGAGTCGCGCGAGATTGCGCTGCTGGATGTGCGCGATGTGCAGTTCGACGCGGGCTGATTTCAATGGCCGAACTCACCACCACCGAACGCTTGCAGCCTTCGCTGCTGGACCGGCTCACCGATGCAGCACCCAGTCAGCGCGAAGAGAGCCGCGAGCAACGCGTGATTTCGGCCACGCGCCTGCGTGAGTGCGTCATTCGCGATCTGTCGTGGTTGCTCAATGCCGTGAACCTGGAAACCAGCCGCCCGCTGGAAGCGCATCCGCAGGTGCGCAGCTCGGTACTGAATTACGGCATCCCGGATCTGGCCGGCGTCGCAGTGAGCGGCATCGATGCGACCGCGCTGCAACAGCGCATTCGCCAGGCGATTCTGGCCTTCGAGCCGCGGCTGATTCCCGAGACGCTGCGGGTGAGCGTGCATGCCGATGCCGCACGCATGGATCGGCGCTCGCTGCTGTTCACCATCGAATCGGAGATGTGGGCGCAGCCGCTGCCACTGAACCTGTATCTGAAGACCGCGCTGGATCTGGAAACAGGCCGGCTCGATGTCGTCGAAGGGAACGGCTGACGTCATGGACCCGCGCCTACTGCCGTACTACACCCGCGAGTTGCAGCACGTGCGCGACATGGGCGCGGAGTTTGCGCGCGAGTATCCCAAGATCGCCGGCCGGCTCGGCCTGGACGCGTTCGAATGCGCCGACCCGTATGTCGAGCGGCTGCTGGAAGGCTTCGCGTTTCTGGCCGCGCGCGTGCAACTCAAGCTGGACGCGCAGTACCCGGTGTTCACCCAGCACCTGCTGGAGATGGTCTACCCGCATTATCTAGCGCCGCTGCCGTCGATGGCGGTGGTGCAGTTGCAGCCGGATCTGAAAGACAGCGGGTTGGCAGCAGGCGTCGTCGTGTCGCGGCAAAGCGCGCTGCGCAGCCTGGTCGGCCCCGGCGAGCGCACCGCCTGCGAATTCCGCACCGCGCATCCGGTGACCTTGTGGCCGTTGCAACTGGCCGAGGCCAAGTATCTGGAATCGCCAGCCGCCTTGGCCGCGGCCGGCATCGCTTTGCCGCCCGGGCGCGTGGTGCGTGCCGGCGTGCGGCTGCGCTTCGAGCTGGTGGGTGGTGCGCAGACGCACGCGCTGGCGCTGGATCGGCTGCCGCTGTTTCTGGCCGGCGCCGACGGCTTGCCCAAGCGGTTGTACGAACAACTGCATGCCGATACCACCGCCGTAGTGGTGCGTGGCAGCGATGCCAGCGGTGGCACGCTGGAGGTGACGCTGGACGCTGATGCCGTGCAGATGCGCGGCTTTGCCGACGACGACGCATTGATTCCGTACGATGGCCGTTCGTTCAGTGGCTATCGCCTGCTGCAGGAATATTTCGCCTGCCCGGAGCGCTTTTTGTTCGCAGAGCTCGCCGGGCTGCACGCGCCATTGCGGCGGTTGCACGGCAACAGCTTCGAGGTGGTGGTGTTGCTGCAACGCAGCCTGCCCAGCCTGGCTGCGGCAGTAGACGCCGAGCACTTCAAATTGTTCTGCACCCCGGCGATCAATCTGTTCCCGCGCCGCGCCGATCGCATCCATCTGCAGGCCGGGTTGCACGAGTACCACGTGCTGGCCGACCGCACCCGGCCGATGGATTTCGAGATCCATCACCTGGGCGAGGTCGAAGGCTTCGGCGATCGTCAGGAGCCCGAGCAATGCTTCACCGCGTTCTATGGTGGCGACGCACGCACCTGGCATGCACGGCATGGCGCGTTCTACAGCATGCGCCGTGAACCGCGCATGCTATCGGCACGTCAGCGCCGCGATGGCGCGCGGTCGAGCTATGTGGGCAGCGAAGTCTTCGTCAGCCTGGTCGATGCCGACGATCAGGCCCACAGCACGCGCCTGCGTCAGCTTGGGCTGCAACTGTGGTGCAGCAACCGCGATCTGCCGCTGCATATGCCGGTAGGCAAGGGCGCAAGCGACTTCACCATGGACAGCGGCGTGCCGGTACAGAGCGTGCGCTGCGTGGCCGGGCCGACCAAGCCGCGCCCGGCATTGTCGGATGGGCAGACTGCGTGGCGCCTGCTCAGTCAATTGCAGCTCAATTATCTGTCGCTGTTCGAAGATGGCCCCGACGGCGCCGCTGCGCTACGCGAGATCCTCGCCCTGTATTGCGACCCGTTCGACGCGTCCGCGCAGCGGCAGATCGAAGGCGTCAAGCAGGTGAGCGGCACACCGATCGTGCGGCGCATTCCGGTGCCGGGTCCGATCACCTTCGGCCGCGGCCTGGAGATCACGCTGACCTGCGAGGACGCCGCCTTCGAAGGCACTGGCGCCTTCCTGCTGGCTTCGGTGCTGCGGCACTTCTTCGCGCGCTATGTCTCGGTGAATTCCTTTACCGAAACCGTGCTGCGTACCACCGAACGCAACGAGGTGGCCCGGTGGCCAGCCCAGCCCGGCACGCGCCCGCGCCTGTGAGCGCTGCGGCTGCCGCGCTGGCACAGGCGCTGCAGACCCGGCCACAGGATTTCAGCCCATTCGCGGCCTTGCGCGCGATCGAACGCTGCCATCCGCAGCAGCCGCGCCTGGGCGAATCGGCGCGCGCCAGCGACGATGTGCTGCGGCTGCGGCATGCGCCGTCACTGGCATTCGCACCCCATGCGCTGCACCGCTACACACCGGCAACGCACGATCAGCCTGCCGCGCTGTATGGCGTGTTTTTCGGTCTTTTCGGGCCAAACGCGCCGTTGCCGTTGCACCTGACCGAATACGCCATCGAGCGTGCGCAGCAAGCCAAGGACGGCACCTTCGCCGCGTTTGCCGATGTGTTCCACCACCGCATGCTGAGCCTGTTCTACCGCGCCTGGGCGCAGGCACAGCCCAGCGTGCAGGCCGAGCGCCCGGCGAGCGACCAGTTCCGTGCGTGGCTGGATGCATTGGTGGGCATCGCCAGCCCGCACCTGCGCCAACGCGATGCATTACCGGACGATGCACGTCGTTACTACGCCGGCCGTCTTGGCACCGCCACACGCACGCCGGAAGGCTTGCGTGCCCTGCTGCAACAGTTGTTCGAATGGCCGGTGCAGGTACAGGAATTCATCGCCGAATGGATGCGCCTGCCGGCCGATGCGCACCTGCAACTTGGTTTGGGTCCGCGCAACGCGCGGCTGGGCGTGGACAGCGTGGTGGGCGCACACGTGCGTGGCGCCCAGCAACGCGTGCGCATCCGCCTGGGGCCGCTGCCGCGCCTGGCGTTTCAACGCTTTCTGCCGGGTGGCCAGGCGCTGAAGCAACTCACCGCCACGGTGCGCAGCTATCTGGGCGACGAATTCGGCTGGGAACTGCAGCTGTCGCTCAAGGCCGACGAGGTCCCTACGCCGCACCTGGCGCGCAATAGCCGGCTGGGCCTGGACACCTGGCTGGGCCGCCGCGCCTGGAGCATTGCCGATGCCGACGATGTGGTGCTGCACCCCTCCGGGTGACGCGCAGCGCGTACTGATTCGCTCACCACCTATCTATTCGATTCAAGGACGCACCATGGCCGAGATCTCCCGCAGTTCCCTGTTCGGCAAGCTCAATCCGCTGGCCTACCGCGGCATCGAAAGCGCCACCGTGTTCTGCAAGCTGCGCGGCAACCCGTATGTGGAGTTGGTGCATTGGCTGCATCAGTTGCTGCAGCTGCAGGACTCGGACCTGCACCGCATCATCAGGCACTTTCAGCTCAACCCGTCCACGCTTGCGCGCGATGTCACCGCCGCGCTGGATGGCTTGCCGCGCGGCTCCACTGCCGTGACCGATCTATCGGCCAATGTCGAAGAAGCGGTGGAGCGCGGTTGGGTGTACGCCTCACTCGGTTTTGGTGAAGCGCAAGTACGCACCGGCTATCTGGTGGTCGGTATGTTGAGCGTGCGTGGCTTGCGTCATGCGTTGCTGGCGATCTCCAAGGAGTTCGACAAGCTCAAGCCCGCAGTGCTCAACGAGCACTTCGCCGAGATCGTGGCCGGCTCGCCGGAAGATGGCTTGCTGCCCAGCGATGGATTTTCGCTTGGTCAGGCCGCTGCACCCGGGGAGACCAGCGGTGCCATCGCGCCTGCGGCACTCGGCAAGCAGGAAGCGCTGAAGAAATTCACCACCGACCTCACCGCCCAGGCGCGCGAAGGCAAGCTGGACCCGATCATCGGCCGCGACGACGAGATCCGCCAGGTGGTCGACATCCTGATGCGCCGCCGCCAGAACAACCCGATCCTGGTCGGCGAAGCCGGCGTCGGCAAGACCGCGGTGGTGGAAGGGTTCGCGCAGCGCATCGCGCGCGGCGACGTGCCGCCCGCGCTGAAAGACGTGCAATTGCGCACCCTCGATGTCGGTCTGTTGCAGGCTGGCGCCAGCATGAAGGGCGAGTTCGAACAGCGTCTGCGCGCGGTGATCGATGAGGTGCAGGCCAGCCCCAAGCCGATCATTTTGTTCGTCGACGAAACCCACACCCTCATCGGCGCCGGTGGTGCCGCAGGTACTGGCGATGCGGCCAACCTGCTCAAGCCGGCACTGGCGCGCGGCACGCTGCGCACGGTGGGCGCGACCACGTTTGCCGAATACAAGAAATACATCGAAAAGGACCCCGCGCTGACGCGGCGCTTCCAGGCCGTGCAGGTGGACGAACCGGACGAGTCCAAGGCGGTACGCATGATGCGCGGCGTCGCTTCGATGATGGAACAGCATCACCGCGTGCAGATCCTCGACGAAGCGCTGGAAGCGGCGGTCAAGCTCAGCCACCGCTACATCCCTGCGCGGCAGCTGCCGGACAAGTCGGTGAGCCTGCTGGACACGGCCTGCGCGCGCGTGGCGGTGAGCCTGCATGCCACGCCTGCGGAAGTGGACGACAGCCGCCGACGCATCGAATCGCTGGACACCGAGCAGGCGATCATCGAACGCGAGCGTGCGATCGGCATCGTGGTGGAGGAGCGTGCCGCTGCGTGTGCTGGCCTGCTGGAAAGCGAGCACGGCCGCCTGCAGGCGTTGGAACAGCGTTGGGTTGCAGAAAAGGCATTGGTCGACGAGTTGTTGTCGCTGCGCGCGCAATTGCGCAGTGACAATGCGCCCGTAGAAGGCACTGGCAGCGCACTGGAAGCAGAGGCCGATACCGCGCAGGCAGCGTCTGGCGACATCGCCGTGCTCGACGCACCGGTGCAGGTTGATCGCGACACGCTGCTGGCGCGCCTGCAATTGGTGCAGGCGGGACTAGGCGCGCTCCAAGGCGAATCGCCTCTGATCCTGCCCACTGTCGATCATCAGGCCGTTGCTGCCGTCGTCGCCGACTGGACCGGCATCCCGGTCGGGCGCATGGCGCGCGACGAGATCGACACCGTGCTGCGCCTGCCCGAACTGCTGGCCAAGCGCGTGATCGGCCAGGATCACGCCATGGAGATGATCGCCAAGCGCATCCAGACCAGCCGCGCCGGCCTGGATAACCCGGACAAACCGATCGGCGTGTTCCTGCTGGCCGGCACCTCCGGCGTGGGCAAGACCGAAACCGCGCTCGCCTTGGCCGAAACGCTGTACGGCGGCGAACAGAACCTGATCACCATCAACATGAGCGAGTACCAGGAGGCGCACACCGTCTCCTCGCTCAAGGGCGCACCACCGGGCTACGTGGGCTACGGCGAAGGCGGCGTGCTGACCGAAGCGGTGCGACGCAAGCCGTACTCAGTGGTGCTGCTGGATGAAGTGGAGAAGGCCCACCCGGACGTCCACGAACTGTTCTTCCAGGTCTTCGACAAGGGCTGGATGGAAGACGGCGAAGGCCGCCGCATCGACTTCCGCAACACCCTCATCATCCTCACCAGCAACGCCGGCACCGACCTGATCGCCAGCCTGTGCAAGGACCCGGACCTGATGCCCGACCCGGAAGGCATGGCCAAGGCCATCCGCGAGCCGTTGTTGAAGGTGTTTCCGCCGGCATTGCTCGGGCGGCTGGTCGCGATTCCGTATTACCCGCTCAGTAACGCCATGCTCGGACAGATCGTGCGACTGCAGTTGAACCGCATCAAGCAGCGGATCGAAGAGCGCTACAGGATTCCATTCGACTACGACGACTCGGTGGTGGAGTTGGTTGTCTCGCGGTGCACCGAGAGTGAATCGGGCGGACGGATGATCGATGCGATTTTGACTAACTCGATGTTGCCGGAGATTAGTCGGGAGTTTCTGGAACGCGCGAATAGTGGTGATCTGGTTTTGCGGATCGAACTGGGTGCTTGCGACAGAAGCTTCGTTTACGACTTCCTAAAGAATAAGCATCAGGAGACTAAGAATGGCAACCTATGACAGTATGTTGGAAGAATTTAGAGGCCTGATCTATAAGGATGGGTGGGGGGTTAAGCGGGGTGAATTCCCTGCGCCTAAGGATGCTAAATACATTCGCGATC
The DNA here is from genome assembly GCF_008801575.1 of Xanthomonas cissicola. Lineage (GTDB taxonomy): Bacteria > Pseudomonadota > Gammaproteobacteria > Xanthomonadales > Xanthomonadaceae > Xanthomonas > Xanthomonas cissicola. The sequence goes on along the minus strand of NZ_VZPL01000100.1, from coordinate 1,397 downwards.
TGGCAAGGGTTGGAGCTTTTCTTAATCCAGAAAATGAGCTTTTTTGCGAGGCGTTGGAACTGCTCGACACTGCTATGATTGATCTGTTTAATCTCAGGACTGGGACGTCGTTCAGGAAAAATAAGATAAAGCTAAATAGCTTTTCAACGTTTGAGAATGGCCGAAAATTGGAGGTCGCATGTAAAGAAACTGGTCTAGACGCAACTAAGCACCTGTTGGCAAGTGTGCTGGCGGAAATGGAGATTAAGGAGGGATTTCAGGGTATAAGCGAAGCTGGAAAATGTGTGTCATTTTATAATAATTTAGGTGATGATGAATTTGGTGGGGCAATAAAATCAATGCACCTGGCGAAAGACTATGTGGGAAGCGATCATGGAGCCTTCACGCACCGAATTCAGTGGTATTGCGCTTCTGTCGTTAAGAGGAAGCTTCAGTTGGAGAACGCGAAAACTAGTTCTACGTTCAAGTCATCAGGACTTGTCTGGGGTCTCGTCTTTGATCGAAATGCACGTGAAGGGGTTATCGTAGAGAAAAATGACTTTAGGCGCCCCGAGTTAATGAACCCTTGGATTGCTAATAATCCCCGCTATGGTAATCATTCATGGCCGGTCCTCAGTTCGTTCTTAAAATCTAGGCTTGAAAGAATGTCCGGGCGCGGCTGGTCGTCAGATGTGTTGAAGATTAATATTGCGTCGAAGATTTATCCGGATAAGGCAAAGCCTTCACTCGGCTATCGCAAGGCATCCGCAGTTGAAAATGAAAAAGAACTTCGCGAATTTAATCTTACTAGCGAGGAGATGGCCGTGGTTGAAAAGGCAGCTACAGGCTCGTCATTTGATGCTGCGATGATACCGAAGCCTGGATTTGTAAGTTTCAAGGGCGGCATTAAGGTATCTATCTAGTTAGACTATTCGACCACTCCAAATTTTCGAAAAATGAATAAATTTCCAGTAAAAAGGGGTCAGGGTCTGAGGTTTGCACACTTTTTCAAGCTAAAAATCGCAGGTTCTGACTGGCTTCCGGCGAGAAGTGGCGTAGTGCGTCCAGCATGCGTGGACAGGTGTTCTAGCCATCCGCGACATGAAGCTTCCTGGCCTAGCCGCATCAGGCAGTACAGTCTGCGCGAGGTCCGGTAAGGGTTGAGATTGTGCTGCGTCGATCGCTTCGGCGGCCATGCCTGCCAACCATGAGGCGAACATCGCCAGTGCGTGCAGCAGCAATAGTGTCTCGATGCGCTCGCGCTTGCGGGTCAGGCTACCCTCGAAGGCTTCGTAAGCTCCCCCGATCCGCAGACACCGCATAAGTAGATCTTTCTGGCATCGTTCCCAAGTCAGGAGGTTCCATGCGCACATCGAAGTTCACCGAGACACAGATCATCGCCACGCTGAAGCAGGCCG
>NZ_VZPL01000099.1 GCF_008801575.1 Xanthomonas cissicola | reverse complement strand
GCTGCGCTGGATCGCCTTTTTGCGTGCCTGGTTGCAGGTGGTGCGGGAGCGTTCCTCAACGTGCTCAAGCACTATGCGGCTCGCAAACATGGCAATGGAGGTTTGACAGGGGTTTTTCAGGGACGACTATTTAATTTCACTGAGCGTGGGTTTGGAATGCCGTTCTTGACATCTTTGCGATGGAGAATCTGCACTGTTTCCTGTGACTTAATCGCGCGGATCCTCTCCTGCTCGTCAGCAAGCACTTCTTCACGCAATTCACCGACATTGGCCCAGTTGTTAGGAGCCCGCCAAGTGGCCGGATAGCCGCCGACAATGGCGTGAGACTCTTCGCGAACGTCTAGTACTATGACTGGGCTATCCCTAGACGGATTTAACCTAGTAATTTGGCTTATGGACGCGATACTTCCGCTGCCTGATATGTGCAAGTCTTTCCAGCCGGTCGGATTACAGGATTCTGGTAGATCAAAGTCATCCGAGGAGCGGAAATTATCGGATGATGATCTTGGGCTTCTGTCGTACTGCAGCACAGGAATCTCTGTTGGGCGCTGCGGGAGAGGCAATGGATTACTAAATTTTTTGATCAGTGACAAATCACGTGCGGTCTTCGACCGAGGGGCCAAACCTTCAAGGCCGCAGGGGGGGGACGATTGGTTACTAGGTTCTACGACAGCTTCCTGTTCAATGTCTGCAACGAAGTCTTCATCATTACTCCTTTTGGCACTGACTGATGATCCACTTGACCCAGAGATAGGATTAGGCATATGCATTCATTACACATGAACGATGAATTCGTAGGATTTCACAGCGCGAATCGATCTTTTTGTTGTTAATGGAATTTATGTTTCATTTAGCGACCCTCAAGATAGCGGTTTGGACTTGGCGGGTTTGCCCTGGCGCTGGAGCTTGACCAACGCCTTCAACGCAGCCAGGCGGCCGCGCAGGCTGGCCTTGGGCGATTCAGAGGGTCGGCAGGGATTCGTGTAAAAACCTTCTCTGACAGCGAGTTAGCTCACTTATGGCTGTTTTTTTACACGAATCCCTGCCGACCCTCACATACGTGTAAAAATAGCTCACAAGATTGGATTTCATCCATTGCATCAGTGAGTTAGCGGATATTTCGGCGGTTCCGGCTTACAACCCCATGCCGACCCTCGGTTAGCCCCCACGGCCCTTTGCCAAGGTCTGCGCCACGTAGTCATTCAGATGATTGCCCGCTCGCAGCAACGGAAAGGCGCTATCAAAATCGTCAGCCCACCGCGGCGATCAATGCCGCGTAGTGCGGAGGATCCTTCGTCTGCAAAGCATCAAGCACCTTGCCCACCATTCCGCGGGACATGACGGAGAAGTCCGAATATTCAAGCAGTCGGAGCGTCGACTGACTATGCGACCCTTCGTCAGCAAACCGGGCAAGGGCATCGCGCACGCTTTCATCGTCAATCAAGATTGACAGCTTCTGTTGGAAACCTTGGGCGGCAGGCACCCGAAAGCCCAGGTACATCTCCAAAAAGCGCCTGACCAGATTGGGGCAATGGGTGTACGCATCGACGTCCTGGCTGGTGCTGCGCTGAATCTGGATGAGGCAATGGAAGACATAGTGGTAGTCGGATCGGAACTTCACCAGATGCGACGGCAACGCGATCAATTCACTGCGCGTTCCGTTGCGATGCATGAGGTAACCCTTGTGCCGCTTCTTGAAATCGCCTCGCTCCGTCCACTCTTGCTTGATGGTATTGAAGAACTCGGAGTTGTGCGTGGATATGAAGAGCTGCTTGCAATCGCTTAGCTGCCGTAACAGGAGATACGCGACATCATAGATGTGGTTGGCATCCAAACTGCAAATAGGGTCATCAATGAACACGATCGTGTCCGAAAGCGAATTGCTGTGCTGCTTGAGGCTGACCAGGAAGTAGGCGAGAGAAACGGCGGTCTTCTCCCCATCGCTCAAGTTGGTCGCCGGGGCGGTTGCACGCATGAAGCGCAGTTGTCCGTCTTCGGCCTGCTCAACGGATACGCGGTTACCCAAGATGCGCCTGAGCAGTGCGTTGATTTCTACCGCGGCCACGGAGGTCTTCTGCAACTCAGTCCGGGCTGCTTCCAATGCAGCCCTCACACGATTCCCGACGCGCTCAACGCGCTGCAGGTGATCTTTTGCTGATGCCAGCATGGCTTCCCCTTCGACGGCTTCATCGTCCAGCACGTACCTCGCAGCGAAATGGCGCTTCACGCGATCCGCGGCGGCTTGGCGCAGAACGGCAGCCTGTCTGCATGCCTCGTTGTGCTCCTGGACCAAGGCATTCAGTTGGGTTGCAATGGCAGCGATGGGGCCCAGTCGGTCTGAAGCGGGCAGCGGCTCGATCGAGCTGTCCATGCTGGCCAGCTTTTGCTGCAGCTGGTCGCGCCATACGCGCCTGATCTGAAGCTCGGATTCGTTCCATTGCTCCAATTCGGCGAGCACCGCCTTCACCCGGTCACGCACTCCGGGCATCCATTCCTTCTCGTGCGGTACGGAAGGTCGCGGCTCCGCCTGATCGAGGCGCAGGATCGCGGCCGAGATCGCGGCATGCTGCTGCTGGTACTCGTCGGAAAAGTGTTTGGTGTAGTCATTTAGCGCCTCACCTGCATCATGACCGCAGAAGGCGCATTGCGTCCCGTGCTCATGAAAGCGAAGACCGGCGCGGACCCAATCACTGAGTGCACGATTCTCGATCAGGCGTTGCAGCGCTTGCTGCTTTGGTGTCGCGCGCAACAGTACCGCGATGTCGGCGGCTTCGGGCAGGCGGCCAGGCGGCTGCCACAACGGGCTGGGCACCGGCGTGTACTCGTCGCGGTCGCGCGCCGTACTGACTGCATCTTCGAGCGCTCCCGCATTCAACAAATGATCGCGTTCGTTGCCGACAATGTGGCCCGCGAGCGATCGCAGGTCGGGGGCGCGAAAAGCGCGTATGCCCAGCGCGGTGCCGCACGCAGTCGCCAAATCAGTGGCTTGGCGGTCGCGTGCCTTGGCGGCGTCTTCCTTCTGCCGCTGAGCGGCGCGGTACAGCTCCGCGACCTTGGCGTGGCGCCGGCCGAGCTGCGTGATCCGGCTGACCAAGCGGATGTTGGCGCTACCGATGATGAAAAGAGCCGGCGCGGACGTATGGTCGCTCAGGTTGTCGTCTACAAAGTCGCGGTTGAACACGCGAACGTGCAGAACGCCTCGATCGGCCTCTTTCCTCGTATCCAGCGAGCCGCCGTCGACGGTAAAACGGGCGTAGGCACCACTTGGTAAACGCGATGATCTGTTCGGCTCCAACAGTGCAATAACCCGGGAGAGGGTCGTCTTGCCGGAGGCATTCCACCCGTATATCAGGTTCCACTCGCCGAACTCCGGCGCCTGCGACGTTCTGCCGCTATAGCCGTCCAACACGCCTGCATGGCCAGTTGCTTCGATGCTTTTGAGCATGGCTCCCCCTGTCATCCTTTCCCCGTGCAGAACCGCATTGGCTGCTACAAAGGAATCATACTGCGCGAGGGACTGGAGAGGGCGCCAATGGCGGGCTAAGCCGGGATAACCACTCCGGCATGTACGTTCCCACGGGACGAGAAATGGCCGGGAAGCGCCAGAGTGGTTGTATCCGGTGTTGATTGACTGGATGTGGGAAAGCCCGAGCGAACTCATTCCCAGCAGCTCCCAGATCGCTGAGATCAGGGCGGTGTTGCTAGCCCGACCGGATGCTGCTGACTCGGCGGTAGCGCAGATCGTCGTCGAGTGCGACGAATACCTTGCCAGGGGAAGCTGAGCGCCCGATGCCCGGCAGCCGGCTCGGTGGGATCACATGACATGACATGACATCAGGCGATATTGCGAGTGGCAGCCGGCGTTTTTATCCGTCAACCCCATGATTTAAAAGGCGAAGTCAGACTCTGTGAGTCATTTTTACACGTATGTCGGCTGAATCCCATCATGGATTAGCAGGGCGGGCTGGAATCGCTGTTAGCGATAGAACCCGCCGCCGAAAGTCGGCGTATTCGTCGCCGGCCCTGAGAGAAAGCGCGGTCAGCGAATAGAAACGGTCGGTCGATGGCGATTCGCTACGGGCCTTTACCATATCCAGCCGCCCGACATTGACCACAGTCCAGCACTCAGTAAAGCCGCGCTGTCGTGCCTTTTGGTGGCTTTTTTCGGCCTCACCGATGCGGTTGTGGATGTTGGAAACGTCCGTGCCGCTCTTGACTTCGATGGCAACCACGTTGCGGTAATGCTGGTTCTCCATTTCCTCCCGAATGATGATGTCCGGGTCCGGTGCAAACTCGATCAGAACAGGGCGGCCCGTAGCGCTGTTCACTTCGATGGCGCTTTCCCGTACTTCGGCGGCCGCATGGGCGACAATCTCCCGGATGATCTCGAACACCAACACGATGCCATCGGCGCCGCGCTGGTTGTTGGCTCCGCCGCGTAGCTGCGGGCCAACGGTTAGCAGGGTCAAGTCATCCAGCAATTCCCGGCTGACACGCAGCGGGCCGACTCCGGCCAGCAACGCTGATGCCGTGGCGCAAAAAGCCACACACAAATCGTGCAGGTCGGCCACTGCCGCCTTACCGGCTTTGCCTTTTTCCTCCATCGACTTGAAGCAGCCAACGCCGAAACCCTTGTCACGCCCGTAAAACTCTTTCTGACTGTAGCCCATCAGCAGCCGGTAATAGCCCAGCAGGTGGGGATTCGCCTCCAGTACGGCCGGCACGGCAAACAGCAGTTCGGCCCGTAGGCCGTACTGCGCGAGGGTCGCCAAGTCTGCCGGGGGAACGTACTTGCTAAGCTGCCGATCAAGCTCGGCAATGTCCATGTCGCGCACCGTTTCCAGCAAGGCGCTTTGCAGGTAAACAGCGCGGAATCGTTTGAGAGCAAAGGCGAAGTCGATTTGCAACTTAGGCGGCGGGAAATTGATCTTATTGGGGGTCGTCATGCGGCGGCGATCCTTATCACGTTGCTGTTCTGCCCTTGCAGGCGATCAGCCGCCAAGGTCACATATTCGGGGTTGAGTTCAATTCCCACGTACTGCCGGTTTTCGTCCTGGCATACGAGGCCCACGGTTCCAGAACCAAAGAACGGATCGAGCACGTAATCCCCGGGTTCGGTCGATGCGTGGATGCAAGGCCGGATCAATTCGGGTGGGAAGGTAGCGAAGTGGGCACCGGCAAAGGGCTTGGTGTTTACATTCCAAACTGAGCGGCGATTGCGTAGGCCGCCACCGTCTGCTGGCTCTCGAGCTGCCTGCCAGTCGTAAAAATATTTTTCCGACTTGGTGAACATGAAAAGGAACTCATGCGAGCGGGCAGGGCGATCTTTTACGCTCTCCGGCATCGCATTTGGCTTGTTCCAAACAATGTCACTGCGCAGATACCAGCCGTCATCCTGCAAGGCGAAGGCCAACCGCCAGGGAATACCCATCAAGTCTTTTGGTTTCAAGCCCACTGGAGTGTCAGGGCGAACGTCCATCGCACGGGCGGGGTTCTTCTTGTCAGGTGCGCGATAGCCGCGATTGCCGCTCGTGTAGCCGTCACCGATATTCAGCCAAAGGGTGCCGTCATCGGTCAGAACGCGCTTAACTTCGGCAAAGATGGCCACCAATCGGTGCAGAAATTGGGGCATGGTGACTTCAAGGCCGATCTGCTCTTCGATCCCGTAGTCACGCAGCCCCCAATAGGGCGGCGAAGTGACTACACAGCGCACAGACCCGGATGGCAGGCGCCGCAGTACTGTCAGGGCATCCCCTTCAAAAAGCGTTGAGCCGCGCAAGATGAGCGGCTCAGGGCGCAGAATTCGCTCCACGCCAGACGGCGGGGCTGTGTTTGCTTTTGGCATGTTGTTTGTTCTCTCAATCGTGGCGCGGCTGCACCACGCCGCAATGCTTGAAAATCGTTGAGCCAATCTTACTTCCACCGCCCAGCGAGCCTGCAATGGTCACTGATCCGGGGTGTAGGGGCAGGCCCCTACGGATAACGCCTCACAGGCGTCGGCGTTGCCCCAATTCAATCTGGGCCACTGGCGAGTTCCCGGCGGACCCTGAGCCATCCCTACCTGATGACCCTGCCTAGTCGTCAATTCTCGTGGCCTTGCGCGCAGTGAGCGGCCCACACACGCTTGACGGTGGTGACGCTCGCGCCTGCCAGGCGCGCAGTGTTGGCGATGGTCTCCCCACGAACGCGCAAAGCGACGATACGAGCATGTACGGTCGGATCGGCCGGGCGGCCACGGTACTTGTCTCTGGCCTTCGCCAGCTCAATACCCTGACGCTGACGCTCGCGGCGGTCTTCATAGTCGTCGCGTGCGATCTGCAGGGCGATTCGCAGCAACATGTCCTGCATAGATTCAAGCACGACCTTTGCAACACCTTTCGCCTCGACCGCCACTTCGGAGAAATCGACAACACCGGGAACGGCGATGCGCGCACCCTTCGCGCGGATAGACGCTACGAGGCGCTCGGCTTCGACCAGTGGCAAGCGGCTGATCCGATCGATCTTTTCAGCAATGACCACTTCGCCCGATTGCAGATCCTCGATCATGCGCAGCAACTCAGGGCGATCGGCGCGCGCACCAGAAGCCTTCTCACGATAGACGCCGGCGACGTAGAAGCCGGCGGCCTTGGCCTCTTGGACAATCGCGGCTTGTCGCGTGAGGTCCTGGCCATCAGTGCTGACGCGCTGGTAGATCCGAGCAACCTTGAAGGGTTCTGCAGGAGCACGTGCCATCAAATGCTACTCGTCAGATCGGCTGGGGTAGGAATCACGTCGGACACGGTGGCCTCCTGCGTGGCCTTTTTGGGTATACCTAAACGTACCATCAAATTTACGGGTGGCCCAAAAAAATTTTATGGACTTAAACGGACCACCTGAAATGGGCCAGCCTAAATGGACCATTCACGGCGCGATCAAAAGCGGGCGGGTTTGCAGAGGAGGGGAGGGCGGCTCCCTGTCGTCGGCGGGAGCGTTGTCCTCGGCCCTGAAGCCCCGCGTCTGCGGGTGAGGCGTTCTCCGTAGGTGGTTCCCCCCTACACCCCGGATCGGGCACCTGGTCGTTTGCAGCGCCGGCGGCGACGGCCTGCACGTGGGCAGTGCCGGCGCAATTTATGCTTCAGACAAAGGCTTGAGCGGTGCGGCCAGCGCTTGGCACACCTGGGAAAGCGGTGCTGCCAGGGGCAGGGCAGGGGGCGCGAAAACGCGGACGCGATCGCCGTCGATGACCAGCGAAAAAGGAATCGACTCGCCTAGTAGCGGTGAGGCAATCGGGATCTTCGGTGGATCCATGAAAAGTGCGGTGCGCAGCAGCGCGCCGTGCTTGTCGCGGTAATCGGCCAGGCCGCGGATCCTAGAGCCGATGCACGCGGCGAACGGACAATCCGGCGCTTGCGCCTCCAACGCGAAGCGGGCCAGGCCTGCGGCGTGCAGCTGCACGCCGTAGCGCCCAGTGGCGCATTCGGATAGCGCGGGATGCTCGATGAAGGTTGCCACCAGGTAGGCGACCGTCTCGACGGTCGCCACGTCTGCCGTCTGGCCGGCGCTGCCGGCGTTGTTGTGGGCGACCAGACCGGCGATGGCCAGTAGGATCCCGCCTGCGGGAATCAGCACGCAGGCGGCCTTCAAGGGATCAGCGCGAACCGGGCGCGCTCGATCTTCTCTGCCGGCATGCCGGCGTCCGTCAGGACGCGCACGGCCACGTCGCTGGCCAGCTGGTAGGCGGCACGCTCTGCCTGTTGTTTCTGGCCGCCCTCACTGGCCAGCAGCGCCAGGCGCATGATCCTGCTTCGGCTGCTCCTGGATCCGCTCTTAGATTTCCTCGCGGTGCACGGGCTCGCTATGCGGGCCGTGATCCCGGTCGCCGATGTAGAGGCTTCCCCATCGCAGCGCGTCAGAATCAGCATGATTTCGCTCCTTGAAGGGCCTCCGCCGCCGGGGCAGGGTGGCGGAAGCCTGGTGGTAATGGGCCAACACTCAATTCCCCGGCGTTCATGCGCCGGGGTCTTTTTATGCAGCTTTGCGTTGTGCCGCCCGCAGCTGGCGGACCTTCTCAAAGCTGTAGGCGTTCAACGTTCTTGCGCCTTTCAACGCAGCCTCGCCGCAATGCCACAAGGCGACGGAGCCGAGAAACGCGACCACGGTGAGGCGGATCATCGGCCAGTTAGTCGGGGACGAAAGCCAGTAACAGGCCACCGCGCCGACGATGCCGACGCCGCCCAGCAGGATTAGCAGGATCCGCGCTGGCCAGAGCAGCGGCGAGAGGATCGCCGCCACGGCTGCTGCGGCGGCGCCGACCAGCCACCAGGCCCAGCAGCCCTTCTCGCCCGCGCCCTGGCGCGGCTTGGCGGGACCAGGGCGGCGGGGACGGGGGCGCTGGAAGGGAATGACCTTGCCCATTTCACTTGATCTTCAAATCGTCCAGGCTGTGGCCTTCGCCAGCCAGGTATTCGGAAACCCAGTTGGGTTTCCGGCCCTTGCCGGTCCAGGTGAATTTCGACTTGCTGGGGTGCCGGTACATCGCCCGCGACCGCGCCGGCCCACGTGCCGGCAGCTGAAACAGGACGGTCAAGTCGGCGACCGAGAAGCCGGCTGCTTCCAGGACTGCAATCACCTGGCCCTTGACCGCTTGCCGCTCCCGCTCCTTAGCATTGGCCTTTTGCTTGTCAATTTCCTGCTGTAACAGCGTGAGTTGCGACACGGACAAGGCCGTGAGGTCGAGATTCGCGGGCAGTACGTCGGGCTGGTCTTTTGCCATTGAAGGCTCCTTGGCGGGCAGGCCTGAACCGTCAGACCTAAATCATTTATTTAAAAATGATTCGTCATTCATTGAAGATTGTCAACCGACCTCAAGGTCAGGGACAAGGCTGTGGAACTGCGGCCGTTTTACGCCCCGATTCGGGCCTCGATCAATCGTCCAGCTCGTGGAGTAGGCCGTTCTCGTAGATGTACGGCAACAGGTCATTGCCATCGCGCAAACCCAGCTTGTTGAGGCCGTTGTATTTGTGCGTGGTCACTGTGCTGTAGCTGCGGCCCGTGGATTCCACGATGTCGTGCGCCTTGGACCCACGGCAGAAGGCGACGAGAACCGCGCGTTCGCTGTCGGTCAATGTGGACCAAGCGTGCTTGCTCACGCTGTCCAGGTCGATATGGCTGTCGGTGTAGGTCTGGCCCTTGGCCACGCCATCCAGCGCGTCGATGAGTTCGGCGGTCGGGCTGGTCTTGGCGACATAACCGGCCGCCCCAGCTTGCATCACCGCACGCGCGAGAAACGCGCTTTCCTCGGCCGTGTAGACCAGGACCTTGAGCGCGGGATTGGTTGCCAGGATGGCGCGCACCAATGAGACTCGCTTGAGGCTGCCCGGCATTACCAGGTCTAGCACGACGATTCGTGGCGTAGATGCCTGTTCAGAACAAGCCGCCAGAAGCGCGGCGCTGGTATTGGCTGTGCTGAAGCGCGAGGCTGCCACGCCCAGCTGGTCGGCGAGCATAAGACTGACGGCGAGTGTCACCGAATGGTGATCATCGGCGATGATGTAGGAAAAGCCGGCAACGCCTGGGCGTTGGGTGCCTATTTGCATGGCGGCTGTGGCCGCCGTTCCGCCGACCACTGCTAAGTGGCTGGCGGCGGGCGGCGGGGCAGTCATGGGCTTATTCATTATGGCAGGCTGGTGATTGGTATGGGTTATATCCCACCCGTATCCGCCATGAAATTGGGAAAACTACGAGGCCCCTCTACCTAAAAACTAGGGCCTGTTAACACTAATGGCCCGAGCGATTAAACTATTGGGCATGGAGATCACGCCAGCACAATTTTCTCTGATCGAACACTGCCTGCCGGCGCAGCGCGGCAATGTCAGCATGACCAACCTGCAAGTGGTCAACGCCATCCTTTACGTTGCCGAGCATGGCTGCAAATGGCGCGGCCTACCCAAGCGCTTTGGCAACTGGCATACGGTCTACACACGCATGAACCGTT
>NZ_VZPL01000098.1 GCF_008801575.1 Xanthomonas cissicola | reverse complement strand
ACTGTTCCGTCGCTTGAAAGGCTACCGCCGGATTTTCTCGCGCTTCGAGAAGCTGGATGTCATGTTCCTTGGATTCCTCAGCTTCGTCCTAGTCGTTGATGGGCTTCGGATGTGTTAACAGGCCCTAGCCAAGGCTGGCATTGGGCTGCCCATGCTGCGCGATATCTTTCTGACCCACCACCACTCCGACCACAACGCCGATCTGCTCAACGTGGTGTGGCTGGCCTGGGCCAGTGGCCTGCAGACGCCGGTGCATCTGTATGGACCACCCGGCATCGCCAGGATGGTGGATGCCTTCGTCGCGATGAATGCCATCGACATCCAGACACGCATCCGTGAGGAAGGCCGTCCGCCGTTCGAAGCGCTCATTCATGTGCATGAGTTCGACCAGCCCGGTACCGTCCTGACGAACGATCAGGTTACCGTCACTGCCACCTTGGTGGACCATTACACCCTCAAGCCGGCCTTTGCCTACCGGTTCGAGGCGCCCGACCGCAGCGTGGTGTTCTCCGGCGATACGCGCTACCTGCCCGCGCTGGCCGAGTTCGCCAAGAACACCGACGTGCTGGTCCACGAAGTGATGTATCTGCCGGCGCTGCAAACGATGCTGAAAACCAACGACAACGCGCCGACATTGCTTGACCATCTGCTCAAGAGCCACTCCACCAGCGAAGAGGTCGGCATGATTGCGGCTGCGGCCAACGCGAAGATGCTCGTGCTCAATCACTTCGTCCCCGGGGGCGATGCGTCCATCACCGATGCGATGTGGAGCCAAGGCGCGCGCAAGCATTACGCCGGGCCGATCGTGGTGGGCAAGGATCTGATGCGGCTGTAGCACGGGCGCGCACTGCGCCCGCCCGCAGCGATTCAATGCGGCGCCAGAGCGTGTTATGTCCGTTGAGGTGGGTGCGAAGCGTCCTGTGCCGCGTCGCGACAAGGCGTGCGCTGCGGCCCAGGCGGGCCGCCTGGGCAAGCGCGTAACGCGGTATCGGCGCGCCACAGGGCGCTTCCCGGAGGGTTGCATCTCTTCTCAAAAATGCATGACACGCTAGGCAGGCACCGGGCTGCGCATCCCCCACACCTGTTCGCCTGCCTTGCAGTAGCGCTCGATGAAGTCCTGCTGCGAGGGCATCTGCTGCACGGCGTGCTGGATCGGCTGGGCGATACCGTCGAGCAGGCGGCGCAGGTCGTGGTCGGAAAATGCGCGCGTCAACGGGTGATGCTGCTCGGGCGCAATGCCCTGCCCCATCAGCACGTGCGTCCAGGAATCGACACGAAACAGTTCATCGGCACCCTGCCAGGCGTGCGCGCGTTCGCGCCAGGCACGCAGGCGCAGCGCGAGCGACTCGGGCAGTTCCATCTGCCGGCACTGCTGCCATAGCGGTTCGTCGCGCTGGGTGGCGTGGTAGTGCAAGGTGACGAAGTCGCGCACGTGCTCCATTTCAGCGCGGCTGACGTCGTTGAACAGTTGCACCTGCGAGGGCGCAATGCCTTCGGCCGGAAACAGCGCCAGCAGCCGCACCACTGCAGAGATGGTGAGATGGATGCTGGTGGATTCCAGCGGCTCGATAAAGCCGCTGGCCAGACCGAGCGAGACCACATTCTTGTTCCAGGCCTTGAGCCGGCGGCCGGTGCGAAACGGCACCATCCACGGCTCCTTGACGGCAGGCGCAGCCACATCGCGCAGCAGCTTGGCGTGCGCTTCGTCATCGGACAGGTGCTTGCTCGAAAACACCAGGCCGTTGCCGACGCGATGCTGCAACGGAATATGCCAGCGCCAGCCGGCTTCGTGCGCGATGGCGCGGGTGTAGGGCACCGGTGGGCCGAGGGCTTCGGTCTGCACCGCCACCGCACGGTCGCACGGCAACCAATGGCTCCAGTCTTCGTAGCCGGTGTGCAGGGTCTGCTCGATCAGCAGACCGCGGAAGCCACTGCAATCGATGAACAAATCGCCTTCGATCACGTGCCCGTCTTCCAGCACCAGGCTGGCGACATCGCCGCTGTGCGGCTGCACGGTCACCTGCTGAATCCTGCCTTCGACACGCTTGACGCCGCACGCCTCGCTGCGCGCGCGCAGGAACTTGGCATACAGCGCCGCATCCAGGTGATAGGCGTAATTGACCGCCGGCTCGCCATGCAGCGCAAAGCGGTCCACGCGCGAGGCCACCGTTTCCAGGCAGTAATCGCCGAAGCTGCCCGCCATGCCGCGGCGCTGGCTTTCCAGCCACAGGTGATGAAACGCGCACACCAGGGTGCTCTGCCCGGTGATGCCGAATGGATGGATGTAGCGCTCGCCCTGGCGGCGCCAATGCTCGAACGAGATCGACAGCTTGAAGGTACCTGCCACCGCACGCAGGAATTCCTGCTCGTCGATCTGCAGGAACCGGTGGAAGGTGCGGATGGGCGGCACCGTGGATTCGCCCACACCGACGGTGCCGATCTGCTCGGACTCGACCAGGGTGATGTCAAGCAAATTGCGGAATTGATGCGAAAGCGCACAGGCAGCGATCCAGCCGGCCGTTCCACCACCGGCGATCACCACCTTGCGAATCTGAGCCTGAGTCACTGCGCACTCCTGCGGAATGGGTTGAGGGCGATGCCGCACATCAGCGGTTCAATTTGCCGATCAGCATGGCGCGCAGCTGCCGCGACAGCACGGGGTCGATCGGGCCGAGCGCATGGCGCGCCGGTTCGGGCAGATGCTCGCCGGCCTGCTCGGCAGGGCCGAACACGTAGTAATCGAACAACGCGCGCCATGCCTGCTTCTCCGCTGTGGGGCGGTCGCGAATCGCCCACAGCGCGTGATACAGCGCCGGCATCGCGGCAGGCAGGTGCGCTGGCGCACGGCTCCACCAGTAGTTGATCAGCACGTTGAACGGATGCAGCGATTGGACGTGGTGCCACCACATGCTGGGAATGAACAACGCATCGCCCGGCTCCAGCACCACGCTGCGCGCATGCGGCAAGGCATCGGCAAAACGCGGAAAGCGTTGCAGGTCCGGATGGGCGACATCGACCATGCTCACCACCTGTCCGCCCGGCGTGGGATCGAGCGGACCCGGATACAGATTGGCGACCTGCTCCGGCGGAAACAGCGTAAAGCGCCGTTGCCCGACCGCACAGCACGCCAGGTTATCCAGCGCATCGTAGTGGCACGAGGCGATCACGCGGTTACCGATCCAGATGCTGGGCTGCACTTGGCCACCGTTGGCCGCGACATCCAGATCGTTGTGCGCGCGCAACCCTGGCAAATTGGCGTCCACCGGCAACGAGGCCAGGTAATAGGTGGGCGGCTGCGGGTCGTCACGATGTGCCGCAATGGCATCCAGCAAGGTGCTCACGCTGCCGCGCTGCACCTGAAAGTTGAGCGCGCTGCAATCGTCGCGATAGAACGGGCGGCTGCCGATCTCCGGGCCGCCATAGGAATACTGCAGGGGGCGACCCGTGTCGTGTGCGCGCAACAGCGCCATGGCCTCATCGGCGCTGCGCAGCCCGGCCTGCACCAGCGACCAGTTGCGCGCAACGCCGCGCAGCACCACCGGCTCGGCGGCGTCGCAAAGTGCGGGCAGCGGCAATCCATCAGGGCCGCAATCGCTGCGCTCGGCAATGGCGATGGCGGCGCCTGCGGCGACAGACGGATCGGTTGCACGTGCGGCCATACGCTCAGGCGTACGCGGCAACGGGGGCGCTGTGCGACTGCTGCAGACGGCGCTGCTTCTCGGCCATCAGCCGGCGCAAATTGTGCAGCGATGCCAGCATCAGGAAGGCGCCTTCCAGATAGCCGGCCTGATGCAACTGCTGCAGCGCTTGCGCATCCAGGGCGGCAAGCCGCTCGCGGTCGATGGCGAACAGGCCCTGCAACTGCGTCGCATGGCTGGCATCCAGCGCAACGTCCAGCCGCACCGGCTGGATCAGGCCGAGCGCCTCGAAGGCGGCCGCCATCGCTTGCCCCGCGTCCAGCCCATCGCGGATGCCGCGCAACACGCCGATGATGTGTTCCAGATACGGGCTGTGGCCGCCTTGCGGCAAGAACACCGCCTCGCCCTCGCTGCGGCTGATGCGCGGATGTTCCAGGTCGACATGGATCACCGGCTCCTGCACCAAGGCCCCGTCGACGTGTTGCTCCTGGAAACCGATCATGAACGGTCCCTTGGCAACGATGCCCGGCAGGTAGCTGGCATTCCAGCGCCCGTCCTGCAGAAACAGGTTTTCATCCTGTGCGAAGCCCAGCAGCGCCACCGGCTGGTAACCACTCCCGGCCGGATCCTTGCGGAAGAATAGCGGGTACTCGCGTTGCAGCTCGGCATATTCGGTCACGAAGGCCGGCACCACGCCCACCGCATCGCCGAATTCCGCACCAAAGCGCAGGATCACGCGCAGGTCGTGATGCGCCACGTTGTTGAGCACTGCGTATCGCGTCATCTAAAGCTCCAGCAGCCGTCCGTCGCGGAGGACTGCAGTCATGGAGGAATTCGGTCGCACGCATTCCCCGCGCGCATATCGATGCTGAGCATTGCCAAAAAAGCGTGCGCCGGCAAGCCGCAGGGCAGCAACATGCTGCGTTACTGCGAAGCCGGCAAGTGACGCATGCGTGCGCACTGCAAGGCCGACTGCCGATACCCCGACGGCACGGGCGCTGCGTCAATACCCGGCTGCAGACCGCACGCGAGCAACGGCGCAATGGCCGGTTGCGGCCGCCATCACACGATAGCGACCGCAGTATTACGGCTAGAACAACGCGTGATGGTTCAGAACGCGTACCGCACGCCCAGGGTGTAACGCGGCTGCTGGTCGATCAGGCGGATGATCTGTTTCTCCGAGCGACCGTGCCAACGGACGTCCTCACCGGTCAGGTTGATCGCCTCGAAGCCCACCGACAGCTGCTTGTTGAATGCGTAGCTGACGCTGAGGTCGAACTGCTGATACGGCTCGACGTAGTACGGGTTACGGTTGGCATTGTCCTGGTTGGCAGCGATCAGGTATTCGTCGCGCCAGTTCCAGGCCAGGCGTGCGCTCCAGCCATACTTTTCGTACATCAGCATGACGTTGGCGGTGTCGCTCAGACCGAGCAACGCAAACTGATCGCGATCGATGACCGTGTTATCGAAGGCCACATCCCCTTCCACGATGGTGTAGTTGGCGTAGATGCCGAACCCGGTGCTGCCGAAGAAGTACTGGCCGCCGAGTTCCCAGCCATGGATGTTGGCCTTGTTCTGGTTGATCGGCCGCGACACATCGAACTGATACAACGGGTCGGAGGCATTGCCGGCGATATCGTAGGCATTCTCCAGCGCAAGGCTCTGCGCCGAACTGCCGTTGTAGGCGCTCAGCCCGCCGGTGGCAGCAGCATTGCGCAGCAGCGCCATGGCCGCAAACAGCGAGGTGTCGTTGGCCGAACACGCACCCGCGACATCGTTGCCGGCCGCGCCCACCTGAGCGGCGCAGGCCCCGCTTTGCAGGAACGCCAGTGCGGCCTGGGCATCCGGCCCCGAGGTGGGGTCGGTCAGTCCGTACAGCGATTCACGCGTGACGGTGTTGCCGATGAAATTGCTCACGCGCTTGTTCCAGAACGTGGCTGAGACGTAGCTGGCGTCGGCGAAATACCACTCCAGTGCCAGATCGAGGTTGTCCGATTCCAACGGATCGAGCGTGGGCGTCTGCGAGTCGCCACCGGCGCGGTTGGACGGGTTGATCAGGATCGAGCCGTTGGGCGTGTTGGGCGTGGGCCCGGCGATGAGATTGTTGTACGGCGCGCGCGCGATGGTCTGGCCGAACGAGGCACGGCCTTTCAGCGAATCGGTGAAATCGATGCTGAAGTCCATGTTGGGGAGGATGTAGTTGTAGCTGGTCTTCTCGCTGAAAGGCTGCTGGTCGGTGGAGCGGATCAACTGGAAGTCGTTGTTGGACAGCCACAGCAGCGCGGTGGGCGTGGCAACCTGCGAGGTGGACTCCACGTCGGTGCGCTCGTAGCGCAAACCCAGCCGCGTATTGGTGGTCATCCCGGCGATGGCACCGGCAATTTCCAACTGCACGTAGGCCGCGCGGGTCTTTTCTTCCACCCGGTTGTCTGCGGTGTATTGCGGGTTGTACCGCGTGGTTGCGCCGTACTGGCTTCCGCCCCACAGCGCCAGCTGATCGGCATCGCCACGCCATGCACTGGACGCCGCGCCGCTGGGATTGAAATCCTTGAACATGCCGGTGATGCTCACCGGCTGCAGCAACGCGACCATGCCCGGCTCGTTGCCCGCATTGGCCACGCCCCAATCGCCCAGCGGCGAGTTGGTCTCGCTGACTCGGCGTTGCATGGTGGTGTTGGTCGAACTCACGCCAAACTGGAAGCGCCCGTCGTCGAAGTCGAACTTTCCGTCCAGGCGTCCTTCCTTGGTTTCGGTCACCTGCTTCTGGTAGAAAATGCGCAACACCTGCGAGCCGAGCTCGGCGGGCGTGAAGGCGGGATTGACCACGCCATTGGTGTTTGCCAGCGAATCGGCCGCAGTGGGGTACCAGGTGCGTGCGCCGATCGGCAAGGAATTGTTGAACCACAGTTCCTGCCCCCATTGGCCGCCGCAGTACGGCCCATTGGTGCAGTTGTTGGTGCCGGCGAAACTGAAATAGGTCGCGCTGCCGCCCGTGGTCGGGTCGTTGGGCAAGCTTTGCGTCTTGGAATTGTGCGCATCGAAGCTCAACTGGAAGCGGTCGCTCACCTGCCAATCGGCATTGAAGCCCAGCGAGCCGAGCGTGTATTTCTGCTCGTTGCGCTGTTGTTCCATGCCGAAGTCCTTCGCCCCGTTGGGCACATCGCGCAGATAGACCGGCGTGGCCACGGCCTGGCCGGTATCGAAGGTCAGATCGGTAAAGCTGTTGGCACGTTGCAGCCAGATACCCTGCTCACCGCGCTCTTCGCGAATCTCGTTGGCCGAATACGTGTAATCCAGGGTCAGGGTCAGGCTGTCGGTCGGTGCGAACTGCATCACCGCCTGGCCATTCATGCGCTCGCGCTGGAAATCGGCGAATGCATAGCGCAGATCGTTGGGCATGCCGTACAACTGGCCGATCGCCGGGGCATTGGTCACCACCGCGTCCGGGCGCAGCGCCGGGTCGGTACCGGTCCAACGCTGGATGTTCCAGGTATTTTCTGTGGCTTGGACCGAACCGCCATGGCGCTTCTGGTAGCTGGCGCTCAGGCCGATACCGAAGGTCTTGTCCGGGTTGGTATAGCTGAAGATGCCCGACACCTCCGGGGTGAGCGAATCGCCGAAGGGCTCGGAGCGGTCCGACACCATCTTGGCACCGGCATTGGCCACCACGCCGTCGTGATTGAACGGCTTGTCGGTCTGGATGTTGATCGTGGCACCGATGCCACCACTGGGCGCGGTCGCGCGGCTGGTCTTGAACACCTCGATGCCGGTGATGGCTTCGGAGGCGAGCTGGGCGAAGTTGAACGCGCGCGTGCCGACATCCACGCCGCCGATCGGCGTCTGGCCGGGCGCGCCGAAGGCATCGGCACCGGGGATCAGACGGCCGTTGAGGGTGACGGTGTTGAACTGCGGGCCGAAGCCGCGTGCGGTGACCTGCGCGCCCTCGCCATCGCGGCGTTCGATGGAAATACCGGTGATGCGTTGCAGCGATTCGGCCAGGTTGGTGTCCGGGAACTTGCCGATGTCTTCGGCGCTGATCGCATCCACCACGCCGGCGGCATCGCGCTTGATGCCCATCGATTGGTTGAGGCTGTTGCGGATACCGGTCACGTTGACCGCATCCAGGGTGGTGGCCGAATCGCTGCTGGATTGCGGCACCGGCGCAGGCGGCGGAGCGACATCCTGCGCAAAGGCGGGATTGATGACCAACAAGCCGCCAACGAAGGTGAACATGGCCTTCGACTTGAAGCTGTTCAACGTACGACGCATCGATGTGTCCTCGGGAGTGGAGTCCAACCGCCAACGGCCGATATCGCGCCATGCGATACGGAGGAATCGCGGCCACTGCCCGACAGGCCGTGGCCAACGCTGCTGCAACTGCTGGAGCCACCAATCCAACGCCCTGCATGTGCCGTGCGGGCGCAGCCGGCGCTTGGATCGACATGCTCTGCCGGCATCTCCGTCCTTTCACCGCGCCACACGCATCACGCAACAACCGCTCGACGTTGTTTCAGTTGCCCTCGATCTGTCCCCTAGCACGCAGGCTGCCGATCGCCCCTTCGACCGTCGACCTGCGGTGTGCCTGCGCGTCCCCGCCGCAGCGACGGCGCTGCTCCGCCATTGCTGCGTTTGTTGCAGGTCCTTTGCACGACGTGCCAGCCAGTGATAGCGCTAACATGCCGCGCAGCCTAGTTAGGGCAGAAAGGGCTTGTCACCGTGCGTTGCAGCATAGTGATGGCTATGCACTGTTACAGCCGATACCGCAGTCGCTTGAGCCCGCATGCGGTTTTCAATGCTGGCGGGGCTGTAAGCGTTATCACGGCATTACGCAAAACCCGTCGGATCGAACGGTGAAATTTGCATAATGAACGTGTCGCACTGAGGTCGAATGCGGCGATTGCGCAAACCTGGGATCATGACCAGTGCCGCGCGTCTGGATTGCGCATGTCGAAGTCGGAGCTGCACCGGACGCGGCAACGCACCGCATGCGCCTGCCGATTGCACATCGCCTGTGTGTCAGTGCAGCGACGAGCATTGCGCGAAGAAGAAGGTGCACGCTTCGCGAGTGTCGGCAGGGATTCGTGTAAAACAAGCCAAAAGTTAGCTAAGAGCAGCCGGAAAACTACTGCACAGCTGCCAGGCGAACGCGGCCGGTGCTTGGATCCTCATGTACCACTCCGTACGCTGCGGTTCTGGGCGCGCCGTCCGCGTCCACCTGACGGCCGCTCGCTCCGTTTTGTTAGCCACTTTAAATACTGTAAGTTAAAAGATGTTTGCACGAATCCTGCCGAGCCTCAATTATCTCAGGGACACCTCGTGGGCTCCTGGAGCGCTTAGCTTCCGTACCCGGAGTCGGCGAAAAGCAGCGCATCCCGCAGGTACTTGAGCCTCTCTTGTTGGATGGAGGTGTTGTACGCCCTGCGCTTGCCTCCCGCCTCGATCTCCCGGAAGTTCTGGGCGAAGCTCTCCTCCAATGGTTCCCGGATATGCGCGGGAAGATCGTCGAAAACGTCCTTCGACGTCGTATGCCGGAAGAAGCTCGCATCGAGCACGTTGGAGCCGCGCGCGATCGTGACGTCCACGTCGTTGATGGTATCGCTCGTCCCGACGATCTTCCCTCTAAAATTCTTCTTGTGGAGATCCACAATCAAGTCATGGTTATCCGCCATCGCCTTTGCATTCGCCAGGGCGAAGGTCTTGCAGTTGATGACATCCTTCTGCGTGCCCGTGTTGAGAATGGTCAGCGTCGCGTTCTTCACACCCTTCAACGCGGCGGTCATGACAGACAGCGTGTCGGTGCATCCCCATACGCTGTCGACCGCCAAGACGGACACCTTGCCACGACCTCCCGTCACGTCCACCGCGATGCCATGGCTTGGCGCTCCCTTTCCATGGATCCGCTCCACGTTAACGACGGCGCGCCACCGCTGACCCCGCCTGGTATTGACAATAGCTTGCCGCAAGGCATTCGGCTCGGATGCCGACGCATCGAAGACCTTCACCTCGAGATTGGGGTGGATGTGATTCTGGGCCGCCACCACCTGTGGCTGGAACTTCTGATCGAGTTCGGCCGCCGGATATTGTTTTCCTTGACGCTCGGCGTGCTCCAGCGCGTCAATGAAGTTCTGCAATTGAGCCGCGAGCGTAGGTTCGGACGGCGAATAAGGAAAGGACACTTGCCCTGCGATGATGCCGCTGCCGGAGGGACTGGCGGATGTCCCCGAGCGGGCCCGCCTCGCTCGGGGAGAGCCGAGTGCCGCCAAGTCATGCAGGCTGGGTGACATGGACGCCTCGGCAGATGAAGGCCTAGGGAAGCTCTGAACAACGCACCACAGATACGCGACACTACCCGCCTCATCATGTAGAGGATCATCTATGCAGCTGACGTTCGGTGACGCTGAGGGCCTGGGCAAGCGCAAGCAGACCCGGCGCGAGAT
>NZ_VZPL01000097.1 GCF_008801575.1 Xanthomonas cissicola | reverse complement strand
ACTGTTCCGTCGCTTGAAAGGCTACCGCCGGATTTTCTCGCGCTTCGAGAAGCTGGATGTCATGTTCCTTGGATTCCTCAGCTTCGTCCTAGTCGTTGATGGGCTTCGGATGTGTTAACAGGCCCTAGCGATCGCCACGCGTGTTGCGCGCCGTCGCGCCTAGCTGGCGACGGCGTAACACCTGCAATGGCTGTACTGCTGTATCGCTGCATCGCAGCCCATGACTGCCGGCCTCGTCACCAGGTCGGCCCGGGCCCGCCGTGCCGCGCCGCCACCCGGCGGCAACCTCTTTCAGGACCATCCCAATGGACTTTTCCCGCTTTTTCATCGACCGGCCGATCTTTGCCGCGGTGCTGTCGATCATCATCTTCGCGGCCGGCCTGATCGCCATGCCGCTGCTGCCGATCAGCGAATACCCCGAAGTGGTGCCGCCGAGCGTGCAGGTGCGCGCGGTGTATCCGGGCGCCAACCCCAAGGTCATTGCCGAAACCGTCGCCACGCCGCTTGAGGAAGCCATCAACGGCGTGGAAAACATGATGTACATGAAGTCGGTGGCCGGCTCGGACGGCGTGCTGGTGGTCACGGTGACCTTCAAGCCCGGCACCGACCCGGACCAGGCGCAGGTGCAGGTGCAGAACCGCGTCAGCCAGGCGCAGGCGCGTCTGCCCGAAGACGTGCGCCGCCAGGGCGTGACCACGCAGAAGCAATCGCCGACGCTGACCATGGTCGTGCATCTGACCTCGCCCAAGGGCAAGTACAACTCGCTGTACCTGAGCAACTACGCCACCTTGAAGGTCAAGGATGAGCTGTCGCGCCTGCCGGGCGTGGGCCAGATCCAGATCTTCGGTGCCGGCGACTACGCCATGCGCATCTGGTTGAACCCGGACAAGGTGGCCGCACGCGGGCTTACCGCCAGCGATGTGGTCGCCGCCATCCGCGAGCAGAACGTGCAGGTCTCCGCCGGCCAGCTCGGCGCAGAACCCATGCCCAACAAGAGCGATTTCCTGCTTTCGATCAATGCGCAAGGCCGCCTCACCACCGAAGAAGAGTTCGGCAACATCGTCATCCGCAGCGGCAACAGCGGCGAGATCGTGCGGCTGAGCGATGTGGCGCGCCTGGAGCTGGGCGCCGGCAACTACACCCTGCGCTCGCAGCTGGACAACCAGAACGCGGTGGGCATGGGCGTGTTCCAGTCGCCCGGTGCCAACGCGATCGAATTGTCCGATGCGGTGCGCGCCAAGATGGCCGAGCTGGAAAGGCAGTTCCCGCAGGACATGGCCTGGTCCGCTGCGTACGACCCGACCGTGTTCGTGCGCGATTCGATCAGCGCGGTGGTGCACACATTGCTGGAAGCGGTGCTGCTGGTGGTGCTGGTGGTGATCCTGTTCCTGCAGACCTGGCGCGCCTCGATCATTCCGTTGCTGGCGGTGCCGGTGTCGGTGGTCGGTACGTTCGCTGCGTTGTACCTGCTGGGCTTTTCGATCAATACGCTGAGCCTGTTCGGTCTGGTGCTGGCGATCGGCATCGTGGTCGACGACGCGATCGTGGTGGTGGAAAACGTCGAGCGCAACATCGAAGAAGGGCTGAGCCCGCTGGCGGCGGCGCATCAGGCCATGCGCGAAGTGTCCGGGCCGATCATCGCCATCGCGTTGGTGCTGTGCGCGGTGTTCGTGCCGATGGCGTTCCTGTCGGGTGTGACCGGCCAGTTCTACAAGCAGTTCGCGGTGACCATCGCCATTTCCACGGTGATTTCGGCGATCAACTCGCTGACCCTGTCGCCGGCGTTGGCGGCGATGTTGCTCAAGTCGCACGACGCGCCCAAGGATGGCCCGTCGCGGTTGATCGACCGTCTGTTCGGCTGGTTGTTCCGCCCGTTCAACCGTTTCTTCAACACCAGCTCGCACAAGTACCAAGGTGCGGTGTCGCGTGCGCTGGGCAAGCGAGGTGCGGTGTTCGTGGTCTACCTGCTGCTGCTGGTCGGTACCGGTTTCATGTTCAAGCTGGTGCCGGGCGGCTTCATTCCGACCCAGGACAAGCTGTATCTGATTGCCGGTACCAAGCTGCCGGAAGGCTCGTCGCTGGAGCGCACCAACGAAGTGATCCGCCAGATCACCCAGATCGCGCTGCAGACCGACGGCGTGGATCATGCAATCGCGTTCCCCGGCCTGAATCCGCTGCAGTTCACCAATACGCCCAATACCGGCACGGTGTTCCTGACGCTCAAGCCGTTCAGTCAGCGCAGCCGCACCGCCGCGCAGATCAATGCGGAAATCAACGCGCGCATCAGCCAGATCCAGCAGGGCTTCGCGTTCGCCTTCATGCCGCCACCGATCCTTGGCTTGGGCCAGGGCTCGGGCTACTCGCTGTACATCCAGGACCGTGCCGGCCTGGGCTATGGCCAGTTGCAGAGTGCGGTGAATGCGATGTCCGGTGCGATCTCGCAAACGCCGGGCATGCAGTTCCCGATCGGTACTTATCAGGCCAACGTGCCGCAGCTCGACGCCAAGGTCGACCGCGACAAGGCCAAGGCGCAGGGCGTGCCGCTGACCAATCTGTTCGACACGCTGCAGACCTATCTGGGTTCGTCCTACATCAACGACTTCAATCGCTTCGGTCGCACCTATCAGGTGATCGCCCAGGCCGATGGACAGTTCCGCGATAGCGTGGAAGACATCGCCAACCTGCGCACGCGCAACGCCAACGGCGACATGGTGCCGATCGGCAGCATGGTCACGCTGGGCCAGACCTACGGCCCGGACCCGGTGATCCGCTACAACGGCTACCCGGCGGCCGACCTCATCGGCGAAGCGGACCCGCGCGTGCTGTCGTCCACCGAGGCCATGCAGAAGCTGTCCAGCATGGCGCCGCAGGTGCTGCCCAACGGCATGAACATCGAGTGGACCGACCTGAGCTATCAGCAGTCCACGCAAGGCAACTCGGCATTGATCGTGTTCCCGATGGCAGTGTTGCTGGCGTTCCTCGTGCTGGCTGCGCTGTACGAAAGCTGGACCCTGCCGCTGGCGGTGATCCTGATCGTGCCGATGACCTTGCTGTCTGCGTTGTTCGGTGTGTGGATCACCGGCGGCGACAACAACGTGTTCGTGCAGGTGGGTCTGGTGGTGTTGATTGGCCTGGCGTGCAAGAACGCGATCCTGATCGTGGAGTTCGCCCGCGAACTGGAAATGCACGGCAAGGGCATCGTCGAAGCCGCACTGGAAGCCTGCCGCCTGCGCCTGCGTCCGATCGTGATGACCTCCATCGCCTTCATCGCCGGCACCGTGCCGTTGGTGTTCGGCCATGGTGCTGGCGCCGAAGTGCGCTCGGTCACCGGTATCACGGTGTTCGCCGGCATGCTGGGTGTCACCTTGTTCGGCCTGTTCCTGACTCCGGTGTTCTACGTGGCGCTGCGCAAGTGGGTGACCCGTCGCGGGCCCGCGACACCGCCCGCAGTTGCGCACGATCACGCGCACGTCAACGCCTAAGCGCGTTGCTTCCCCCCACATACATTCGAAGGATTTACACATGAGCAACACCAAGATCGCATTGGTCACCGGCGCAACCCGCGGCATCGGCCTGGAGACCGTTCGGCAATTGGCCACCGCCGGCGTGCACACGCTGCTGGCCGGCCGCAAGCGCGACGATGCCGTGGCCGCCGCACTGAAATTGCAGGCCGAAGGCCTGCCGGTGGAGGCCATCCAGCTCGACGTCAACGACGACATCAGCATCGCCGCCGCGGTGGGCACGGTGGAGCAGCGCCATGGCCATCTGGACATCCTGATCAACAACGCCGGCATCATGATCGAGGACATGCAGCGCGCCCCGTCGCAGCAGAGCCTGGAGGTGTGGAAGCGTACCTTCGACACCAACTTGTTCGCAGTCGTCGAGGTGACCAAGGCCTTCCTGCCGCTGCTGCGTCGCTCGCTGGCCGGGCGCATCGTCAACGTGTCGAGCATCCTCGGGTCGCTGACCTTGCACAGCCAGCCCGGCTCGCCGATCTACGACTTCAAGATTCCTGCCTACGACGCTTCCAAGAGCGCGTTGAACAGCTGGACGGTGCATCTGGCCTATGAGTTGCGCGACACCGCCATCAAGGTCAATACGGTGCATCCGGGTTACGTCAAGACCGACATGAACGGTGGCGGCGGCGAAATCGAAGTGGAGCAGGGTGCGCATAGCAGCGTGCAGATGGCGTTGTTGGATGCACACGGCGCCACCGGCAGCTTTACCCATCTGGGAGAGGTGTTGCCATGGTAAGAAACGTCCTGAGTGTGGCCCTGGCCGCGCTTGTGCTCAGCGGTTGCGCGGTCGGGCCGGATTACCGTCCCGATCCGCCGGCGGCGGTGACGCTGCAAGGCGCGCAAGACCCGGCATACAGCGCACAGTCGCCGGTGGGCAACTGGTGGTCGCAGTTCGACGACCCGGTGCTGGAGCAGTTGGTGCGCGACGCCTTGTTCGCCAACCACGACCTGCGCATCGCCGTGGCGCGCGTCAAGCAGGCGCGCGCGGTGTTCGTCGAGCGTCGTCTGGATCAGGCGCCGCATATCACTGCGCAGGGCAGCTTCGATCGCCGCGAACAGCAGCAGGTGATCGCCGGCAATCAGCGCTTTCTGACCGAGCAGACCACGCTCGGTCTGGATGCGGCCTGGGAGCTGGACCTGTTCGGCCGTCAGCGGCGTGCATCGGAGGCCGCGCGTGCCGACCTGGATGCCGAGCAGGCCAACCTACAGGACGTGCAGGTCACCGTTGCTGCCGAAGTGGCGCGCAACTATTTCGAACTGCGCGGTACCCAGAAGCGGCTGGATGTCTCCAAGCGCACGCTTACCAACCTGCGCGACACCCAGAAGCTGACGCAGACGCGTTGGGATCTGGGGGCCGGCAGCGAGCTGGATGTGCAGAGCAGCCTGGCGCGGTTGAAGGCGATCGAAGCGGATATTCCGCTGCTGGAAACCGCCGAGGCGCAATATCGCCATCGTCTGGCTGTGTTGCTGGGTCAGCAACCCGATGCCTTAGATGCCACCTTGGCCGCGCGCGAGATGCCGGCGTTCGCGCGCCCGCTGCCGCTGGGCGATACCGCCGGCTTGCTGCGTCAGCGTCCGGATGTGCGCGGCGCCGAGCGCCGGCTGGCGGCAGCCACCGCGCAAGTGGGCGTGGCCACTGCCGACCTGTTTCCGCGCATCAGCGTGAGCGGGTTCGTCGGCTTCCTGACCGGCGACGCGGCCAGGTTGACCGAAGGCAACGCCAAGGCCTGGTCGGTCACCCCGTCGATCAGCTGGGCCGCCTTCGATTTCGGCACCGTGCGTGCGCGCTTGCGTGCCAGCAAGGCGCAGGCCGAAGGCGCGTTGGCGCAGTATCAGCAAACCGTACTGCTGGCGCTGGAAGACACCGAAAACGCGTTGATCGGCTATGGCCGCCAGCAGGCGCGTCTGGCCATCGTGGTGGAGCAGGCCAATGCCGCGCGGCGTGCCGAGCAGCTGGCGCAGATCCGCTACCGCGAGGGCTCGGAAGACTTCCTCACCCTGCTGGATGCGCAGCGCACCCAACTGGCTGCCGACGATGCGTTGGCGCAGGCCGAAGCGGCAGTGAATGTCGGCGTGGTCGGCGTGTACAAGGCGCTCGGTGGTTGGAAGCAGGACCAAGCACCCGCTGCACCGGTGGCCGTGGTCAATCGTTGAGCGATGCGTGCGGGGCGGTCAGTGGGTCGCCCCGCAGTTCTGGCTGCAGCGTCAGAGCCAAGCGGGGCGGTCGAACGTGTGCGGCTGATGGCTGGCGATGCTGGCCATGCATCCGACGCCATCAGTGCGCGCACCTCGGCTGACAGGCGCGCTACCGGCGCTTTCGTCAACCCCATCGCATTCGCGACCAATGCGTAACCCATCTGTCAGGTGTGTGTGCCTACGCAGACCCGGACGCTTACATGCCGCCAGGCGCTTATTCGGCAACCCGCACGCTGTCGCGTCCGCCGTTCTTGGCCAGATACAGCGCCGCATCGGCACGCGAAAACCAGTCCTGCCAATGCGTTTCGCCATCGTGGCGCGCCGCGCCCAACGAGACGGTGATGCGCCCGCCGGGTCCGCGCAAGCCGTTGCGTATCACCTTGCGCAAGCGTTCGGTGGCCGCTTCCAGTTCGGCCAGCGAGCCGGCACGCAGCAGCACCACGAATTCTTCGCCGCCAAAACGGAAGACCTGGTGCGGTTCGCGTACTTCGAAGCGCAGGATGGTAGCCAGATCCGAGAGCGCCGCATCGCCGGCGGCATGCCCGTACAGATCGTTGACCTCCTTGAAGTGATCCAGATCCAGGATGATCAGGCTGTTGAGCCGGTCGTGCGGTTGGCGTTGATCGATCTGGTGGGTCAGCGCACGTTCCAGCATGCGACGGTTGGGCAAGCCGGTCAGCGCATCCAGCGAGGCCAGTTCTTCCAGGTGCACGCGGTCGTCCTGCATCCGCAGCGAAAACGCGTAGCCCACCGCCAGCGTCACCAGCGTCACCACGATCGTCGACACGCCCTGGCCAGGGCTGGTAATCAAGCCTGGCAAGAACAACAAGGCGGCCAGCAGCGGCAAGCTCAACAACACCGCGCGTCGCGGCCCGCACAGGAAATAATTGGTGGCCAGCACCGGGAACAGCCAGGGCAGGGCGCCGTCGCCACCGGTCCAGCACGCCACCAGGCACCCGCCGACGTTGATCGACGCCAGCCACACGCCGCCGGCGCCGGTGTCTTCGGCACTGCGCATCTGCCAGCCGCGCCATACCGCGAGCACGCCAAGCGCGGCGGTGACCAGGCACGCAACTACCTGACCGGTCATGGCCAGGTACACCGCATAGAGGCAAAGCAACAGCGCGGTGATTGGCCCGAGCATCTTGACGATGCCGAGTCGAAAATCCCGCCGCAGGTGGAGGATCACAGGGAAGGTTCGATAGGAGTCGGCATCATTATCGGCGGAGTGCGGTCAAAGTTGAGCGTGCCTTCATCGCCGCAACGGGTAGGAAAGTGAAGCGTTGCAGCGCAAGGCTTCGCACATCCTTGACGGCGTTGCCGCAAACGTATCGTTTTGGTTGTCGGAGTCTGCCATGCCCACCCGCGAAGAACTGGCCACGCGCCTGGACGCGTTGCAGGAAGAGTTGCCCAAGTTGTCGGCAGATGAAGATGCGGATTTCGACTACCTGGATTTTCAGGCGCGTGCCGAAGCGATCCTGAGTAGCGCCGCGCAGGACGATGCCGTCTATGTGCGCACGCGTATCGACGGCATGCTGGCCGGTGCGGGCCTGATCCCCACCGACGACGCGGGCCACGCCTGCGGCTGAGGCCTCGTCTTGGCATGAGCGCATCTGCTTGAGCGTTTGTCGCTGCAATGCGCGCGCCGGCGAATGATCCGAGCATCTTCGTTAGGCGCTCGCACCCGGGTTAGCCAAGCGCGCGCGATGCGGATCTGAGCGTCGACTGCGCGACACAGGCCTCTGCGACAGACCGCAGCAGCACGCCCGGCTGCTTGCGTTCAGGCCACGGATGCAAGCCCATCCGCGCTCACGACCTGATTGCGGCCACCCTGTTTGGCGCGATACAGCGCCGCGTCCGCCCGTTGCAGCAACGAGGCCACGGTGCTGGCGTGAGCGGGAAAGCTGGCCGCGCCGAACGAGGCGGTGACCTTCGGCAGACAGACGCCATCGCCCATGACCTGCAGGGACTCGATGCCGGCGCGCAATTTCTCCGCCATCATGCACGCGGTTGGCAGATCGACTTCGGGCAGGATGATCGTCAATTCTTCGCCGCCGTAACGGCAGCAGATGTCTTCGCCACGCGTCTGCGCCAGCAACAATTCGCCAATGGCCGCCAGTACGCGGTCGCCGCCGCTGTGCCCGTGCAGGTCGTTGAACCGCTTGAAGTGATCCACATCCAGCATCAGCACCGACAAGGGCAGTTCGCGGCGCGTGCAGCGCGCCAATTCGTGACTGAGGGTTTCTTCCAGATAGCGGCGGTTGTACAGGCCTGTCAGCGGGTCGCGGATCGATTGCTGGCGCAGCGTTTCGCGCAGGCGCAGGTTGTGCAGCGCCAAGGAGAGTTGTTCCGCTGCCGCCTCGGCCACGGTCAACGAGGCAAGATCGTCAGGGTCTTCGCTACGCAATGCCAGCATTCCCAACTGCGTGCCCTGCGCCGATAGCGGAATACAGGCCGTGGCCGCATGCGCCGGAAGGTTGACGCCGGCATGCTGGCACAGCATGCCCTGGCCGGCGTCCATCACCACATGGGTGCGGTCGCGGCGCAGCGCCCAGCAGTTATCCGGCGCGATGCTGGCACTGGCGTCGTCTGCCATCTCGCCCCAGGCGACCACCTGTTCGGCGCGATCGCGCGAGGCGCGTAGCAAGTAGACCGCGCCGGCAGCACCGGGAATCAGCGGTGCAATCGTGCGTGCAGTGATTTCCAGCGCTTCTTCGGCATCGCGGCAGTTCTGCAGCAACCCGGAGTAGCGTGCCAGCGCCTCCAGGCCAGCGGAGGTGCGTTCGAGTGCGGCAAACGACTCGATCAGGCGCTCGCTGGTCCGGCTGGCGTCGTCTTCGGCACGCGTACGCCGTTCCAGCTCGCGCGACAACAAGCGGTAGGCCAGCAGCATCACCAGCAAGCCACTGGCAATGCCGATCACGGTCACCCACAGCACCCACTGTGCGCTGCGAGTGGTGGCTGCGTTGCGCCGGATCAGTTGCTGCCGCTCCAACTCCGTCATGGTCTGCACCTGGCGGCGCAGCGATGAAGAGGTCTGGAACACCCCGCGCGCGATGGCAGCACGCGCGCCATCCAGGCCTTGCTTGCGATAGCTATGCAATAACTCGTCGATCTGCACCAGGCGCGCGTCCACCAAACGGCTCAGCACGACCACATTGCGCCGCTGCGTCGGGTTGTCCTGCACCAGGGCGTCGAGCCGCACGATGCGCTCGGGCAGGCGGCCGATCGCATCGGCATACACGCCCAGAAAGGCCTCGTTGTCGGTCAAGACATAACCGCGCGCCGACGATTCCGCCGACAGCATGCCCGCCTGGATCTCGTCGATGCTGGCAATCACTTCCTGCGTGTGCGTCACCCAGCCGGCGTCCGACAGCGAACGCTGCGTCGTGAGATACCCGCCCACGCCGATCAGGACAAAGATCAGCCCGCCCACCAGCAAGGCCCCGGCAGCGCGACGTTTGGTTCTTTTGGTCAACACCGCGTTCCCCCGGCACGATTGTCTGGTCGAGGCCGATGCAAGCTGCGTGCCTATGCTCCACTTCGCTTGCCGAGTCAGCTGGCAGACGGCACATTGCCCCCGGCCGTAGCGTCGTGGCGGTATGCTGGCAAGCAGTCACCGAAAAGGGCGCCCGTTGGTCATTTTTCTAGGCAATTACCAGCTCACCTGTCATGCCGCCAAAGGCGATACCCCCGCCCATGGCTGGGTGGCCGGCTGGGATATCGCACAGATCGGCATCGGCCGCGGCGCGAACTTGGCAGGCGCTGCGCTGTCGTCGACCTTTCCCGACCATCGTAGCGCCATGGCAGCCGCCCGCATTGCCGGCATGGTCACGCTGGAAGCCATGCACGCCAAGGCGCAAGAGCAGCGCGAGTACGCCTGAGCGACAGGTCTGACGGCTGGCACGCGATTTGCTCCGATCTGATCAGGGCGCCGTCGAGCGTTTCTGGAGCAAGTGCAATGGAAGAGCCCAATGAAAGCGCACTGGCGTTGCTGCAACACGAAGCAAGCGCGTTGCTGGCCTTGTTCGATCAACTCCGCGGCGACGCCGCCCCGCGGTGTGCAACTGCCGACGACTTGGCAGGCGCCCTGGTTCGTCGCGATGAGCACGAACATGCCGCGCGCGTCACTAACTGACGCAGTGCGTGCAGTCTGCATCGGTCCTTCGCAATCTCCAAAGCCTGGACCTCTGCATCGGGGAATCCCGGCCTTGGCCGTTTTGGTCATGAGTCCTTCCCCAAGTTCCATGGCAATGTCCATAGAGAGAGCGCGCTCGCCTTGGGATCCGACGGTCAGCTGATCCATGGGTGTGTCATAGATCGTGGGGTACTCCATGGAGCCAAGCACGGCGCAGTGGGGGTTTCGCCAATGCGAGACTCTGAGCAGGTAGCTCTCTTCCACCGAGCGGCTGATCGTCTCCCCTAGGGCCGCTCGTCATCCGCCCAAACGGGCCGACTCCTTCGTGTAGAGGCCCCGGCGACGCAGCAAACAGCGCAGAGTGTCCGGGATCATGGAGGTCAAGCGCGCATTGCGCAGTGCACGCGCACAAGCGGCATGGCCGAAGAATAATTCGTCGTCCCTGAAAAACCCCTGTCAAACCTCCATTGCCATGTTTGCGAGCCGCATAGTGCTTGAGCACGTTGAGGAACGCTCCCGCACCACCTGCAACCAGGCACGCAAAAAGGCGATCCAGCGCAGC
>NZ_VZPL01000096.1 GCF_008801575.1 Xanthomonas cissicola | reverse complement strand
TGGTCTTGTTGGCGTCGTAGACCTTGAACGCGAGCGGGTTGTCCGAATCGCGGCCTTCGAAACCGATCTTGCCGATGCCGGGGAAATATTCTTTCGCGCCGATGTACACGGTGTTGCTCATGGGGTGAAGCTCCTGCGTCAAGGGGAGGGGAACAGTGGAAGGCGTCGCCACCGAGCGCCTGCAGCCACGCACTGCGGCGCCCGCGCAACCAGCACAGACGGCATGCTTGCGCGCAGTACCGCACGCGCGCGACGGAAAATGTTAGCGCTACCACAATTGCGGCCGAAAAAAGCCACGCCATGGAGCGAAGCTGGAGATGCCATGCCTATCCGGGGGAACACTGTCCTTGCGACTTTACCCAGCCCGGCGCGGAAAGGCTTGCTGCGCTGCGAGATACGAACTGGTCTGTGGTCGCCGGATGGGGGGATGCCGGTGATGCGCCTGGCGTGCTGCCCTCTCCCGCCCTTTGGGCACTCCCTCCGGCGTGCGGAGAGGGAATTGCGTGGAACAGGGCGCGCGCTTCCCGCAACGGGGGCTTGCTCCCTTCTCCCGTTCACGGGGAAGGTGCCCGAAGGGCGGATGGGCGAGGGGCCGCGCCGTCACACCGCACGCCCCTCATCGCACCGGCCACGGCAGCTACAATGGCCGGCTTATGACCGCTGTCCTGCCGCTGCCGCAACCCCTGGCCGACCCCGCGCCGCGCGACCCGCGCCAGCGGCTGCAGCGTGAGCAGCTGCGCCTGGGCAAGCGCCTGCAGCGCCAGGTGGGCCAGGCGATCGCCGACTTCGGCATGATCGCGCCCGGCGACAAGATCATGGTCTGCCTGTCCGGCGGCAAGGACAGCTACACCTTGCTGGACATGCTGCTGCGATTGCAGCGCAAGGCGCCGGTGCCGTTCAGCCTGGTGGCGGTCAATCTGGACCAGAAGCAGCCCGACTTTCCCGCCCATGTGCTGCCGGCCTACCTGCGCGGGCTGGGTGTGCCGTTCGCTATCGTCGAGCAGGACACCTATTCGGTGGTCAGCCGGGTGATTCCGGCCGGCAAGACGATGTGTTCGCTGTGCTCGCGGCTGCGGCGCGGCGCGCTGTATGCCTATGCCCAGACGCATGGCGTGACCAAGATCGCGCTCGGCCACCATCGCGACGACATCGTGGCCACTTTCTTCATGAACCTGTTTCACCACGCGCGGCTGGCGGCGATGGCGCCCAAGCTGCGCAGCGACGACGGCGCGCATGTGGTGATCCGCCCGCTGGCCTACGTGCGCGAGGCCGACATCGCGGCGTACGCGCAGGCGCGGCAGTTTCCGATCATTCCGTGCAATTTGTGCGGCAGCCAGGAAAACCTGCAGCGCCAGCAGGTCGGCAAGCTGCTGCAGCAATGGGACCGCGAGTCCCCCGGGCGCGTGGAACAGATTGCACGCGCCTTGGGCGATGTTCGCCCGGAGCAATTGGCCGACCGCACGTTGTTCGATTTCCTGGCGCTGGGCCGCAGCGGCGATGCGCCGAGCGGTCTTGATCCCGATCCCCGCGCGTGGCTGTCCGCCGGCCACGCCACACACGACAGCGACTGACGCGGCCGATCCGGACGCCGGCAGTCTTTCCACCCTCCACATCTTTCTTTATTCGGTCCAACGCATGTTCTTTCGCAATCTCACCCTGTTCCGTTTTCCCACCACCCTGGATTTTTCGCAGATCGACACCTTGCTGCCGCCCGTGCAGCTCAAGCCGGTCGGCCCGCTGGAAATGAGTTCGCGCGGCTTCATCTCCCCGTTCGGCCGCGACGAGCAGGAAGTGCTCTCGCACCGTCTGGAAGATTTTCTGTGGCTCACCGTCGGCGGCGAGGACAAGATCCTGCCCGGCGCGGTGGTCAACGACCTGCTTGAGCGCAAGGTGGCCGAGATCGAGGAAAAGGAAGGCCGCCGCCCCGGCGGCAAGGCACGCAAGCGCCTCAAGGACGACCTGATCCATGAGCTGCTGCCGCGCGCCTTCGTCAAGAGCTCGCGCACCGACGCCATCCTGGACCTGCAGCACGGCTACATCGCGGTCAACAGCTCCAGCCGCAAGAGCGGCGAGAACGTGATGAGCGAGATCCGCGGCGCGCTGGGCAGCTTTCCCGCGCTGCCGCTCAATGCCGAAGTGGCCCCGCGCGCCATCCTCACCGGCTGGATCGCCGGCGAACCCTTGCCCGAAGGCCTCAGCCTGGGCGAAGAGTGCGAGATGAAGGACCCGATCGAAGGCGGCGCGGTGGTCAAGTGCCAGCACCAGGAATTGCGCGGCGACGAGATCGACAAGCACCTGGAGGCCGGCAAGCAGGTCACCAAGCTGGCGCTGGTGCTGGACGACAATCTCTCGTTCGTGCTCGGCGACGATCTGGTCATCCGCAAGCTCAAGTTCCTCGACGGCGCCCTGGATCAGCTCGAACACAGCGAAGACGACGGTGCACGCGCCGAACTCGACGCACGCTTTGCGTTGATGAGCGCCGAGATCCGCCGCTTGTTCCTGTTGCTGGAAACCGCATTGAAGTTGAGCAAGGCCGAGTAACCAGAAGGTCGAACGGTGGCGGCGTTGAGGCGCGATTCGAGGCGTGAATCGAACGCTCTCGGTGCGTCGAGGACGCGGCGCCCTCACCGCTTGCGGGACACGCCGTGAATCCAGCCGTGGAGGCTCGGCGGCGGCATCCATGCCGCCACACGGTCCCGCAGGCGGTGAGCACACCGCACCAGCGCGTGCTTGCGTTGCTTTCGTGAAGGACAGACGTGCGATGTGGACTGCGACGGTGGCGGAGAAGAGCCCGACAGCACGCCGCAGATCAGGTGCTCTACAACCGATCCATCGGTTGTCCAATCGCTTCCAGAGACGACACCGATCACGGTCTGGCAGTCATCGAGTGCGGCAATCAACGCGTCTCACCGCCTGACACATCGCGGCGGTATCCTGTGCGCATGTTCAAGCCCGTCCGCCGCCTGATTGCACCGCCCTCGCAGGTTGTCGAACGCGACTGCGTGCGCGTGCAGCTGGACGGCCGCGACATCGCGGTACTGCGCGTGCGCGACCCGCGCGCGCGACGCATCAAACTGAGCGTCGACGAGCGCGGCGCACGGCTGACCTTGCCGCTGCGCGCGAGCCTGATTTCCGGCGAACGGTTTCTGCATGCGCATCTGGACTGGCTGACCACACAGCTGTCGCGGTATCAGCAGGTCGATGCGTTTCCTGCACTTGAGCGTGGCGTGCCCGGGCAGCTGCCGTTGCGCGGTGCGTTGCTGCCGTTGAGCTGGCACGAAGGGCGCTATGCACGCATCGATATCACCGACGACGGGGCGCAGTTCCACGTGCCGACCCGCCTGGGCGATGCAGGCCTGCGCCGCACGCTGAAGGAGTTCTACGAAGCGCAGGCGCGCGCCGATGTCGGCCGTTGGTTGCCCACTTATCTGCCCGGCCTGCCGCGCGCCCCGGCGCGGGTGCGGCTGAAGATGATGTCCTCGCAGTGGGGCTCGCTGGCACCGGATGGCTCGATGGCGCTGGACCTGGCGCTGGTACTCGGCCGCCCGTCCGCGTTCGAATACGTGCTGGTGCACGAGCTCTGCCACCTGGTGCAGGCCAACCACTCGCCCGCGTTCTGGGCCGAAGTGGAGCAGCGTTTTCCCAGCTGGCGCGAGGAGCGCAGTTACTTCCACGAACACGGCCGCCAGCTCAAGGCGCAGCTGCGTCGGTTGCTGCACGCGCAGTGACGCAGGCGTAGCGCGCAAGGCCGCGGTGAGGCCCCGTTCGCGGCAGTGGTACGGGTGCGGCAACAGCAACAGGCGATCGGTGCGGCCAGCACCAGCGAGTGGTCAGAGCTGCAGCGAAGAGGCCGCTAGCGCCACGCGTAGGAGGCAGCCCGGGCAAGTTGCCGGCAGGCCAGCGGCGACAGCCAGGCAACGCGTTTTGACAGGGCGTGTTCTGCAGCCGCAGCGCCCGCGTCCAGGGTGCGCGCCGACATCCAGTGGTCGGCGCGACACGCCGCTGCCCACGCCTGGTCCAACAGGACCCGATCGCCGGCATCCAAGTGGTCGGCGGCGCGCACCGCCTGGATGAAGGTCCACGGCGCATGCCATCGATCGAAGGATTCAAGTACGCCCACGACACGGGCGGCATCTGCCGTGGATCTAGTTCACCTGCGCGATTCGCATCTGCGCATCACGCGTGACGCAAACCATCCAAAAGGGCGTTGATCACCGCCGCGACCGCTTCCGGTGCTTCCATATGCACGTGGTGGGTGCCGGGCAGCAGCTGCAGGCGCGCATCGCGCATCATCGCCACGCGGTGGTCGCGCAATGCGTCCGGGAAATACGGCTGTGCGGGCGTGGCGAAGATCGTCTGGGCGGGGCAGGCGATGGAGGCCAGCAGCACGTCGATCTGCGCTTCGGTCATGCGGATGGCGGTGGGCAGGGTCAGGCGCGGATCGCTGCACCAGCTGTAGCCACCTTCCACCACGCGTACGCCGCGTTCGACCAGCAGCCGTGCAGCCGGTTCGGTGAGTTGGTTGGCCATCATGCGCGCGCGTACCGGCATTTCCATCGACGCAAACACCCGCAGCGGCCGCTGCGCTAGCGTGCGTGCCGACGCGACTGCATCGCGCAGGCGTGTGGCGGTGTTTTCCACGGGCTCGGCCAGCGCGCCCAGCGCCTCGATGGCGATCAAGGCCTCCACGCGCTCGGGCGCGGCGGCGGCCAGCAGGCTGGCAATGCCGCCGCCCATCGAGTGGCCGAGCAGGGTGAAGCGCTCCCAGCCCAGGGCATCGGCGACCTGCAACAACAGGGCGATCGCGCTGCTGAGCGTGTATTCGGCGCCTGTCGGCAGCCAGGCGCTGTGGCCGTGGCCGGGCAGATCCAGCAGCACCAGGTCCAGCTCCTGCGCGTGCAGATGCGCGCTCAGTGGCACGAAGCTGGCCGCGTTATCCAGCCAGCCATGCAAGGCCAGCACCCGGCGCGGGCCGCGATCTTGGTTGCGCAATCCGGTGACCCGGCCGATGGCCAGGTCGCATGCAAACGGCTCCAACTTCACGCGCGGCGCGCCACGGCGGCCAGCGCGTGCGCATGCGCATCGCTGGCGTTGAGGCAGGGGATGTAGCTGAGGGTGGCGCCACGTTCGGCCAGCGTTTCGGAAAAGCCCAGCGCTACTTCTTCCAGCGTTTCCAGACAGTCGGTGGCAAAGCCGGGGCAGACCAGGTCGAAACTGCGCACGCCGCCTTCAGCCAGTTTCCACAGCGTGGGTTCGGCGTACGGCTGCAGCCAGCGCTCGGCGCCGAAGCGCGACTGGTAGCCCATCTGCCACTCGTCCGCGCCCAGCCCCAGCGCTGCCACAATCGCCTGCGCGCTGCGTTCGCACTGCTGCGGATACGGGTCGCCGGCATTGGCCACGCGCTGCGGCAGGCCGTGGAAGGAGAACATCAACTTTTCGCTGCGCCCATGCACCTGCCAGTGCGCGCGGATCGACTCGGCGATCGCGGCCACCCAGCCGGTGTCCTCGCAGTAGTCCTGGATCACCTCCACCGCAATCTCCGGCGCGCTGGTGCGCCATGCATCCACCACGTCCTGGATCGAGGCGGTAGTGGTGGTCGAGTACTGCGGATACAGCGGCAGCACCACGATGCGCTTGATGCCGCGTGCGCGCAGCCGGTCCAGCGTCTTGCGCAACGCCGGCTCGCCGTAGCGCATGGCCCATTCCACATGCCAGTCGGGCATGACCGCTTGCAGGCCGCCGGCCAGGCGGCGCGTGTAGACCGCCAGCGGCGAGCCCTCCGGCAACCACACCTTGGCGTATTTTTCGGCCGATTTCGGCCCGCGGATCGGCAGGATCACCCCGTACAGCAGCGGCTTCCAGAACAACGGCGGAATCGCGACCACGCGGCGGTCGCTCAGGAACTCGGCCAGGTAGCGGCGCACGGCCGGGGCGGTCGGCGATTCGGGGGTGCCCAGGTTGACGACCAGCAGGGCGGTATCGGGTGTCGTGTTCATGCGCACCATTCTGGCAGAGCCGGGCACCGCTGCCGACAACAGCGCAACGATCGCTGCGATCGGCCGTCTCTTCCATGCCGGTTGCGCTCACCACCGATTCATTGCGCCGGCACTACCGTCGCGGCATTGCTATCTTTAACGGATTCTTCCTTGGAGCTTGTCATGCCTCGTTTGTCGCGCCTGGCCCTGTTGTTGTCGCTGACGTTGGCCGCCGGCCATGCCGTCGCCGGCCCGGAAGAAGACCAGCGCGCACGAAATGCGGTGCGTGTGCTGACCGAGATCATGAAGATCCCCGAGCAGGCCATTCCGGACAAACTGCTCGACGAGGCGCGCGCCATCGTGGTCATTCCCGACACGCTGAAGGCCGGCCTGGTGATCGGCGGCCGTCGCGGCCATGGACTGATGTCGATGAAGAATGCCGATGGCAGCTGGTCGCAACCGGTGTTCGTCAAGCTGACCGGCGGCAGCATCGGCTTCCAGGCCGGCGTGCAGTCGTCCGACGTGGTGCTGGTGTTCCGCAACGACCGCAGCCTGGACAACATCGTCAACGGCAAGTTCACCCTTGGCGCCGATGCCGGCGTGGCCGCAGGCCCGGTCGGGCGCAACGCCGCTGCGGCTACGGATGGTCAGCTCAAGGCCGAAATCTGGTCATGGTCGCGTGCCCGTGGCCTGTTCGCCGGGGTTGCGCTGGACGGTGCGGTCCTGCAGATCGACGATGCCGCCGACCTCAATGCCTATGGCGGTGGCGCGACCCCGCGCATGATTTTCGAAGGCCGCACCAGCGAACGCCCGTCCACCGATGTGATCGCCTTCCGCGACCGGCTGGAAGAGGCCACCTACACCGCGCGCGCCAATCGCGGCACCGATGCCGCCGCCGATGACGCGCCGCCGGCACCGCGTCCGCAAACCCCGCCGCCGGCGCAGGCACAGCAACCGGCCACTGTGCCGCCTCCGGCCAACGAAGCCAGCACCGTGCCGATGCAGCCCAGCGCCACGCCGCCGGCCCAGCAAGGTTTCCAGCCGGTATCGGAGGGCGAAATCCGCACCGAATCCCTAGACGGCAACCGCTAACGCACTGTCATCCCCCTGCGCGGTGCGCTGGGGTATCCTGCGTCTTCCTTCTTTTCAGCAAGCGAGCAGATCATGGGCGGTTTCAGCATTTGGCACTGGCTGATCGTGCTGGTGATCGTGTTGCTGGTGTTCGGTACCAAGCGGCTCACCAGCGGTGCCAAGGATCTCGGCAGCGCGGTCAAGGAATTCAAGAAAGGCATGCACGACGACGACAAGCCGGCCGGCAAGCTCGGCGACGACTCCCGCACTGCCGAGCAGGCGCGTGAGGCGCAGGCCGAACGCGACCGCGACGCGCGCTGATCCGGAGCGGCGTCGGTGTTTGACATAGGTGTTGGCGAACTGACGCTCATTGCGGTCGTCGCCCTGGTGGTGCTCGGCCCCGAGCGTCTGCCCAAGGCGGCCCGATTTGCCGGATTGTGGGTGCGCCGTGCGCGCATGCAGTGGGACTCGGTCAAGCAGGAACTCGAACGCGAACTCGAGGCCGAAGAGCTCAAGCGCAGCCTGCAGGACGTGCAAGCCTCGCTGCGCGAGGCCGAAGACCAGCTGCGCAACAAGCAACAGCAAGTCGAGCAGGGTGCCCGCGCGCTGCACGACGACGTCAGCCGCGATATCGACATCCGCGCCAGCGCCACGCCGGTGGCAACGCCGCTGGAACTGGCGCATGCGGATTGGTCTGCCAGCCCCGATGTCGATACGGCAGCAGGCGCAACCGATGCGGCTGGAGCTGCACACACCGCGCCGGTCATTGCGCAAGCTCAACCCATTGCGCCAGCGCCGCATCAAACCCTGGTTCCGGCTCCCCACGACACGATAGTGCCGGCGCCGCACGCCGCGCATCTGGCCAGCGCGCCTGAGCCGGTCGCCGTCGTGCCAGTCGATGCGGGCACACCGGCTGCGTCGATGCCGAGCGCGCCAGCCAAGATCCAGGAGAAACAGCCGTGAGCCTGTTCGACGACGCACAGGCCGAAAGCAGTCTGATCGAGCATCTGGTCGAATTACGCGCCCGCCTGGTCCGCGCGCTGATCGGGCTGGGTGTGGTTTTGCTGGCCCTACTGCCGTTTTCGCGGGCGATCTATTCATGGCTGGCCGCACCGCTGATCTCGCAACTGCCGCTGGGGCAGACGATGATCGCGATGAACCCGGCCGGCGCATTTTTCGCCCCGCTCAAGCTGACCTTCTTCGTGGCGGTGTTCTTCAGCGTGCCGTGGCTGCTGTATCAGGCCTGGGCCTTCGTGGCGCCGGGGTTGTACCAGCGCGAAAAGAAACTGGCATTTCCGCTGCTGGCGTCGGCGGTGGCGCTGTTCTACATCGGCTGCGCCTTCGCCTATTTCCTGGTGTTGCCGGCGGTATTCCACTTCCTGACCACGTTCAAGCCGGACGTGATCGCCATTACCCCGGACGCCAATTCGTACCTGGATTTCGTGCTGGCCATTTTCTTCGCCTTCGGCGCGAGTTTCGAACTGCCGGTGGCCTTGGTGATCCTGGTGCTGCTGGGCTGGGTCAGCCCCAAGCAGCTCAGCGAAGGCCGGGGCTACGCCATCGTCGGCATCTTCATCCTGGCCGCCGTGCTGACCCCGCCAGACGTCGTATCGCAGCTGATGCTGGCCATCCCCATGTGCCTGCTCTACGAGCTGGGCATCATGGCCTCGCGTGCTGTGGCACCGAAGCCCGCTTAGTGCCGTCGCTGCACCGAGGCGCGCGCCGCAGTGATCGAACTGGCCGATCAGGGCATCGAAGCGGCGCCGTCGCATGCAGGTGGGCGGTTCGGTCGTCTTCGGGCACGCCAGGTCGCTGCGCGGTATCGCCCCGGATGCCATCGTCCATGTAGGAGCGCACCCGGGCGCGACGAAGCCTACGTCGAGAAGCCCCGGTCGCGCCCAGGTGCGCGCCTACGGCTGCGCGACCTCAAGCAACAAACACATCCGGCCGCGATGGCGGAGCTGGCTGGGCGACGGTGCCGTCGTGGGTGAACATCTGCTTCCATGCCGCATACACCGAGCCGGCGAACACCGGCATGAGCACCGCCATCAGCAGCAGCTGGGCCAGCCACATCGCCACGGTCTGGCCGGCGATCAGGCCGACGATCAGCGCCACGATCATCACCGCGAAATAGATGGCGAAGATGGCGATGAAGGCCAGTACGAAGAACACCAGCATCGCCGGCAGGTTGTGCAGGCTGGCGCGCAGGCTTTCGCGCAGCGCGTGACCGCCGGTGCTGCGGTCGAACATGACCTGCGGCGGCATCACGAACAGCGCCAGCGTCATCGCGGCGAAGGTGGCGATGGTCAGCAGCAGCCACAGCAGGATGCGCCCGGCTGGCAGGCTGGCGGCCAGTTGCTCGATCTGCACCGGATCCGGCTGCGCGCCGGACTGGCTGATCTGGTTGATCTTGACCATCACCTCGGACAACTGCTGCAGCCCGCTGGCGCCGATCATCGCCAGCAGCAGCACGCCCAGCAGCAGGCCGGCAATCAGCTGCGGCAGCAGCGACACCAGCAGATGCGGCGCGCGACCGTCCTGCAGGCCATGCAGCAAATGCGACGGTTTGGCGATGCGGCCTTCGTCCACTTCGCGGATGGCCCACAGCAGGCCGCCCATGAACAACGGGCCGGCCAGCACCAGCAGGAATTGCAGAGCCGGGCCCAACAGCGGCACCAGGACAGATAGCGACACCACCAACGAGGCGGCCACGCTCCAGATCACCCCCAGCGAGCCAAGCGCCAGCGGCGCCCGCTTCAACAGCGAGAAACCGGTCAACAGCCACTC
This sequence comes from Xanthomonas cissicola, assembly GCF_008801575.1. Lineage (GTDB taxonomy): Bacteria > Pseudomonadota > Gammaproteobacteria > Xanthomonadales > Xanthomonadaceae > Xanthomonas > Xanthomonas cissicola. Next base: position 1,351 of record NZ_VZPL01000096.1, on the reverse strand, counting down.
TGCGCCGGCAGATGCCGGCACCTTACGAATTTCGCTCATTCCCATTCCGGATCGATACGCGCGCCGGACCATCCGGCGTCATGCGATTATCGCTGCTTTTAGGTGTGCGCGGCGGGACGAGCGCTCACTGTCTGCAGCCGGCGTGCGTGATGCACGAAGCGGCGCAACAGCTTGCGGGCGATGGGGGCGGCGGTGACCTCGCGGGCGACCGTGCGGGCGCAACGTCCGTGGCGGGCGATGCAGTCGGCACGCGCCTGCACATAGCCGCGCATGTGGTGGGTGGCGAATTCGGGGTGGAACTGGACGCCCCAGGTGGCCCGGCCCCAACGGAAGGCATGGCAGCGGTCCTGCCGGGAGTGCGCCAGCACGACGGCGCCGTCCGGGGCACGCACGACCGTCTGCAGATGGGTGGCATGGGCCGGGAACTGCGGCGGAAGCCCTGCGAATAAAGGATCCTGCTCGGCCGGCGGGTGCAGCTCCAGCGCGATGGTGCCGGATTCGCGCCCGGCCGGGTTGTAGTCGACCTCGCCGCCCAGCGCGTGCGCCAGCAACTGGTGCCCGTAGCAGATGCCCAGCAGCGGCATGCCTTGATGGGCGGCATGGCGCAGCCATTCGGCACTGCGTTCGCTCCAGTCGGCGCGGTCGGTGACGAAGGCCGCCGAACCGCTGACGATGATGCCGGCAAAGTCGGCCGGGTCGGGCAGCGCGTCGCCATTGGCGACGTCGATGGCCACCGTTTCCTGCTCGGCCAGCCCGGCCGCCACGCGGATCCAGTGCGGAAAACGGCCGTATCGCTTCATCTCCGGCACGGGCTGCCCGGTTTCGATGATCAGGAACGGCAAAACGGACATGCGCGAAGATCCGGACACAACAGATGCCCCCGATTGTAGGCGGCAGCGACGCGTTTTTTTCAAGCGCCACTCCAAGACGCGCGCTGCGGGTCATTGCCGAATGACATGTCCTGATGCCCTCGCAGCGAGATGCGGATGATGGTAGCGGTGGTTGCCGACTGGTGCATGTCCTGGATATCGGCAGACAAACGCACGGCTGCAATGACAGTGCCTTTGCGCCGTCGCGGTGGTCAGGTCGAGGCAAGGTTCGGCGGGGTTGCTGTGGAAAAACATCGAATCGTGCATAACCATCCGAACACTGTGCTTGGAGGCTGCGGAGCATGTCGTCGTGCCGGCGTGCTGCATCCCACGCGTTCAATCCATGCAATGTATTAGAACCTGTTCACGATCTTCTGAGTAATAGCGCCAAGAAGGCCAAATGGATGAACTGCAGGCTGGTGTTGAGTTTGCGCTCGCAGTTCTTCCATAGCCTTCGGTTCTTCTCCAGCCAAGCAAAACTA
>NZ_VZPL01000095.1 GCF_008801575.1 Xanthomonas cissicola | reverse complement strand
CACCGAAATCGAACGCTGGCGACGCGAATACAACGAGGACCGACCCAAGAAGGCGATCGGCGGCATGACCCCGGCTGCTTATGCCCAACATCTGGCAAACACCGATATCATTACCCCCGGACTCTAAACCAAACCACTACTCAGGGTGGGGGGACGTCGCCTGATGTCGGTAATCACCTGCTAGCTTTTAAAAGAGTCCACTGAAAAGTGGATTCTTTTTGGCTTGGATAAATTTGGAGGATATTTATTTTAGTTGTCCCCACATAAACCAGGCTAGCCCGATCACGGCAATCGGCGCGAGCTGTCGCGGGTGAACGTGGACACCACGGTGCAGGAGAAGGCGATCGCCTATCCGACCGATAGTCGTCTGCTTGATGCAGCACGCAAGAAGAGGTTGGAGTTGGGTTCGTCACACAGCCGAAGCGGCTCGGCTGGAGCGCCAGCGATATCTCCCCTTACTTCACGCCCGATGCCCGCTCATTTCCTGCCCGGCATGCTTGTCGAAGCGTAGATGCCACCAGGTGGCGCTGAGCGAGATCAGGCTGACCACGCAGAACGCCAGCGAGAAATCGCGTTGCGCAGGCTGGCTGTGATCGCCGGCCAGCATCGCCAGTTTGAGGATCATCGCACCGGCGCACACGCCCACCGAGAGCATCAGTTGCTGCAAGGTCGTATACAGGCTGCTGGCGCGGCTCATGCGCGCGGCAGGCACGTTCTCGTAGGCGATGGTGTTGTAGGCGGCGAACTGGAACGACATGAAGGCGCCGCAGCACAGCAACAGGCCGAACATCAGCGCCGGCGGCCAATCGGGGCGGAACAACGCGCACACCATGTAGCCCAGGCTGGCGAGCACACCGTTGCCGATCAGGCTGTTGCGATAACCGAAGCGGCGCAGCAGTTGCGGGGTGATGCTGCGCATCAACAACGCGCCGAGCGCGGTGGCCAGGATCAGGCGGCCGCTGTGCGCAGCGCTCATGCCGAAGCCGATCTGAAACAGCAGCGGCAGCAGAAACGGATGCGCGCCCTGGGTGATGCGCATCAATGCGCCGCCGATCACCGACAACCGGAACGAGTCGATCCGCAGCAAGCTCAGATCCAGCAGCGGAGCAGGGTGGTGATGCGCGTGCCAGAGATACCCCAGCGCAGCGCTGCCGCCGATCGCCAGCAACCAGCTGGCCGTGCCGATGCCGTTTTGCTGGCTGACCATTTCCAGGCCGAACAGCAGGCAACCGAGCGCAGTGCCGCACAGCACGAAGCCGCGCAGGTCGAAGCGCGCTGGCCCCGATTCGGTGGGAATCTCGGGAATGAAACGCCGCACCAGCAGGAAGCCGGCGATACCGATCGGCACGTTGATATAGAAGATCCAGCGCCAATCCAGGTACGAGACGAAAAAGCCGCCCAGCGGCGGGCCGAGCATCGGGCCGATGAAGGCCGGCACCAGCGTCCAGGCCATCGCCGACACCAGATGGCGGCGTTCCACCGTGCGCAGCAGGATCAGCCGGCCTAGCGGGGCCATCATGGCGCCGCCTGCGCCCTGCAGCACGCGCGCGGCCACCATGGTGGGCAGGCTGTCGGCCAGCGAACACAGGATCGAACCACCGACGAACACCCAGATGGAGGCGCCGAACACGCGGCGCAGGCCGAAGCGGTCGGCGATGGCGCCGCTGGCCGGGATCAGCACCGCCAGGGCCAGCAGGTAGCTGGTCATGGCGATGCTCATGGCCGGCGCCGCCACGCCGAAATCGCGCGCCAGCGTCGGCAGCGCGGTGGCCAGCACGGTGGCATCCATCTGCTCCATGAAAATGGCGCAAGCCAGGATCAGCGAGATGATGCGGTAATCGGGATAACGCGGCGGCGTAGCGCCGGCCTCGGACACGCTGGAGGACATCGGACTCTCGGTTGCGGGGCCGCGCCGCCTGCGTCGCAGACGACTGCAGGGTCGGCCCGCGTCGCACGGTGTTGTGCGGCGCAACATGCCCATTGTCTGCCTCTGCAGCGTTGCATTCAAGCCAATGGCAGCAACGCTGCGTACGTTTGTTGGGGGCAGGCCAGGCGTTGTGCGCTGCGAGGGACGCGGCCGTGAGGAAACTTACATGCCGGGGAACGCGGCCGCGGCGCGCGCACGCTTATCCGTCCCTTCGAGGCTTCTTCCAAATGAGAGAAGGGCATAGGCGGGCGCCTTGCTGAGCCCCTTCCTGCTGAAAAAAGGGTTGGGATGAGGCTGCGGCGAAGGACCGCCGACATCAAATCGCGTTTCGCGACCGTTCGCCTGCCTGCATCAGCGCGGGGACCTGCCCGGATCAGCGCTACGCCACTGGGCTGTCCCAAGCGTCCTTGATCTGCAGAATCTGCGGCAATGCCTCGTGGAAATGCTGCACCAGGCGCGGTTCCAGTTGTTTGCCTGCCATGCTGTCGAGCTTGCGCATGGCGTCCTCCACCGTCCACGGCGCCTTGTAGGCGCGTCGCCCGCACAGTGCATCGAACACGTCGGCCACCGCCACGATGCGTGCCGATTCGGGAATCGCCTCGCCCGACAAACCTTGCGGATACCCGCTGCCGTCCCAGCATTCGTGATGATGCAGCGCGATTTCCGCTGCCAACTGAAACACCGGACCGCGGCCGTGGCGCAACAGGTCATGGCCGGCTTGCGGGTGCTGGCGCACCACCGAGCGTTCGTGTTCGTCCAGCGAATCGGGCTTTTGCAGGATGCTGCCTGGCACTGCGATCTTGCCGGCGTCGTGCAACGGGGCGGCGTCCTGCAGGGTCTGCGCCTGCTGCGGCGACCAGCCCACCGCCTCGGCCAGGACACGTGCATATACCGCCATGCGCCAGATATGCGCGCCGGTGTCGGCGTCCTGGCCCTGGCCGGCGGTACCGAGCAGATGGATCGCCTCGCGGTATTGCTGGGCAAGGCGTGCGTTTTCGGCCAGCTTCAACTGGGTACCGATGCGTGCCTTGAGCAGCGCAGGCGAGTAGGGCTTGCTGACGTAATCGGCCGCGCCCGCTTCCAGCCCGAGGCGTTCGTCGTGTTCGCTGTTGCGCGAGGTCACGAACAGGATGGGGATGGCGTTGCTGGACGGCTGCTGCTTGAGCGCGCGCGCCACCGCATAGCCGTCCATGTCGGGCAATTCGACATCCAGCAGGATCAGCTTTGGGGCGTGGCGGCTGACCGCATCCAGTGCTTCGCCGCCGGATTTGGCGAATACCAGCGTGAAGTCATCGCGCAGCAGCTGGCGCAGGGTGGCCAGGTTGCTGGACTCGTCGTCGACACAGAGCAGGGGGCGGGACGGCATGGTGGATCCTTGCCAGACGCTCGGGGAGCGATCAGTGCGGGTGGGTGGCCTGCCACTCGCGCAACGTGGCTTCGGCGCGGCGGAAGTCGAAATCTTCGACCGCGCGTTGCAGGGCTTCCTGCAGTGCGCGCGGCAAGCGTGGCGCGCAGATCAACAGCGCATGGTCGACCTGGTCGGCATCGTCGCTGGCAAAGGCCGATGTCAGGATCTGCACGCTGTCTGCATCCAACGCAACGCCCTCCTCGTCGGCGGCAACGTCGCTGTCGCCATGCTGCAAGAATGCCCGGATCGCGTCGGCGGTGCGCTGCATGATGTCCTTCAACGCAATCAGCGATGCGGTGATGTCGTGTCCTTCCTCGATACGCGTCTCCAGGTCGCCGGCTGCACCGGCCAGCGCCGGCAGCGCGAGCGAGCCGGCTGCGCCGCGCAGCTTGTGCGCCATCGCGCCGATGGCCGGCAGCTCGTTGCGACGCAGATGCTCGGCGGCTATCTCAGCCGGGTCCGGGTTGTCGCGCAGCAGCTTGATCAGATAGCGCGCATAGGGTTCGCGCTCGCGCCACAGGCTGCGCGCGCGTGCGGCGTCCAGCAGTTCCGGGTCGCTGTATTCCCATTCGGGACCGGCGTGCGCCTGCGCCTCGTGCGGAAGCGATGGAATGCGCCGTGTGCCCGGCTGCAGGAAATGACGAATGGCAGTGACCAGTTCTTCGACGTTGAATGGCTTGGCGATAAAGCCGTTCATGCCCGCTTCCAGCGCTTTTTCCTGCTGCGGGCGGAACGCGCCGGCGGTCAGCGCGATCACCGGCAGGCTGGCCAGGGCCGGGATCTGGCGTAACCGGCGCGTGGCCTCGTAACCGTCCACCACCGGCATCTGCACATCCATCAGCACCAGGTGGAACAGGTTGGGCGCGCGTTTGAGCGTACTCACTGCCTGTTCGCCATCGTGGGCGACGGTGACCATGGCGCCTTCGCCCTCCAGAATGCGCTGGGCGACTTCGCAATTGATGTCGCTGTCGTCGACCAGCAGCAGGTGGGCGCCCTCCAGACGTCGCGCAACGAATGTCGGCGTGGCAGGGCGGGTACCCGGGCGTTGCTCGAGCAGTTGTTCGACCAGCCGGTGCAGGGCCGCGCCGGTCACTGGCTTGGTCATCACCGCATCCAGATCCTGCTGCTCGGGATGCTGCTCCAGCAGGCGGCGCTCGTAGGCGGTGACCATCACGATGACCGGATGCGGGCCGGGCGTGGCGCGTGCACGAATCTCGCGCGCGATGGCCACCCCGTCGATATCGGGCATGCGCCAGTCGAGCAGGAAAATATCGTAGGGGTCTGCAGCGTGTTCGATGGCCTGCAGTGCGGCCTGTCCGCTGGCCACCGCATCCACGCGCCAGCCGAGTTCGGTGGCGATGCGCACCAGGTTGTTGAGCGCTGCATCGTGGTCGTCGGCGATCAGCACGCGCGGCATCGCTTCCGGCGGCAAAGCCGGCAATTCGCGCTGTGCCTGCGGTGGCGCGGATTTTTCCAGCGTCACCACAAAATAGAACTCGCTGCCGCGGCCGGGCACGCTTTCCACCTCCAGTTCGCCGCCCATCAATTCGACCAGGCGCCGGCTAATGGTCAAACCCAGGCCGCTGCCGCCGTAACGCCGACTGGTGGACGTGTCGGCCTGCAGGAACGGCGAGAAGATCACGCTCTGTTTTTCCTTGGAAATACCGATGCCCGTGTCGCGGACCGAAAACAGCAGCTTGAACTTGTTGGGGTCGCCGCTGGGGAAGCGGCGTACCGACAGCACCACTTCGCCCTGTTCGGTGAACTTGATCGCATTGCCGACCAGGTTGACCAACACCTGGTTGATGCGCAGCGCATCGCCCAGCAGCCAACGGCTGTCGCGTGGCAGGGGTTCGACGATCATTTCCACCGGTTTGGCGCTGAGCGAGGAGCGCATCAGGTCGGCGATGTTATCGAACAGCTGGTTCAGATCGAACGGCGCGCATTCCAGGTCGATACGCCCGGCCTCGATCTTGGAAAAGTCCAGGATGTCGTTGATGATCTCCAGCAACGTGCGCGCGGAGCGGTCGATCTTGGCGACCATGTCCTGCGCGGCGCCGGGCAGTTCGCTGCGTTGAAGCAGGTACAGCATGCCCAGGATGGCGTTCATCGGCGTGCGGATTTCGTGGCTCATGTTGGCCAGAAAATCGGATTTGGACTGGTTGGCGCTCTTGGCCGCATCCATCGCCAGGCGCAGCTGTTTTTCGTGCAGCTTTTGCTCGGTGAGATCCACCGCCACGCCGAGATAGCCGATCACCTGGTCGTGGTCGTCGCGCAGGGTGCTCAAGGTCAGCAGCACCGGCAGGCGACGCCCGTCATGGCTCACGTAGGTCCACTCGCTGGTGTCGCTGCGCCCCAGGCTGGTGAGCGCGGCGATCGCCTCCAGCGTGTGCGCCACCTGTGTCCCGGTCTGCTCGGCCAGCATGTGCGCGCGCTCCTGCAGTTCCTCTTGCTCGACGAACTGGCTGGCCTTGCGTCGTCCGATTACTTCTGCCGCGCTGTAGCCCAACAGTTTTTCGGCGGCCGGATTGAACAGCGTGACGAAGCCGCTGGAATCGGTGGCGATGATGGCGTAGCCAGCGTGCGCCAGGATCGCGCGTTGCAGCACCGAGAACTTCACCAGCTCGCTGGTGCGTTCGGCGACCTGGTGTTCGAGCGAGGCGTTGAGGTCGATGATGCGTTGGTGCGAGCGCACGCGGTCGGAGATGTCGCGGAAGAAATGCGAATGGCCGCTGAGCGTGCCTTCGCTCTCGATGATCGGCGCCTTGCTGGCCAGCACATGCACCTGATGCCCGTCGCGATGGCGCATGATCTGCGCCGCCGATGCGTTGCCCGCCAGTGCCGCGTCGGCAGGGTCGACCTCAGGCATCGCATACGGCTGCGGCGACAGCAGCATGGTCAGGTCCTGATCGATCGCCTCGTCGGCCGTGTAACCGAACATCGCCTCGGCGGCCGGATTCCAGTGCGTGATACGTCCATCCGGGGTTTCGGCAACGATGGCTTCGCTGGAATGGCTGACCAGCGCGGCCAGTTCCATCTGCTTGCGCAGCACTTCCTCGCGGCGCAGCCCATTGCTGAAATACAGCACCAGCAGGGCGGCAAACAAGACCGCGGCGGCCATCACTAGCCCGCCGATCAACCAGGGCGAACTCTGGTTGAGCGATGCGATGAAGCCGGCGGTGGGGTGGGCGGTGATGACCCAGGTGCGGCCGTAGATCGGCAACAGCCGCACCACCGGCGGACTCAGCGCGCTGTCGCTGGCTGGCGTGCCGCTGCGATAGAAATTGTGGGTGGGCTCATTGCGGTCGGACAGGTCCAGCGCCACGTCGTCGCGCTCACCCAATGCGCTTCGCACCATCTGCTCGACGCTGAAAGGCGCATACACCCAGCCGCTGGTGGCGAGCATGCGCTGTTGCGGGGTCTGCAACGGCATGCCTTCCCGATAGACCGCCAGCAGCACCAGAAAGCCGCTTTCGCTGGGAACGCGGTAACCGGAGAGCGAGATCGGCGAGGTCATGACCGGCTCGCCGCTGCGTGCGGCCTGCAGGGCGGCGGCACGCCGGCGCGGCTCGGAGGCGATATCGATGCCGAGCGGGCGGTTGCCCGAGGATTCCGGCTCGAAATACAGCACCATGTAACGCTCGCCATCCCATGGCGCCAACGGCCGGCGATGGATGTCCGGCGCGCCGTCGGCACGCGCGGCCTGCAGAAATGCGGCTTCGTCGGCCGGGGCGACCCGATGGATGTAGCCGTAACCCAGCACCCCGGGAAACTCGCGCGGATAATCCCGCGAGCGGCTATACAAGGTGAAGCGTTCTCGACTGATGATGTCGCTGCCCGCGCCGATCACCGCACCGCGTGCGCCGCGCAAGCCATGCTCGAAGGTGGACATGCGCTCGCTGATGTTGCGCGCCAGCGTACGCACTACGTAGTCGAAGCGTTGCTGGCGCTCGAGCTCGTTCTGCCGTTGCAGCCACACGCCGGTGACGATGGCGGCAACCAGGCCGGCGCTCAGAATCAGCAGTGCACCAAAGAATGCGCGACGCCCGTATGTCCTGCGCAAATCCCAGCGGCCCTTCGGCATGTTCGTTCCTTCGCCTTGCCTGTTACGTGCCCAGAGTGCTGGCCGACCTGCGTCGACCTCGTGGTGCCGCCCGATATCCGGCGGCTGTGTGCAGTCCCCCAAGCCTGCACGTCATCTCGGATGGGCGATCGACGTTCCCGCATCAAAACGACAGCCAGATCGACAACGCGTGAAGAATCAGTCCGATCAGTCCACCGACCAACGTTCCATTGAACCGAATGTATTGCAGATCGCGTCCCACCCCCAATTCCAATTGTTCGACGAGGTGACGTTCGTCCCAACTTTTCATCGTCGACGCAATATGGTCGGTGACCGATGTGCGCAAGCGCGCGGTGAGTTTGTCGGCGGCCTGCAACATATGTTGATTGAGCGCTTCACGCAGCGAGGGATCCTGCGACAAGGCCCGGCCGAGCGATTGCATGGAACGCTCCACGTGCGCGGCCATCGACGATTGCTCGCGCGCCAGATCATTGCGCAGTGCGTCGCGAATTTCGCCCCATAACCCTTGCACATAGTCCTGCAGTGCCGGATGTTCGATGGCGCGTTGCTTGAGTTCTTCCACGCGCACGGCCATTTCCGGTTCGTCGCGCAAGCGCGTGATGTAGCCCTGCAGCCACGCTTCGTAGTCGAGCCTGATTGGATGCTCGGGCGTTTTGAGGATGTCCTGCAGTTCTTCGATCGCCGCACGCGCCATGCGGTCGGCCAGGCTGTCGCCGATCTCTTCGATCGGCTTGACCCAGTTCACGGTGCCGACCAGCTTGGGCCATTCGCGGCGCGCGTAACGCACGATCAATGCAGACGCGCGCGTCTTGACCTGCTCCTGGTCCAGCCATTCACCCAGCCGCAGCAACACTTCATCCAGCAGCTTCTGGTGGCGGCCGTCGGTGGTGAGCAGGGCCATCACATCGCCGATGGTGGCGGCGGCGTTCCATTTGCGCAGGCGGTCGACCACGAAGCCTTGAATCGCGCGGCGGACGGCTGCCTCGTCGAGCAGTTCCAGCGCCTGCAGCATCCAGCCGCGCGTCATCTGCGCCAGCATGCGTGCCTGCTCAGGCTTGGCCAGCCAATCGCCCAGCCGGCTGGCGGGATCGAATACCCGCAGCTTTTCCATCAACGCATCCGGGGCGAGGAACTGGTCGCGCACGAACACTGCCAACCCGTCGGCCAGCCGTTCCTTGCCGCGCGGCAGGATGGCGGTGTGCGGGATCGGCAGGCCCATCGGGTGGCGGAACAGCGCCACCACCGCGAACCAGTCGGCCAATGCGCCCACCGTGGCCGCTTCGCAGAAGGCCGACACCCAGGCCCAGATGCCGTGTTCGCCCATCAGGTGGCTGACGACGAAGCCGGCGAACATCGCCAGCAACAAGGCCACCGCCAGCAGCTTCATGCGCTGCAACTGGGCACGACGAGGATCGATCGGACGGGGAGTGCTGAGACTGGGTTCCATCGGTGAAGTGTACCCAGTCGTTTGACCAGGGAATGTCCACGGCAGTTGGCGCCATCGCGCGCAGTTGGTGGCCGCGTCTTGCGTGCCTTGTGCTCCAGCTGCGCCTGGGTTGGGGCGACCCAGCGGCTGCTGTCGTAGGAGCGCACCCGGGCGCGATGGGCTCTATCGGGAATGCCTGTCGCGCCCGGGTGCGCTCCTACGCGATGGCTGTTAGCTAGCAGGTGCGCGTTCTCCGCCACACAGATGCTCTGGCTGCGCTTGAAACGGGCACCCCAGCGGCTGTTGCTGTCGTAGGAGCGCACCTGGGCGCGACGGGCTTTATCGGGAATGCCTGTCGCGCACAGGTGCGCTCCTACGTGTTGCTGTCGACTGTCGGGTGCACTCAGCCACGCAGGCGTTCCAGCTGCGCCTGCAGTGCGGTCACCTTCGATTGCAGCGCGGCATTCTCGTTTTCCAGTTCGGTGACGCGGCGCTGCAGGGCCTTGATGTCGCGGCGTTCGGCTTCGCCACCTTCGGCCTCGTCGGCCTTGGGTTTGCGCTTGGCATCGCGTACACGCTTGGCGGCCTGTTTGAGTTCGGCCTTGCCGGCCTGCGCGGCGGCGCGTTGTTCGTCCTCCGACAGCGTGGCCACCGCGGCAGCGGCGCTGATCGAAATCTCGCCCGCCTTGACCGCCTGCACCACTTCCGGCGCGGCCTGCTTATGGATGCGTTCGATCATCACCACCTGGTTGCTGCTCAGGCGCGCTTCGCGGGCCAGCTCGGCACGGCTGACCGGGGTAGAGGTTTCGTCCCACGGCGGGCTGTCGGTGTCGTCGGCGGTGTGCGTGCTGCTCTGCTCCAGGCCAGTGTCCGGCTGGTCGCCGGCCACCGCCGGCGCTTCGGCTGCGGCGTCGGCGTCGCGCTGGCTGCGTTGGCGTGCGGCCAGGATCTCGCGCTTGCGCAACGCCAGTACGCCACGCTGGAAGTCGGACACGCTGCGCCGGCCCAGGTGCTGTTCGATCATCCACAGGTGCACGTCCTGCATGGACTGGAAGCGCGTGTTCTGCACCGTCTGGAACGGCAGCCCGTGTTTCTGGCACAGACCGTAGCGGTTGTGGCCGTCCACCAGCACATCGCCCCACAGCACCAAGGCATCGCGGCAGCCTTCGGCCAGCAGGCTGCGTTCCAGCGCCTCTTGCTCGTCGGGCGTCAGCGGGTCGATATAGGCCTTGAGTTCTTCTTTGACAACGATGTTCATACGGCAACTGCTGGGATGCGGGGCGGGCATTGTAGTGAGCCGGCCCCGGCTTTGCGCGCTTGACGGGCGCCTGCATGCGTGACACGCGGAGGCCTGTCGCCGGCGTTGCGGTCGTTGCCTAAGGCCAGCCGAGCCTAGTCCACCTGGCGAAGCATCTTGCCCAGCGTCTCCACCATCTGCCCGATCTGCTCCGGGGTGACGATCAGCGGCGGTGACAGTGCGATGACATCGCCGGTGACGCGCACCAGCAGGCCGCCCTCGTGGAAACAGCGCTCGAAGACCTCGTAACCGCGCGCGCCCGGGGCGCCGTCGCGTGGTGCCAGCTCGATCGCGCCGATCAGGCCGATGTTGCGGATGTCGATCACATGCGGCGAGCCGCGCAGGCCGTGCAGTGCGTCTTCCCACTGCGGGCCAAGCGTGATCGCGCGCGTGAACAGCTCTTCCTCGGCATAGGTGTCCAGCGTGGCAATCGCCGCTGCACAGGCCAGCGGGTGGCCGGAATAGGTATAGCCGTGAAAGAGCTCGATCGCGTTTTGCGGCCCGTGCATGAAGGCATCAAAGATCGCATCGGCCACCAGCACCGCGCCCATCGGCACGGTGCCGCTGGTCAGGCCCTTGGCGGCGGTGATGATGTCCGGGGTGACGCCGAAGCGTTGCGCGGCGAATGCGTTGCCCACGCGGCCGAAACCGGTGATCACCTCGTCGAACACCAGCACGATGCCGTGACGGTCGCAAATGGCGCGCAACCGCTGCAGGTAACCTTCCGGCGGCAGGATCACGCCGGCCGAACCGGACACCGGTTCGACGAACACTGCGGCGATGGTGGATGCATCGTGCAGGGTGATCAGCCGTTCCAGATCGTCGGCCAGCTCCGCGCCGTGTGCGGGCAATCCACGCGCATAGGCGTTGCGCTGCAGATCCAGCGTGTGCCGCAGATGATCGGTACCGGCCAGCAGCGGGCCGAACCACTTGCGGTTGTTGGGCAGGCCGCCGATCGACATGCCGCCGAAGCCGACCCCGTGATAAGCCTTCTCGCGGCCGATAAAACGGGTGCGCTGGCCTTCGCCACGCAGCCGGTGGTAGGCCAGCACGATCTTCATCGCGCTATCCACCGCCTCCGAGCCGGAGTTGGTGAAGAACACATGGCCCAAGCCGGGCGGGGCGATTGCGGCCAGCCGCTGCGCCAGTACGAAGGGCAGCGGCGAGCCCATCTGGAAGGTCGGCGCGAAATCCAGCGTGCCGGCCTGTTCGCGAATGGCGGCCACGATGCGCTCGCGGCCATGTCCTGCATTGCAGCACCATAGGCCTGCCGTGCCGTCCAGAATCTGGCGGCCGTGGACATCGCGGTAATGCATGCCCTGCGCCGAGGCCAGCAGGCGAGGCCGTGCCTTGAACTGGCGATTGGCGGTGAACGGCATCCAGAAGGCGTCCAGCTGCGTCGGTGCCTGCAGCGCATCGGCGGCGTCGCTGGGAAGGTGGTGGGGCATGGCAGGCTCCATCGTGCAGGATCGCCCGACTGTACGCAGCTGGCGCCTCGGCCGTCACCTGAAAGGCCGGCAGGCGCACAGGAGTAGCAGGCGCATCGTGCGTACTCCGGTCGAGCGACACCAGGACCGGATGATGCCGGCACCTGCCGCAGCGCTGCGCGTGCAGCCGGCGCGGGGACGGGTTTCGCGACGCGGTTGGCGAAGTGCAGACAGACTAGTCAATTAGGGCCTGTTAACACTAATGGCCCGAGCGATTAAACTATTGGGCATGGAGATCACGCCAGCACAATTTTCTCTGATCGAACACTGCCTGCCGGCGCAGCGCGGCAATGTCAGCATGACCAACCTGCAAGTGGTCAACGCCATCCTTTACGTTGCCGAGCATGGCTGCAAATGGCGCGGCCTACCCAAGCGCTTTGGCAACTGGCATACGGTCTACACACGCATGAACCGTT
>NZ_VZPL01000094.1 GCF_008801575.1 Xanthomonas cissicola | reverse complement strand
CGGCCTGGCCAAAAACACCGCACACGTGCTGACCTTGTTTGCGCTCTCCAATCTGTGGATGAAGCGAAAGCAGTTGCTGCCGGCTATGGGGAGCGTGCGCCTGTAAACCAGGAAATTCCCACGGAAAGCGCCAGAAATGGCGAAATTCCAAAGATTCAAACGCCACTCTTCGGAACGACGCGACATCCCGCACTCTCAGGCCTCGTTATTCAGACCTTCCTTAGGAGATATTTCCGCACAGTCTCACGAAGAGGCGCTGGATCTATTCAGGCGGTCACGCGGGTAGCCGCCTAAAATTCACTCAAGACGAACGGGCTTCGCCCGTCGGCTTAACTCAGGCGTTAGGCCCAATCTAAGACTACATGGCCTGACGCTATTAACATCAGTCAACTAACCGGAGTAGCCGCATGCACCGCAATCTTCTTCCATTGGCTCTGGTGGCATTACTCTGCAGTTGCGGCTCGCATTCTGGAGTCCAGCCAGACGGTCCCGACTCCTACCGCATTGTTTCGGAGGCCGGCACGGGCTTTGTATCATCTGGCAGGATACAGAACAGGAACTATAAAGAGGCTTCCCATTACTGTGCAAAGTCAGGCAAAGTGGTACAGACCATCCAGACAGAGTCCAAACAATCGAGACCGCTCGGAGGGTTTCCCGAAGCCAGCTTGTACTTCAAGTGTGTCAATCGTACGGAGTAACCAAGCATTCGCTTCTACAGGTCAATAGTCGCTAGTTGGGACTGACAATTCATTCAAGCCGAACGGGCGGCGCCCGTCGGCTTAAGAGAATGAAACAGATGCGCGGCTACGCCAGCAGGCACCGCGCGCAAGCATGCACACCGACTCTCTCGACTGGTCCTTGCCGGCTCACCGGCGCGGGACCTTACGCGGCATGGATGCCGCGTAAGAGCTTACAAGGACGTACTTGCAGCGTGTCCTGCGACGGTGGGCCGGCAAGGGCCCTGCAGCGACGTCGCAGACCAGCCGCTCTCAGCCCATCCCACCATTGACGCCAATCACCTGGCCATTGATGTAGCCGGCCACGTCCGAGCACAGAAAGGCGACCAGCGCGGCCACTTCATCGGGCTTGCCAACGCGGCCGGCCGGTACCAATTGCTTGATCGCCTCCGGCGCGAAACTGTCGCCGACCATGTCGCTTTCGATCACGCCGGGCGCGACCACATTCACTGCGATGCCGCGGCTGGCCATTTCGCGCGAGAGCGACTTGCTGGCGCCGTGCAAGGCGGCCTTGGCGGCGGCGTAGTTGGTCTGCCCGCGATTACCCAACATGGCCGCCACCGACGACACGCTGACGATGCGGCCCCAACGCGTGCGCGCCATCGGCAGCAGCAACGGCTGGGTGACATTGAAAAAACCGTGCAGCGACACGTCGATGACGCGATGCCACTGCTCGGCATTCATGCCTGCCATCGGCGCGTCGTCGTGGATGCCCGCGTTGTTGACCACGATCTGGATCGGGCCAGCTTCCAGCAAACTCTCCAGCGCCGCCGAACTTGCCTGCGCGTCGGCCACATCGAAGGCCACTGCCTGTGCGCTCCCGCCATCGGCCACGATCGCGGCAACCACCTCGTCCGCACGCGTCAGGTTGCGGTTGGCGTGCACGATCACATGCCGGCCCTGCGCAGCCAGGTGGCGGCAGATCGCACCGCCAAGATCGCCGCTGCCGCCGGTGACCAGTGCGCGGCGTTGTGGAATGGGTGTGCTCATGGAAGACTCGATGGCGCCGCACGTGCGGCCGCGGAAACAAAAGGGGATTCATCCTAACCAGTCATGCCGGCCACGTGCCAGCGCCCCGCGCAAGGCTGGCAACGTTGCACTTGCATAAAACGCATGCAGCTTATGACGGTGGCGCAGTCATGCAGTCGTGTACGAACGCTGCCCTTGAAGCCGCCACACGCATTGCCGGCACCCGGCCACTCCAGCGATCAGGCGTGCCTACGCCTGCGCGGCGCCCAGCATCACGGTGGCGCGTCCTTCGGCAAGCAATTGCGCGCCATGGGTCAGGCGAAAACTGTATTGCTGGCTGTCCTCGCCCTGCATCAACACCTGCGCCTGGCACTCGATCACATCCGGCAAGGTATCCAGATACATCACGTGCACCTCCACGCTACGCAGCGCTACCAGCATGCCAGGGCGTACCGGCTTGCCGGATTCGCGGCCCAGCAACCCGCCATGCACGGCCATGGCCTGCGCGCCGTATTCGCACAGATGCAGCGCGCGCAAACGCCCGTTGCACCGCAACGGATGCGCATCGCTGCGATGCGCGTGACTGCGCAGCACAATGCGCTGCGCATCCCACTCGATCACTTCTTCCCACAGGCACATGCTGCCCTGGTGCGGAATCAGCGCAGCGATTGCGTCACGTCCCTGCATGCGGTTCTCCGTTCGCGGTGCGTTCCAGCGCCGGTTCGCGCGACACCAGCAAGGCCAGAATGAAATTGAACAACACGCCCAACGCCACTGTGCTGCCGATGGCACGCAAGACCGGGATGCTGGACACGGCCAACAGCGCAAACACCAGCAGCGTCATCAGGCTGCAGACGATCAACGCATGCAGCGTACGCAGTTGGTCGGCGTGATCGTCGCCGGCATGATCGAAGAACAGCGCGTAATCCAGGCCCAGACCGGCGGCCAGGATCAGCGCGATCAGATGGAACAGATTGAGTTCCACCCCGGTGCCGCGCAGGATCGCCAGGATCAGCACCGTCGTCAGCGCCATCGGCAGCAGTACGCGCACGATGCGGCGCGGGCTGCGCAGTGCGATCGCCACGGTCACTGCCAGCAACAAGGCAGCCAGGACCAGCGCACCGAGCACGCGTCCGCGGTAGGCGGCCACCAGCGATTCGGAGGCGTCCTTCAGATCCAGCAATTGCGCGCCGCTGCCTTGCACGGCGGCCGCCAACACCGCCGGATCGCGCAGGCCCGTCAACGACACCAGCGCGGTGCTGCGATCGCCACGGCCGAGCAGCAAGCCACCGACCGACGTGGCCAGCGGCGAGCCGCTCAGATCCTTCGGTAGCAGCGGTGCGGCGCGCTTGGCGGCGTCCAGATCCTGCAGGAACGGCGCAAACGCATCGCTGCGGAATGGCGTGGTGGCTACTGCGCGCTCGGTCAGCGCGCGCGCCTGCGCAGCATCGGGCAAGGCGGCCTGTCGCGCACGCTGGGTGTTGGCGCTGGGCAGATAGCGTGCCGCCATGTCGTAGCCGAGCAACGCACCAGCGCGCACCAGCGCATCCAGACGCGGGCGCAATTGCTCGCTGGCCTGCAGCGCCGCCTCATCGCTGGCTGCCGGCAGCGCCAGCACGTAACGCACGTCCGGCGCGCCCAGTTCCTGACGCAGATGGGTGTCCTGCGCCAATGCCTTGGGCGGCACGGGGGTTAGCTTCGACAGGTCGTTTTGCCAGAACTGCCCCGGCGCGAACACGATCACCGCAATGCCGATCACGGCCATCGCCGCCAGGCTGATGCGTGGCCGCGGCAGGCGCTCAATGCCACGCCACAGCACCGCCAGCACGCGCGAGTCCGCGTAGTCGCGCGGGGCCGGATCGATCAGGGCCGGCAACAGCCAGCGCGTGGTGACCGCGGCGGTGGCAAGGCCGGCAATGGTGAACACCGCCAGCTGCCGCAAGCCGTCCACGCCGGAGAACAGGAAGGTCACGTAGGCAATGCAGGTGGAGACCACGCCGGTGGCCAACGTCGGCCACAGATGCCGTGCGTTCTCGCGCGGATCCAGACCGGGACGCTGATGACTGAACAGATGGATCGGGTAATCCTGCACCACACCGATCAGCGTGAAGCCGAATGCCACGGTGATGCCGTGCACGCCGTCGAACAGCAGCGCCACCGCACCCAGGCCGGCTAGACCGGCGCTGGCCAGCGGCAACACGCCAAGTACCGGAATCTTCCAGCTACGGTAGGCCACCAGCAGCAACAGCACCAGGCCCACCGTATCGAGCGTGCCGATCCACTGCGCTTCGCCTTGCGTGCGCGCGGTGATTTCCACCGCGAATGCGCCCGGCCCGGTCAGCGTCAGCCGGGTGGCGGTGCCCTTGCTGACCTTCGCGAACGCCGCTTGCACGGCGTCATAGGCCAGCTGCTGGCCGGTGGGGTCGAAGCCTGCCGCGCGGGTCTGCACGATCAACAGCGCCGAGGTGCCGGCGCGATCGAACCACACGTCATTGCGCGTGCGCGGCATCGCTGCCGGCTGCAGGGTGTCGGCCAGATGCAGGATTTCCATCGTGGGGTCGCGCGGCAACAACGGCTCCACCATGGCCGCCGCCGGCGAGCCCAGATCCTGCACGCGCGCCTGCAATGCCGCTTCCAGCGTCCGCGCGTCGAGCGGGGTCTTGTCGAAGCTGTCGCTGAGCAGATAGCGGTACGGCAGCAAGCGCTCGGAAATCGCCTCCAACCCGGCATTGCCGCCATTGCCGACCAGTTCGAACAGCGCCGGCTGTGCGGACAGCGCTTGGTGCAGTTGCTGCGACTGCTCGGCCAAGGTGACCGGATCGTTGTTGGACAACGCCATCAGCAGCAGCCGCGATCCAGGGCCTTCGCCGAGTTCTTCGATCAGCAGTTTTTGCGCCGGCGTGCGCGGGGCGGGCATGAACTTGCGCAGGTCGCCGGTGACCTTGAGCGTCTCGCTCAACCAGAATCCGGCCACTGCCAGCAAGGCCAGCCACAACAGTGCCAGGCCGATGCGGCGGTTTGCGTTCAACTTAAGCGACATGGTGTACGTGTCCTGCTACAGCGGCCGAACGCCCGCTGGCCGCGCGCGCGGCATCGGGCTGCAACGACGCGTTGTTTTTCCTGAGGGCGGGCATGAACTTGCGCAGGTCGCCGGTGACCTTGAGCGTCTCGCTCAACCAGAATCCGGCCACTGCCAGCAAGGCCAGCCACAACAGTGCCAGGCCGATGCGGCGGTTTGCGTTCAACTTAAGCGACATGGTGTACGTGTCCTGCTACAGCGGCCGAACGCCCGCTGGCCGCGCGCGCGGCATCGGGCTGCAACGACGCGTTGTTTTTCCTGAGGGCGGGCATGAACTTGCGCAGGTCGCCGGTGACCTTGAGCGTCTCGCTCAACCAGAATCCGGCCACTGCCAGCAAGGCCAGCCACAACAGTGCCAGGCCGATGCGGCGGTTTGCGTTCAATTCAAGCGCCATGGTGTGCATGTCCTGCTACAGCGGCCGAACGCCCGCTGGCCGCGCGCGCGGCATCGGGCTGCAACGACGCGTTGTTTTTCCTGAGGGCGGGCATGAACTTGCGCAGGTCGCCGGTGACCTTGAGCGTCTCGCTCAACCAGAATCCGGCCACTGCCAGCAAGGCCAGCCACAACAGCGCCAGGCCGATGCGGCGGTTTGCGTTCAATTCAAGCGCCATGGTGTGCGTGTCCTGCTACAGCGGCCGAATGCCCGCCGGCCGCGCGCGCGGCATCGGTCGTTATTGGCAACGTGCGCGTTTCAGCTGCGAAGGGTGTGATGTGGTTAGAGACGACCGGCGCAACCATCCCGCGCGCGGTCACGCGCCCGAGCCGTGGCAAAGCGTGGTCAGCGCGGCGGCATCGGTCACGCCGGCAGCCGCGCGCGCTGCACCGGCCAGCAGGGTGCGCTGCAGGTCGCCCTTGGCAGGCACGCTTTCGATACACCGCAGTTCGTCGTTGCGTCCGTACAGGCGCAATTCGTGCACCTGCTTGGCCACGGCGGCGTCCTTGGGCTGCAGGGTCAGCTGCCAGGCCTGTGGCTGGCCCTGCCCACTGACGCGGTAGTGCTGCTCCAGCAGGGCGCGGTCGCCGGACAGCAACGCGCCGAATCCGGACTTCAAGCCGGCCAGCTCGGGCACGCGGCTCAACGAGAAACGGCGTGGCGATTTGCCTTCGCGTTCCAGCACGCCTTCGTCGCCGGTCAGCGTGGTGGTTTCGCGGTATGGCGCACTGACCTCGCGCACCAGCGTCTGCGCGTCCGGGCGACGGTAGTGGCCCTCCACGCGCAACGGCGTCTTCAGCAAGGCCGAGCCAAGCAATTCGACGAATTCGGTGCTGACCGGTGCGGGGCGCGCCAAGCGCTGCAGCACCTGCCCGACGTCCAGCGTCTCAGGCGGTGCGGCGCATAGCGGTGCGGCGCTGAACAGCAGTATCAGCATCCACGGCAGGGTGCGGCACATCGGCATGGTGGGTGTTCCAGAAATCGTAGAAGTTGAACCAGTTGTACGGCGCATAGCAGGTGTAATGTTCCAGCCTGGCAGCGTAATCGCGCATGAGTACCGCCAGCACCGGGGCGCGCTGACGACGCGGCACGTCCAGGCCTTCACTGAAGGTTTCGAACGCCAGCTCGTAGTGATTGCCGCCGTGATACAGGCCGAACGCCAGCACCACCGGCACCTTGAGCGCAGCGGCGATCAGCCACGGCGAGGTCGGGAACATCGCATTGCGGCCAAGGAACATCGCCGGCAGCGCCGGGTCGCCTTCGCGCGGGCGATCGATCAGCAGCGCCACCAGCGCACCGGCATCGGTGGCCTCCTTGATCGCCATGACGATCGAGGTCGCGTCCATGCCGGCGTCGATGATGTTGGCGGCCAGCTGCGGGTTGAGCGCCCCCAGCAGGTCGGTCATGGCGCGGTTGTGCGCCTTGTCCAGCACCACCTTGACCTGCACGTCCGGGCGCTCGGTGGCCAGCACGCGCAGCGCATCGAAGCTGCCCAGGTGCGAGCCGAAGATCAGCACGCCGCGGCCGCGATCCATTTGCGCGTGCAGTTGATCCAGGCCGGCGATGTCCACGCGGAAGCGCTGCATCTGCCCGCACAGCATGTACACCCGGTCCAGGATGGTCGAGGCGAAGGTATGGATGTGCCGCGCCACATCGCGCAGCGAAGCCGGGCGGCCCAGCACCCGCGCCAGATAGGCACGCGAGGCGGCGCGCTCTGGGCCACGCACCAGCAGGAAGTACAGCGTGATCGGATACAGCAGCGCACGCCCCACCGCACGCCCGGCGTGCCGTGCAATGCCGCGGATCAGCCACAACGCAAAGCGCCCGCCACCTTCCGGACGCTGTTTCCAATGCTTGCTCATGGCGCTGCCTCGGCCACCAGTTCGCCGCTGACCAGCAACGCCTCGGCGCGCTGCACGCGGAAGCGCCAGCGCGGGCCATCGCCTTCCAGCGTGACCGAGGCGGTCTGGCCGGGCAGCAACGGCTGCACGAATTTCACCTGCGGCAGGCGCATGGCCGCGCGCGGACCATGCAGGGCTTCCACTGCCTGCAGCACATGGTCGAGCACGACCACGCCAGGCACCACGGGACGGCCCGGGAAATGTCCGGGCAGGCAGGGATGATCATGCGGCACAACGAAATCCATAAGCGTGGAACTCAGATCCTGGGTTGAAGCATTGCAGCCACGGCCTTGTGTGCCTGCTCGGTCAATTGTTGGCGATCCGGCGCATCCGGCCCGGTCACCGCGATCGGCGCACCGATCCGCACGCGAATGATGCCCGGCCTCACCCTGAACAGGCCATCGACCGGCAAGACCTTGCCGCAGCCATCCAGCGCCACTGGAACCACCTGCACGCCAGCATCGATAGCGGCCTGCAGTAGTCCGGCCTTGAATGGCAATAATGCGCCGGTGCGGCTGCGCGTGCCTTCGGGAAACAGACACAACTGTTTGCCCTCGCGCAGCAGTGCAGCAGCCTGGCGCCGCACCAGCGCCCCTGCCCTGCGGCTGTCGCGGTCCAGAAACAGCATGCCGGCGGCATGCGCATACCAGTTCACGAACGGCACCTTGCGCATTTCCTGCTTGAGCAAGAAGCGCAGCGGCACCGGCAAGGCATGGAACAGCGCACAGATGTCGATGATCGACTGGTGGTTGCTCACGAACAGATAGTTCTTGGACCAATCCACCCGCTCGCGCCCTTCCACGATGACGGTGGCGCCCGCACCACGGAACAGCACCGGCGACCACATCCAGCCGCCCATGCGCAGCAGACGGTCGGCATCGCGGGTGATCGCCAGCACGACCAATGCATAGACGATCCCGCCAGCGGTGAAGGCCAGCGTGAACGCCAATTGCAACAGGTTGAACACAGCCCACGCCAGGCGCGACGGCATCCTTGCCAACGGCATTTTTGTCTTGCCCCCGAAAATATGCACGTCCGTCGCTGCCCCAGGCCACGCACTCAGCGCAGCAGATCGCGCCAGAAATCCGGCCCGAGCCGCGCCATCTGACGCAAGAAGTCTGGCAGATTACGATAGGGGCGCTGTGGAAACCAGCGACCGCGCAATAGATATTCCGCAACGAAGAAGCCGCCAATCACCCCATAGGCGAGCAGGTTGGCGAACAACGAGGCGCGCGCGTCGCTGATCGGCAGCGGCGAGGCATGGCCCAGCTGCGCGAGCACGCCGCTGGGCTCGGCGCACAGACCCAGCACCAGATTGGCCAGGGTCAGGCCGCACAGCAGCACTGCCCAGGCCAGCGTGAGGCGGCGCGTGTAGCGGCGTTGTTCGGGCGTGATCGGCATGCCGGCCTGGCCGTACAGGCCTTCAACAATGCGCGTGATCAGCGGCGTGCGCCCGGCCCGCAGGCTGCGCCCGAAAAACCAGGCCACCCAACCGGTAAACACCACCGGCGGCGCCGCCAGCACCAACATCGCATACGGCGAATGCCACAGCGCGCCCAGCCCGGCAAGCAGCAGCAGCGCCAACGCCCAGGCCCAGGCCCAGGGCCGGCGCGCAACCATCGGTTCGATCAACACCATCAGCACCAGCAAACCACCGGCGATGACGGCCAATTCCGGGCGGTGACTGGCATTGGCCCAATGCGCCAGCGGCGAATACGCCACCGCCAGCAGAACGCCCAGCCCCAGCACCCACGCGGGTGCGTCGGGGGATGGCGCAGTTGGCAGATCAGACGGTCTTGTTGGCTTGGACATGCGCCGACAGTGCGCGCAGCGACGCGAAGATGCGACGGTTTTCGTCGTTGTCCGAGCGCAACTGGAAGCCGTAGCGCTTGCTGATCGCCAGCGCCAGTTCCAGTGCGTCGATCGAGTCCAGCCCCAGCCCGGTATTGAACAACGGCGCCTCCGGATCGATGTCGGCGGGCTGGACGTCTTCCAGGTTCAGACTTTCGACCAGGAGTTCGGCCAGTTCACGTTCGGCAGCGGTTTGCGAGGACATCCAGGATTTCCACAGGTCAGGGTCGGGCAACAAGAGTGAGAAAAGCAAGAGCAGCGCGGGCGACCATCGGCAGGCATGGGCGTCGCGTCGGGCCGTAGTGTACGTTGCCGCCGCTGCCAATCCGAGCATCTGCCGCGCGGCTGGCCGGTGCCTGCCTGCTGCCGTCGTTCTTCACATATGGATCGGCGGGCCACAGCTGGCCGGGCCGCCGGTCAGGTTATCATGACTGCATGACGCTCGCCCGCCGCAGGTTCGTTCCAGGATGACTTCCACCGCTGTTCGCCTCACCCCGACCGCCATGCCGGCAGCCGGGCCGGCTCCCGGACCGGAGTGTCCGGATGTCCTGATCGTCGGCGGCGGCCCGGCTGGCTGCACCGCGGCCATCGCACTTGCCGAGCTCGGTTGGTCCGTGACCCTGCTCGAGAAGGCGCAGCACCCGCGCTTTCATATCGGCGAATCCTTGCTGCCGATGAACATGCCGATTCTTGAACGCCTCGGCGTGCTGGAAGACGTGCGCGCCATCGGCGTGCTGAAGCGTGGGGCGGATTTTCCCAACGACAGCGGCGGCTACAACACATTCCGTTTTTCGCACGCGCTCGATGCCAAGGCCGATTTCGCCTTCCAGGTGCCGCGTGCGCAATTCGACCATGTGCTGTTCCAGCGTGCGCGTGCGGTGGGCGTGGATGCACGCGAGCAGGTCTGCGTGGAGCAGGTCGCCTTCGACGGCGAACACCCGGTGCTGCAGGCACGCACGGCAGATGGTGGCGTACAGCAGTTCCGCCCGCGCTATCTGCTCGATGCCAGCGGCCGCGACACCTTCCTGGGCAACCGCCTCAAGCTCAAACGCGCCAATGCAACGCATCAATCGGCCGCCTTGTTCAGCCATTTCCGCGGCGTGACACGACGCCCGGGCGAGGATGCCGGCAACATCAGCATCTACCGGCATGCGCATGGCTGGATGTGGCTGATTCCGCTGCCGGAGGACATCATGAGCGTGGGTGCGGTCTGCTATCCGGACTACATGAAGACCCGCCAGGGCGACAGCGAGGGCTTCTTGATGCGCACGCTGGCGCTCAACGCCGAGCTCAGCGCGCGCATGCTCGGCGCCGAGCGCGTGGCGCCGGTGCATGCCACCGGTAACTACGCATACGAATGCACGCGCATGGCCGGGCCGCGCTGGTTGATGCTGGGCGATGCCTACACCTTCGTCGACCCGATGTTTTCCTCTGGCGTGTTCCTGGCCATGCACGGCGCCGAACGTGGCGCGGCGATGGTGGATGCGGCACTGCGCGCACCGCAGTCGGAGGCGAAACTGCAGCGCGCCCTGCAGCGCGAACTGACGCGCGGCGTGGATGAATTCAAGTGGTTCATCTACCGCTTCACCTCGCCCACCATGCGCGCCTTGTTCGCGCAGCCGCAAAACACCTGGCAGGTGGAACAGGCGGTGGTGGCGATGCTGGCCGGCGATGTGTTCGACGCCCCCAAAGTCCGCATCCGCCTGCGCGCCTTTCGCGCACTGTACGCACTCACCGCCTTGTCGATGATGCCGCACGCCTGGCAGTCGTGGCGCCATCGCCGGCGTCAGGCCAAGCTCGGCTTCGACGGCGACACCTTGCAACGCGACACGCAACAACGAGACGCTCCATGACCGCTTCCCAGGCCCAGACCACGCACGCCGTGCGCCACCCCCGGCTGCAGGTCGACTATGTCGACCAGACCGACCCTGCCGTGCTGCTGACCGACCCGCAGGTGCTGGCCGTGTTCGGCTTCGGCGATGCGGCGCCGCGTCTGCACGACCCGCGCTATCTGCGCGTGCCGCTGCAGCCGTACCAGGCCAGCGTGCTGGAAGTGTGGCGCACCGATGCGCCGGTGAGCAGCGGCCGCGATGGCAACATCGCCTGGTCCAGCGATGGGCACCTGCAGTTCGGCGTGATCGAGATCGACGAGCAGGATGTCGATATCGAAGAAGCCGCCGCCCGGGCGTATGCGGAAATCACCGCCTTCGTCAGCAACAGCAAGACGCCACGGTTGCTGCGGATCTGGAATTACCTCGACGCCATCACCCTGGGCAGCGGCGACCGCGAACGTTACCGGCAGTTCTGCGTGGGCCGTGCACGCGGGTTGGGCGCGTTCGACACCGCGCAATTGCCGGCCGCCACCGCCGTGGGCCGTTGCGATGCCGAGCGCATCATCCAGATCTACTGGCTGGCCGCCGCCAATGCCGGCACGCCGCTGGAAAACCCGCGTCAGGTCAGTGCCTACCACTACCCGCGCCGGTACGGCCCGCAGTCACCGAGTTTCGCCCGTGCCATGCTGCCGCCGGCCGGCAGCGACATGCCGTTGCTGCTGTCAGGCACCGCTGCCGTGGTCGGCCACGCCTCGATGCACACCGGCCAATTGCTGGCGCAGCTGGAAGAAACCTTCGCCAACTTCGACGCCCTGCTCGGCGCCGCGCGCCAGCAGGCACCTGCGTTACCGGCGCAGTTCGGGGCCGGCACCCGCCTGAAGGTCTATGTGCGCGAGCGCGAGGACCTGCCCCGGGTTGCGCAGGCACTGGACGCCCGCTTCGGCGATGCGGTTCCGCGCCTGCTGCTGCACGCGGTGATCTGCCGCGATGAGCTGGCGGTGGAGATCGATGGGGTGCATGGGTGATGCCGCCTGCCGCGGAGGCCATCTGCGGCGATCGCTTGAGCAGCGCCAACGGATGGCGCGATGCGGGCTGACGTGATGCAGGCATTCCTGCGCTGTGCGCGTTCAACACCGCTTGTCGAAAGCGTTAGGGAAGCTCTGAACAACGCACCACAGATACGCGACACTACCCGCCTCATCATGTAGAGGATCATCTATGCAGCTGACGTTCGGTGACGCTGAGGGCCTGGGCAAGCGCAAGCAGACCCGGCGCGAGAT
>NZ_VZPL01000093.1 GCF_008801575.1 Xanthomonas cissicola | reverse complement strand
GCCGGCTTGGCGGCGGCGGCGCCGGCAGCCGCGGGTTCGGCGGCGGCGGGCGCCGCTTCCAGCTGCGCGCGCAGGGCGACGATGCGCTCGGCCAGTTCGCGCTCGCGCACCAGCCGCGTCTCGTTGTCGGCAAGCACCTTGCGTGCGCTTTCCTGCGCCTGCAGGAGCTCGGCCACGCGCGCATCGTGGTGCCGGGCGCCGCCGGACGTCTCGCGGTTCAACGCGGCCAGCTCCGCGGCCAGCCGGTCCAGGTGCTTGCGCGTGTCCTCGATGATCGCCGGCGTGGCGCTCTGCCCGAGCGCGACCTTGGCGCAGGCGGTATCGAGCACGCTGACCGCCTTGTCCGGAAGCTGGCGGCCGCTGATGTAGCGGTGCGACAGGCGCACCGCCTCGGTGACCGCCTCGTCCATCACCCGGATGCCGAAGTGCTTCTCCATCAGCGGCACCATGCCGCGCAGCATCGCCGCGGCCAGCGTCTCGCTCGGCTCCTCGACCTTGACCACCTGGAAGCGCCGCGCCAGCGCCGCGTCCTTCTCGAAGTACTTCTTGTATTCGCTCCAGGTGGTGGCCGCGATGGTGCGCAGCTCGCCGCGCGCCAGCGCCGGCTTGAGCAGGTTCGCCGCGTCGTTCTGGCCGGCGGTGCCGCCGGCGCCGATCATCGTGTGCGCCTCGTCGATGAACAGGATGATCGGATGCGGGCTCTTCTTGACCTCGTCGATGACGTTCTTCAGCCGGTTCTCGAACTCGCCTTTGACGCTGGCGCCGGCCTGCAGCAAGCCCATGTCCAACACATGCAGTTCCACCCCCTGCAACACGTCCGGCACGTCCTTCTCGGCGATGCGCCGGGCCAGCCCCTCGACGACCGCGGTCTTGCCGACGCCGGCTTCGCCGGTGAGGATCGGATTGTTCTGGCGCCGCCGCATCAAGATGTCGATCACCTGGCGGATCTCGCCGTCGCGGCCGATCACCGGGTCGATCTGCGCATCGCGGGCGCGCTGGGTGAGGTTGGTGGTGAACTGGTCCAGCGCCGGGGTCTTGGTCAGGCCGCCCTTGCCGTCCGGCGCGCCGGTGAGGCCATCGACCGGGTCGCCGCCGGCGTCGGCCTGGCCGGCATCGGCGAAACGCAGGCTTTGCCCGGCTTCCTGCGAGCCTTCGGTGAGGCGGGCGAAGTCGTGCTTGAGCGCGTCGAGTTTGATCTTCACGAACTGCTTGGAACCGCGGTAGGCCAGCTGCGACAGGTCCGGCTCGGTCAGCATCGCCAGCAGCAGATGACCGCTGCGGATGCGCGTGGTTTCCGAATCCAGCGAGGCGATCAGCCAGGCGTGCTCGAACAGCGTGGGCAGGTGCTGGGAAAATACCGGCGTGCGCGTATTGCCGGCCTTGAAGCGGCCGACCTCCTCGCTGAGATCGCGTTCCAGCGTCTCCGGCGAAATGCCGCAGCGGCGCGCGATCAGCACGAAATCGCTTTGCGGTTGCTCCAGCAGCGCCAGGAACAGATGCTCCAGGTCGACTTCGTAGTTGCCGCGCGCCATGCACAGATTGGCCGCGCGCTCGGCCGCCTGCCGGCAGGTGTCGTCGAGTTTGCTGATCAGGGTCTTGAGATTGATACTCATGCGAAAACAGGACGCTCCATGCTGGCGGTTTCATGATGTGGCACCGACGTCACTGCCTGCCGTCGGCGTTGGGCTCGCGCCCGGGCTATTGAAGGGTATGCAGGCCGTAGGTGGTGTCGGCGCGCGGCTGGGTCTGCGGGCGCGAGCATAGGTAGCTGTCCCAACCCAGGCGTACGCCCAGTGCTTCGCCGACGCCGGAGCCGCGTACGTCCTCGGCGCGCAGCACCAGCTTGACCTCGTATTCCAGCCCGCCGCCGGTGAGCAGCGTCAGCCATTTCGACAAGGCCTTCGCGGCGCTGCTTCCGGGCAGGAACTGGTCGAAAGCCTCGCGCTGCAGCGGACCGAAGCGCAGGCGCATGCGCAGGTCGCGCTGCCACACCCGGTCGCCGGCCAGCGCACTGGACCCGAGCGTGGCATTGGCCTGGCCCAGCCGCGTGGCCTGTTGCGCCGGCACCTTGTACCAGGCGCCGACGAACTGTTCCAGCTCCACCGGCACCTTGAAGTAGTCGGCCAGCACGCGCTGCAGCAGCTTGGCCGAGATCGGCCGCTGGCGGATGGCGCCAGCGTAGTACGCCACCGCCTGGTCGAAGACGTCGCCGCCGCCGTCGACCATGCGATCGCGCAGTCCCGGCATGCCCATGCCCAGCAGCGACAGCACCAGCGGCAGGAAGCGTTCGCGCCGGTCCAGCTCATACTGCAGCGCCAGCCGGTGCTTCTTCCACGCGGCGTAGTGCAGCGCCACCGCGCGGTTGGAGAACATGTCCAGGAACGCGCGTGGGGTACGGTCGCGCTGGTACAGCTCGCGTTCGTGCAAGGTCTCGGTATAGTGCAGCGGCAATGCGCCGGAGGTGCCCAGCAACCCCATGAAGTTCGGGGTCAGATGCACTTCGCCCAGGCTCTCGGTCTCGATCGCGAACGCCAGCGCCGCATCGCTTTCCAGGCGCTCGCCGTCCTGCGAATAGGCCTGGCCGACGGGGTCCAGCTCGGTCGCCGGAAACGCCAACGACAGCGAGTTGTGGAAACGCACGCGCGTGGGCAGGGCCTGACCGGCCTTGACCCCCTGGCGCTGGAACACCCGCTCTAGAATCCGCATCGCCTGGAAGAACTGGAAGCGATGCGGCTCGGCCAGCAGTTGCAGCGCTACGCCAGGATCGATTCGCCGCTTCGCGGTAAGCATCGGACGAGTTCCTCCCCTGTTTCGCTGGAAATGAGCACCAGCCGGGTAAAGCTGTTGGCGTGGACGTAGAGGCCGAAGAAGTGGTCGAGCACATGCGCGAACGCGGCCACGCCGGTCCCGACGAAATGGTTTTCGCTGATGGTCAAACGCACTTCCAGGCCGCGCACCACCGATGCGAAATGCTTGCCGGACAGCCAGGTGGTGACCGGATGCTGCTCGATGCCGACGATGCCGTCGATCTGCCGCGACGACACGCTGCTGCCGGAGATGTCGTACAGCCGCAGCATCTCCTTCAACGCCGGCAAGCCGCTGCCGGTCAGCGACAGCTGATTCAACGACAGGTGCGAGATCAGCCGCCATTGCGCGCCGCGCCCGTGGCGGAACCGCAGTGGCCGGCTCGGCTTGCGCAACAAGCTGATCGCGCGCGCCGGGGTTCCGCCCTCGATCGACAGGTCGCCGCCGGCGATGCCGTAGGCGAGCTGGCTGGGCAGATCGCGATTGCTGCAGGTGAGCTCGACGCTGACCACATCGGTCTGCGGCAGGGTCGGATTGAATTCCAGGTCAACGAAGCTCAATTCGGTTTCGTAACCGGGACTCTGCCGCGCCACATCCTCGTCGCGCCGCGCCACCCAATACTGGCCGGCGCGCTCGGGGTCTTCGCCATGGTGCAGCGAATAGAACGGGCGGAACTCCTGGATCAGCTCGCCCTGCGGAGTCTGCCGGATACGGTGCACCGAATCGATCGAATGCACTTCGTAGGCAAAGGCGCGGCGCCCGTCGGCAATCACCGGATAGGTGACGCTGCGATGGGTGACGCGGATCGGCTCGCCGTGCTGCGCGAACAGGTTCACCACCGGGGTGCAGCCCAGGCGGATGTTCTTGCAATCCAACTCCTCGAGCACTTGGTTGGCGGCGCGATCGGGCGGCGTCGCTTGTAGGACCAGGTGCAAGGTGAACCAGCGGCTGGCGCCAGCGGTCACCGGCTTGAGCTGAAGATCGAAGAAGCCGAACTTGTCCGGGTAGCCGAACAGCTCGGTCAGCAGACGGTAGGCCGGGTGCGAACGCGCCGGGAAATCGATCAGCGATTCGTCGTCGGCGAATCCCACTGGCGCCAGCGGGGTTTCCGCCAGCCGGCGCCAGCGTCCGCTGCCGTCGGACTCGACATAGGCCGCCTTGACCCCCAGCGCCAGCGCATCGCGCATCGCCGAGCAGAACGACGGCTCGCCGTCGACGAAGAAACGCAGCGCGTCGGTGCCCAGGCCGGCGAACGAGGCCTGGTCGGACAACAGCTCGAAGCTGATCGAGATCTGTGCGCCGGTGCCCGGCGGCAGGCTGACCGCCATCGGCGCTTCGGCCACGCCGCGGTAGCTGGCGGCCTTCACCGCCACCGGCGCCAGTACCACGTCGTAGGCGGTGCGGAACCGGCAGTTGATCCCGCGCACCGGGCGCGACTGCAGATAGCTGCCGCGCGGCACGCGGATCGGCGCACTGAGCTTGGCAGCCACGCCTTCCATGTCGAAATAGGCGATGGAGCAGGACGGAAACGGCCGCAGATAGTGCGGATACAGCACTTCCAGCAGCGCGTCGGTGAACTCGGGGTAGTCGTCCTCGATGCGCTTGGAGATGCGCGCGCCCATCAGCGCGAACGCCTCGATCAGGCGCTCGACATGCGGATCCTGGCTGCCGTCGGCCGACAGCTGCAGGCGCCCGGCAATCTTGGGATAGCGCTCGGCGAACTCGCGCCCGTAGCGACGCAGATAGCCCAGTTCGCGTTCGTAGTAGGGAAGCAGGTCTTGCATGGTCAGGGCGCCGCCTGGCGCCGCAGGCGGCTGACCGAGTACTGCAGCGTGGACGGTTGCAGCATGGCGTCGAAGCTCACCGGCTCGCGCGCCGGCTCCATGTCCAGCAACGCATGGATGGTGAAGTGCAGGCCGCCGCCGAACTGGCCGGCGGTTTCCAGCTTCACGTGCACGTTGCGCAGGCGCCGCTCATGGCGCGCGATCGCCTGCTCCAGCGAGCGGCAGATCATCGTGCGGTCGTAGCCATTGGCCAGGCTCATCGCGGAAAAATCGCCGAGGCCGTAGGTCAGCAACGACTGCTTGCAATTGGGAAATTCGGTGAGGCCTTCTTCGCTGAAGGCCGAACGGGTGTTCAATAGGCCTTCCAGGTCGCGAGCGACCGATTCCTTGTACTGGTCGATGGAGATGGCCTTGAACACATGCGATCCACCCGTGGACTTGGGCGTGTCGTCGAACAATTTTTCCAACAGACTGGGTTCGAGTCCCTTCATTGACCGCCCCTACGTGAAGTCGTCCTTGAGCCTTGCTGCCAACTAGGCGCGACCGGCGGATGGCGCGGCCCTGCTGTGCGTCGGTCCTGTGTCTGCGCGCGGCGAGGAAATGCGATGGCGCGCGAAGGCGCCATCGCAAAACAAACATCAAACGGTGTAGTTGGGAATGTTCTTGGTAGCACTCCACTGCGCAACCGCTTTGCCGCCGACTCCGCCTTCCGGCTTCTGCTGGTTGTAGGTCCACTTGATCGCGCCGAAGCTCAGTTGGACGACTTCCTGCGGCATGCCGTCCTCGTCCACCGTCGTGGTGACGCGGTGGACCAGCACGTTCATCAACTCAACCAGGTAGTAGTTGATGGCATTGCCGTCCTTGTCGGCGCGCATGAACTCGATGCGGGCTTTGGGGAAGGTGGTGCCGTTGGCGCACGCCTGGTTCAGCGCTGTGGTGGATAGATCGATCGCCTTGACGATCTCGATTGGCGACAGGTTCACACGAGCGGCCGACTGACCGCCAGCGGTGGATGCGGTGGCCGAGCGCGGCTGCAACAAGTCCTGGGAGAACGACTTGATCTCCACCCAATCCTTGTGCTTATCGTCGTGCGATTCACCCTTGATGGTGTCGATAGAAAGAAACGCGTGCTGCATATCTGGTCTCCTAAATTCCGGTCTTCCGTGAGATTGTTTTGCCAGGAGCGGCCTGGCGGTTATTTGCCTGTCCCGAAGGACATTGCGTCAATTGCAAAACAGTGGGATCTCCGTCCCTCGACGCTACGACAACAAGAAACGCTACGCCTTCTTGGTACCAGCCGGCAGTTCGGCCACCAGACGCAACGAAACAGACAGCTCATCGAGCTGGAAATGCGGCCTGATGAAGGCCACCGCGCGGTAGACACCGGGTTTCCCCGGCACTTCCGAAACTTGTACGGACGCTTCCCGCAAGGGGTATTGCGCCTTTGCTTCCTGACCGGCGTTGTCGTCCAACAACACGTACTGGGAGATCCAACGGTTCAGGAAATCCTCGACATTACGCGCCGAGGCGAAACTGCCGATCTTCTCGCGCATCATCGCCTTGAGGTAATGGGCGATACGCGACACGGCGAACATGTACTGCAGCTGCGCCGACAGGATCGCGTTGGCATTGGCCGAATCGGTGTTGTACTTCTTCGGCTTCTGCGCGGACTGCGCGCCGAAGAACGCCGCATAGTCGGTATTCTTGCAATGCACCAGCGGAATGAAGCCCAGGTCGCTGAGTTCCTTCTCGCGGCGGTCGGTGATCGCGATCTCGGTCGGGCACTTCAGCGCCACTTCGCCGTCGTCGGTGCGGAAGGTGTGGGTCGGCAGGTCTTCAACCAGACCACCGCCTTCCACACCGCGGATCGCCGCGCACCAACCATAGTCCTCGAACGCCTTGGTCAGGCGCGTGGCCATCGCATAAGCGGTGTTGCACCACAGATACTTGCTATGGTCGGCAGCGTCGACGTCTTCCACGAAGTTGAAGCCTTCGACCGTAGTGCCGTCCTTCGGGTTGTACGGCAGCCGCCCGAGAAAACGCGGCATGGTCAGGCCGACGTAGCGGCTATCCTCCGACTCACGGAACGACTTCCACTTGGCGTATTCGACAGTGTCGAACACCTTGGCCAGATCGCGCGGTTTGCCCAGGTCGGTGAAGGTTTCCAGACCGAACATCGATTCAGACGCGGCAGAGATGAAAGGCGCGTGCGCCGCAGCGGCCACATGCGACATCTGCTCGACGAAGTACATGTCCTCCGGCTGGCGGCCGATGTAGTAGTCGCCGACCAATGCGCCGAATGGCGCACCGCCGAAGGTGCCGAACTCTTCCTCGTAGACCTTCTTGAACAGCGCGCTTTGATCGAAGTCGATCGCCGACTTGAAGTCGCGCACCAGATCCCGCTGGGGCGAGTTGAAGACCTTGATCTTCATCGTCACGCCGGTGGACGTCTGCTCGCACATGTAGTGCAGGCCGCGCCAGCTGCTCTCCAGCTTCTGGAACTCCGGCGCATGCATCACCGCGCTCAGCTGCTCGGAGATGATCCGGTCGATCTCGGCAATGCGCGCGTCCAGCGTCAGATTGAGGTTGTCCGACACCACGACGGTACCTTCCAGCACCTCCTTGGCCAGCTCGGAGATGATGTCCTTCGCACGCTGGTGCTCGGTCTCCGATTTGGCGACCTTGCTCTGCTCGACGATCTGGTCGAGCAAGCCTGTTTCTGCCAGCGTAGCGGGCACCGAATTGTGGGTGGCACTCGAAACCTCTGCGGCCATGGCTTACTTCTCCTTTTCCCGACCCAGCTTCTTCAGCTGTTCGGTGTTGTTCAACACGTCCGTTAGCAGGTCTTCGAGCTTCTCGTTACCGGCCAGCTTGTTGCGCAGGTCGGCCAGCTTGGTGCGCGATTCGAGCAGCTTGCGCAGCGGTTCGACCTGATCGACCACAGCCTCGGGACGGAAGTCGTCGATCGACTTGAACTTGAGTTCGACGCCGAACTCGCCGCCGGCATCGCTGATCTTGTTCGGCACGCGGTAAACCGCGCGCGGCGCCATTGCCTCCATCACCTCGTCGAAGTTGTCGAGGTCGACGTTGACGAATTTGCGGTCCTTGACCTTGGCCAGGGGCTGTTCGGGATTACCGCTGAAATCCCCAAGCACGCCTACCACGAACGGCAGCTCCTTCTGTTCGATCGCGTCACCCTTTTCCACGTCGTAGGTCAGCTGCACGCGCGGCGGCCGAATCTTCTGCAGACGTTTCTGGATGCTTTCCTTCTTAGCCATGGGTGTCTCCTGACGTTAAGGCTTTAGGGGAGTCCGGATGACCGGTCAGTTGCCGCCTAGGTTCTGGAACGGATCGGCCGACGCATTGGGCGTTTCCTTGGGCGGCGCGGCGTCTTTCGCAGCCGGCGGCGCGGCGCGGCGGGTGTTGCGGAAGGGCTTGCGCTTCTTCGGCTCTTCAGGCTGAAAGATATCGTCGCCCATAGTCGCGCGCAGCGTGCTGGCCAGCGTCTCGGCCTCCTTTCGAGCTGTGCCCGAAGCCAGCGCACCGCGGCCCTGCAGGCGCTGCAGCGACTGATTGGCGATACGGAAGCCGGCGACGGTCAACACGCCGTCAGCGACTAGGTCGTTGGGATCGCGCTGCAGCACTTCCTGCGCCGCGACGATGGCGCGCGCGTAATTGGCGCGGTCGAACTGCAATTGCGCGATGCGCACCCACGGCTCCTTACGGGTAGGGTCGGCGCGACCGGCGTCTTCGAAGGTTTTCAGAGCCT
Source organism: Xanthomonas cissicola (assembly GCF_008801575.1). Classification (GTDB taxonomy): domain Bacteria; phylum Pseudomonadota; class Gammaproteobacteria; order Xanthomonadales; family Xanthomonadaceae; genus Xanthomonas; species Xanthomonas cissicola. The sequence continues at coordinate 4,252 of NZ_VZPL01000093.1, read as the reverse complement.
GCTCGGGGCCGCCGCTGGTGACTTCGGCTTCGGCGCGCGACATCGTGGCGTCGAACGACCACGGTGGCGGAGCCTTCTTCGGCGCGGAAGCGCAACCGACGAGGGCGGAGAGTAGAACGAGTGCAAACATAGGCCGGAATGTGACCAGCCCCTTGACTACCGTCATCATGACTTCCTCTGAAAACCAATCCTGGAGTTAACCTGGGGACCCCGATGTGAAGACGGGGTGAGCCAAGGCATGCGCGTTGTTTCGTTAGTTTACAGCCGCTAATAGGGCCGGGTATAGTGGGCTTCCACGACCGCGTCAAGCCGGCCAGAGTCTGCCCCATGCTGCTTCTCTGCACGGGCGGTCGGGCGCACCGCACAGGGCCGAACACTACTGAGTGGCTGGATGCGGATCGCCCTCCGTCTGCCACGTCAGAGCAAGCATGAACATATCCGCCCACCGTTTCAATTTTCTGTTGGCCCTTGTTGCGGCCATGCTGGCCCTGTCCGGCTGCGCCAGCGGCGGCATCGGCAAGGCGATGGACAAGACCCTGCAGGCAGTGGGCATCAAGGAAGCAAAGCCAGAGGCGCCTCCGATGATTCCGCTGCGGCTGTTCGCCGGCAGCAACCTGAATGCGGGCACCGACACGCACGCCACCGCCGCGGTGGTCAAGATCTATCACCTGCGCAGCGCGCAACGCTTCGAGCATGCCGCGTTCAACGCGTTCCTCGATCAGGCTGGAGAGCAGGCGGCGCTGGGCGCGGACCTGCTGTCGGTCAACGAGATCGTGCTGACGCCAAGCGCCCGCCAGGAACTGAACGAGCAGATGTCCGAAGGCACCACCACCCTGGGCGTGGTGGCCTTGTTCCGCGCGCCGGCCGAGGGCCGCTGGCGCATGGCCTTCGATACGCGACGCAAGGAATTGCCGACCCAGGGCATCACCATCGGCATTCACGCCTGCGCGCTGACCACCGACAGCCCGGCGCTGGTCACCCGCCTGGCGGGCGATCCCAGCAGCCTGGCGTCGGTGCGTTGCGCCGCTGCGCGCTAGCGCCCGCCTGCGCGGACGCGTGCTGTAGTATCCCGCCCGTCGGCAAGGAATCTGCGGTATGGACGCGAGGCATTGCCTCTCGCGGCCGGCCGGATCGGTGCGGACCGACCTCTTCAAAATCCAGGGATAGACCCGTGTCTCATGTAAGCAGGATGTCGAAAGTATTTTGGGGCGAAGGCCTGTTTTTGCGGCCGCAGCATTTCCAGCGCCAGGACACCTACCACGAAGCAAGGCTGCAGGATCTGGCGCAGACGCTGCATCCCTATGGCTGGGGAACACGCCGGATCCGCTTCGATCCGCAGAGCATGGCCAGCGGCAGCCTGCGCGCGCTCGACCTGTCGGTGGTCTTTCCCGATGGCGAATCCTACGACGCGCCGGCGCACGACGCGCTGCCCGATGCGCTGTCGCTGAATGACCTCCCCGCCGGCGTCCAGACCACCACGGTGTACCTGGCGCTGCCGTTGCTGCGCGACGACGGCGGCAACTGCAGCGATGCGGAGGGCTCGCAACTGGCCCGCTACCAGCAGCTCAACCGGCCGACCAGCGACCTGTACACCGACGCGGCCGAATCGGAACTGGCGTACCTGAGCAAGGCGGTGAAGCTGCTCACCGACGACACTCCGCGCGATCCGTACGTGACCGTGCCGGTGGCGCGCGTGCGCCGTACCCCGACCGGCGGCTTCGAGCTGGACGAGGACTTCATCCCGTCATGCGCGCACATCGACGCCTCGCCGACGCTGTATCGCGAACTGCGCGGCCTGCTCGACTCGCTGCAGGCCAAGGTCGATGCGCTGTACGGGCTGCATCGGCAACCGTCGCAGCACATCATCGAATTCCGCTCCGGCGACATCGCCTCGTTCTGGCTGCTGCATACCGCCTGTTCCTCGTTCGGCGCGCTGTCGCACCTGTTCCATCATCCGCAACTGCACCCCGAGCGCCTGCACCAGGAACTGCTGCGCATGGCCGGCGCGTTGCTGACGTTCTCCAACGCCTACCAGCTCAACGACCTGCCCCGGTACAACCACGCCGCGCCGGAAGCCTGCTTCCAGCGCCTGTTCCAGATCGTGCGCGACCTGCTCGACACGGTGATCTCGGCGCGCTACTTCAAGATCGCGCTGAGCGAGGTCAAGCCGTCGTTCCACCTGGGCCGGATCGATTCGCAGCGGATCGACGAGAACGCCGCGTTCTACCTGAGCGTGTCGGCCGACATGCCCGGGCCGGAACTGGTGCAGACGGTGCCGGTACGGTTCAAGGTCGGTGCGCCGGACGACGTCGAGAAGTGCGTGCTGTCAGCCCTGCCGGGCGTGAAGCTGACCCACGCCGCGCAGGTGCCGGCGGCGATCCCGGTCCGTCCCGGCAGCTACTATTTCGCCCTGGAAGCGCGCGGGCCGCTGTACGAGCGCATGCTCAAGGCGCAGTCCATGATGCTCTATGTGCCGTCCGGCATTGATGCCCTCAAGATGGAACTTGTCGCGGTGACCTCATGATGAACCCGCTGCCCCCCACCCCAGGCCCGATGCCGTCGCTGACCGCGCAGGCGCCGCACGGCCTGGCCAGCGCGTATCCCTCCACGCCGCAGAGCCTGCTCGACCTGATGGCCGACGGCTTCTACCTGTTGCTGCTGCTCAAGCGCGCGCAGATGCCCGGCGACACCGAATCCTTCGTGCAGTCGGTGCAAACATTCCTCGATGGCGTGGAACGCAGCGCGGTCAAGCTCGGCATCGCGTCCGAGGACATGTACGCGGCCAAATACGCGTTCTGCGCGGCGGTGGACGAAGCGATCCTGTCGCAGCCCTCGGCCCTGCACGCAACCTGGGAACGCAATCCGCTGCAGCTGCGCCTGTTCGGCGAACACCTGGCCGGCGAGCATTTCTTCGATCGCCTCGAAGAACTGCGCCGCCAGGGCGCCGTGCGCCTGCCCTCGCTGGAGATCTACCACTATTGCCTGCTGCTTGGCTTCGAAGGCAAGTATCGGCTGGAAGGGCCAGAGAAGCTCGGCTACCTGACCGCGCGGCTGGGCGACGAGATCATCTATTTCAAGGGCAAGCGCACCGGTTTCGCACCGCATTGGCCGCCGCCGGACACCGTGCGCCATGCACTGCGCGGCGTGGTGCCGCTGTGGCTGCCGGCCGCGCTAGTGGCCGGCTTTGGCCTGCTCGGCTTCTTCGGTCTGCGCCTGTACCTGGACCACCAAACCGAGCAGCGCATGGCCGCCTACAACCAAGTGGTGCAGATGCCGCAACGCACCGCGCACATTACGATCACCCTGCCGTGAGTACGTCGCTATGGATATGCCGACGCTGGCCGTCGCCTTCGCTAGTCTGGCGCAGCCGTCCCAACACGCCCGCCTGATCCAACTGCGCGCCCCGGTCGAGGGACTGGTGGTGGAACGCTTCTACGGGCAGGAAGCGGTGTGCGGCGCCACCGTGCTGCAGATCGCGTGCCTGGCCACCTCGGCGTTTCTTGATGCCCAGGCGCTGCTGGAGCAGCCGCTGGACCTGCAGCTGCGCCAGGCCGACGGCACGCAACGCCACTGGCAGGGCCTGTGCACCGAAGTGGCGCAACTGGGCGGCGACGGCGGCTTGGCCCGCTACCGGCTGACCCTGGCGCCGTGGACGGCGCTGCTAGAGCTGCGGCGCAACGCGCTGGTGTTCCAGGACCTGGACGCGCGCGCGATCTGCGAACGGATCTTCGCCGACTACCCGCAGGCCGCGTTCCGCTTCGACGTGCAAGCCGCGTTGCCCGCGCACCCGATCACCACCCAATACCGCGAGACCGACTGGGCCTTCGTCACCCGCCTGCTGGCCGAGGCCGGCCTGGCCTGGCGCTACGCGCACGCGCAGGACGAGGACAGCGAGGCGACCGCGGCCACGCTGGTGATCTTCGACCCGCAGGCGCAGGTGCCGGACAGCGGCACGATCCGCTTCCACCGCAGCGACGCGGCCGAGGCCGACGATGCGATCGGCGCCTTCGGCGAGCGCCGCTGCGTGGTGCCCACCGCCAGCACCGTGGCCAGCTGGCACAGCGAGCAAGTGCGCGCGGTCGCCGCGCAGGCCCAGGCCGAGGCCGGCGCGCTGCCGCCGCTGGAGGTCTACGTGCAGCCGCGCGCCGGGCGTTTCGCCCAGCAGGCGACCGCGCAGGATCAGGCGCAGGCGCGGCTGGACGCGCTGCGCGTGCCGCACACGCTCCACGCCGGTGCCGGCAGCGCCCGCGTG
>NZ_VZPL01000092.1 GCF_008801575.1 Xanthomonas cissicola | reverse complement strand
AACGCGAACGAAACAACTCATCGGCAGGCAACTGCTCGGCGGCAGGACGGCGTGTACGCATGGGCGAAAACTGCCAGAAACCAGTTCGTAGAGTAACGAAAACTGGCAATTCCAGCACACCTAAAACGCAGGTTAAGCCTTGCAATGGATGCAGCCTGGGGGTTTTTCAGGGGCGACGAAATAGCGGTAGTACGTGTCCCACCCGTACAGACCGGTGTCGAGCCGCAGCAACAGCAGGGTCAGATAGCCGGACAGGCAATATCCGGCTAGCACCGCCACCAGCGTGGCAATTGCGATGATTTTGGGTTTGGACATGCGCCCTTCTCCTTAGGCTTGCATCACGATGGCGGGCTAGCGACGCACGACCGGCTTATGGTCGACAAGGCCGGACTTGCGCCCGCCACTCTCGCTCTCCACCAGCGAATCGATCCAGACCTTGGCCTGGTCGAGGGACAAATCCGGAGTGATTCGCGTACCCGCATCGGTCACAACGGCGTATGCCACGACGGCGTCGGGTGCGTACACCTCGTCACGCGTAATCGCCACAACACGGCACCCACCCCTGGTCAGCACAGTGTGCTGATATTCGTCCATCGCCAGCCTTCCTTTCCGTCAGCGCGGTGGCGATGCTAAAGCAAGACGTGTGACGGTGAAAGCGGTATCGGCTGACTGGGCTGCGGTAGGCAGCGCTGACCCGCAAAACAACCGCGCTGAGCGCGTATTTCCCACAGCCGAGGCATTCTCGGTGCGCTTTCGAAGACGCGTACGGGCGGCCGAAGACCTGGACTGCCTACCGCCTTCGCGTGGAAAGGCACTGCGATAGCCTGGCTTACCGCACGAAGCGCCCCCTTCGCGGTGAACGCACCCACCAGCCCCGGCGCTCAACTGACATCCGGCGACGATCGATCAAGCCACTTTTTCAAGATAGGAGGAAGAGAACGGCATCGGGACTTCACCCGTCAGATAGGGGCAAGAAGTCGCTAGCGTCACGCATCATCCGTAACGTGTAGATCAGACAGGTGGCGCGGCACGATTGGCACCGCTCGAGCATCGCCGCGTACCTGGCCGGCGACGTTTTGACCGCCACCAGCCAACTTCCATACACCAGTGCCGCGTTTCCGCATCGCCAGTCGATACGCAACGCGCAGCGCAGGCAGATATGTAAGCGCAGGAAGGTGGGGATTCCGTTGCAGCAGGCCCGAGCTGACACATGCCCACGCTGCAAGAACTTTTGTGCGGGGTCACTTTGGTGTCAGTGGCAAACGTCGCTGCCAATCTTGAAACCACTCAAGCCCCTGTACTATCTGGACTTGGAGTGGTGGGCGGTACAGGGTTCGAACCTGTGACCCCTACCATGTCAAGGTAGTGCTCTACCGCTGAGCTAACCGCCCGTTCGCTGCATTAGCATTGCGCTGTGCAGGGCGCGCATTCTAGCGCAGGGATTTAAGGACCACAAGCCCTCCCCGCGCCCCAAGACTTCCCTGCCCTAGCCCAGACTTGCCGCTTTCAACTTCTGGATCTGGTCGCGAATCTGGGCTGCGGCCTCGAACTCCAGATCCTTTGCGTGCTGATACATCTTCTGCTCCAGGCTCTTGAGCTTGCCAGCGATTTCCGCAGGCTTCATGGCACGGTAATCGGGCGTCTCCTCGGCTACATGGCGTGATTTCGAACGGCCCTTGCCCGACTTCTTCTCGGCCGCATCGTCGCGCGCGCCTTCCATGATGTCGGCGATCGGCCGCTCGACGGATTTCGGAGTGATGCCATGTTCCAGGTTGTACTCGACCTGCTTCTCACGGCGACGATCGGTCTCGTCGATCGCCGCCTGCATCGAACGCGTCATCTTGTCGGCATACAGGATTGCCTTGCCGCGCAGATTGCGTGCGGCACGGCCAATGGTCTGGATCAGCGAACCGGTCGACCGCAGGAAGCCTTCCTTGTCGGCGTCCAGGATCGCCACCAGCGAGACTTCCGGCATGTCCAAACCCTCGCGCAGCAGATTGATGCCCACGAGTACATCGAACTTGCCCAGACGCAGATCGCGAATGATTTCCACGCGCTCGACGGTGTCGATATCCGAATGCAGGTAGCGCACCCGAATCCCGTGTTCGCCCAGGTACTCGGTGAGGTTTTCGGCCATGCGCTTGGTCAACGTGGTCACCAATACGCGATCGCCGAGCTTGATGCGCTCGTGGACTTCGGACATCAGGTCGTCGACCTGTGTGCCGACCGGGCGGATCTCCACGACCGGGTCGATCAACCCGGTCGGGCGCACCACCAGCTCCGTGACTTCGCCAGCCGACTCGCGCACCTCGTAAGGACCGGGCGTTGCCGAAACGTAGATGCTGCGTGGCGAACGCGCCTCCCACTCTTCGAAACGCAAGGGACGGTTGTCCAGTGCGGAGGGCAGCCGAAAACCGAACTCCACCAGCGTTTCCTTGCGCGAACGGTCGCCCTTGTACATCGCACCGATCTGCGGGATCGTCACATGCGACTCGTCGATGACCAGCAGTGCGTCGGGCGGCAGGTAGTCGAACAAGGTCGGCGGCGGCTCTCCCGGCGCCTTGCCGGTGAGATGCCGCGAGTAGTTTTCGATACCGTTGCAAAACCCCACCTCGGCCATCATTTCCAGATCGAATTGCGTGCGCTGCGCTAGGCGTTGCGCCTCGACCAGCTTGTTCTGCGAGTAGAGCTGCTCCAGGCGCTCTTTCAGCTCTTCCTTGATGGTGTCCACGGCACTCAAGGTACGCTCACGCGTCGTGGCGTAATGGGTTTTCGGGTACACGGTGTAGCGCTGCAACTTGCGCAAGGTTTCGCCAGTGAGCGGATCGAACAACGTCAGTTGTTCGATGTCGCCATCGAACAACTCGATGCGCAAGGCTTCGGTATCCGACTCGGCCGGGAACACATCCAACACCTCGCCGCGCACGCGAAAGGCGCCACGCGTCAGTTCGAACTCGTTGCGGGTGTATTGCAAATCGGTGAGATGGCGGATCAACTGGCGCTGATCGATGTGCTCGCCAACCGACAGGATCAGCCGCAGCGATAGGTAGTCCTCCGGCGCGCCAAGGCCATAGATCGCCGACACCGTCGCCACCACCAGCGAATCGCGCCGAGACAGCAGGGTCTTGGTCGCCGACAAGCGCATCTGCTCGATGTGTTCATTGATCGAACTGTCCTTCTCGATGAAGGTGTCAGACGACGGCACATAAGCCTCCGGCTGGTAGTAGTCGTAGTAGCTGACGAAGTACTCGACTGCGTTATGCGGGAAGAACGACTTGAACTCGCCGTACAGCTGCGCCGCCAACGTCTTGTTCGGCGCCATCACCAGCGTCGGCTTCTGCACCTGCTGGACCACATTGGCAATGGTGTAGGTCTTGCCCGAGCCCGTTACACCCAACAAGGTCTGCTTGGCCAAGCCAGCCTCGAAGTTGGCGACCAGCTTGTCGATGGCTGCAGGCTGGTCGCCCGCTGGCGAATAAGGGGATACGAGCTGAAAACGGTCGGTCATGGAGCGGATCTCGGGGAGGCTGCACGAATTTACGGAGGCCAGCATCGGTAGAACCCTGACAGCCATGCAAGTGGAGGCAGCGTTACCTTGCAAGCAACCGATGTTGAGACTGCTTGCTCCACTTCAAGGAGACGCGCAATGGACGCAGCAGGCTATTCGAGCGCGAGAGGGTACACCGCAGTCCAGTTGCTCATCGTGATGGCGATCATCGGAATCAGCGCAGCCATCGGCATGCCCAGCTTCAAAAGCCTCATCGAGTGGCAGCGAGCGGCTACCCGCGTGCACCTGCTGACTGCGCACCTTGCGATGGCCAGAAGTCTTGCCGTTACCCAAGGCGAGCCCGTCAGCCTTTGCCCCTCCGTGGACGGCACACGTTGCCGAACAGATCGCATCTGGAGCCAAGGATGGATCCTCTTTAAGGATCCAGGGCGCGACGGGCAGCCGCCAAGCGCCGCATCCGTGGTCAGAGTGGAGCACGACTTCGCCACCGGCGGCATCGATATCGTCAGCACAGCTGGACGATCAATCGTTCGTTTCCTGCCGAACGGCCGTAGCAGCGGCACGAACATCACCATCAGCCTCTGCAGCAACGCCAGGCGACTCGCTGACGTGGTGGTCAACAACTCCGGAAGGGCACGCACCGTGCGCTACACCAGCCCTACCGGCTGCACAGCCCGATGACGAGGCAAAAAAAAACCGCGACACGTCGCGGCTTTTTGAACATCTTGGCGCCCGAAGTTGGACTCGAACCAACGACCCCCTGATTAACAGTCAAGTGCTCTAACCGGCTGAGCTATTCGGGCGGGGTCCGCATTGTAGCAGGATCCAGACCCGATGCAACACCCTTCAGACGCTTTTTTCCACTACCAACAATCCGATTTGGTGCCCCTTGAGTTGGTCTTGCGAGACGCCTGATCGATGCTCAAGGTGCCGCACTTGTCGGCGGCCTGGGCAGCAGCCGGCGTTGCCGTGATGACATATCCGGACTGCGTCTGCTGCGTCAAGGCAAGAGTATAAGCCGCCGTCCCTCCCTCACGCGGCGACACGTTCGTCGGCAGAGTAAAGCCCGAGTAAGTGTTCTGGACCGTGTGGAACCGCTCTGCCAGCTGCCCATATTCCACCAGGTCAACCTTTGCCTGTGCGCGCCTCGACTTCCGCACATGCTCGGTGTAACTGGGGTACGCAATCGCTGACAAGATTGCAACCACCGCAACCACAATCATCAGCTCAATGAGCGTAAAGCCACGCACTTGCGCCGCAGCGCGCTTCATAACTCTTGCACGGGAACGTTCGAATAGCATCGTCACTGGATCTGCCTCCACGACTGTCTTCCGCAGGGATAAGGAACATACATCGGCTGCGCGCCAGCCACATTGATCACCATCCAGCAAGAGCTACCGCCGGGCGGCAGAGACCCGCCCGTCTCGGAGAGAGTCAAGCGTGGAATCGCTGAAACACCCACGTCTTTCACGGGTGTCGTCCCCTGCGTGGTCAACGACGTCGCCGCAGTCCCGGAGGCAAAAGCTGCCCCGGAGGGAGAGCCGTTTCTTGCGACATCCAGCGCCGCACCACCTGTGCGGGTGTTCAACCCAAACAGCCAGTTGCTCCCCTGGGATGCGCAACCCACGCTGTTGGGATTGGGGACATAAGTGGGTATGAAAACGATACCCGACGCGACACTAGGATTTCCCACCATACGCTCGCCAGCCGGCAGATCCACATACCACCCCTGCCCGCCTGCCACACTGGAACCCATCACCAGACTGCGAGATGTACCAGAGGTGGCGATCGAGTTGGCCTGAAGGTTCGAACGCGTAATCGTGCTGGTGACGCTTCCCGCAGCGACGTCGTTGATGCCATAGAGGGACTGGATCGCTGTATCGAACGGGTCGTTCTGGAAAGAGAAGCTGCCAGTACCGAAGAACAACGTCACACCACCATTTTCACCGGCACTGGCCACCAAGCCACCCGTGATCGGCTGCCGGTATGTCGCGCCATTCTCCACAGACGTGCGACTGGTGAACAGCGGGACCGTCAGCGCAGTCGTGGTGTTGCGCAAATCGAATTTCCAGATAGCTCCCTTTTGATCGGCAGCATAGACAGTATCTGCGTAGCCATCACGCACCCTTTGCGTCTGGCCCGTGCCGCCCCACCGATCAACAACCACGATATTGCCCAAACCGTTGCTACCGGAAACAGTACTGCCGCTCTCGGCAGCTTCGATCATGGTTACGGTCGGCGTACCTGTCTTGATATCTACAAGAAACAGGACGGCTTTCCCGCTAGCGCTGTTGTAGCCATTGCCGAAGACCGCCTTCCAGGTCACCGTGCCATTCGAACTCAAGATCGGCACGATGACCGGCTTGCCGAGCACAAATCCGATATTGGCACGTATCGCAGCGGACAACGAGCTGTCGAGATCGCTGATCTCCCAAAGCCGGCTGGCCGCCGTCACACTGGTAGGCGTCGTGACGTCCATCGCAAAAACGCTTCGGCCGCCAGCGCCAGCAGTGCCGACTAGGCTGGTTTTCCATGCGCCGCCATAGTACGTGTCGGAGATGGCCAAGGGTCCATCGACATAGTAGCGGTGACCGAATTTCTGATCGCTTTGATTGGCCGGGTCATACGGCAAGAGCAGATTGCCCATATGGCCCAGTGCGGTCGACGGGATATATGCAAAACGCTCGACCCCGCCGTTGGAGGCCATAACGCCATCGCCATTCATACCACCGTCGAAACCGTGCAGCATTCCATCATTGGCCCCCACATAGACCATATAGTTACGGCCGGCCTTTTTCGTATTCAAATAGGCCTGATAGGTAGCCCCCGGGTTGCCCGGCAGGCTGCCGTAACCATAATCATCCAGTGGAGAACTGATCACGGGAGTCGAGTTGACGATGTCGCCCAGAACGGTCGTTCGGTCACGCAAGCGACCTCCGCTTCGCACTTCTCCAGACGCGTCCCCGCGCAGATATGCGGTCGCCGTCGCTGCATTCGCTCCAAGAGTTGCAAGATCCGAAGCAGTGCACAGGGACATGCCTGCGTAGAGCGCAGTCGACTTGGTGCACAGATCCGACAAAGAGATATTCGTCTCGTTGAACGCCGAAACCACCCCGGCTTTGCTCACCAGCACATTACGAGCCGCAGCGGACGGCATGCGCGCGCTAGCTTCCCATGCAGCAGTGCTGACCGCCACGCGGGTCTGCGGGTTGACCGAGACAGTGTACCCGGTGAGCCGCCCAAACCAGTCGGTGCCCTCATTTGCAATTTCATAGTTCGGGGCAACCGAGAAGGATCCCACGCCGATACGGGCACCACTTTGAGCCAGCGTCCCTGAAGGCGAAGAGCCCGCCGTCACCGACGAAAGCACACGTCGCATTGCTTGAGTTATTTCAGCCGGGGTCCGGGCATTGATGTACTGGCCGCGCGTGTTCGTAGCCGCATGCCAGATATCGTCGACAGTGCTTCGCTCATCGTTCTCGCGCGGCGGCCAGTTTTGGTAAATCGCCGGTGTCGTGTACGCGTCCTGTACAACATTTGGGTTGAAAAGATCACCGCGCGCACCCAGCGTGATGCCATAGAAGTTAACATGCAGATTCTTCTGACAATCCAACCTCACACTTGCATTAGCGGTGTTGCATGAGCTTGGAACGGGCACCAAGCCAGACGGCATATCCGCTCGAATGGGAGAGCCACCGTTGATATTATTATAATACTTGGCAGCAATGTCGCCCATGGTGTTGTCGTACGCGTCGGCAAAAGGAATTCCCATATTCCCGTCGCCGCTCGCGTTACTTACGGATGGGCCATCCTGATTGCTGTATCCATCCGTAAACAGCATGACCGCATTTTTTTGGCATGCCAACTGGACAGGAGCCGCACTATCAGTCCGCTGAAACTGGATACCAGCCGCGTTGACCGCCTGCCGATTTGGCGTGCCGCCACTAGCGGGCAGGGCTAGAATCGAATTATACAGGGCGGTTTTCTCGCTTTGCGTACCCATGTCGCGCATGGGCAATTTTTCATTGACCGAGTCATAACTTGCGTTCTGGTTGATCCTGAAAAAACCAACCCGCATATTATTGACGTTAGCCAACGACCTGGTCATGCCAGCAATGATGGCTCGATTTCGATTTCCATAGAATGAAAACCAATTTGCAAAGTTTTGAAGGGCATCAGTATTTGCGGCCTTTATTGTGTACTTCCACATATCGCAGCCGGTACCACATACATTACGCACCCGATCACGCTGGACCGCATCGTAAGCGGCAGCGCCAGCGAGAAGCGGCCTGGCGTCCGTGTCGCTTGTATAAGGCACAAAGAAGGTCGCCGGCCAGAACCTGATCAGCAGCGTCTGCGAACCACCATTCCAGGTTACGTCGGAAGTCGTTACCTGTTCATTTCCGAAGTAGAGATTGCCATTGTTATCCTGGAAACGCTGCTTGTATCCCGTACCGCGAGGGAGCACCATTCCGTTCTGAATTCTGAAACTGCTGCTGAAATCATCCCCCATATAGTTGGAGGCAAGCGCTACAGTGGCACCTGCCTGGAGCGGGTTGATCCGCGTATTGACCAAATCCGCCTGAGGGAAAGGATTCCCATCGTTATTTATCCACGGGTCGTATTTGACCACAGGATCGTAATAGGTGGGGTTGTAGGCAGCAGAGCGCGCAAACCCAAGGCTGTCCAGAGGTGGGATGCCGCGACGGTTTTCATCGATACGAACGCCGGGCAGGACATGGTTGTAACCACACCCCACGCTTGGCGAATCCTCGGTGTTCAATGCGCCTTGAGCAGAAAAGAAGCTTTGCCTGGCCGTGCTCCAGCATCCCTGACCATCCTGTCCCGGAAACTGAGTCTGAAATGTCATCGAGCCCGAGTCATCCACCGCCATGATGAACGCGGGAGGCGTCTGCACCTGGTCGTTCATCGGCGCCTGAGCCAGTACGCCCTGTCCCTGCGCAGCAATCAAGGTGTAGATGAAGAACCCCAACCCAACCGCACCCGTCAGTGCCGAAGCAAGGACCACTTTTTTTCTGTGAGCTGTCATGTGCGTTTCTTCAGAGTTTGAAAACGGTATCTATCGCCGCTTCGGAACTGGCATTGTCGTTGTCATCGGCAGCAACACCTGTGATTTGAAAAACCGGAGATGCCGGATCGACTGGCTGGCCCATCCCGATGTTTGCTTCGCCCTGGATACATTGATCGATCTGACGGACATTGACAGCACGATTGGATGTCTGCGCCTGGGCCCATTGCATCGGATCGAAGCCATCGTCGCATACCCGCTTGATGTCGCCCGAAGCCACCAGACCAGAGGTATCGCTCGAAGACGTGGTTCGATTGGAGATTTTCTCCACAGAATTCTCGGCGTTTCTAACGGTTCCCTCTGCCTCCTCGAACGCACGATTCACTGCCCGGTAATTCGACGCCATCTTCTCCTGCATGCCGGAGACTTGAATGCCTGCGATACCGATTAATGCCAATAGCACCAAAATTATCAGCGCAACATATAGGACAGCACCCTTTTCCCGTCCAGGTCCGACTCTTGACATCATGCGCTCTTCGAACACAGGTAGCATTCTCATGATCAATTTCCGAACAATCGGTTACGGAGAGCCACGGAAAGTTCATAGCTGGCTCGATATCGTCCATCGTTGGTCGTAGGCGGGATCACCGTTACTCCCAATACGCCAAGACGATTTTCGGTACGCTGCGCTGCTGCGGCAGCAGGAGTCGGACTGCGCGCAAGAACGCCGACCTGTACCTGACCGACCCGCCGCCATTGATTAGCGGCTGCTGCATCGGTGGTAACGGCAACATCGCTGGCAACCCTCTGCACGGTGATGTTTCCAACGGGAGGGGTCTGCGTCGCAATTGTTTCGGTAGTGTCCAGTCCATAAAGGAATTGCAGGCTTTCGATGCCTTCTACCAGTTCTTCACTGGTGTATTGGCCATTACCTCCGGCCCGAGCCCGGCGCAGCGCAGGCTCTCCTGTATCTGGATTGTTGGCGACGTAGTAGACAAGCGATTCGGCACGGTAAACCATGGTCTGCCCGGTGGGCTGTACGACATATCGGCCGGACAGGTTGACTCCCGAGGCCACCACGGTTCCGGCCGTGGTCGTGCCGGCAAAAACGTCGGCGTGCGCGCAATCGGCAATTCCGAACAGGGTCGGTGCGGCAACGCCATCATCCGTCAGCCGCGCCCAGCGGGTGGCATCCATTGTCAATGTCGTATTGGAACCCGCCGCCACGATGCCCGTTGCAGGAACCCCCTCGGCGGAAAGAAAACGCAAGACGATGATATCGCTACCCGCTCGTGGCGCTGGACTGAGGTTCTGGATTGCCGCAGGCAATCCAGTGAAAGAACCTGCGCTCGCCCCGATAGTGACCGCTTGCCCCGGAGAAGTACCCGGCGCCTCGTATCCTTGAATTGATACAGAAAAGTCAAGAGGTGTGCCGCTCCCCGTTGTGGCAGAAAGATTGACCCGTGGATCGCCTTGCCCCTTCACAAACTGCGCCTGATCGTTGACGCATCCAAAGTGCCCAGCCATCCGGATATCACGCGCCAGATAATCCAGCGCGAAGCGCCCATTCTCCTGAGCGCGCGAGGCACCCTCGGATAGCTGTGCAGCAGTACGCGATGCAGAAAAAACCTGGATGACGCCCAACAGCAGCACCAGCCCGATCACCATCGCAATCATGAGCTCGATCAGGGACACACCCGCATTGCGCCTATACATACTCATCGCAGTCAAATCTCCGTACGCAAGGCAAAACTTGTAATGGTGTCGGGATTATCCTTATCCCAACGCTGATCGCCCCAGCTGATCGACACTGTCGCCACTCCATTTACATAAGTGACCGTAGCCGCAGCTTTATCTCCCAACGCTTTTGCGACCTGACACTGCCATCGCGCAATGTTTTGAGCGACAGGAACCGCAGTGCCGGTGGGGTAAGCACAAGCACCCGCCGGGGTAACAGAACCGGCAGCGAACGTAGCAGCAGTGTATTGCGTCACCAGGTACCGGTTTGATCGCATTTGATCGATAAGGTCGTATGCGAGATTGGTTGCTTGCGTCCGGTAATTTGCACTTTGTACGAACCGTACATTCATGGTCTGCAGCAATGCGAACCCAAGTAAACCGAAGGCCAGCACAAGAATGGCGATCAGCACTTCGATCAAAGTGAAGCCCCGCGACGGCCGCGCGTTGAAGCGAGCAAGCTTCCTCATACACAGGTCTCTTTTTTGCTACGAATTTGCCCGGATGCATTCACGGTTAATGACCGCCTCAGGGGCTGACTACCGCACTGATCCGGCCGGAGAGTGACTTGCTGGTCTGCAGCTGCACGGCGTCGACCACGGGCATCGAAGGCAATTACCGTCCCGCTGGTTGGCCCCTGGACAACAAGCAAGGGATTGCCGGTCGAGTAGCGCAGCACCGTTTCCCCGGCGTCAAAGCCGCCGTTCCCGTTGGTGTCGCTCCAAGCCATGACTCCCCCACTCCAGTTGCCGTCGCAGCTACTCCCGTTAGAGCTGCCACAGATGCCTCCGCCTTGACCGTTGCGGATGGCCTCGCTTCTCGAAAGATTCAGAAGAGCAATGAGCTCGTTGTTGGCGGCAGCCACCCGGTTTGATCGCAAGACTCCCTGGAAGCTCGGGTAAGCGATGGCGGCCATGATCGCAAGCACAGCGATAGTGACCATGAGTTCAATCAGAGTGAACCCGCGTGAACGGACAACAGGCATTAAGACGCTCCCCAGCGTTGGCCCTAGCAGCTTCGTCAAAGTTCACACCCGACGCAATCGGCCGCGGATGGGCGGTAAAAATGGCCGACGAACGACGTCGGCCAGCCCGTAACTCTGCAAATCCTTAGGTCACCACCCGATAACAAGGCCGATAGTCCCCAGAGATCTTCATCCGGCGCTGCTCGACAAAGCCGCGCAGGAGTTCGTCCAGGGCCTGCATGATCTCGGGGTCGCCGTGGATTTCGAAGGGGCCGAATTCCTCGATGCGACGCATGCCGTCTTCCTTGACGTTGCCGGCCACGATGCCGGAGAAGGCGCGGCGCAGGTCGGCGGCCAGGGCCGGCGCCGGGCGGCCGTGGTGCAGGTCCAGTGCGGCCATCGCTTCGTGGCTGGGCTCGAACGGTTGCTGATACTCGAGCGGGATGTGCACGGACCAGTTGAAGTAATACGAGTCTTTCTGGTCCTTGCGGTGCGCGCGCACTGCGTGCACCCCTTCGGCCATGCGGCGCGCCACGGCGACTGGGTCGCCGACGATGATCTCGTAGCGCGAGGCGGCAGCCTCCCCCAGGGTGAGGCGAATGAAACGGTCGATCTGCTCGAAGTACGGCGCCGCGATGGTTGGGCCAGTGAGGATCAGCGGGAACGGCACGTCCGCGTTTTCTTCGCGTAGCAGGATACCGAGCAGGTAGAGAATTTCCTCCGCGGTGCCGACGCCGCCCGGGAATACCAGGATGCCGTGCCCGATGCGGACGAAGGCCTCAAGGCGCTTCTCGATGTCCGGCATGATCACCAGATGGTTGACGATCGGGTTCGGCGATTCGGCGGCGATGATGCCGGGCTCGGTGACCCCGATGTAGCGGGTATTGTGCTTGCGCTGCTTGGCATGCGCGATGGTGGCGCCCTTCATCGGACCCTTCATGGCGCCTGGGCCGCAGCCGGTGCAGATATCCAGCCCGCGCAGGCCGAGCTCGTAGCCGACCTGCTTGGTGTACAGGTATTCGTCGCGCGAGATGGAATGGCCGCCCCAACACACGACCAGGTTCGGGTCCAACGGCTGCAGGATGCGTGCATTACGCAGCTGACCGAACACGGCATTGGTGATGCCTTCGCTGGTGTCCAGATCGGCGCGTTGCGCTTCGAGCTCGATGGCCATGTAAGCGAGGTCGCGCACGACGGCAAACAACAGCTCCGCCACGCCGCGGATGATCTCGCCATCGACGAAAGCCATTGCCGGCGCGTTGGTCAGATCGATGCGGATGCCGCGATCCTGCTGGTTCACCTGGATGTCGAAATCCGGGTAGAGATCGCGCGCGGCGCGCGGGTCGTCCGATGCGCTTCCGCTGGTCAGCACGGCCAGCGCGCAACGGCGCAACAACTCATGCATGCCACCACTGGATGCGTCCCGCAACCGGGCTACTTCTGCCTTGGACAACACATCCAGACCACCACGCGGGTAGATCCGCGCATCCACCACCGGCAGCGCCCGTGCTGCCGTACTGCTGAGTTCCATAGCATGCTCCTGTCGTATGCACGGAACTTTAGCGTACTCACCCGCACAAAAGAAAACGGCCGGGAGACCCCGGCCGTTTTTGCAAACATCGACACGCTAGCCGGCTTTAGGGAAGGTCTGAATAACGAGGCCTGAGAGTGCGGGATGTCGCGTCGTTCCGAAGAGTGGCGTTTGAATCTTTGGAATTTCGCCATTTCTGGCGCTTTCCGTGGGAATTTCCTGGTTTACAGGCGCACGCTCCCCATAGCCGGCAGCAACTGCTTTCGCTTCATCCACAGATTGGAGAGCGCAAACAAGGTCAGCACGTGTGCGGTGTTTTTGGCCAGGCCG
>NZ_VZPL01000091.1 GCF_008801575.1 Xanthomonas cissicola | reverse complement strand
AACGGTTCATGCGTGTGTAGACCGTATGCCAGTTGCCAAAGCGCTTGGGTAGGCCGCGCCATTTGCAGCCATGCTCGGCAACGTAAAGGATGGCGTTGACCACTTGCAGGTTGGTCATGCTGACATTTCCGCGCTGCGCCGGCAGGCAGTGTTCGATCAGAGAAAATTGTGCTGGCGTGATCTCCATGCCCAATAGTTTAATCGCTCGGGCCATTAGTGTTAACAGGCCCTAACGTATGATCGGGATTTCTGATATTTTGCTCGTAGTTTTGGTTTATTGCATTTAAAGTTGTGGTGGTTGGCATCGGCGAACCAAGATCACAAGCACCACAACCGAATGAATAGTTTTTAGCGCCCCCATCGGCAACGGCAACTCCTATTGCACAACCCAATATTGAGATAAGTGCAACCCCGCGAAAAAACTTGTTTTTACCAAGCGCAACAGCAGCGGAACGCAAATTAAGACTGTCCATAGATTCCATCTAGGCTGAGTGGATATTTAACTACTTGCAACACGAGCCAACGATCTCGTTAGCCATTTGGTTGGCTTGAGATAGTTGATTCGAACTTAGTTGACTCTGCGAACGAATCAATGTCGATCGAAGATCAATGTCGGGTTGAACAACCTGCAAGGCCTTGTAGTAAGCGTAAGACTTGACGGGAGACTTATCTGCAAGTATTCCATTATCATATACACGAGCAAGAGCCATCAGTGCATCTACACTTCCCATACTGGCTGCTTGATTTAGGTAATTGATAGATTTTTTTCGATACTCAACAAGCCGTTCTGGATGGGACAAGTAATCGGCAGGAGACCCAATCACTGAGTCAGGATCCGTCGCGTAAACAATCATCGCTTCTATAGAACCCTGTTCAGCTGCCTTTTGCAGCCATGCAGCCTTCATCAAATCGGAGTGCTCTGTCAGACTTTTGCATTCCTCAAAATTTTCTTCAAGCGTGCTTAAGTAGCTTTTCTCAGCGCCAATTTTTCTATATCCGTCAAGCACGGCCTGTGAAGGGGGTTGCAACGTCGCATTACACTGAGCGACTGCCAGATAGATAGAATAAGTAGCAGAGGCATCGCCAGCCTTTGATTTTTCCAACAGAGAGTTGACGTAATTTAATGCATCCCCCTTCGGCCTTTGCTCATTACGCACAATCGAAAAAGTCTTACTGCCAATTGGCTTTATAAATTTTGCGTCGACTTTATTAGCAGCAACTAGAGAGGAAGAATACTGTCTTGCAACCACCAGGTCATTCTTGGGCGCTATGGCTCTTTCGTAACCACCCAGATTACCCTCGCCGGAATGCAAACTATGATCTAGGCGATAAACAAAAAAACTGATAGTTGTTACCGCAAGTACAGCCGTAAAACCGCCAGCAAAATGCTTCCAATTCATCTTAACGTTTTTCCTAATGGTGCATTAAGCGATCTCTGCCGTGATCATGCCAGTACGCACCGGGGCTTGCAACGAATTTTAAAAGGCCGTTGATGTGGCATCTACAACACAGACCCCTGGCACCCTCTCACGTCAAGACCAGATAATTTTCACTCCTGAATTAAGCGCAACTCCATGCCTTCATTTACAGCGGTGGACCTTTCGAAGCTGAAAGCGCCTGATCTAATAGAGGCGCTGGATTATGAGACGATCTTTGCGGAGGCGCTTACTCAGTTCCGCAAGCTACTGCCAGAGTTCTCTGCGCTCACAGAAGCCGATCCGGCCTACAAGATCCTGCAGCTGTTCTCCGCTCGCGAACTCCTGCTTCGCCAGCGTTCCAACGACAAGGCGCAGCAGACCATGCTGGCCTTCGCCACCGGCACCAACCTCGATCACCTGGGCGCATTGTTTGGCGTCGCGCGCCTAGTGCTCGATCCGGGGCAGCCAGAGAACGGCATTGCACCGAGCCATGAGTCGGACGTGGACTTCCGCCGCCGCATCCAGCTGGCGCCCGAGGGCTTCAGCGTTGCCGGCCCCGAGGGCGCGTACATCTATCACGCGCTCAGCGCGGCGGCCGATGTCATGGATGCCAGCGCCACCAGCCCCGCGCCTGGGCAAGTGCTGGTCACCGTGCAATCGCGCACCGGCGATGGCACCGCGCCGCAGGAACTGCTCGACGAAGTGGCCGCCGTCCTCACCGATGCAGACGTGCGCCCGTTGACCGACGAGGTAGCTGTTCAGAGCGTGCAGATCGTCCCGTACGCCATCCGCGGGCGCGTCTACACCTACGCTGGCCCCGACTCGGCGGTGGTCATGCGCGAGGCGATGCGCAGCCTGCTGGCCTATCTCGCCGAGGCGCACCGCATCGGCCGCGACGTTCCCGAGTCAGCCATCAAGGCCAAGTTGTTTGTCGATGGCGTGCAGCGTGTTGAGCTGGACTCGCCTGCCGCTGACATCCGGATCAGCCGCACGCAGGCGGCTTACTGCATTGCGATCGACATCGTGCACGCCGGCATCGATGAGTAACTCCCCGCTGCCACCCAATGCCACGCCGATGGAACGCGCCCTGGCCGCCGTCGCCGCTCGCCTGGAAGCGATCCCGCTGCCGTACCCGGATCTGTGGAATCCGGACACGTGCCCGGCCGGTCATCTGCCGTGGCTGGCCTGGACGCTGTCGGTAGACGACTGGAAGGCCGACTGGAGCGATGCGGTCAAGCGCTCGCGCTTGCGTAGCGCCATGGCGATCCAGCGGCGCAAGGGAACGGCCAACAGCGTGCGCATGGTCGTCGAGTCGTTTGGCGGCGCGGTGGCCATCCGCGAGTGGTGGCAGACCGAGCCACGCGGCCAGCCGCACACCTTCGAGCTGGCGCTGACGCTGACCGGCGCCGATGGGCAAAGCGCAAGCGCCAGGTTCGTCGAGGAAGTCATCGCCGAGGTCGAGCGCACCAAGCCTGTGCGCTCGCATTTCAGCTTCACCCAAGGATTCCAGGCCGAAGCCCGACTCAACGTCGTGGCGCGCGGCAGAACCACCTTGTTCCTGCGCCTGCAGGGCGAGGCGAGCTAGAGAGCACACATGCCCGGACTCAAACTCAAGATCACCACCGCCGGCCGCCAAGCGTTGGTCAATGCCAAGCAGAACGGCACCCAGGCGGTGACCATCGCCGCTGTCGGATTGACCAGCGCGGCCTTCGTCGCCAACGCCGAGCTCACCGCATTGCCGTCCGAGATCAAGCGCCTAACCACCATCGGCGGGTCAGTCACGGCCAAGGACACGATGCACGTGTCGGTGCGCGACGAATCCAATGCCGTCTACAGCTGCTACGGCTTCGGCCTGTACCTGGCCGACGGCACGCTGTTTGCCGCTTACGGCCAGCCCGCGCTACTCGTGGAGAAGTCCGGCGCCGCCTCTGTGCTGCTGGCGATCGACGTAGTGCTGGCTGACGTGGACACCGCGCAGATCACTTTCGGCGACACCAACTTCACCGATCCAGCCGCGACGGTAGACGTGCCCGGTGTGGTGCGCCTGGCAACTGACGCTCAGGCCATCGCAGGCGTGGACAGAGAGCGGGCGGTGTCGCCGGCCAACTTGCTTGCGTCACTGGACCAGCGCCTTGGCGAAATGGGACCAACCGAATTCATCAAGGAACTGTTGTCGCGTACCACTGCGGCGGCTGCACGCAATGTGCTGGGTATTCGCTCGGCTGCACTGAATGACGCCGGTCACGGCAATGGCCTGGATGCGGACACCCTGGATGGACGCCAGGGCGAGTGGTATCGGGATTTCCGCAACATGCTCAACGTGCCGCAGTCGTTCCTGCTGCCCGGCCAGATCGTGGTCATGGCCTCGCTGTATCCGCCGACTGGCCTGCTGGTCTGCGATGGCGCGGCGATCTCGCGCACCAAATACGCAGCGCTGTTCGCCGCCATCGGCACGGTCTACGGCGCCGGCGACGGCAACACCACGTTCAACGTGCCCAAGATCAAGGACGGCACCGTCATCACCCATACCAGCGTCGCAACCTCGGTGGGTTCGTATGGCGCCGGCCAGGTCATTTCCCATACGCATGGGGCAAGTGCAGCCGCCGTGGGCGACCACGCGCACTACACCGAACTGGGCGCCGCCGGCGTCCACGCACACGGGGCAAGCGTCAATCCAGGCGGCGATCACGCGCACGGGGCGTGGACCGACACACAGGGCTGGCATGGTCACAGTGGCAGCACCAGCGCCTCCGGCGATCACCAGCACCCAGGCGTGATCCCGTCCAATGCGATCAATGGCTATGGCGTGTTCCGCGAGCGCGACAACGATGCCGCTCCCTCGGACGGCTGGACCGGCGCCGGGGGTAACCATGCGCATAGCTTTGGCACCGATGGCGCGGGCAACCACGCCCATAACATCGGCATGAACGGCTCCGGCAACCACACCCACGGGATCGGCATCGCCGAGGGCGGCAATCACGTGCACGTGGTGGATCACCGTGGCGCTGGCGCCCATGACCACGCCATCACCGTCAACGCTGCCGGCGGCGCAGACAACCTGCCGGCTGGCCTGCGCATGACCTACTGCATTGCTTACTGAGGATTGACCATGACCAACCCACTGCCACGCACCAACACCGCCCACGCCTTTGATCCCGCCACCGGTGAGTACACCGGCCCGGTGATCGTCTACCTTTCCGAGCTGGAAGGACGCTACCCGCTGCCACCCGACACCGTTGCCACCGCGCCCGCGCCGCCTGCGGGGCTGTATCAGCGGCATCGCCTGTCGCCAATGTCTGGCACGTGGGAGCTGGTGCCAGACTATCGCGGCGTGATGCTCTACAGCACCGACACCGCCACGCCGGTCGCCAACACGCTTGCCTTGGGCGATGCACTCCCGCAGGGTTACACCACTTCGCAGCCGATCGCGTTCTTACCCAGCGACTACCGCCGCAATGTATGGGACGCAGCACGCGCGAGCTGGCGCGCAGATCCGGACTACAGCGCTGCGCTGGTGTGGGAAAAAGCCACCGGCGCGATCGCACCGCGCCTGGCCGCTGGCGTCGCGTTACCGGGACACCTGACCACCGTGGCGGCACCGGTTTCGGTCGACGGCACGGTGGTGTGGGACGAAGCCGCACAGGCATGGGCCGTGCAGCCCAAGCCGTCTGAAGACGCTGCTGTGTAGCCCACTGCGTTACGCACCGATTGCAGTGCGCAACATCGTGCAGCCACTGACCATGGCTGCATGGGCACCGCATCCTCCGCACTGAGTAACGCCATTCGTCTCGGCACCGTGGCCGAGGTGAATCTCGCCACGGCGCGATGCCGCGTGCAGGTCGGCGAGATGCTGACCGACTATCTGCCCTGGGTGGTCACCCTGGCCGGTACCACCATCATCTGGTCGGCGCCGGCAATCGGCGAACAAGTCGTGGTGCTGTCGCCGGCCGGCGACCTGGCCGATGGCCTGGTGCTACGTGGCCTGTACTCCGACCGATTTGCCGCGCCTGCCGCATCCGACACGCTGCACGTGCTGCGCTTTGCCGATGGCGCGCAGATCCACTACGACACCGAGGCGCATGCGCTGCAGGCGACGCTGCCCAGTGGCGGCACCGCGAGCATCACCGCCGATGGCGGCATCACCCTCAACGGCCCGCTGACCGTCAACGGCACCACCCAGATCAATGGCGATGCCGGCATCACCGGCACGGCCACCGTCGACACCGACGTGATCGGCGGCGGGATCAGCCTCAAGAATCACAAGACCACCGGCGTGACCGCCGGTAGCGCGCTCAGCGGCGGCCCGCAGTGATCGGCGTCGATGCCACCACCGGGCGCGTGATCGAGGGCAAGCAACATCTGGCCCAGTCGATCGCCTGCATCCTCACCACGCCCATCGGCACGCGCGAGCAGCGCCGCGACTTCGGCTCGCTGCTGCCCGAACTGATCGACCAGCCGTTCAACGGCGCCACCCGCACGCTGCTCTATGGCGCCACCGCCACCGCGTTGATGCGCTGGGAGCCGCGCCTGCGCCTGACCCGCGTCGAGCTGGTCATCGGTGAGGCGCCTGGCAGCTTCGTGCTGACGATCGAAGGCGAACGCACTGACGTCGCCCCCGCCAATGCGCGCTCGCGCATGACCATCCCGCTCCGCTTCCGCTCGTCCTGATCGAGGAATCTATGTCCACTGCCTACCACCACGGCGTCCGCGTCATTGAAGTCAGCGCGGGCACGCGCACCATCCGCACTGTCTCTACCGCTGTCGTTGGCCTGGTCGCCACGGCGGCCGATGCGGACGAGAAAATCTTCCCGCTCAACAAGGCCGTGCTGATCACCGATGTGCTCGGCGCGATCGCCAGCGCCGGCACCCAGGGCACCTTGCGCGCCACGCTGCAGGGCATCGCCGATCAGACCAACCCGGTGACCATCGTGGTGCGTGTGGCCGACGGCGAAGACGCAGGCAAGACGTCCAGCAACGTCATCGGCGAGGCCAAGTCCAGCGGCTACACCGGCCTATATGCGCTGCTCGCCGCGCAAGCACAGCTAGGCGTGCGCCCGCGCATCCTGGGCGCGCCTGGTCTGGACACACTGCCGGTCGCCAAGGCGTTGGCGACCATCGCCAAGAAGCTGCGCGCCATGGCCTATGTGCGCCCCGTTGCCGACACCGTCGCCGAGGCTGTCACCTACAGAGGCCAGTTCAGCGATCGCGAGGTGATGCTGATCTGGCCGGACTTCCTGGCCTTCGACACCGCCACCAGCACTACGACCGCTGCGTATGCCACCGCGCGTGCGCTCGGCCTGCGCGCCAAGATCGACACCGAGCAGGGCTGGCACAAGAGCCTGTCCAACGTGCCCGTGGCCGGCGTGACCGGTATCTCCAAGGACGTGCACTGGGATCTGCAGGATCCGGCCACCGATGCCGGCGTGCTCAACGAGGGCGACATCACCACGCTGGTGACGTTCAACGGGCAACGCTTCTGGGGGTCGCGCACGTGCGCCGAAGACGCGATGTTCGCGTTCGAGACGGCCACGCGCACCGCACAGGTCCTGGCCGACACCATTGCCGAGGGCGTGGCGTTCTACGTCGACAAGCCGATGCATCCCTCGCTGGTCAAAGACCTGATCGAAACGATCAACGCCAAGTTCCGCGACCTGAAGTCATCGGGCTACTTGATCGATGCCAATGCCTGGTACGACGGCACCGTCAACAGCGCCACCACCCTGGCCGATGGCGCGCTGCGTATCGACTACGACTACACGCCGGTGCCGCCGCTGGAGAACCTGCAGCTGTACCAGAAGATCACCACCAGCTACCTGGCCGACTTCGCCGAACGCGTCAACGCGTAACGCACTCTTTGATTCCCGGAGAAACCCATGGCGTTGCCCAAGAAACTCAAAGCGCTCAACCTGTTCAACGACGGTGAGAGCTATCTCGGCCAGGTGGTCGAAGTGAAGCTACCCACGCTGTCCCGCAAGATGGAGGAATATCGCGGCGGCGGCATGAATGGCCCGGTCGATATCGACTTCGGCCAGGAGAAGATCGAGCTCGAATGGAAGTGCGGCGGCCTGATGCGCAGCGTACTGAATCAGTACGGCGCCACCACGCACAACGCCGTGCAGCTGCGCTTTGCCGGTGCCTACCAGCGCGACGACAGCGGCGATGTGGACGCGGTGGAACTGGTTGTGCGCGGCCGTCACAAGGAGCTTGATCCGGGTAACGCCAAGTCCGGCGACGACACCGAATTCTCCGTCAAGACCTCGGCCAGCTACTACAAGCTCAGCATCAATGGCGCACCCGTGATCGAGATCGATCTGATGAACATGATCGAGATCGTCAACGGGGTGGACCTGCTCGCCCCGCACCGCCGCGCCATCGGCGCCTGACCCTTCCGGCCTGGCGCCGCCAGGCCTCAGCCCGAGACCTTCCGATGACCCCGACCTTTTCCCCAGCCATTCCCCTCGACCAGCCCATCACGCGCGGCGAGCAGACCATCACCGACCTCAAGGTGCGCAAGCCAGGCGCAGGCGAACTGCGCGGCCTCAAGCTGACTGATGTGCTGCAGTTGGACGTCACCGCGCTGGCAACACTGCTGCCGCGCATTTCCTCGCCCACGCTGACCACCGCCGACGTCAATGCGATGGATCCGGCCGACCTGTTGGCGGTCGGCCAGGAGGTGCAGGTTTTTTTCTTGCCGAAGGCACAGAGGGAGGTGGATTTCCCGACTGCGTAGAGGATGCGATGGCCGACATCGCGGCCATCTTCCACTGGCCGCCGTCTGAGATGGACGGCTGGTCGCTGCACGAACTCACGGCGTGGCGCGAGCGTGCCCGCCTGCGAAGCGGAGCCGAATGATGCCCAACCCGAACCACGAGGCCGCCTAAATGGCGGCCTCCGACAATCTGCGCCTGCAGGTGATCCTGGCCGCCGTCGACCGCGCCACCGGTCCGTTCCGGCGCGTGCTGAGCGGTAGCCGCGGCGTCGCCACCGCACTGCGCAACCAGCGCGACGCGCTGCGCCAGCTCAACAGCCAGCACCGCGACATCGGCGCCTATCGCGAGCAGGTCGCGCTGGCACAGCGCGCCAAGGCCGCGCTCGATGCGCAGCGGCTATCGGTACGCACGCTTGCCCAACAGATCAAGGCCACCGGCACGCCCACCGCTGCAATGAATGCCAAGTTCGAGCGTGCCGTGCGCACCGCACGGGAACTCAAGACCGCACACGGTGCGCAGGAGGCCGGCCTGCAGCGCCTGCGTGGTCGCCTGGAGACGGCGGGGATCAGCACCCGCGAGCTGGTCACGCATGAGCGGCGCCTGCGCGGCGAGATCGAGAGCACCAACAGCGCCATGCGCGCCCAGCAGCAGCGCCTGGTGGCGATTGACGCTGCCCAGCGTCGTAGCGCCAGGATCCAGAACGCCGGCCTGCAGGCGAGCGCCTACGGCGCCGGCATGGCCTTCGCCGGCCAGCGTGCATTGCGAGCCTCCGTGCTGCCGATCAGCGATGCGATGGAGTTTGAGTCGGCCATGGCCGACGTGCGCAAAGTCGTGGACTTCAAAACGCCGCAGCAGTTCCTGCAGATGGGCCGCGATGTCGAGAACCTCTCGATGCGCCTGCCCATGCTGCCGGCCGAGATTGCCAAGATCGTGGCGGCCGCCGGCCAGGCCGCCATCCCGCGCCAGGAACTGGTCCGCTTCGCCGAGGACGCGGCCAAGATGGGCGTGGCATTCGACAGCAGCGCCGAGGAAGCCGGCCAGACCATGGCCACCTGGCGCACCGCTTTCCGGATGGGCCAGGATGAGGTCGTCGTGTTGGCCGACAAGATCAACTATCTCGGCAACACCGGCCCGGCAAGCGTCAACAAGATCAGCGCAGTGGTGAACCGCATTGGTGCCCTGGGCGAGGTCGCCGGTCTGCAGAGCGGACCACTGGCAGCGCTGGGCGCCACCGTCGCCGGCATGGGCATCGAGTCGGAAGTCTCGGCCACCGGCATCAAGAACATGCTGCTCACCCTGGCCTCGGGCGAGTCGGCCACCAAGAGCCAGCGCGAGGCCTTCGACAAGCTGGGCATCAAGGCCACGACCATGGCCCAGGTCATGCAGAAGGACGCAGGCGGGGCGATCATGTCGGTGCTGCAGAAGCTGCGCGCATTGCCCAAGGCCGAGCAGGCCGCGACCATGACGCAGCTGTTCGGGCGCGAGTCGATCGGTGCGATCGCACCGCTGCTGACCAATCTGGAATTGCTGCAGGGCAACTTCGCCAAGGTTGCCGACGCACAGCGCTACGGCGGCTCGATGTCGGCCGAGTACGCATCGCGGGTGGCTACCTCGGCCAACTCGCTGCAGCTGCTGAAGAACACCGCCGTGGTGGTGTCCCAGTCGATCGGCCAAGCGCTGCTGCCGCAGTTCAAGCAACTGACCGAGCGCACGGCTGCGGTGGTCGGCCAGGTCACGACGTGGATCCGCGCCAATCCGGTGCTGGTGGGTGCGATCGCCAAGACGGCGATCGCCGGCGCCGCGCTGGTCACGATCCTCGGCGGCCTGATGGTGGCCGGCGGCGTGGCCGCGATGGCGTTCTCGCAGATCCACGGCGCCGTCGCGCTGCTGTCGGGCGGTGGCGGCTTCGGTGCGCTGCTGCGGCAGGGGCTGGCGTTCGGCGGCCGCGTGCTGCCGATGCTCGCCAATGGCGCCCGCCTGCTGCTGCCGCTGCTCGGCGGCGTCAGCCTGCCGGTGCTGGCCATCGGCGCGGCCGTC
The DNA here is from genome assembly GCF_008801575.1 of Xanthomonas cissicola. GTDB lineage: Bacteria > Pseudomonadota > Gammaproteobacteria > Xanthomonadales > Xanthomonadaceae > Xanthomonas > Xanthomonas cissicola. The sequence goes on along the minus strand of NZ_VZPL01000091.1, from coordinate 3,670 downwards.
GCTGCCGTGGCGCTGCTGGTGTGGAAGTACTGGGGGCCGATCAAGGCCTTCGCCATTGGCGTCTGGCAAGGCATCGTCGATGTCGCCGCGCCGGTCCTCGCCGAGCTGAAGACCGCGCTCGCGCCGCTGGCGCCGGTGTGGGACACCGTGGCCGCAGCGATGGGTCAGGCCTGGGCATGGGTCAAGCAGCTGCTGACGCCCTTCGAGGCCACCACCGCGCAGTTGCAGGGTGCAACGCAGGCCGGTCGCGGCTTCGGGCAGATCCTGGGCGCGGTGCTGGTCACCCAGCTGCAGCTGGCGGTCAAGGCGATCGGCTGGCTGGTGCAGGCGTTTGTCTTCGTGCTGCCGGTAGTCAAGCAGATCCTCGGCGGCGTGTGGCAAACCGTCCAGGGCACGTGGTCACTGATCGTGGGCGTGTTTACCGGCAACGGCGATCGCATCCGCCAGGGGCTGCTGCAGCTGTGGGCCGGCATCAACCTGCAGCTGGCCAACTGGCCGGCCCGGATGCTGCAGGCCGGCGCCGACATGATCAGCGGCCTTGTCCAGGGCATCCGCTCCAAGCTCGGTGCGGCCGGCGATGCGATCGCCAGCGTCGGCAGCGGTGTGGTCGATCGCTTCAAGGGCCTGCTGGGCATTCACAGCCCCTCGCGCGTGTTCGCCCAGCTGGGCGACTTCACTATGCAAGGCCTCACCGTGGGCCTGCAGCGCGGCCAGGGCGCGCCTGTGCAGGCCGTCATGGCGCTGGGCAACCGGATGCGTGCGGTGGGCGCTGGCCTGGCCCTGGCGACGGCCACAGCGCCTGTGGCGGCGATCGATAGCCGGACGCCGTTGTCGGCCCCTGCGCGCGCCGCCAGCGCGCCTGCAGGCGGCAACAGCTACGTCATCCACGTCCACGCCGCACCGGGCATGGATGCGGCCGCACTGGCGCGCGAAGTCACCCGCCAACTTGAAGAGCGCGAGCGACGTACGGCGGCCACTCGCCGCTCCAGCCTCCGCGATGACTGAGGATCCACCCCGATGATGATGTCCTACGGCACGTTTGTATTTGCTCTCGATAGCGCCGCCTATCTGCAACTGCAGCGGCAGATGAGTTGGCGCCACGCCACCAGCGAACGCGTGGGTGCGCGAGCGGCCAGCCAGTTCCTGGGCCCAGGCGATGACACCATCGACCTCTCTGGCCTGATCGCTCCCGAGCTCACCGGCACACGCGCCTCGCTGGACACGCTGCGCGAACTCGCAGCTGATGGTGAGCCGTTGCCGTTGGTCGACGGCGCCGGCGTGGTCTATGGGCCGTATCTGCTGCTGGCGATCAACGAGACGGCCTCGCTGTTCTTTCCAGATGGCACACCGCGCCGCGTCGAGTTCCAACTGAGCCTGCGCCGCACCGACGACGTGGCGCCCGAGGCGACCGCCGCATGAGCTACCCGACTCCCCAGTGGCGCGTGCTGCTCGATGGCACCGACCTCACCGAGCGCATCGCCCCGCGCCTGCGCGATCTCACTCTCACCGAATGCCGGGGCAGCGATGCCGACCAACTAGACCTGAGTATCCACGACCACGACGGCAAGATGGCGCTGCCCAAACGCGGGGTGCGCCTGGCCGTTGCACTGGGCTGGAAAGCCACTGGCTTGGTCGACAAAGGCACCTTCATCGTGGACGAAGTGGAATACAGCGGTGCGCCCGACATCATCACCGTGCGCGCGCGTAGCGCGGATCTGACTGCCGACATGCGCACGCGGCGCGAACGCAGCTGGCATAACACCACGCTGGGTGCCGTACTCAACACGCTGGCCGGCGAGCATGGACTGACACCGCGCGTGGCCGAGGTGCTGACGCGCACCAAGCTGCCCCATCTCGACCAGGCCAACGAGAGCGATATGAATCTGCTCACCCGTCTGGGGCAGCGCTTCGATGCGGTTGCCACGGTCAAGGGAGGTGCGCTGGTCTTTGCGCCGATCGGCGCTGGCACCACAGCGACCGGCAAACCGCTGCCGACCGTCACCTTGACGCGGCGCGACGGCGACCAGCACCGTTACTCGGTCGCCGATCGTGATGCCTACACCGGCGTGCGCGCGTACTGGGTGGACAAGGGCAAGGCGCGGCGGCAGTCGGTGCTGGTCGGCACGGCCGACAACGCTAAGCGCCTGCAGGAGTCGTATGCCGATGAGGCGACCGCACGCCAGCATGCACACGCAGAGCTGGAGCGGGCAAAGCGTGGGATAGCAAAGTTCGATTACACGCTGGCGATCGGCCGGGCGGATCTCTTCCCAGAGCACATCGTCACGGTGAGCGGCTTCAAGCCGGAGATTGATGGGCAACGCTGGTTGATTGCAAAGACCACTCACGCGATCGACGGTACAAGTGGATTCACAACTCGTATAGAGCTGGATAGCCTGGTGAGATAGGGCACAGCAGCGAGAAAAAAAGGACCGGTAAAACCGATGCAGAATTGAGCTGCATCGGCCTAGGATACCTAATTATTTACTACCGGCTTTACGAGACTTTGTGAAAAGGATTCCGGCACCAAAATCAATAACTGCTTCATTAGCGCGCATAAAGTCGCAACCAAGGTAGCCGCTCAACTGGTCAGACGCGTTCGCCGGCCTCTCTTCGCCATCATAGGCATACGTATCATATATTTTCGCCCTCGTCGCAACCAAGGCTTGACCATCGAGACTGATTGAATAATCACCCTGGTTTTCGCGGACAGCCCCTTGCGTTCCGGTTGGGCCACCATAGGTGTCAACGACTGGACCAGCTGTCACCGATGCCTTGCCGGCAAAGGCATCATCAAAAATGACCCCAGCAACCGTTGAAACATCAAAGGTAGACTTGGTGCCATTGATGACTGGCTGAACGTAAAAACGATTTCGATTAGTGCTCCACGACAACTTGTGAGCAACGTACCCTTTCTTTTTGAGCCGTTGATGTTCGGCTTCAACATCCTTATCCCCGTCGGGTATTGCAAGCCGATTACGACTGAAATCCACCATCACCCTTGAGTTCTTCAGCCATTTGATACCAATCATCCCATCGACTGGCGGATCCTGCGGAATTTCAAAAACACTGATGCCCATATTACTATCGACACGACCGCCAACTTCGAAGGTATTCGCGACTGCCTTAGCGCTTCCCAGGCTACTTACCTTCCCGGGCTCCTCGATCCCGTAAGCGCCCGTTTGAACGAGATCAGTGATGCCTGCCTTATTCGCGTTAGCATGGGTCGTCATTGCTGAGAAACTAGCATTGCCATGAACCATGAATAAAAAATTTGTGCCATTTATTTTGACCGGCACGTATGGCCGCGTGCCGGAGGTCTGGCGATAGGTAAACGCGGCGTAGTGGGTTTCCGCATAACAGCTGGCCGCGCTCGCTGAAAGTGCTAGAAAAGCAATTAGCGACAGATTACATCTCAGGCTTAAAGTTCGATGGCCGAACAATTTTCCACCTTCCATCTTTCTATTCATCTGATGTTCCTGTTATTAAGGTATGGAAGAAACTCAAGGCTGTGATACGCCCAGGGTTCCGTAGACACTCAAGACCCTCGTTGCGCGTAGCGCCGTTCAAACTCTACAGGGGACAGGTCGCCAGTTGAACCATGACGGCGTTGTGGGTTGTAGAACATCTCGATGTAGTCGAACACCTCGGCGCGTGCGGCGTCCTTGGTGGG
>NZ_VZPL01000090.1 GCF_008801575.1 Xanthomonas cissicola | reverse complement strand
ACTGTTCCGTCGCTTGAAAGGCTACCGCCGGATTTTCTCGCGCTTCGAGAAGCTGGATGTCATGTTCCTTGGATTCCTCAGCTTCGTCCTAGTCGTTGATGGGCTTCGGATGTGTTAACAGGCCCTAACGAAAAGGCAGGCAATCGCGACACAGGCGAGGTCGGCACGCAAGAGCGAAAGCGACCACTCGTACCCACCGCTTCCATGGATCACCCACGTTCAACTGGCTCGCTACATCGCGTTAGCCGCACTCAGGCCGAAGGCCCCAGCACTTCGTGCAGCTTTCCGCTGAACTCGCCCAGCGTGAATGGCTTGGCGATCATGCTCATGCCTTCGCCGAGAAATTCGCCACGGTCGCGTGCCGTTTCCGCGTAGCCGGTCATGAAGATCACCGGCAGATCTCGCCGCGATTGCCGCGCGATCTCGGCCAACTGGCGTCCGTTGAGGCCCGGCAGGCCGACATCGGTGACCAGCAGGTCGATTCGCCGTGGCGAGGCAAGAATCGGCAGCGCCGCGTCCGCGTCGGCCACCACGTCGGCCTGGTAACCCAGCTCGCTGAGCAGTTCGGTGACCAGCAGCCGCACCTGCTCGTCGTCTTCCACCACCAGCACCTGCTGGCCCTGCCCTGCCAGCACCGCATCGCTCTGCGTCTGCGGCACTGCGGTTTGCGCCGCAACCCCGGCGGGCAGATACAGACTGACCGTGGTGCCCGCGCCCGGCTGCGATTCCACCCACACCTGGCCGTTGGACTGCTGTATGAAACCGTAGATCATCGACATGCCCAGGCCGGTGCCCTGGCCGATCGGCTTGGTGGTGTAGAACGGCTCGAACACGCGTTCAAGCACGTCGGCGGGCATGCCGGTCCCGGTATCTGCGACCGACACCACCACGTAACGCCCCGGCGCCAAGGCGATGCCACGGCCGAGTTCCAGCGGCTGATCTTCCACCTGCAGCTGCCGGGTTGCGATACGCAGCTGCCCGCCGTCGGGCATGGCATCGCGGGCGTTGATGGCCAGATTGATCAGTGCGCTTTCCAGCTGATTTTCGTCAACGTATGCCTGCGGCAGTTCCGCACACAGATCGATCTCCAGACGCACCGATTCGCCCAACGTGCGCGCCAGCAACTCCTGCAACGACGCCACCAGATCGTTCAACTGCAGATCCCGCGCCTGTAGCGACTGACGCCGCGAGAATGCCAGCAGGCGCTGGGTGAGCGCAGCTGCGCGCAATGCCGAGGCGGAAGCCACATCCAGAAAGCGGCCCAGCCCTTCGGTGCGCCCCTGGTCGATGCGCAGCCGCGCCAGATCCAGCGCAGACAAGATGCCGGTGAGCATGTTGTTGAAATCGTGTGCGATGCCACCGGTAAGCTGGCCTACCGCTTCCATCTTCTGCGCCTGGCGCAGCGCCGCTTCGCTGGATTCGCGCGCCAGCATCTGCTGTTGCAACTCGGCGGTCCGTTCGGCCACCTTGACCTCCAGCAGGCTGGCCTGTTGCTGGATCGATTCCAGCGCCAGCGCACGCGTGGTCACATCGGTGGCGAACACATGGAACCCATCCACCTTGCCGTCTGCATCCAAGCGCGGCATGTAGCGGATTTCCGCATCGCGGCGGCGGCCATCGGCATGCGGCCAGCTGGTTTCGATGGTCAACGTCTGACCGGCCAACGCGGCCTCGATCCAGGCGCGGCGTTCTTGAACCACCGCAGGCCCGACCACATCCGCCAACGGCCGCCCGATCACGTTGGAAGGCGGCACACCAATCCAGTCTTCGTAAGAACGATTGGCAAAGCGGTACACCAGGTCCTTGTCGATGAAAGCGATCAGCACCGGCAGCGCATCGGTCACCCGGCGCAGTTCGGCCTCGCTCTGCGCCAGCGCGGTGCGGCTTTCGGCCAACTGCGCCAGCTGGTCGCGGATGACGAACTGCTTCTGCCGTGCGCGCAACGCGGTGGAGATGGCGCTCAGCAACGAGGCCGAGCTCAGCGGCCGCTCCAACTCGATGACGTTGGTCATCTCGGCCGGCAGACGCACCTGCCGGCGGTTGTGCGCACCCCGCGGCGTGCGCAACAACACGAACGGAATGTCCGACCAAGCCTGCTGGCCTTGCAGGATGTGCGACAACGCATGCAGGTCGCCGCGGATCGCTTCTTCGGTCAGGACCACCACGCCGGAACCATCGTGCAGGTCGCCCGCCAGCGCGTCCAGCGTGGCATGGACCCGGCGCGCTAGCCCGCGTTCGCCAACGATGCCGGCAATGCTCTGCGCATCGCGGCCGAATGGCGCGATGATATGAACGATGGAGCCGTCCGCGTCACAGATAGTCAAGGGGACGATCCAGCAACGGGCCGTCGTCTCCGACAAACTGCGGCGTACCGGTCAACACGCCGTGGAATTTCTCCAGCGGCTCGCTCAGCTGCAGACCGCTGTTGCCGATGCGCAGTTCGCGAATCGCATCTTCATGCGCGCCGCTGCGATTCTTGATCACCGACAAGGCCTTGCGGATGCGTCCTTTCGCCTCGAAAAAGCGCAGCAAGACGACGGTGTCGGCCATGTAGGAGACATTGAGGGTGCTACTGGTCGCCATGCTGCCGACCAGCCCCTGCTGCGGGTTGATCAGGAACGTGGTCACCCCGCTTTGGTTGAGATACGACAACAGCTCGTGCATCTGCAACATCAGCTGCTTTTCCTGCGGCATCGACGCCAGATACCCGTTGAGGCTGTCGATCACCAGGATGCGGCACGCGCGCTCTTCCACGCTGCCGCGTACCGTCCAGGCAAACTCGCCCGGCGTGACTTCGGCCGGATCCATCTGGTGCAACTCCAGCAGACCTGCATCCATATATTTGCGCAGATCCATGCCCAGGCCTTCGGCACGCTTCAACAAGGTGCCGGTGCGCTCGTCGAACTCCAGCACGCAGCAATGCTCGCCGCGCTCGCACGCGGCAACCACGAACTGCAATGCCAGATTGGTCTTGCCCGAGCCGGCTGGCCCGGTCACTAGCGTGCTGGTACCGCGCAACGGGCCGCCATGCAGCAATGCATCGATGCGCTCCACTCCGCTGCCTACCGGTTCGCCGACAAATGGCAGGTGGTGGTCGGAGGCGATCAAACGCGGATAGATGCGCATACCGCCGGTGACGATGGCCAGATCGTGATAGCCGGCGATGAAATCTACGCCACGCAATTTCTGCACCTGCATCCGGCGCCGCGCCGCACCGAACTCCAGCGTCATGCGCTCCAGCGAAATCACCCCATGGCACAGGCTGTGCAGATGCGCATCGCGCTCGCCGTGCTCGCCGGTCAGATCGTCCACCAGGAACACCGTGATGTTGCGCGGCGCGAAATACTGCTTGAGCGCCAGCACCTGGCGCCGATAGCGCAGCGAATCCTGCGCAAGCAGGCGCAACTCGGACAACGAATCGAACACCACCCGCGTCGGTTTGACCCGATCCACTTCGGCCTGGATGAGCTTGATGGTGCCATCCAGCTCCATCTCCCATGGATGCAGGATGGATTGCTGCCGCCGTTCGCCCAAGAACGCCTCGGCGGATGCCAGCTCAAAAATATGCAGGGACTCCAACGACCAATGATGCGAAGCGGCCACTTCGGTGAGCTCGTCGATGGTTTCCGACAAGGTCACATACAGGCAGCTGTCGCCCTTGGCCGCACCATCCAACAGAAACTGAAGCGCCAAAGTCGTTTTGCCGGCACCGGGCTGGCCTTCGAGCAGGTACAAGCGGTTGGCGGGCAGCCCACCTCGCACGATAGTGTCGAGCCCGGTACTGCCAGTAGTGATGCGGTTTGCGATCATCTGCGTCACGTTCTTCATGGAACTGAATTTAACACGCGGACAGTATGACCCGGTGGGAGCGACTGAACTGATCAGTTTGCTTTACTTGACGCAAGGCACGTCATGGCTGTTGCGGGTATCGCAAATCACCAGAATTGCCGTGTTTTTACGATGATTCCCAAGCCTAGTGCATGACCAGGGCTGCAGCGGTGCACGCATCGTGTTGCACTGTCCCACACTGCCGTCACGCAGGTGCGCCTACCGTGCAGGGCGAAGCATCGCAGCATTGCGATCGCTCGAGGACCGTAGTGGCTTACGCATTACCCAACGCACGCATCCTGTTGGTCGAAGACGACGACGCAATCCGCGAAATGGCTGCAGACATTCTTGGCGACGAGGGCTACCACGTGGTGGCCTCTGCCGACGCCGAACACGCGCTGACGCAACTCACCAGGGCATGTCCGTTCGATCTGCTGTTATCGGACATCTGCCTGCCTGGCATGAACGGGCGCGACCTTGCCGATCAGGCGCGCATGCTCTACCCGGCGCTGCCCATCGTCTTCATGACTGGCTACGCGGGCGAAATCGCCAAACGTGCCGACTTTCTGGATACCGGCATGCATCTTTTGACCAAGCCATTTTCCTTGCGCGATCTGCTGGGCACCGTGCAGACGGCGCTCTAGGCAGGCCCAACCGCGTACGCACGCTGCATCTTTGCGCCACGTTCGCTGCGACACGCATCTCAGGCGATCGCTGCCAGTGCAGCGAGCGGCTCACAGCAGCACCGGCAACGATTAGCGCGCGCGACGCTCCAGCAACTGCGCCACCCGCCGCTCCAGCTCGATGGCCTGGAATGGCTTGGTCAACACCTCCATGCCATCGTCGAGCTGGCCCGCGCCCACTGCGGCACTGGCCGCATAGCCGGTGACGAACAGCACCGGCAATGCAGGACGCGATTGCCGCCCGGCATCGGCAACCTGACGCCCGTTGAGGCCGCCGGTCAGGCCGACGTCGGTCACCAGCACATCGATGTGCTCTTGCGAGCGCAAGCGCTCCACCGCCGCACTGCCCTCGGCGGTTTCGATCACGCGGTATCCGGCTTCGGTCAGTACTTCGGAAATCAACACACGAATCGCGGTTTCGTCCTCCACCAACAACACGGTGCGACTGTGCGCCGCGTTGCGCTGCAGCGGCGCATCGGCAGGTGCCACATCGTCCTGCGCCAGCACGCCGGTGAAACGCGGCAGGTACAAGGCCATGGTGGTGCCTACGCCCACTTCCGAATCGATGCGCACATGCCCGCCGGACTGGCGGGTGAACCCATAGATCATCGACAGGCCCAACCCGGTGCCCTGGCCGATGGGCTTGGTGGTGAAAAACGGTTCGAACACCCTGGCCATGACCTCGGCCGTCATGCCGGTCCCGGTGTCCTGCACGCTCAGGCACACGTAATCGCCAGCTGGCAGCTCCAGCTGCTGCGCGGCAGCGGCATCCAGCGCGCGGTTGTGCAGACTGATGGTGAGCTGCCCACCATCGGGCATGGCGTCGCGCGCATTGATACACAGATTGAGCAGCGCATTTTCCAGCTGCGGCGCGTCCACCAGCACCTGCCATGCTTGGTCCGCCGGACGCAGCTGCAGCGCGATCGACGGCCCCAGCGTGCGCGCAATGATGTCGTGCATGCCACGCACCAGCGCTTCCACATCCAGTGCGGTGGGCGCCAACGTCTGCCGACGCGAAAACGCCAGCAGCCGCTGGGTCAGTGCGGTGGCGCGCGCCGCGCTGGACTGTGCCATTTCCACATAGCGCTCCAGCCGGTCGTATTTGCCCTGTTCGATGCGCGTCTGCAGCAGTTCCAGGCCAACACTGATGGCGGTGAGCAAATTGTTGAAGTCGTGCGCCAGCCCGCCGGTCAGCTGCCCCACCGCCTCCATCTTCTGGCTTTGACGCAGCTTCTCTTCGGCAAGCAACAACGCCGCGCTGCGTTCGCGCACGCGCTCTTCCAGCGTCTCGGTGAGTTGACGCAGCTGCTCTTCGGCCACGCGTTTGTCGGTGATGTCGGCAGAAGTGCCGAACCATTCGGCGATCTGCTCGCGCTCATCGAGCAACGGAATCGCGCGCATCAAGGTCCAACCCACATGCCCATCTGCGCCGAGCACCCGGTATTCCACATCCACACCAGACTTGGTGGCAGTCGCCTGCGCAAGCGCTTGCGCCAACCGCGCACGGTCGTCCGGGTGCACCATCGTCTGCCAGTCGGGCGTGGCCGACACCGCGTCGCTCAGCACGCCGTCGCCCACCAGTTGGCGCAATTCGCGCCAGTGGGCACTGGCGGAAAAAATCGATTGCGACGACGCGCGCACCAGTGCGTCCAGGCGCCGCTCGCTCTTTTGCAGCGCCTCGCTGGCCAGCCGCTCGGCGGTGCGATCGCGCAACACCTTGACGAACCCGATCGCCTCGCCGGTTTCTTCGCGCAACACCATCAGCGAGCCGTTGGCCCAGAACCGCTCGCCGGATTTGCGCACGTGCCAGCGCTCGTCCATGCCGCTGCCGCTTTCCAGCGCTGCAGCGGCCTCGATCAGCATCTGCCGCTGCTCGACGTCTTCCGGAGTAAAGGTGCGCTGCAGCGTTTGCCCGAGCATCTCGGCCTCGCTCCAGCCCAGAATGCGCCGGGCACCTTCGTTCCACGACGTCACCCGCCCGTGCATATCGGTGGCGATGATGGCGTAGTCCATCACGCTGTCCAGGATCTGCCGGTTGCGCACTTCGGCCTCGCGCACCGCGCGTTCCAGGCTGATGCGGTCGGTGATGTCCAGACCCTGCACGAAGATGCCGGAGATGGTGCCGTCGGCGCCTGCGATCGGCTGATAGACCAGATCCAGCAAGCGTCGCTCGGTGGGACCACCCGGCACCGCTTGCACGATGTACGGCAGCGCATTGGCCGAAAACGCGCGCCCGGACTGGTACACCTCGTCCAGGCGACGCACATGCCCCTGCTCCACCGCATCCGGCAGCGCCTCGGCCAACGGCCGCCCGATCACATCGCGGTGGCCGATCAGACGCGAATAACACGGGTTGGCGAACTCCACCCGATGCTGCGGCCCGCTCAGGAACGCCATGAACATCGGCGCCTGCTCGAACAGGCGGATCAGGCGCTCGTGTTCGTCGGCCAGCCGCGCCTGCGCCCGCTTGCGCGCGGTGACTTCATTGGTGACACAGAACGCGCCGCCCACCCGGCCATCGTCCAGGTAGATCGGCGAGAACGAGAACGTCCACCAGGTCTGCTCCGGCACGCCGTAACGGTTCATGCCGATGGGCACTTCCTCAAAGCGCGATGCCTGGCCGACGAATGCCGCCTCGATCGGCTCGCGCACCGCCTCCCAGGCATCGGCCCACAGCACGCGCAGCGGCGCGCCCAGCGCCTGCGCCTGGCGCGGCCCCAGGATCGGCGTGTAGGCGTCGTTGTAGAAAAAGGTCAGCGCATCGCCCCACACCAGATACATGCTTTCGGGCGAACCCAGCATCAGATCGACCGCGTTGCGCAATGGCGATGGCCACTGTGCGGTGGGTCCCAGCGGGCTCGCCGCCCAGTCGTGGTTGCGCACCGCCTGCGCCATGACGCTGTTGCCGTGCGGAAATTCCGCATTCATAGACGGCGTACCCGCTGTGCGTCCACACACAGGTCGCCGCTACGGCACGCGCCGCGCACGACCGCGAGGTCGCCTGCCGTGAGCTTCTCCATCACCCATCCGTGCATCATGTCCAACCGTTGAAAAGACCAGGTCGCCGCAGGCGCATGACTCGTCGGCAAGACCAAGCGGCGCGCGGTCGCCCATCATCTGGCCTATGGCAGATGGCGTCCAGCCACACCCGTCTGCGGCGACTGAACCAGGCAGCTTCCCCGCCTGCGTTTGCGGCTGCACGCAGCCTACGCCACGGCCGGTACGGCCGTTGGCCTGCGCGCATGGGGCCGTGCCGTCTTCGGCAACACAGCAGCGCGATATCGCCTTGACAGCCAAGCCGCCAGGCTTGCGCGCGTTGCCACGCGGCGCTGACCGCCATGCCGCACTGCAGGAGACGTAACATTGCCCGATGGCCCCAGGGCAACGCACGGTCGTCCAAATGCTTGATCAGAATGAACTCATCCATCCGCAGGCTGCGGTCGCGCCAGGGTATCTGGCCAACCATGCGGCGCGGGTCTTCAACCGTCTGGTCGACGCCCAGCTGCGGCCGCACGGCGTGTCGCTGGCGCTGATCGGCCCGATCATGCTGCTGTCCTGGAAAGGCCCGATGCTGCAACGCGACCTGGTCATCGCCTCGGCCGTGAAGCAGCCGGCCATGGTGGCGCTGCTGGACAAGCTGGAGGGACTGAAGCTCATCAAGCGCACCCCGACCCCGCAGGATCGCCGCGCCGCGCTGGTGGCGCTCACCGCCCGCGGGCGCAAGATTGCCGAGCTCGGTGGGCGTGCGCTGCTGGGTATGAACGCAGTGGCGCTGGAAGGCTTTTCCACCGACGAGGTGCAGCAGACCGTCGCGTTGATGCACCGGCTGATCGCGAACATGGAGCGTCACGGGCAAGACGTGTAATATCATGCCTGATATTTCCTGCCCACGGTGACTGCAATGCCGCGTCGCATCCTCATCACCGGCGCCAGCATCGCCGGCAACACTGCCGCCTGGACACTCGCCCATCGCGGCTTCGATGTCACCGTGGCGGAACGCGCCACCCGGTTTCGCGATGGCGGCCAGAATATCGATGTCCGTGGTGTCGGCCGTGAGGTGCTGCAACGCATGGCCCTGGAACGTGCCGCGCTGGCGCAGGGAACCGGCGAAGAAGGCACCGCCTGGATCGACGCGCACGGCCAGGCCGTCGCCACCTTCAAGACCGAAGACGTCGATGGCGATGGCCCTACCGCCGAACTGGAGATCTTGCGCGGCGATCTGGCCCGCCTGCTCTACGATGCCGCGCGCAGCCATGTGGCATATCGCTTCGGCGACCGCATCGCCAGCATCGAAGACGCTGCCGGCAGCGATGCCGCAACCGTTACCTTCGAAAGCGGATGCAGCGAACGCTTCGACGCAGTGATCGTCGCCGAAGGCGTGGGCTCTTCGACGCGCGAACAGGTTTTCCCCGGGGAAAACGATCCGCGCTGGATGGATCTGACCATCGCCTATTTCACCATCCCGCGCAGCGCCGACGACGACCGGCTGTGGCGCTGGTACCACACCACCGGCGGGCGCAGCATCTCGTTGCGACCCGACCGGCACGGCACCACGCGTGCCATGCTCTCGCTGCAGAAACCGCCCGAGGGCGAACAGGACTGGGGCGTCGACGCCCAGAAGGCCTACCTGCACGAGCGCTTTGCCGACGCCGGTTGGCAAGCGGCCCGCGTACTCGATGGCATGCACGGCACCGACGATTTCTACTTCGATGCCCTACGCCAGGTGCGTATGCAACGCTGGCACAGCGGCCGCACCGTGCTCACCGGCGATGCGGCCTGGTGCGCGACGCCATTGGCCGGGATCGGCGCCACCCTGGCAGTGACCGGCGCGTATGTGCTGGCCAACGAGATCGCCCAGGCGGACACACTGGACGCGGCCTTCGCGGCCTACGCCACCGCCATGCGTCCGATGGTCGAGCAGGCCCAGGGCGTGCCGAAGATCGGCCCACGCCTGATGAACCCGCATAGCCGGCTCGGCATCCATCTGCTGCATGGCGCCCTCAAACTCGCCAGCCAGCCAAGCGTGCAGAACCTCGCTGCGAAGTGGATGACGCCTGCGATCAAGGCGCCGGATCTCTCGCGTTATCCCTAAAAGCGCCGTTGACAGTCGCCGGTGCGCCGTGCGCGGCAGCGCTGCCGCTGCGAGCGAGGAGATCGCTCGGCACGCAGTGGACAGCCCCACCAGCACCTGAACCGGCAGACGCTACGGCTTCAGTTCCAACGTTAGAGGTCGCTAACGAACATGTCGAGACACAACTAGAGCGGCGGCCGTTGCGCTGGCTCCTGCAGTGTCGCGCGCGCCTTCGTCTCCCTGCAGTTGCCGGGACTCCCCCGCTCTTCCGCCAGTCGGAACACCGATCGAACCCCTATGCATTTCTTCCCGAATCTGCGCATTGGACAGCGCCTGGCCCTGGGCTTTCTCGCGATCATCGTCTTGATGGTGATCCTGACCGTGGTCGGCATCCAACGCGTTCGCAGCATCGACCAGCAGCTCACTGCCATCAATGAAGTCAACAGCGTCAAGCAGCGCTACGCGATCAACTTCCGCGGCAGTGTCCACGACCGCGCCATCGCGCTGCGCGATGTCGTGCTCATGGACGACCCCGCGAACCGCCACGCCGCCGAACAATCGATCGACAAGCTCGCTGCCGATTACGCACGCTCTGCGCAACCGCTCGACGACATGATCGCCAGCTCGACCGATGCGGAAGAGAAAGACATTCTCCAGCAGATCAAGACCATCGAGCAGCGCACCCTGCCGCTGATTGCGCAAGTGCGCGCGTTCCGCGATGCGGCCGACAAGGCGCAGGCACAACAGCACCTGCTGCAGCAAGCGCGCCCGGCCTTCATTGCCTGGCTGGCCAGCATCAACGCCTTCATCGATCTGCAGGAAGCCAAGAACCGCCAAGCCGCCAGGCAGGCCGTTGCCACCGCGCGCGGCTTTGCGATGCTGATGGTGATGTCCACCGTGGTCGCCCTGCTGCTGGGCGCCGCCATCGCGTTCCTGCTCACGCGCAGTGTGGTGCTACCGCTACGCCAGTCGCTGCGCCTGGCCCAGCGCATCAACGACGGCGACCTGCGCAGCCAGGACGCAGCGACCGGCAACGACGAATCCGGGCAACTGCTGCGCGCCATGCAGCAGATGCAGCGGCGCCTGCAGGAAGTGATCTCCGCACAACGCAGCATGGCTGCGCGCCACGACGCCGGCGAAATCAGCTACCGCACCGACGCACGGTGTTTCCCCGGCGAATATGGCGACATGGTGCAAGACACCAACGCGCTCGTGCACGCCCACGTGCAGACCCAATTGCGCATGACCGAGGTCATGGGCAGCTACGCGGTTGGCGATCTTGCCCAGGACATCGAGCAGTATCCCGGCGAAAAATCCGCCATCACTGCCACCATGCAGCAGGTCAAGCGCAACCTGCAGGCGATCAACGCGCAGATCCAGGAACTGACCCAGGCCGCCTGCGCAGGCGACTTCGCGCTACGCGGCCAGCCGGAGAAGTTCGAGCACGACTTCCGCCTGATGGTGGAAAACCTCAACACCATGATGGCCACCTCCGATACCAACCTGGCCAACTTCTCCGGGCTGCTGCGCGCGATCGCCGATGGCGACCTGACCGTGCGCATGTCCGGCAATTTTCACGGCGTGTTCGCCTCCATGCGCGACGACGCCAACAGCACCGTGCACCGCCTCACCGACATCGTCACCCGCATCCAGACAACCTCCAACAGCATCGGCTTCGCCGCAGAAGATATCGCCAGCGGCAATCAGGAGCTGGCGCAGCGCAGCGAACAACAAGCCGCCAGCCTCGAAGAAACCGCCGCCTCGATGGAAGAGCTGACCTCCACCGTCAAGCAGAATGCCGAGCACGCCGCCCGCGCCAACCAGCTCGCACGCGGCGCCGCCGCGATCGCCACGGAAGGCCGCGACGTGGTCGGCCAGGTCATCGAACAGATGTCCGGCATCGAAGCCGCTTCCAGGCGCATCGCCGACATCATTTCGGTCATCGACGGCATCGCCTTCCAGACCAATATCCTGGCCCTCAACGCCGCGGTGGAGGCCGCACGCGCAGGCGAACAAGGCCGCGGCTTCGCCGTTGTCGCATCGGAAGTGCGCACGCTCTCGCACCGCTCCTCGGATGCAGCAAAAGAAATCAAGCGGCTCATCGACGACTCCGTACAACGCGTCGCCGACGGCTCCACACTCGTGCACACCGCCGGCACCACCATGGGCGAAGTCGTCACCAGCGTCCAGCACGTCACCGACATCATGGCCCACATCTCCGCCGCCTCGAACGAACAAGCCGGCGGTATCGAACAGGTCAATCACACCATCGCGCAGATGGACGAGACCACCCAACACAATGTGCGCCTGGCCGAAGCCGCCAGCACCGCCGCGCACGCGTTGGAACAGCACTCCACGCAACTCACCCGCGCAGTGGACGTCTTCAAGGTCAACGCAACGGTGCTGTGAGCCCGCGCGATCGCGTTCGATAGACAAGCGACGGTCGCGGCGATCGTCTGGGCCTCGACTTACCGCAGGCGCCTACTCGGCGGAAAACAGACCAACCTGCCGCGGCGGATAGATCAGATCGCGCCCAACCGGGCGCGCATCGGCATTCAACTGATGCGGCTGCACCGCGGTCTCGCCAAGAATGTGCAGCACCTGCCACCGGCGGTGCAGCAACAGATCCGCAATCAAGCGGCGATGGCACTGCCACCAGAGCGCTTCGGCGCACATCAGCGCCGTACGCCGCTCCCGTGCCATGGCCGTCGCTTGCTCCAGCCCGGCGCCGAAGTCGGCGCTGGTCATATGGTCGGCATAGCCCTGAAACGCCGCGTTGCGCCACGCGCCATTGGGCGATCCGGGTTGCGCCTTGCGACGTCCGCCCAGCGCGGGCAGCCACAGATAGCGCACCGACGCCGCGTCCAATGCCTGCGCCAGCGTGTCGCTGGCAAACCAAGGGTAGCGACGCGAGCCCGGAAAGCGCCGCACATCCACCAATGCCTCAATCCGATGCGCGCCCAACAGCGCAACGAACGCCTCCCAGGTCCTGGTGGAATGACCGATCGTCCAGAGTTTCCCGGCCGCATCGCCAGCGGCCTGCAGCGCAGGCAGGTCGGTGTTGATCAGGAGGGAGGTGTCATGCATCGCAGCAGCAGCTAAGCGGAGTGGCAATACAGCACTATCACTGCAGGCGCCCACAGCAAGTGATGGACAGGGGCTTATGCCCAGACGCGGATCTGGCTCATCTGCGTTTTAAGCGCGTGCAGCTCCCGTAGCAAGGTGAGCGCTGCTCGCTCCGGATCGTCCTGAAAGCGATAGCAGCGATGCAGGTGCCGGCAGCGCGACCACCTGCACTGCACGGTCTAGCGCACCGCTGAGCGATCAGCCCGCTGACACATTGATCGTCAGGACGACCATCGCACAGAGTATGGGACAGCAGATGGGACGAGCGGTGTGCGCGGCGGAACGTCACGGCACCTCTGCGATTTGCAACGACGTATGGCGGAGAGAGTGGGACGTGAAGTAACGCCCCCTAACCCACTGATCTGCAAGCAAAACACAAACCGGATTGTGTCCTGGTGGGTGTCTGACAAGTTTAGAGTTGTCCAAGGTCAGCGGCAAGCGCGAAAATCTCAGCGGCAGATCAGGGCACCACCAAAAGATCTCCCTTTGACGCCAATCGCCCCGCCCCGACGAGGGCCTCACAGCGATCAAGAATGACCCGGCGAAGTTGTGGGCTCGTGCTCTTGTAGCCGAGCTGCCGCGAGACCATCGTCACCAACTCCTCAGCCTTCGCGCCCAGATTGTTCTGCACGACCTTGATCAGAGCCGAATCGATTTCGGAAGGAGGCAAGAATTCTGGGCGGCGCAGTGTCAGGGACTCGACTATCGAGCGGTCGCGCACGCGGACCTCCTTGCCCGGAATGGCCAAGAAGTCCTTGTCGACGATCTGCACACCACCCATCGACACCACCGACCCAATCGCATCCTCAACAGCTTGCTGGATGCGCGAACCTGCGCGCTGCAAGCCCCAAAGCGTCCGGGCGCGCGTCACGATCTCGCTGCGATGAATAGGACTTTCCACCTCCACGATCTGCCGCACGATGGCCGCGAGCTGCCCTGCTGGAACCAGATGCAATTCAAACTGATTGCTTGGCACAGCAAAGGACGCTTCGATGTAGGACTGAGTGTCCGGCGGACTTTGCGCCTCAATGAGTCCCATCTCAGTGACCTCACCGCGATCGACGGTGAGAATTTCGACCGGCACCGCACGGTGCGAAGACTTGGGACTGGGCTCTAAGGTGCCTGACTCCGACTTTTGATACGCCCAGGGTTCCGTAGACACTCAAGACCCTCGTTGCGCGTAGCGCCGTTCAAACTCTACAGGGGACAGGTCGCCAGTTGAACCATGACGGCGTTGTGGGTTGTAGAACATCTCGATGTAGTCGAACACCTCGGCGCGTGCGGCGTCCTTGGTGGG
>NZ_VZPL01000089.1 GCF_008801575.1 Xanthomonas cissicola | reverse complement strand
AACGGTTCATGCGTGTGTAGACCGTATGCCAGTTGCCAAAGCGCTTGGGTAGGCCGCGCCATTTGCAGCCATGCTCGGCAACGTAAAGGATGGCGTTGACCACTTGCAGGTTGGTCATGCTGACATTGCCGCGCTGCGCCGGCAGGCAGTGTTCGATCAGAGAAAATTGTGCTGGCGTGATCTCCATGCCCAATAGTTTAATCGCTCGGGCCATTAGTGTTAACAGGCCCTACAAGAAGGTGGAAGGCTTCATCGCCAATGCCGTCTTCAACGAGGTGTACGACGGCCAGGTGTGGCAGATCACCCGTCCGGTCAATGGCGATTCGGGCAAGATCCGCGGCGCCGAATTGGGTTACACGCAGTTCTTCGACTTCCTGCCGGGCTGGTTGAGCGGTTTCGGCCTGCAGACCAACTACACCTACGTCGACAGCCAAGCGCCGAGCCCGACCGCCACCGACACCAACGGCCAGTCGCTGACGGTGCCGCTGGAGGGCCTGTCCAAGAACAGCTACAACGCGATCCTCAGCTACGAAACGGCGCGCTTCCAGGGCCGTGTGGCCTACAACTGGCGCAGCGACTGGCTGGTGACCACTGCGGGCAACGGCACCGGCAACCTGCCGGTCTACAACAAGGGCTTCGGCCAGCTGGATGCCTCGCTGCGTTTCAACATCAATGATGTGTGGTCGATTTCGCTCGATGGCGTGAACCTGCTCGATACCCGTCGCGAAAGCTATCTGGGCACCGAGTCGCGCTACCGCGATTTCGTGATCAACGATCGTCGGTATGGCCTGACCTTGCGGGCCAGCCTGTAGAACGCGCCGTAGGAAGTGCGTCGCCGGTCCGGCGAGCTGTGCAGGCAGCTCGTTGGGCCGGTGTTTTTCCTATCGATGACCAAGCCATCGATCGCGAGGGGAGCCGGAGGAATGATCGCCGTGATCGATCCGCCTACTAAGCGCCGTTTTTCTGCAGCACATGCGTGGCTGACTGCTGTCTGCCTGACGCTGGTGCTGCTCTTCATGACGTCCGAGGCATCCGCGGACGAGCCCGGTACGCCAGACCCGTATCAGTGGCACAGCGTGGCCATCGGGGGGGGCGGCTTTGTCACCGGTGTGCTGTTTCATCCCGCCGAACGCGATCTTGCCTATGCACGCACCGATGTCGGTGGTGCCTATCGCTGGGACGCGCAGGCGCAGCAGTGGGTCGCGCTGACCGATTGGTTGGGCGCCGACGATTGGAATCTGATGGGAATCGACGCTTTTGCGGTCGATCCTGCCGACCCGAACGCGTTGTACCTGGCTGCTGGCACCTACATGCACGAACGCGCCGGCAATGCCGCGGTGTTGCGTTCGTTCGATCGCGGTAAGCATTTCGAACGCGCCGACCTGCCGTTCAAGCTCGGTGGCAATCAATTGGGCCGCGCCAATGGCGAGCGGCTGGCCGTTGACCCGCACGACGGCCGTGTGCTGTTGCTTGGCTCACGTGATGCGGGCCTGTGGCGCAGCGACGATCGCGGCGCGCACTGGGCGCGGGTGGAAGGATTTCCTGCCGATGCATTGGCTGGCGCCACGGCGCGCAACCATGTCGGAAGCGAACAGGCGGTGGGAATCGCCTTCGTGGTGTTCGACGCCGCCAGCGGCCATGCTGGCGCTGCGACTCCACGCATCTATGTGGGCGTTTCGACTGCGCAAACCAGCCTGTATGTCTCCGAAGATGCGGGGCGCACCTGGTCGGCCGTGGCCGGGCAACCCAAGGGGCTACGGCCCAGTCACATGGTCGGTCACAACGCTGGGCAGTGGTATTTGAGCTATGGCGATCACCCCGGCCCGGATCTGATGGCCGGTGGCGCGCTGTGGAACTACGACGCGACGCAAGGCCGCTGGCGCGAGATCAGCCCGATTCCACAACCAGCGACTGGCGATGGTTTCGGCTGGGGCGCGGTGGCGGTGGATCCGCAACATCCGCAGGTGCTGCTGGCCAGCACGTTCCGCCGCCGCACGCCGCGCGATGAGGTGTTTCGCAGCGGCGATGGCGGACGCAGCTGGGTTCCGCTGTTGGCGGCTGCGCAGTTCGATCACAGCGCCGCGCCGTGGACCGCGCACGCAACACCGCACTGGATAGGCGCGCTGGCGATCGATCCGTTCGATAGCAACCACGCCATGTTCGTCACCGGCTACGGCATCTGGGCCTCGCGCAATCTGCAGACGTTTTCAGAGCAGCAGCCGCTGCAGTGGTGGTTCCAGGACCGTGGGCTGGAAGAAACCGTGCCGCTGGATCTGCTCAGCCCGATGGCCGGCGCGCATCTGCTCAGCGCGCTGGGCGATATCGATGGCTTCCGGCATGACGCGTTGGACACCGCACAGTTGCAGTATCTTGGTCCGCGCCTGACCAATGGCGAAAGCATCGATGGCGCCGGCCAGGCGCCGCAGTGGGTGGTGCGCAGCGGCACCGTGCGCGATCGCCGCAACAACGAGATCCGCGCGCTGTATTCGCAGGACGGGGGCACGCACTGGGCTGCATTCGCAAGTGAACCGCCGCGTGGGCAGGGGGCAGGCACCATTGCCATTGCCGCCGATGCATCGCAGGTGGTGTGGGTGCCTGACCAAGGCGGGGTGTGGCGCACTGGCGATTTCGGCAAGCGCTGGCAGCGCGTGCAGGGCTTGCCCGATACCGCAGTGGTGGTGGCCGACCGCGTCGATGCGCAGCGCTGGTATGCGGCCGACCGGGTGAGTGGGCGCCTGTACGAGAGCAGCGATGGCGCGGGCAGCTTTCGCGATACCGGGCAGCAGGTTGGCAGCCCGGCGCGCGATGAACGTGCGCGCCCGCAACTGCGTCCCGACCCCTGGCGTGCGGGCGTGGTGTATCTGGCCAGCCCGACGCTGGGCGTGATGCGTTGGCAGAACGGCCAGTTGCGCACGCTATCCAAACCAGATGAAGCGCGCTCGCTGGGCATCGGCAAGGCGCTACGTGCTGGCGCGCCGCCGGCCCTGTATCTGGCCGGGCGCGTGGCGGGCGTGGATGGCATCTTCCGCTCCGACGACGAAGGCGCCCATTGGCGACGCATCAACGACGATGCCCATCGCTTCGGCAAACCGTATAGCGTGACCGGCGACCCGCGGATTGCCGGCCGCGTGTACTTTGCCACCGGCGGCCGTGGCATCTTCTATGGCGATCCACGATGAGCGCGGCCTCGCTGCGCGCGTCATCGCGCTGTCTTACCGTGTACGGCGCTGTGCGGCGCCTGGCTGCGCCGACTTTGGAGATCACTGCATGACCGCTTCTTTCGTTCGTCGTGGCTGCCTGCTGGGCCTGGTGCTGGTCAGTCCGTGTGCCTGGGCGGTGCCGACGCTGCCGCTGCTGTTCGCCGATGGCGCCGTGCTGCAGCGCGATCAGCCGATGCCCATCTGGGGCTGGTCTTCGCCCAACGCCGCGATCGCGGTCAGCTTCGACGGCAAGCGCGCCACCGCCAAGGCCGATGCAACAGGGCAATGGAAGGTCAGGCTGCCTGCGCATGCAGCCGGTGGTCCGTACGTGCTACGTGTGCAGGGCGACGGGGGCGAGCTGCAGGTGCGCAATGTGCTGGTCGGCGATGTGTGGCTGGCCGGCGGGCAATCGAACATGGAATGGCCGCTGGCCCAGGCCAGCGACGGCCCGCAAGCGGTGGCCGTTGCCAACGATGCGCAGCTACGGCAGTTCAAGGTGCCCAAGTCGTGGTCGGTGCAGCCGCAGGCGCGCCTGACCGGTGGCGAGTGGAAGGCCGCAACGCCCGCCAATGCCGGTGAATTCACCGCGGTTGGCTATTTCTTCGCCAAGGAGCTGCGCGCCAGCACCGGCGTGCCGATCGGCATCGTCAACAGCACCTGGGGCGGCAGCGCGATCGAAGCATGGATGGACGCCGCGTCGTTGGGCCTGAATGCCGATCAGAACCAGGGCGCGATCGAGGCGATCAAGCAACGCGACGCCGCAGCGCAGGCGGCCACCGGCAAGCGCATCGCGCGTTGGCCCAAGGTGGAGGACGAGATGCCGCAATGGCGCGAAGCGGCGTTCGACGACAGCGACTGGGACAGCATCCCGGTCACCAAGCAATGGGAATCCAGCGGCTACGACGGCATGGACGGCATCGCCTGGTATCGCACCACCATCACGCTCAGCGCTGCCGAGGCCAAGGCCGGCATCACCTTGGGCGTGGGCCAGATCGACGATTCGGATACCACCTACGTCAACGGCCAGCAGGTCGGCAGCACCGAAAAGCAATGGAACCTGCCACGCGTGTATCAGGTGCCGGCTGCGGCGCTCAAGGCCGGCGTCAACCACATTGCGGTCCGCGTGGAAGACCTCAGCGGCGGTGGCGGCATGCATGGCCCGGACGAGCAGCGCTTCGTGCAGACCAGCGCCGGTGCCAAACGCGCGTTGGACGGCTGGAAATTCCGCCCGGCCGCAGTGCGGGTGTCGTTGACCGACAACAAGAATCAGCTGCCCACGCTGCTCTATAACCAGATGATCCATCCGCTGCAGCCGTTCCCGGTCAAGGGCATGATCTGGTACCAGGGCGAAACCAATGCCACCGACACCGGCGCGGTGAAATACCGCGAGCAGTTCGCAGTGATGATCCAGCAGTGGCGTGCCGAGCGTGGCGACAAAACGCTGCCGTTCCTGTGGGTGCAGCTGGCCAACTTCAAGGCCGGCGGCGACAAGGGCGAGCTGAGCCCGTGGGCGCTGTTGCGCGAATCGCAGTCCAAGACGCTGGCGCTGCCAGCGACCGGGCAGGCGGTGATCATCGATATCGCAACCCCACCGACATCCATCCCACCAACAAGCGCGATGTGGGTCATCGCCTTGCACTGGCGGCGCGGCATGTGGCGTATGGCGAAACGCTGGTGTACAGCGCGCCGGTGTTCAAGCGCGCAAGTTTTGACGGCGGCAAGGCGGTGCTGGGCTTTGATTTGCAGGGCAGCGCGCTGCAGGTGCGTGGCGGCGGTGCCGTGCAGGGCTTTCGAATTGCCGGCGCCGATCAACGCTTCCACCCGGCCACCGCGCAGATCGATGGCGACCGCGTGATCGTGCGTAGCGATGCCGTCGCCGCACCGGTCGCCGTGCGCTACGGCTGGAGCGAAAACCCGGACGACGCCAATCTGATCAATCGCGACGCCCTTCCTGTTTCCCCTTTCCGCACCGATACCTGGTGACACGGAGCCTTATGTCCATGCATTCCCCCGTTGCACGCGTGATCGCTTCTTCCCCTGCACGCCGTCGCCTGCGTCCGCTGCTGCTGTCCGCGTTGGCGCTGGCCCTGGCGGCGTGCCAATCCGGCGAACAGGACGACAAAGCCAAGCCGGTCGCAGTCGCACCGATTGCCGGTAGCGCAGCGAACACGCCTGCCACGGCAGCGGCGCCGGCGGCGCAGACGCCGATGCCGCAGTTCGTCAGCAAGGACGGCAAGCATGCGTTGATGGTCGATGGAGCGCCGTTCCTGATCCTGGGCGCGCAGGTCAACAACTCCAGCAACTATCCCGGCATCATGGACAAGGTCTGGCCGGCCATGCAGGTGCTCGGCCCCAACACCGTGCAGGTGCCGATCGCCTGGGAACAGGTGGAGCCGGAAGAAGGCAGGTTCGATTTTTCCTTCGTCGATACGCTGCTCAATCAGGCGCGCGAGCACAAGGTGCGACTGGTGCTGTTGTGGTTTGCGACCTGGAAGAACAACGGCCCGCAGTACGCGCCGCATTGGGTCAAGACCGACAACCAGCGCTTCCCGCGCGTGGTCACCCGCGAAGGCAAGTCGATCGGTTCGCTGTCGCCGCATGCGCAGGCCACCCTGGATGCCGACCGCAAGGCATTCGTCGCCTTCATGCAGCACCTGAAAAAGGTGGACCCGCAGCACACCGTGATCATGATCCAGCCGGAGAACGAGGCGGGCACCTACGGCAGCGTGCGCGACTTCTCGCCGATGGCGCAGAAGCTGTTCGACGGCCAGGTGCCGGACGAGCTGATCAAACGGATGAACAAGCAGCCGGGCACCTGGGCGCAGGTGTTCGGTGCCGATGCCGACGAGATCTTCCACGCGTGGTCGATCGGCCGCTACATCGACCAGATAGCGCAAGCCGGCAAGGCCGAGTATCCGTTGCCGATGTACGTCAATGCTGCGCTGCGTGGCCCGTTCAATCCGGGCCAGCCCGGCCAGTACGCCAGCGGTGGACCCACCGACAACGTGCTGGATGTGTGGAAGGCGGCCGGCCCGCACATCGACCTGCTGGCGCCGGACATCTACATGCCCGAATACCGCATGTACACCACGGTGCTGGAACGTTACGCACGCCCGGACAACGCGTTGTTCGTGGCCGAAACCGGCAACCGCCCGGAATACGCGCGCTATCTGTATCCCACGCTGGGCCACAACGGCATCGGCTGGTCGGCCTTCGGCATCGACTACACCCGCTATTCCAACTGTCCGCTCGGTGCCAAGCACGTCAACGAAGAGACGCTGGCGCCGTTCGCGCTCGGATTTCAGGCGGTCAGCATGGGGATGCGGCCGTTCGCCAAGGCCGCTTCCGAAGGCAAGCTGCATGGCACTGCCGAAGAACCCGGCCAGGCCGTGCAGGAGCTCAAGCTCAACGACCGTTGGAGCGCCACCATCACCTATGGCGTGCCGCAGTTCTGGTTCAAGGGCGAGCCGCCGGGCAATCCCGAACCGATCGGCGCCGCATTGATCGCCGAACTGAGCCCGGACGAATTCCTGGTCACCGGTTACCACGCGCGCGTGACCCTGCATCCGGCCAGCGACGCCACTGCCAACATGATCTACGACCGTGTCGAGGAAGGTGTGTACGAAGGCAACGAGTGGAAATTCCAGCGCAATTGGAATGGCGACCAGACCGATTACGGCGTCAATTTTTCCAGCGTGCCGCAGCTGCTCAAGATCAAGCTGGCAACCTACAAATAAGTGCGCCTGCCACCACGCCGCGACGCCGCCGCGACGGCATCGCCTCGCCTTACCCATGCGCTGCCGCCCCCGCGGCACCGTTTCGTCATTCAAAGGGAGTGATCATGCAAACCACCATCCGTTCTGCCGGCGCCATGCCTGCCAACCGACCTACGTCACTGGCCCAGTGCCTGGCGTTGTCGCTGGCCTTGCTGGCCAATGCCGCACACGCGCAGGAAGTGCGCAAGGCCGCCGATGGCGTCACCGTGGTGCCGAGCGCCAAGGGCGCCGCACCGGTGCGCCTGCAGGTGGTCGATGCCGGCATCATCCGCGTCAGCGCCGATCCGGACGGCGACTTCGCGCGCAGCCCCAGCCTGATGCGCGTGCCGGTGCAGGGCGACACCGCGTTCCAGATCGCCGAGCAGGGCGACAGCGTGCAGCTGAAGACCGGCAAGGTCACTGCCAGCATCTCCACCGTCGATGGCCATGTCAGCTTTGCCGATGCCAACGGCAAACCGGTGCTGTCGGAAGTGGCCGGCGGGCGCAGCTTTGCGCCGCTGAACGTGGAGGGCAAGCAGTACCTGCGCGTGCGTCAGCGTTTCCAGTCGCCCGACGACGAAGCGCTGTACGGCTTCGGCCAGCACCAGCAGGGCTGGATGAACCAGAAGGGCCGTAATGTCGAGCTGCAGCAGAACAACATCGACATGGCGGTGCCGTACCTGGTGTCCAGCCGCAACTACGGCCTGCTGTGGGACAACAACTCGATCACCCGCCTGGGCGACCCGCGCGGCCTGCAGCCGCTGCCGAAGACGCTGAAGTTGTACGACGCTAAGGGCAAGGCCGGCGCACTGACCGCACGCTATGCGATCAACGGCAAGCAAATCCTCGAACGCCGCGAGAGCGAGGTGAGCTACCAATACCTCAGCGATCTGCCCAAGTACCCGAAGAAGGCGATCACCAAGGACAAGAACAGCCGCATGCAAGTGACCTGGGAGGGCGAGATCGAAGCGCTCACCGGTGGCGAACACACCTTCTCGCTGTATTCGAGCGAATACGCCAAGTTGTATGTGGACGGCAAGCTGGTGATCGACCGCTGGCGCCAGAACTGGAACCCGTGGAACCACGAATTCAAGCTCGATCTCGAGCCGGGCCAGCGCCACACCGTCAAGATCGAATGGGACCTGATCGACCCCAGCTACATCGCGCTGCTGCATCGCGACCCGCTGCCGGCCGCCGAAGCGAAGGATCTGTCGTTGTGGTCCGAAGCCGGCCAGATGATCGACTACTACTTCGTCTCCGCCGATTCGTACGACCAGGCGGTGGCCGGTTATCGCGAACTCACCGGCAAGTCGACGATGCTGCCCAAATGGGCCTACGGCTTCTGGCAGAGCCGTGAGCGCTACAAGAGCCAGGACGAGCTGGTGGGCGCGGTGGCCGAATACCGCAAGCGCAAACTGTCGTTGGACAACATCGTGCTCGACTGGTCGTACTGGCCGGAAGACGCCTGGGGCTCGCACGATTTCGACAAGCAGCACTTCCCGGACCCGGACGGCATGGTCAAGGCCGTGCACGACATGCATGCGCAGATCATGATTTCGATCTGGCCCAAGTTCTATCCCACCACCGCCAACTACAAGGAGCTGGACGCTGCCGGTTTCATGTTCAAGCGCAACGTGGAAGTGGGCGAACTGGACTGGATCGGCAAGGGCTACAAGAACTCGTTCTACGACCCGTATTCGGAAAAGGCGCAGGCGATCTATTGGCGCCAGATCAACGAAAAGCTCAACAGCAAGGGCTTCGATGCCTGGTGGATGGACGCCGACGAGCCGGACGTGCATTCCAACCTGGACATCGCCGAGCGCAAGGCCCGCACCACGCCCAACGCGCTGGGCTCGTCCACCGAATACTTCAACTCCTACCCGTTGCCACACACGCATGGCGTGTACGTGGGCGACCGTGCGGCCGACGACAAGCGCGTGTTCATCCTCTCGCGCAAGGGCTATGCCGGCACCCAGCGCAATGCGGTGGCAGTGTGGAGCGGCGACATCGTGTCGCGCTGGGACGACATGCGCGACCAGATCTCCGGTGGCGTGAACATGGCCCTGTCGGGCCTGCCCAACTGGACCTTCGACATCGGCGGCTTTGCGGTGGAGAAGCGTTATGAAGACCAGGATCCGGCCCACCTGCCGGAATGGCGCGAGCTCAACACGCGCTGGTTCCAGTTCGGTGCGTTCGTGCCGATCTTCCGGTCGCACGGCCAGTTCCCGTACCGCGAAATCTGGAACATCGCACCGGAATGTACGCCGTTCTACGAGAGCATGGCCTACTACAACCGTTTGCGTTATGCGTTGCTGCCGTACATCTACAGCCTGGCCGGCGACACCTACCAGCGCGATGGCGTGATCATGCGCGGCATGATGATGGACTTCCCGAACGACCCCAAGGTCCGCGAC
This sequence comes from Xanthomonas cissicola, assembly GCF_008801575.1. Lineage (GTDB taxonomy): Bacteria > Pseudomonadota > Gammaproteobacteria > Xanthomonadales > Xanthomonadaceae > Xanthomonas > Xanthomonas cissicola. Next base: position 4,698 of record NZ_VZPL01000089.1, on the reverse strand, counting down.
ATCAACGATCAGTACCTGTTCGGGCCGGCGTTCCTGGTCGCACCGGTGACCCGCTTCGGCGCCACCTCGCGGCAGGTGTATCTGCCGGCCGGCAGCAGCTGGCTGGATTTCGCCACCGGCAAGCGTTACGAGGGCGGCCAGAGCATCGAAGCAGCCGCGCCGATCGAGCGCATGCCGTTGTTCGTGCGTGCCGGTTCCATCGTGCCCACCGGCCCGGTGCAGGAATACGTCGACCAGGTGCCGGATGCACCGCTCACCGTGGTGGTCTACACCGGCGCCGATGGCCAGTTCTCGCTGTATGAAGACGATGGCAAAGGCTATGGTTACGAGAAGGGCGAGTTCAGCCGCATCCCGCTGGTCTGGAACCAGGCCAAGGGCGAGTTGAGCATCGGCAAGCGCGAAGGCAGCTGGACCGGCATGCAGGCCAAACGCACCATCAACGTGCGCTTCGTCGACGGCCCGCGCGAGGATGCCGGCGCGCTCGCGCCCAAGACCGACGCCAGCATCCAGTACGACGGCAAGCCGGTCAGCGTGTTGCAGCGCAAGATTGCGTCGGGCAAAGCGCGTCGTCGATGATCGCAGGCCGTTTTCAGTCGATGAGCACCCAGATGCCGGAACGCCGCAAGGCAGGCGCGCGCGGTTCCGGTCAGTCAGCACGGCGGTTGCCGTGCTGACCCGTCGTGAGCTGTGCAAGGCGACCGGGGCCGCCATCGCGGTCCTGGGCGCCGTGCCGGCAGCTGCACAGGCCACGCAGGCTTCGAAAACAACCGCGCTCCCGCCCGTCGCGGCTGCCGAGGCCCTGCAGCTGTGGTACCGCGAACCGGCCAATGAATGGGTAGAAGCCTTGCCGGTCGGCAACGGGCGATTGGGCGCGATGGTGTGGGGCGGTATCGCCCATGAGCGCCTGCAGCTCAACGAAGACACGCTGTATGCAGGCGGGCCCTACGATTCAACCAGCCCTGACGCGCTGGCGGCTTTGCCGCAGGTGCGTGCGCTGATCTTCGCCGGTCGTTACGCAGAAGCCGAAAAACTGGCCGATGCCAAGCTGCTTTCGCGTCCGCTCAAACAGATGCCGTATCAACCGTTGGGCGATCTGCTGCTGGATTTCGATCGCGCCGACGGCATCAGCGACTATCGCCGTCAGCTCGATCTGGACACGGCGGTGGCCACCACCACGTTCCGCTCCGGCGGCGCGGTGCATCGGCGCGAGGTATTCGTCTGCGCGCAGGCGCAATGCATCGTGGTGCGGCTGTCGTGCGACCGCCCCGGCGGTATCTCGCTGCGTGTGGGCATCGACAGCCCGCAAACCGGCGAGGTCACCGCGGAGCCGGGCGGTTTGCTGTTCAGTGGTCGCAACGGCAGTTTTGCAGGTATCGAAGGCAGGTTGCGGTTTGCATTGCGGGTGCTGCCGCAGGTCAGTGGCGGCAAACTGAGCCAGGTGCGCGACCGTCTACGCATCGACGCGGCCGATGAAGTGGTGTTGCTGCTCAGCGCAGCAACCAGTTACCAACGCTTCGATGCGGTCGATGGCGATCCGCTCGCATTGACCGCCGCACGCCTGCGCAAGGCTGCCAAGCTGGATTTCCCCGCGCTGTTGCGTGCGCATCTGGCCGATCATCAACGCCTGTTCCGGCGCGTGGCGATCGACCTCGGCAGCAGCGATGCCACGCAGCTGCCTACCGACGAACGCGTGCAGCGGTTCGCCGAAGGCAATGATCCGGCACTGGCTGCGCTGTATCACCAATACGGACGTTACCTGCTGATCTGCAGCTCGCGGCCTGGCACCCAGCCGGCCAACCTGCAGGGTATCTGGAACGACCTGATGCAGCCGCCGTGGGAAAGCAAGTACACCATCAACATCAACACCGAGATGAACTACTGGCCAAGCGAGGCCAACGCATTGCACGAATGCGTTGAACCGCTGGAAGCCATGCTGTTCGATCTGGCCCAGACCGGTACGCACACCGCAAGGGCGATCTACGACGCGCCGGGTTGGGTGGTGCACAACAATACCGATCTGTGGCGCCAGGCCGGCCCGATCGACGGCGCGCAATGGAGCCTGTGGCCGATGGGCGGCGTATGGCTGCTGCAGCAACTGTGGGACCGCTGGGATTACGGCCGCGACCGCGCGTACCTGAGCAAGGTCTACCCGTTGTTCAAGGGCGCCGCCGAGTTCTTCGTTGCCACGTTGATGCGCGATCCGCAGACCGGCGCGATGGTGACCAATCCGTCGATGTCGCCGGAAAATCAGCACCCCTTCGGCGCGGCCGTGTGCGCCGGGCCCAGCATGGACGCGCAGCTGCTGCGCGATTTGTTCGCGCAATGCATCGCCATGAGCAAGTTGCTCGGCATCGATGCGCAGTTGGCCCAGCAATTGGCCGCCCTGCGCGAGCAATTGCCGCCCAACCGCATCGGCAAGGCGGGGCAGTTGCAGGAATGGCAGCAGGACTGGGACATGCAGGCGCCGGAGATCCACCACCGCCACGTCTCGCATCTGTACGCCTTGCATCCCTCGAGTCAGATCAATCTGCGCGATACCCCGGAACTGGCTGCGGCCGCACGCCGCTCGCTGGAAATCCGTGGCGACAACGCCACCGGCTGGGGCATCGGCTGGCGCTTGAACCTGTGGGCGCGGTTGGCCGACGGCGAGCATGCCTACCGCATCCTGCAACTGCTGATTTCGCCGGAACGCACCTATCCGAACCTGTTCGACGCACATCCGCCCTTCCAGATCGATGGCAACTTCGGCGGCACCGCCGGCATCACCGAGATGCTGCTGCAAAGCTGGGGCGGTAGCGTGTTCCTGCTGCCGGCCTTGCCCAAGGCCTGGCCACGCGGCAGCGTGCGCGGTTTGCGCGTGCGTGGCGGCGCCAGCGTGGATCTGGAATGGGAGGGCGGTCGCTTGCAGCACGCACGCTTGCACAGCGATCGTGGCGGGCGCTATCAACTGTCCTACGCAGGGCAGACCCTGGACCTGGAACTGGGCGCAGGCCGCACCCAGCAGGTGGGACTCAACAACAACCGATTGGTGACGCAATGAGCTTGTATGTAGGACTGGATGTGGGCACGCAGAGCGTCAAGCTGGTGGCCTACGATCCGCAGGATCGCGCCGTGGTCGCCACCATCGCAGCGCCCATGGAGCTGATCAGTCGCGACGACGGCACCCGCGAACAACAGGCGCAGTGGTGGATCGACGGCATCGTGCATTGCTTCGCGCAGCTCGATGGCGAACAGCGTGCGCGCGTGCGCGGCATCTCCGTCTCCGGCCAGCAACACGGCTTCGTGCCGGTGGCCGCCGACGGCAGCGTCACCGCGCCGGTCAAGCTGTGGTGCGATACCAGCACCGCGCTGGAATGCGATGAAATCATGGCCGCCGTCGGCGGCGCCGCAGGCAGCGTGGCCGCGGCAGGCAACCCCATCATGGCCGGCTATACCGCGTCCAAATTGCCGTGGACGCGCAAGCATCGTCCCGATGCGTATGCCGCGATGACCACGGTGATGCTGCCGCACGACTACGTGAACTTTTGGCTCACCGGCGAGCGCTTTGCCGAAGTGGGCGATGCCTCCGGTACCGGCTGGCTGGACGTGCGTACGCGGCAGTGGTCCGAGCGCATGCTGAGTGCGGTCGATGCACAACGCGACCTGCGCGAGGCACTGCCGCCGCTGGTGGAGACCGGCGCGGTCTATGCCTTATCCGATGCAGCCGCCGATGCCTTGAATCTGCCGGCCGGCGTGCGCGTCACCACCGGCGGCGGCGACAACATGATGGCCGCCATCGGCACCGGCAACGTAGTGCCCGGACGTCTGACCATGAGCCTGGGCACCTCGGGCACCTTGTTCGCCTATGCCGATCACCCGGTGGTGGACGATGAGGCGCGCTGGGCCGCGTTCTGCTCCTCCAGCGGCGGCTGGCTGCCCTTGATCTGCACGATGAACTGCACCGTCGCCACCGAGGCGGTGATGCGCATGTTCTCCATCACCCGCGACCACACCGAAGCGATGATCGCCGACACCGCGCCGGGCGCCGACGGGCTGGTGCTGCTGCCGTTCTTCAACGGTGAGCGCACCCCGGATCTGCCGGCTGCGCGCGGCTGCCTGTTCGGGATGGATCTGCACAACACCACCGCCGCGCATTTCTATCGCGCCGCGATGGAAGGTGCGACCTACAGCCTGCGCAATGGCTTCGATGCCTTCGTTGCTGCGGGCTTGCAGTTCGATACCATCCTGCTCACCGGCGGCGGCAGCAAGAGCGCGCAGTGGCGGCAGATGGTGGCCGACATCTTCAACCTGCAGGTCGTGGTGCCGACCCAGCCCGAAGGCGCCGCGTTCGGTGCCGCGCTACAGGCATTGTGGGCCTGCGAGCGCGCCGATGGCGGCGACGCGGCCTTGGCCGACGTGGTGCTGGAGCACCTGCAGGTGGACGATGCGCTTGCCGCACAGCCCAACCCGCAGCGTGTGGCCCAGTATCAGCAGCACTACCAGACCTTCCTCAAGCACCTGCATGTCGTCAGCCCGCTCTACGCCGGTTGATCGATAGTTTTTCTACAACTCCCCCAGCAGCAAGGACTTCACACCCCATGAGCAACACCGTGTACATCGGCGCGAAAGAATATTTCCCCGGCATCGGCAAGATCGGTTTCGAAGGCCGCGATTCGGACAACCCGCTCGCGTTCAAGGTCTACGACGCCAACAAGACCA
>NZ_VZPL01000088.1 GCF_008801575.1 Xanthomonas cissicola | reverse complement strand
AACGGTTCATGCGTGTGTAGACCGTATGCCAGTTGCCAAAGCGCTTGGGTAGGCCGCGCCATTTGCAGCCATGCTCGGCAACGTAAAGGATGGCGTTGACCACTTGCAGGTTGGTCATGCTGACATTGCCGCGCTGCGCCGGCAGGCAGTGTTCGATCAGAGAAAATTGTGCTGGCGTGATCTCCATGCCCAATAGTTTAATCGCTCGGGCCATTAGTGTTAACAGGCCCTAGTGAAGTGAATAAACCCGCCGGGCGCGAACTCGCTGGTCTCGATCGTCCCGCGCATGACGCTTCCCTTGCCCGGCCCATTGAGGATTCGAGCGCGTACCAGCGGCAGTCGATCGTCGGTTGTGGCGTCCCCCAAGGTGATCCCGAGGTACGTGTCATTCGCTCGCAGGACGGCGCTGCTTGTGGTCTCCGCCATCTCGTCGGAAGCGGTACTTGCGACCGCCGCTGAGCCCACTTGGGCATCCGCTGCTTCGCCTGCCTTTCGTTCCTGATTTACAGCCACGCTTACGGGCGTTTGCACACTGATCCAGCGGCCAACCAGGTTGTCGTACTGCTTCGACATGGTCGCGTACCGTGCCTGGACCTGCTGTTCGTGCTGCTGCAGCCTGGCGGTAGCTTCGGCGCTTTGCGCCTGCGCTGTGGTGGTGGCAGCGGCCGCTGGCTCTGGCACAGCATTCATGTTCACGCCGGTGCCATCGATGGTGACCTCGCCCTTGGCTTCCGCTGCGGCTTGGCCAGGCCGCGGCATTGGCATTGCCGTGCCACCGGTCTGTTGCGCCTGTTTCAGCGCTTGGATGTCACTCTGCTGCGCTAAGGCGTCGTACGCCTTGGTGTTGGTCAGCGTCTGGCCGCTCGGTGCGACGGTCGGCTCGGGCACACTTTCAAGCACAACCTCGCCATTGTTGGCGGGCTTGCCGCCTCCCATGAAGCTAAAGGCCAGCACCACCACGACCAGACTCAGGACAATTCCACCGATGAAGATGAGGCGTGTTGGTCCGTGTTTAAGCGCGCTGGCGATGTTTCCAGCGCGTACTTTGATATCGCTTTCCTGCTGAGCCATCACGGCGCCTCTATCTTGACGTGCTTGGGGCTTCCACTGACCGACACCACCACAATCGGGGTCGGCGGGATTTCGTAGTAGCTGGTGCCGTCCGGACTCTTGCCTGGATTGCGGTAAGCGGGTGACAGAAGTGTCAGGGGCGTCTTTACGTAGTAGGCCCCGTTGTAGGCCCAAGCCTGCACGTCGGGGCTATCGCTTTTCAGCGCGACAGCACCCTGCGGGATGGCACCGGTAATAAACTCCAGCATCGTGGTGGTCACAGCGCTGCCGGCGCTTCCACTACCTGCGAGCTTCTGGGCGATGTTCCCGCCGATGACCCGAACATCTACCCGGTAATCGACTTCCCGTTGACCCGTGATCAACATCAGCGGGACGGGGGCCGAAACTCCTTTCAAGGAAACGGAGATGTTCCCGGTCGCATAGGGCTGTGTGGGAAATAGCTTGAGAACATTGCTGTTCTCGGCCACCGCGAAGGCGTCGAACCCTCCTTTCATGAGATCGGGCGACATGATCGGTAGCGCATTCCCGATCCCGTCCACAAACAGCACATTTGTTACCGCGCCATAGGCCAAGCGCACCACCGCCGGTTCTGCGCCGGGCGCCAGATTTGCGACAACGGAGGTTGATACAGGCCTGGGCGTGCCACGCGCCGCTATCGACGCGGCACGCTCCGCGTCGTCTACAAGACGACGGAGATCTCGGATCTGCTCCGGCGTGAGCGGCGCAGCGTTGGCTTTGACGCGATCGAAGGCGACCTCGTTGATCTCGGGAAGGATCGGCAGGCCGGGCGCTGGCACAGTGGCCACGGCGGACGGCGCGGCCGGTGCTTGCTGCACCGGCGCGGCCCCAGCCGTTGCGGCAGCTGGTGCCTGCGCCATAGCCGCCGCCGACGCCAGCAATGCCGCGCTCGCCAGAAACATACGCCCCAGGCTCATTGGCGGCGTTCCTCGGCCGTGTACGCGCTGATGCCTATGCCGTACTGGTTCTCGTACTCGGGGACGCGTTGCACGGTGGCTGTAATGAGCAGGTTCTGTGTTGCCAGACCACGACCGCCCTCGCCGCCCTGGAAGCTGACGCGAATCGGCATTTGCACGGTGTAGGTCAAGGCGCCCCCGATCTGCTGCTCTCCGATAATGACCGGTACGCCCGTCGCGACTGCTTGAGTCACAAGGCGCTGGCGACGGACTGCCTTCAAGGTTCCGACGCGTTCCAGTTCCTGCGCAAATGCGTTCCAGCCGCCATCCGTAAAGCAGGTAGAGATGGATTGGAAGCTCTGCTGGAAGTTGACGAAGTCGTATGTGTTGGCGCCCTGAACGCACTCTTGGACACGACTAAGCATGGCGGGTTTGGCGAGATACGGCTCGTTCAGCGGCACTAGGCGGACCATACGGCCCGTCTTGAAATCGACTCCGAAGTACTCGCGCCGTACCTCCCGGCGCTCTTTGAACATGTTCCAGCCCACCTGGGCACATTGCGCAAACGACAAAATCAATATTGCCGCGACCAACTTCCCGAAATGGCGCCCATAGAAGGCCAGCTTTGCTACATCAATTGCCAGCGGCGGATAGCCACCTAGCGAGCTCGCTGCGCTAGGCTGAGGCTTGGAGCTGGCAGGCGGTTTCGGAGAATCGTCCATTCGTCGCGCCACAAATGTTTAGAAATCGTTCGCGAGGATACGACACCATAACAAACGGGTCAACGATATATGCCAACGAATGTGGCCTTCGGCGATTTGGGAAGAACGGCACAGTTGGACACCGATTGCACGAACTATGCCGGTCACTCGGTCGGGCGCCTAATACCGTCACAACCGGCGCAGATCGGCAGCTGCTGGACGTTCATTCCACGATGTAGCGCCGGCGCTACTTATCGCGCGAGCGCTACAGCGGTCATCACGTCACTGACTTACCGCACCAAGTGATATGGACGTCGGCGCCGCGCAAGATCATGAGAAATCAGCTGTTCGGCTGCCTGTGTACAAAATATGCTGGATAGCTGTGGCTATAAAAGATTTGGTAACCGTATGATTTGTAGAGACATTAGGCGGATTTTCACAAACTATGGCGGTATCGATCGGCATAGTCTGCGCAGTTTCAGGTCTCCGTTGCAGAGACTATGCCGATCGAGGGAGCACCAACTAAGCCGTTCTCTCCACCATCCCCCTCTGTGGGGGCCATCAGGGACTACAGCTCTTTCAGATTCACCAAGTGCGCTTCATCGGCGAGCGCGTCGCAGGCAACCAGCCTCATTTCAGCCTGCAAATTCAAGGCCTCGCTGTGGCTCATGATCGACAGCACATCGAAGCCAGCGGAACGTAGGTACCCCGAGAGCGCCGAGGCGTCAGCAGCCGTACCGAATCCTGCCATTGCGGTAGCCTCTGGGACCCGGCCGCCGCCAACATATTTGCCAACGAAAGTGAACACGTTGGACGATTGACGCCGCTGACCTGGCTCAACCGGAAGTAAGTCGAGGTACTCTTCAGCCCCCACTTCTGCGCTGCATAACGCAATTGCGTCCAGGATCTCAACGCTCTGACGAACGTCCGCCAGGCTTGCGATAGATGTTACTTCGAAATCCCAATCACGAAATCGTGCGACCAGCTCCTCTGGAGAGGTGGCAATGACGTACGCGCCCTTCTGGTCTCCGAGCCCGGCGACGCGGCCGGCGACGGTGAACACGTGGTTGTCTGGGTGGACCGGCTGCATCGGTGCACGCCTTATCGGGGTCGAGGGGCGCTAGGCGCGTTGGGGAGATCACGGTAGTCAAGCTTCTCTTGGCGGGTCGCGGCCGCAGCAGAGACAGCGCCGATACCACAGGGAACACCGGCCTTCAACGGCACAGCGAAGACCGGTAGCTGGATCTGATTCATGTGAAAACCTCGAAAGCGGTAGGTCAGCGTTGGCCGGACTATACCGCCCTCAGATATTTATGCCAACAAAAGTGGTAAGCAGACTCGCCGGCGGCTGACGGCTGGGGTCGGCACCGAGATGCGGGGGCCTCCTACCGGAGAATTACTGCCGGTCAGTCGTTTGCGGCCACATGCTGGATTAGCAGCTTCCGATACAGGGGGCCAGAGAATTCCTGCTTCCGCAGGGAGTCATAGATCAGTTTGTTATCGGCTGCCAGTTGCTGCCGAAAGCTCTCTTCGATCTTGGCTCGCTGCTCGGGATCGAGTGCATCCAATCGAGCTTCCGCGGTATGAAGGCGCGCCTGCAGCTGCAGCTTACGCTCGGCTTCCGCAGATTCAGCCGCAAGCGTTGCCTCGTCCTTGGGCTGCTCGCTTGCTGGTTTGCGTGCTTCCAAGGTCAACGTGGTCTGCTTCTGCGACAGGCTTTCAGGCGTGGCATTTTCGGCCACACGAAGGAAGTACGGTGCCAGCTTGTGCTTCTGGACCTTGCCCTCCTGAAAGCGCGCGACCACGTAGTCCCGCACCGCGCGCAGTCGCTCATCGGAGTGCTGCTCGAACAACTTGACTACAGATCCATACCCAAGGGTCATTTCTTCCTGCAGGCGCGTCACCAAGTCGGTATCGCGGCCATGGAACGGATCAGCCTGCTCTCGCATCTTGTCCAAGCCGCCATCGCCCAGGATCTTGATCGCGAATGCAACGCTCACTACCTTGCGGGCGCTTCTATTGAGAATGGGCTCAAGTTGGATCGGCGCCACGCGATTTACTTCGCGACAAGCTGGGTTCAACACCTTGTCTTTGAACTTGCCGAAGTCGTCATACGTGGAGTTGCCGGCAACCCCCAGTAATCCCTTCAGGTCTGGCAGAGCAAAGGCCGGTGTCACGCCCTCGTCCGCGTACACCATGCAGTTCTCGTACAGCGCCAAAGCAGGACTGCTCTTCATCAGGCGCGTGACGCTTGCGCTAAGCACTCCGCTCACTTCGGGATCGTAGAGCCGCTTGCGTAGCTCTGGACTGAAGGAGTAGTAAACAACCCCATCTTCGATTCGCGCAGAGGCCAGGGTGGCGCTCACTGCCCAGGCAGCGCGCCCGTCAGAGCGCAGGATGTTCCACTGCACGGGAGATGTAACCAGTCCCGTAAGTGACTCTTTCAGGTAAGGCGTGTTCTTGCTGTTGAAACCAGCAAGGTAGGACAGCACGCCAATAGGGATCTGGTGGGAAATGATGCTGAAGTTCGGCAGCTCTTCATAGCCGTTGAGGAGCAGAGCGGCGAAAACCTTTCGTTGTAGCAGGGTCAGACTATTCCAGATCTGGATGGCACCCACATGCTTACGCACGATCATGTTCGCCGGTGCTTTATCGCATTCGTTGCGGTCCTGGTGTGACTGCTTTGAATGGGAGGCTGGTTTGGCGAGTGCGGTCATACGGGATTCCTGTTTGGGCTGCGGTCCGAACGAAGGATCAGCAGATGTATCCCAACGAAAGTGGTTGCATTGAAGCACAGATTGCGGACCGTTACCTCCCTTGACTGCCTGGAGGTGCCTGAGGGGCGTTGTCGCGCTGGTGACCAGTCGATCGCTCCACGTTTTGGTCGGGCCGTTGCTTCCGATGCCTTGTTGTGTGTTTTTTTTTAGACAAACAATACATACAAGGGCTTGCCCGCGGAATTGTAACACTCTGATAAACAAGCATTATTTGGTGCATCCCTCCCCAAAAATGGGGAGTAACCACCCACTCAATGGGGCATAACCTCCCCGCTGCTGGGGACCGAGCACCCGAAAGATGGGGAGTCGCGTTAGTCAGAGCCTCCCCAGTGGCGGGGTTAACTCGCCCCATAACTGGGGAATTATCCCTTTTTCTGGGGCCCCCCATGAATAGGGAGGTTGGAGGCAGCTGGCTACGTGCCTGTCGGGTGCGATCCGCTTCCGCTTTAGCGTGATGACGCGCAGACCTCCACCCCATTCCTGGGGCGGCAGCGGTCGATCTCGCGAAATTATTGTTGACGTGTTCCATTTAATCGGCACAATACGGGAAAAATGGAACACGCGCAACACAACCACAAGCAGACATGGAGACAGTATGAGCACGACCGCGGAGCAGTCCCCCACCCCGTCCATTGGCGCCGATTACCTTGTGCAGCTTGGCGATCGCATTGGCCAGATGGTCATGCGTGCCAAGGACTTTTCGCACCCAAGCAAGCTGAGTCCGGAACAGGGCGAGAGCCGTCGGTTGAGTTTGCGGGAGATCGCCGACTCCATTGGCGTCAGCCACTCGACGGTCAACCGGGTCGCAGCGAGCATGATGGGTCCGGATGCTGCAGGCGGCACTGAAAATCCGAAGTCCACGGGGCGCACCGGTTATAGGTATAGCCTGGCTGAAGCGGTGGCGTTGCGACAAGCGATCGCGGAGCTGCCGGAAATCCGCAAGAAAGCCAAGCTAGACAGGCGCCGTGGCGTCGGCGAGCCCTGCGTGACGTTGGGAATCATGAACTTCAAGGGGGGCGTCGCGAAATCGACCACTACCGCTCACGCCGGCGCGTACCTGAGCTTGCACGGGTACCGGACCCTGGTGATTGACACCGACCCGCAGGCAACGCTGTCGACGCTCTTCGGGATTCATCCCGACATCGAGTTGTCTGTCGAAGACACGCTGCTTCCTTATTTCGAGGGTTCCGAGACCTCGCTTGATTACTGCATCCGCAAGACGGAGATTCCGACGTTGGACGTCATCCCGTCGAACGTGGGTTTGGCGTCGGCGGATCTGGTGCTGCCGTCGCGTCAGCGAGATATGCGTCAGGCTGGCGATGTGTCGTGGTTCTACATGAAAGTCTTGGCGGAAGGTATCGCAACCATTGAGAAGGATTACGACGTGATCCTAATTGACTGTCCACCTTCCATGTCCTACCTGACCACGGTGGCTACTCAGGCCTGCGATGCGTTGCTGGTACCCATGCGTCCTTCGATGCCGGATTTTGCATCCTCTGCTCAGTTCATCCGGATGTTCGGCGGCTTCCAGCGAGAGGTGGACGATGTCGTCGGCAACGCGAAAGAGTTCGACTGGATCCAGGTTCTCATTACGCTGGGAGAGAACAACAATGCCTCGGCGGAAATGGAGGCGATTATCCGCAAGGCTTATGGGGAACTGGTTATGGGTGAGAAGTTTCCCTATCTGACGGCAGTCGCCCGGGCGGCAAAAGCAATGCGCACGATCTACGACGTAGCCCGTGCGGACACAGATACCCGTCAGCTGAGCAAGGCGATGAACATCGTCAATCAACTGTGTCAGTCCATTGAGGCCCGCCTCCTGCTGACCCGTGCGAGGTTGACTGCACAGAAGAATGGCGAGCAGAGCGTGAGTGAGGAGGCGGCATGAGCAAGCAGAAGGCAAGAAGCGCGGCGCTGCTGGGGGCGATGGACGGCGATGGCTTCCCGCCTCTCGCCCACGGTGCTGGTTCGGGGGCCGCCCGGCCGGACAGCTCGGTTCCGGCCTTGGGAATGGTGAGCGAGCTGGCCCGCGATGAGTTGCGTCTGGCGCGCGAGAGAGTGGCTGAACTGCAGGGGCAACTCGACGCCCTGGCAGCAGCGGGGTCGGTTCAGCTGGTAGACCCCACGAAGATCACCCACACCCAGTATCGCGATCGGGACGAACTCGGGTTTCGCGACGAGAAGTATGAGGAGCTGAAGGAGGACATCCGGCGAAAGGGACGGAACGAGCAGCCCATTCTCCTACGTCCCGCTCGCGCCGAGAACGTTGCTGCCGGCTTCGAGTTCGAGGTCGTCTGGGGGCATCGGCGTCATCGTGTGACGTCAGAACTAGGCATTCCGGTGGAAGCGATTGTGCGGGAAGTATCTGATCGCGAAGCGGTGCTGTTGATGTCCAGTGAGAATGCGCGCCGGGAGGGCTTGAGTCAGTACGAGCAGGCTAGAAAGTACCGGACCTGGCTTAAGGCTGGCCTGTTCGAGAATATGGTTGCAATCGCCGAAGCGGAAGGTGTGCACAAGGCCACAATCAGTCGGATCATGTCGATTAATGACCTCCCTGATGAAGTCTTTGTAGCTTTGAAGGATCCGCGCAAGGTCACCGGCCTATTTGCCGCGAAGTTCCTTCAAGCGGCTGAGACGAATGAGAAAGCCGTTGAATCTCTTAAAGACTTGGACAAGAAGCTGACCCCGGCAGAGCTTCTTAAGAAAGTTGTGCCGGTCAGTCCCAAGATGAATCCGATAGAGTTCAAAGCGGGGGAGCGGCGGATCTTCGAGGCGGTTCCTGTCACTACTGAAGACGGCACCAGGTTTAGCGAGCTTCGACTTCACATCGAGCTCGACCGCGACAAGTTGGCGAAGTTGGCAGAGTTCGCGGCTAGCTTGTAAGCCGGCCTGCATGACAGAGATGAGCCCGCGTAAGCGGGCTTTTCTTTTCCCTAGCCTAGGTTCTCAGTCAGTTGCATGGTGCAACTTGGGGAATGTGGGCTCGGATCGCTACGAGGTCTTGGGCCAACAGATCGAGCTGTGGACGTTAAAGAGCGCGGTCTGCCCTGTCTAAGGAATTTGGAGCGTAGCGTCGGCTTCCTCGTGCGATGCTGTCCGAGGGGTTGCACGGTGCAACTTGGGTGATCTGTCGCGACCTTGAGCGAAGTGCAAGAGGGACTGTTGCCCTAGGACACGGCCGGTCAAAGGATTCCAGGCGGTTGTCAGTTGCACGGTGCAACGCGAGTTACGGCTTACGACATCGCGAGTTGCACCGTGCAACTGACACCCATCATTGTGAGATGGAGAGCGTCGTTTGATGAACTCCGGGTTGCACGGTGCAACTTGCTTGATCTTCTGCGGCCAAGCTCCAGCTGCCGGTAGTGGCTGAAGCTTCCGACGAATATGCTGGTCAGAGGAGTCGCGGTGGCAGTGTCAGTTGCACGGTGCAACTCCAGCCACGGCTCCCCATCATCATGAGTTGCACGGTGCAACTGACACTGACAGCACCCCGGTGCTGGGGTGAAGGTGGGCGGAGTGGAATCGGGTTGCACCGTGCAACCGAGAATTGGTCTGACCAGTGTGGCGGCCGATGGGGAGCCTGACCGCTTGGGTACTAGTTGCGCACGGTGCGACTTTCTGTCTGGTCCCCTAGGGCTCACCCCCACACCGGGTAGGGTGAGCCCTGACGCTTAATCTCCCCATAAATGGGGAGATTACTCGCCCAGCAAATGCCCGGTCAAAGCATCGAGCTCATCAGCATCCGCGATCTCGATTCGCAGGCTTCTCATCGTGCTGCCGAGATGGCCGGTGCCTTCAGGTCCCCGGGCGAGCTCTTGGAGCACGCCTTTCAATGTCTCCATATCGGAGTAGCCGATAATCAGCGCCCGGGTTCCAGGCGCTTCTGGCCACTCTAGGCGAACGGGTGATCCCAGTCTCTGGCCTAGCTGGTCCTCAAGGTGCTTAGTATCGGCTGCGGCCAGGGATGGGGTAGCTGGTGTCCCCGCTTTGCTCTCTCGCGCCACCATAGATGTCAGCGTGCGAACCGACCACCTGCCGCGCAACGCCCGCCTGGTCCATTCCGCCTGTATTTGTGAAGGCAAGGGCAGTAGGGGCCTGGCGTGGCCGCGGGTAAGCGAGCCAGATAGGACGGCCTCTCGCAGGTCCAGCGCGGCGCGCTTTAGTGCGGTCCAACGCCAGACCTCGGGATGATTACGCTCGCCCAGGAGAAGGCAGAGAGCGGTCGCCTTGACATCGTCCGCCAGCGCAATCGCCAGCTGGATCTTCTCCATCACCGTGAGCTCTGCTGGGGAAGTGGTTCCGAGCCTGGAAGCGGCCGCAATTGCCTCCGCATCAGTGAGCACGAGGCCGCCTACCAAATCATCCGGAAGGGCGGGCGCTGGCCCTGCAAGCAGGCGGTACCGCGCTCCCTCAGCGGACTGCAGAAGGCGGGGCGTGCCGGAGTCGTAGTCCACACGATCCGGGCGGTGGGCCGTGAGCTGGGCAGAACGAATCTTGCGGGCCATAGTATTGTCACGTGGCAATGAATGTGCAGTGTCGCACGACATTTCTGCCGCTTCAATATTGCCACGTGATAATATCTAGTGGTCCGACCTAGCGGTCGCCCGACGGAGGGCGGTTGGCTGGTAGCCCAGCTGGGCCTCGGCTGGGCCGCGCTCCGCCAGCCCTGGAACCCGATCAGACTACAGTTATTGCCACGTGGCAATAAGTTCGCACCGCAGGCCGGTACCGACTGGGGATTCCAAGTGTAATCACCCCTGATGTGGGGAAGCGGCGCACGTATGTGGGTCTCCTATGCATGCGCTGGTGTGGGTTGAATCCAATTCTCCCTATATGTGGGGCGCACAATAGTGCTCTGTATTTGAGTGTGGAAAGCCAGGGGAATCGCCCCAGCCCCTCATGCTAGCAACGCGCATATATGTGCGCCGAATGCAGCGCGCTTGTTTGAGTTGCACGGTGCAACCCGAGCCCTCCGAGTTGCACCATGCAACCGAACCACCGAGCTGCACCCTGCAACTCGGTGACTAGCGGCTTGGCTTGGTGCGACGGGGCGCGTCCCGCGCTGGGCTGAACTTCGACAGAGGATCCCGGTGTTCTACGTTGGCCACGTTTTCGCTTGACGGCCGAACGCGGAGTCCCTTGCTCCCTCCACGACGCTTGCCGTAATGCAAGGTGGCTGTCGCGTCTGTCTTGTGGCCCATCAACGCGGCCACAAATCTCAAGGATTCGGCTGAGCCAGTGGACGATTGCTTGGCATCGGCACAGACCTGGTGTCGCAAGGAATAGAGCGTCGGCCAGTGCTGCCGATTGCCGGTCGCCGGGAAGATCTGCCGGGTAAGCCGGCGTAGGTAATCCCTCATGTGCTTCAACAGCTCGTCGAAGCTGACCGCCTTTCCATTGGCGTCCAGGATTTGACCGCTCTGCACGCGATCTACGAGCTCAACCATCTCGTGTAGCGCGCCAAGCTCTTGTGTCGTCAGATCATCCAGAATCAGCGTGCGATGGCTTCCGTTGCCGCGATCGTTTGTGGTCTTGGCATTGCGGACGACCATAACGGTCATCCCGTCATCGCCGGACCGAATCGATGCCTCAGCCCACTCGCATGGCCGCAGACCCACGAGGCTATTCGCCTCAAGAAAGGTTTTGAGACCAACGGCCCAGGAATGGCGGCTCTCGGAGATCCCCTTGTGGACTTCTCGCAGCACCAGGGCGAGCTCGGATGCTTTGAACGACTTCGACTTCAGAGCAGAGCTCGCCCGCCCTTTGCGCGCGTATCCGGTCTGCGGCGTCGAATCGAGCCGCTCGATCGCGGCGCTAAGCAATTCGGTGTCGTATCGGGTGGGCGCCGTCTCCAGGTCAGCCTGAAACACCGCGCGCAAAGCAGCCTTGTATTGACGGAAAGTGGCTTTGGATATGACACCGGCAGCGGCCGCCTCGGCAGCAGAACCCTGCATCCGGACGCCGCTTTTCCTTGCGCCGGCTGAAGACTGCTTTCGCTGGCGCTTAAAGGCGGCCAATGCGTCGGTTGCCGCCTGTTCGCTGCCATGCCCCCGTCCCAGTAGGTCGTCGACCAGATCCATCGGGAGCAGATCAGCCGGGTTCTGACCACGGATCCTGGCCGCCCGTTTACGCAAGTCCTCGACTCGACGGCGGTACTGGGCTTCTGTTTCCACGGTGCGGGTGCTAGTTGTCATAACTCGATTCGGTGGCAGGTCAATCAACTCGCTCCCTACGTTACCACGCAGGAAATACCCCGCGTGGTAACGCTCTTGGCTACGCCAATAAACACGCCACCTAATGGGGCAGTCTGGACAACGGAGGATGCGTTCTGCCGGCCGCGAGGGGCGGGGCGCACGGAAACGAAAAAAGCTCCCTTTGTCGTCCGAGGCCGGATGCGATCCCATAAGAGGGGATGTTTGCGCCCGATAGCATCAAGCAAGACCGGAGCCGGGTCGCAGCCAAGCCGCGCACAAATACATGCCCGGGAATCCCTTTGGTCTGCGAAGTCGCGCGCTAGCGGCACATATGCGTGTCGACACACAGAGCCGGTCTGTCACATTCGTTCACATATACGCGACGCGAGTACACGGTGTAAGTGTCGGTGTCGGGTGGTGATGTGATGCTGTGGGGGGTTGATTGCAGAGATACGGCGGGATAACCTGCGCCACAAATGTTGTGTAATCCCGGCCACGTATTCACCAACAAAAGGCAACGTGCCCCGATGCGTCGCTACCAAGCTGTCCTCCTCGCCACCTGCGCGGCTCTATCCGCTGGCTGCGCCACCACCAGATCAGCGGGACCATCCGCGTCGGACCCGGCGCAGGAGAATCTCAGTGCCGCGGCATCGGCCATCCAGCAATCGTTGCGCGACCTCTCGGAAGCGGAGCAATACGACAAGATGCGAACCCTGCCCGGCACCCCGCGTCTTCGCATGCAGATTCCGGGCCTGGAGCGGATGGTGACCATGCCTTGGAACGGTCCACTGGAGCCAGCCGTCATGCGTTTGGCTGCGGAGGGCGGCTACGAGTTCAAGCTTCTCGGCCGGCAACCCGCTGTAGGCATTGTGGTGCAGATCGGGCCGGAGCCCGCAACGATCACCGATCACCTGCGAAATCTGGGCATTCAGGCCGGCACTCGCGCCGACATCGCAATTGAGCCTTCTGCCGGCGGGCGCCGCGGCATCATCGCAATCGAGTACAGCAATGGCGGTCTCTGATGCTCCGCCGGACCTAGACCATGCGCTTGGTGCGTTTGAGCGAAACGGTGCTGAGGTCCGTGTGATTGACGCAGTTGGCGAGTTGCGCGCGTCCGCCATTCGTGAGGATGGACTGTCGTATGGCGTTCGCGCTGGACTTGCCCGACGCTCTTTCGAGATCCAGCAGCTGCTGGCCAAGCAGGCACCGCAGCTGGACAGAGCCTTCGATTTTGGCTCCTTGCTCATGGATCGCAACGTCCTTCCCCCGGTGCTGACTGAAGCGAATCAGGTCGTTCAATCAGAAGGCACCGACGTTCTTCGTGTTACCGACAAGATCTATGCGATCGCGCATCAAGCACAGTTCGTAACGACCGCCCCTACCTGGCGCTCGTACCTCGTGACCGAGACGACCTTCTCCTATGACCCGCCCGAGCCGTACATGGCACCCAAGAGCGGGGATGAGCGGACGGTATGGAAGCAGGCGGTCACGACCGGTTGGAAGGCAGGGGAGCAGCAGGCAGACCAGATCCTTACCGAATCGCTGAACCGGCTGAAGCGTGACTACCAAGGAATGCTGCTGTACCGGCGCCTGCTTCAGCAGGGCGTCGTCAGCAAGCCATATGTGGCCGAGGCCAACTACGGAATCACAGGCGACGGCGACAAGGTGAACATCAACGAACGCATGCTGCGCATCACTGCGCTGCCGAAAATGCAGCCGCACACGCAATGGAAGCCCATCGCGGTTCCGGCCAAGCCCATTCAACCGACAGTCCGGGTGAACCCATGAACGCGGTGCTTTCCGACCAGGACCTAATCGATCGGGCGCTGCTGCGGTCAGAGCCGACTGTCTTCGACGAAATCGGTGTCCAACAGCTTCTGGTCCATGCCAAAACGCTGGGCGCCTCGGACGTATACATCAAGACGAACGCCAGAGTCACTGCGCGGATCCACGGCCGGCTGTATCGACTCACGCGCCGCACGTTGTATGCGACAGAGGTGGGCTCCATTGCCGGCTACCTCTATGGCGGTCCCAATGCCGAGGTTCAGCTCAAGCGCGGGATGGACCTAGACAATGCATACACATTCCGCCTCAGTCGGTCCGACTCGCTGCGCTTCCGTTGGAACGCAACAGGCGCGGAGATTGACGGGTCTTTCGGTATCTCGATCATCCTCCGCGAGCTTCCGGAGATTCCACCGGCAATCGATAAAAATGACCTGGGCGATGACCTGTATGGCGCCTTGTACCCGGACGACGGCATTGTCATGGTTTGCGGTCCGACTGGGTCGGGTAAGTCGTCGTCCCTGAAAAACCCCTGTCAAACCTCCATTGCCATGTTTGCGAGCCGCATAGTGCTTGAGCACGTTGAGGAACGCTCCCGCACCACCTGCAACCAGGCACGCAAAAAGGCGATCCAGCGCAGC